>CAVVLH010000059.1:0-107691 GCA_963748805.1 uncultured Alphaproteobacteria bacterium | reverse complement strand
TAATTTTTAGTTTTTGTTGGGTCTTTGTAATCGTCGGCATACCCATGGGAAGCTATGATGAATTGTTTGGGTCGATACATCCATCCAAACAAACGTAGGTCGTCCGTTTTCGATTCCCAGACATCATTTTCTCTCGGATAGTCCATTTCTTTAAACATCGGGCCTTTTTTGATTTCAGCTCCTGAAAGCCATTGTTGCAGTCGCATAATCAATTGTTCTGCCGGTGTTTGCGCACTCTGCTTTCGACCCGTTTTGAGCGTTGGTACCGCTTCCTTCATCCACTTCAGACTTGCAGGATAGGCATACAGTTTCCGCTCATAAAACTTGCCCCGGGCGAGACGGACCTCGACCGGGATCAATAATTTCCTCTCCAGAATCTTCGCAAATGTAGCCATCTGGGTCAACAAGTTTGTTGATTTATAAGTCAACAATTTGTAAAGGAACGCAACTTCTGATTCGGGCAAAGCGAAACGAAACAACCTAGCCTTGTTGGCCGGGTTGGAACAGCCTTGTCCAATTAGGATCAATATGCTTGACGCTAAGCATAAAGGGTCATATACTCCAGCCATGAACAAGCTGGACCGAAAGACCCGCGCCCAAATCCTCCACCTCCTTTGTGAGGGGCAGTCGATCCGCGCCGTCACCCGCCTGACCGGGGCCAGCAAAAACACCGTCGCCAAGCTGCTGGTTGAGGCCGGTCACGCCTGCGCCGCCTATCAGGACAAGGCGCTTCGCAACCTGCCGTGCAAGCGCGTCCAGATGGATGAAATCTGGAGCTTCGTTTACGCCAAGGCCAGCAACGTCGAGAAGGCCAAGGCCGCTCCGAGACGGCGCTGGCGACGTTTGGACGTGGACCGCGATCTGCGCCGATACCAAGCTGCTCGTTAGCTGGCTGCTCGCTGACCGCAGCACGAATGCCGCCGTTGACGTTCATCGCACGATCTGAGAGAGCAGGCTTGCCAACCGCGTCCAGCTAACCAGCGACGGCCATAGGCCGTATCTGGCAGCCGTTGATAGCGCGTTCGGCGATGATGTCGATTACGCCATGCTGGTTAAGCACTACGGCGCGCCGCCGCAGTCGGAGACGCGCTACAGCCCGGCAATGTGCATTGGGGCAGAGAAGCAGCCCAAGATCGGCAACCCCGACGCCAAGCATATCAGCACGTCATATGTTGAGCGCAGCAACCTCACGATGCGGATGCACATGCGCCGGTTCACTCGGCTGACGAATGCGTTCTCAAAGAAGGTCGAAAACCACGCCGCCGCGATTGCGCTGCATACGATGTACTACAACTTCGTTCGCATCCATCAGACCTTGAAAGTGACGCCCGCAATGGCCGCTGGCGTGACTGACAAGCTTTGGGAAATGGCCGATCTGGTTGTGATGCTGGAGCAGTGGGAGCTGGCGAACCGGCATCCCGAATACAATTTCGTGGTCCGCAAGTACGATATCGGGAAAGGCTATTCGGTGAGCGTGCTTTGGCACGGCAGCGAGATGGACACAATATGGGGCTTTGAGACTGAGTTTAATGCACTAGAATTGATCAACGAATCCGCCACTATCCGCTCCAAAGAAGCAATAACCACTACTAGAGGTAGCATCATGTACAAGGACGTAACTCGTGGCCATTCAAGTGCCCTGAGTGCGGCCAACGACTTACGAAGAAAATTGGATGGCCCAACTGGAGCAGAGCCAGAACATTTAAGATAGCTTGCGGCCATCCGTCAACACGTTGCCCCATCCTGTTCCCTTAACTTTGCAGGCACAGGCAGAAGAAACTGGTGATACAGCAATTGCTCTGCCAGGATGTTTAACCCGTGACGGTACATGGTCCGCCTATAAATGACCTAGTTCGTCATATGCCTCCATTAATGGAGCGTGTTCCATACCATAGCTCCTCCTCGGGTTCGCGGGGCTAGGGAGCGGTCAGTCAAGAATTAACCAACAGGGGTCATTTTTCAAACTGACCCACTACCTCTCTCTTGCCTGAGAACAAAAAGCGAACTATGTTCCCTTTACGTTCTTAACAGGGAGGCGGTGATGTTGAGGGTTTTTGTCGAGGAAGCAGCTGCGTTGGCGTCGATCGGACTGTTTGTCGGAATGATCGCGATATGGGCCCAGGTCATTCCCAACCTGTAGGCTTTCAGCCCGGCGCCGGGAACGGCCGCTGCGCCAAACCCGGTCTTTTTGGTCCCCTTTGGCCCCTTGGGGAAAAGCCTGATAGCGGCGGGTGAGGGGGCAAGGCTCCGTGGACTCAACTGGTCGGAGCCTTCACCATGGCGGATAGCGAGTCGCCCCGAAGCGGCTCGGACCCTCCATAACCGCTGAGTTGCCGTACGACATGTCAAAACCCGTGGCGCCGTCCAATCCCGGATTTGTCCATCTTCACGTCCATTCGGCCTACTCGCTGCTGAAAGGCTCGATCAAGATTGCCCGGCTCGGCGAACTCGCCAAGGCCGATCGTCAGCCGGCCCTGGCCTTGACAGATACCGACAACATGTTCGGGGCGCTCGAGTTCTCTGACAAGATGGCCGGCTATGGCATCCAGCCGATCGTGGGGTGTGAACTCGCGGTCGATTTTGGTGATCAGGATCCCAATGCCCGCAACGCCATGGCGTCCGCGCCGTCGCGAATCGTTCTGTTGGCCGCGCGCGAGCGCGGCTACCGCAGCCTGATGCATCTCAATTCCCGCGCGTTTCTGGAAACGCCGGTTCACCAGACCCCGCACATCAAGTTCGAGTGGCTGGAAGGCCAGGCCGAAGACCTGATCGTGCTGACCGGCGGCCCGGACGGTCCGGTATCGCTGGCCTTGGCTGCGGATCAATCGGCGCTGGCGACGTCGCGCTGCGAACGGCTTGCAGGCCTTTTTGGCGATCGGCTGTATGTCGAGTTGCAACGCCACGGTATTGAGAAGGAACGGCGCGTCGAGGCCGCCCTGATCGATCTGGCCTATACCAAGGGACTGCCGCTGGTCGCTGCCAACGAGCCTTATTTCGCAACCGCCGACGATTACGAGGCCCACGACGCCTTGCTCTGCATTGCCGGCGGCCGGCTGATCGCCGAAACCGAGCGCGAGCAGCTGACGCCGGACCACCGTTTCAAGACGCGGGCGGAAATGGCGGTGTTGTTTGCCGACATTCCCGAGGCTTTGAATTCCACGGTCGAGATCGCCGAGCGCTGCGCGTTTCGCCCCAAAACACGCAAGCCGATTCTGCCGCGCTTCACGGTGGGCGCCGGCACCAATGCGACGGATGCAGCCCACGAAGAAGCCGGCGAATTGCGCCGCCAGGCCGAAGATGGTTTGAGCAACCGGCTCGCGGTTCATGGATTGTCGCAAGGCACTACTGAAGAGGACTATCGGTCCCGGCTCGCTTTTGAGCTCGATGTCATCACCCGCATGAACTATGCCGGCTACTTCCTGATCGTGGCCGACTTCATCAAGTGGGCCAAGTCGGAAGGCATTCCGGTCGGTCCCGGCCGCGGCTCCGGCGCTGGATCGCTGGTCGCCTATGCGCTCACCATCACCGATCTCGACCCGATCCGCTTTGGCCTCCTGTTCGAACGCTTCCTCAACCCGGAACGCGTGTCGATGCCGGATTTCGACATCGACTTCTGCCAGGACCGGCGCGGCGAAGTGATCGACTATGTGCAACAGCGTTATGGCCGCGACCAGGTCGCCCAGATCATCACCTTCGGAACGCTTCAGGCGCGCGGCGTGCTGCGCGACGTCGGGCGCGTGCTGCAAATGCCCTATGGTCAGGTCGACAAGCTGACCAAACTCGTGCCGCAGAATCCCGCCGCTCCCGTGACGCTGGCGGCCGCGATCGAAAGCGAGCCGAAGCTGCAAGCGTTCCGCGACGAGGATCCGGTGGTGGCGCGCGCCTTCGACATCGCGCAGCGTCTGGAGGGCCTGACGCGGCATGCCTCGACCCACGCCGCCGGCATCGTGATCGGCGACCGTCCGTTGAGCCAGCTCGTGCCGCTCTATCGCGATCCGAAATCCGACATGCCGGTCACCCAGTTCAACATGAAATGGGTCGAGCCTGCCGGTCTCGTCAAATTCGACTTTCTCGGATTGAAGACGCTGACCGTGCTCGATGTCGCCGTAAAGCTGCTCAAGCAGCGCAACGTCGAGGTCGATTTGCCGACGCTGCCACTGGATGATGCCCCCAGTTACCAGATGCTGGCGCGGGGCGATGTGGTCGGCGTGTTCCAGGTGGAAAGTCAGGGCATGCGGCGGGCGCTGGTCGACATGCGGCCCGACCGCTTCGAGGACATCATTGCGCTGGTGGCGCTATATCGCCCGGGTCCGATGGCGAACATCCCGACCTATTGCGCGCGCAAGCACGGCGATGAGGAGCCGGAATATCTGCATCCGCTGCTCGAGCCGATCCTGAAGGAGACGTTCGGCGTCATCATCTACCAGGAACAGGTGATGCAGATCGCGCAGGTGATGGCCGGCTATTCGCTCGGCGACGCCGACCTGTTGCGCCGCGCGATGGGCAAGAAGATCCGCTCCGAGATGGAAAAGCAGCGCGCCATCTTCGTTGCCGGCGCGGTCAAGAACAACGTGCCGAAAGGGCAGGCCGACACCATCTTCGAACTGCTCGCGAAATTCGCCGACTACGGTTTCAACAAGAGCCATGCCGCGGCTTATGCGCTGGTGTCCTACCACACCGCCTACATGAAGGCGCATTACCCGGTCGAATTCCTGGCCGCGTCGATGACGCTGGAACTCAACAACACCGACAAGCTGTCGGAATTTCGCGCCGAGGCGCAGCGGCTGGGGATCAAGGTCGAGGCGCCCAACGTCAATCGCTCCGGCGCCGTGTTCGAAGTCGCTGGCGATACGATCTACTATGCGCTCGCCGCGCTCAAGGGCGTCGGCCCGCAAGCCGTCGAACTGATCATCGATGCGCGCCGCGCCGGTCAATTCACCTCGTTGGCCGATTTCGCATCTCGGGTGAACCCGCGGGCGATCAACAAGCGGATCATCGAGAGCCTTGCCGCCGCCGGCGCCTTCGATTCGCTCGATCCGAACCGGGCGCGGGTTTTCGCCGGAGCGGACGCGATCCTGGCCGCCTGTCAGCGCAGCCACGAGGCGGCCACCTCCGGCCAGAACGACATGTTCGGCGGTGCGGCGGATGCGCCGACGATCATGCTGCCGCAGGTCGAGCCATGGCTGCCGGCCGAGCGGCTGCGGCGCGAATATGATGCGATCGGCTTCTTCTTGTCGGGCCATCCGCTCGACGACTACGCCACGGTGCTCAAGCGGCTTCGCGTGCAGTCCTGGGCGGAATTTTCGCGGGCGGTGAAAACGGGTGCGACCGCCGGCAAGGTGGCCGCCACCGTGGTCTCGCGCATGGAGCGGCGCACCAAGACCGGCAACAAGATGGGCATCATCGGGCTGTCGGACCCCACCGGTCATTTCGAGGCGGTATTGTTCTCGGAAGGCCTGGCTCAATACCGCGACATATTGGAGCCCGGCGCGGCCGTGCTTCTGCAATTGGGCGCGGAGTTACAGGGCGAGGACGTACGCGCGCGGGTGCTACACGCCGAGGCGCTCGACGATGCCGCCGCCAAGACCCAGAAGGGATTACGTATTTTCCTGCGCGATACCAAGCCGCTGGAATCGATTGCGCGGCGGCTTTCGCCCCCGGCCGGCCAGTCCGGCAGTGGCGATATCGCGCTGGTGCTGCGGCTCGATATGCAGACCGAGGTCGAGTTCAAGCTGGAAGGCCGTTTCCAGGTGTCGCCGCAGATCGCGGGTGCCATCAAGGCGGTGGCAGGTGTAGAGATGGTGGAGACGCTCTGATCCGGAAAGGATTTTCCGATGTGCCAGATGTGCCGCCAAAATTCGATTGAGAGATTTGAGCCTTCGCGCCGCCGCGTGCTGGGTGCCGCAGTCTCGACCATGGGACTGTGGTTGGCGAGCGCGGCCGGCGCCAAGGAGATGAAGGCGCCGCCGAAGCCGCAAAACGTGTTGACGCCCGCCGCCGCTCTGGAACGCCTGCGAAAAGGCAATGCGCGTTATGTCGAGGGCGTATCGCTGCGTCACGATTTCCGACATGAGCGCGAAGCGCTGGCCGGAGGCCAAAATCCTTACGCGGCGATTTTGAGTTGCGCCGACTCGCGCATTGCCCCCGAATACGCCTTCGACAGCGGACGCGGTGATCTCTTCGTGTGCCGCGTGGCGGGCAATTTCGCCAATGGTGAATCGGTCGCCAGCCTGGAATATGCCGTTGCCGAACTCGGCACGCCGCTGATTCTTGTTCTCGGTCACGACGCCTGCGGCGCTGTCAGTGCGACGATCAAATCGCTCAAGGACAACACCACATTGCCCGGGCACTTACCCTCGCTGGTCGAGGGCATCGCGCCCGCGGTGAAGGCGGTATCGGGTCAAGCCGGCGACGCGCTCGCCAACGCGATCAGGCAGAATGTGATCGACAACGTCAGCATGCTCAGTTCGGCGACACCGATACTGAGTGCTGCGGTTGCGCAAAATAAGCTCAAGGTCGTCGGCGGCATCTATCGGCTGAAGGACGGTAAGGTGGAAATGGTTTAAGCGGCGCCGGGATGGTCGAGACGCTCTGAGCGGGCAGGACTGGGCCGTTACCGTCTCGGTGTGGGTGGCCGACCGGTTGCAACCAAATGGTGTTTTAGCTAAAGGGCAGCCGGCCAATGATCGCCTGTGTCCCGCATTGGCGGGCGCAGGGTTGCGGAACGGTAGCCCGATTGGATGGATTGCGGTGACATCTTGAAAGCTTGGCTTGCGGTCCTGGCACACGGGCTTTGTTTATTGGCGGTCGCAGCGGTTGGCTGCGCAACCGCGCAGGCAGCGCCGGGTCAAATGCCGGGCGCGGAAGCGGTCTACGCCACCGCGCCGCCGCGCCTGTTGCAAATTCGCACCTTGGTTATCGGCGCCGATCAGCAGACGTCCAACGGTTCGGCATTCCTGGTTTCGGCAGACGGACTGGCCGTCACGAACTACCATGTGGTCTCCCAGGTGGTGTTCGAACCGAACACTTACCGGCTGGAATATACCGCGGCCGACGGCACGAAGGGCGAGGTTCGTCTTCTTGCCGTGGATCTTCCCAACGATCTGGCGATTGTGAAGATCGAACGACACGATGCGCCGTTCTTCAGCTTCGATCAGGCCGCTCTCCACGGCGATTTGCCGAAGGGCGAGCGCCTGTACGCGATGGGCAATCCGCTCGAGCTCGGTTTCACCATTGTCGAGGGCACCTATAACGGTCTGGTCGAGCATAGTTACATCGATCGTATCCATTTCACCGGCGCGCTCAATCCGGGCATGAGCGGTGGCCCGGCCGTCACCACCAGCGGCACCATTGCTGGGGTCAACGTTGCCACGCGCCGCGGCGGCCAGCTGATCAGCTTTCTCGTGCCGGCGCGGTTTGCCGAAGCGCTGTTACGGCGGGTGCAAGATCAGAAGGCTTCACCGGATCTGCGCGCCGAGGTCGGACGGCAAATCACGGGATGGCGCAAGGCGCTCTACAAATCGCTCGGCGAGCAAGGGTTTCGCGCGGCTGCGCTTGGTCCTTACCGGGGACCCGAGACGGAAGCGCCCTGGTTTACCTGTTGGGCTCAAACCAATGCCAGCGCGGTGCCGAAGCCACGCTTCAGCTTGAACTCGACGTCCTGCGCGAGCGAAACCAGCCTGTTCATTGCTTCCGATCTGAACACGGGCAACATCCAGATCAACCATTACTATGTCAGGACGGCCGATCTGAATCAGTTTCAGTTCGCTACCTATCTGGCTCAGCTTAGTCAGACCCGTTTGGTGACCGCCGGCCCGTACCGGAAATGGTACACCCAGGAACGCTGCCACGAGGATTTTGTCGGCGCCGTCGCTGCACCGGATCGACCGTCGCTGCGCGTGATGTGGTGCGCCCAGGGTTACCGCGAGTTCGAGGGCCTTTACGACGTCGCCCTGATCGCCGTTACGCAGGATAACGGCCGTGAAGCACTGGTCTCGCGCCTGAGCATGCAGGCCGTCGGCTATGATGATGCCGTGGAACTCGGCCGGCGCTTCATTGACGGGGTGCGGGTGAGCAGATGATCTGGGTCGAAGTCTTGTCCCGCCATCGCGACGTCGCCACGCGGGTGCGGATTACGGGCGAGCAGGCCAGCATCGGTCGCGGCTATGACAATGATGTCATCATCGATGATCCCTATGTCGCTCCACGTCATCTGCGCATATCGCGCGACGAAGGAGGGCAACTCGTTGCCGAGGATCTCGGCAGCACCAACGGCACCTTCCTGGATGGCAGCAAGAGCCGAATTACTCGCCTTGTCATTGACGGCGAGCGGCCACTGCGGATCGGTCAGACGCTGTTGCGCGTTCGCGCGACGGATTATGCGGTTGCGCCCGAGCGTGTTGTGCCGGCTGAGCGAGCGATTCTGCCTTCGCTGATGATTGCCGCGCTGACAGTGGTTTTGTTTGGCTTCGTCGCGCTGCGGGTCTGGCTCGCCCAAACGGGTGAGCCGCGGTTGTCGAATTATCTGTCGCCGCTGCTGACGCTCGCCGGAATGATGCTGGTCTGGGTGGGTGTGTGGGCGCTGATCTCGCGCATTCTTGCCGGGCGCTCGAAGTTTTTACGCAACCTGCTGATCGCGATCGTCGGCTATCTGGCCACGCTGATCTACAACGAGTTCGCCCGCTATGCGGCCTTTGGACTGACATGGCCCGTGCTCAGCAACTATGAATATGCTGCGGTATGGCTGATCCTCGCGGCCGCCTGCTTCATGCATCTGCGCGAGATCAGCCCGAGAGGGCTGTGGCTGAAGGGCGCGGTCGTGACGGTCATCCTGGTGCTGGCGATTACGGCGCAGGCGTTGCAGCGATCGGAGGCTTTCTCCGACGCCGGACGGCAAAACATCGTCCGTCCATTGCTGCCGCCCGCCTTTCGTTCGGTGCCACTGCGCGCGCCGGATGCCTTCTTCGCCGATGTCGCCGGTCTCAAAGCCAGCATCGATGGCGACCGACGGCAGTCCAGACCCGGCGAGGCGGTGCGCTGATCGCAGCCCGCCTGGCCGGCCTGTGCGTCAGCCGGGCGCTACCGGTCGGATTTTGCCGGCTTTTTGAGGACAAAAGCCGCCAAAACCGGCCGTATTTCCTTGCTTCTCGCGGAAATACGGCTATATACCGCGCCATCTCACACGGAAACATGGCTCAAAAGGCCGTCCGGTGGCAGCCGGGCCATAAGGCTCGCTTGCTCACACGTTTCCGGAGGAACCAACCGGAGAATTAGAACCATGGCAGTACCCGATTTTTCTATGCGTCAGCTGCTTGAGGCTGGCGTGCACTTTGGCCACCAGTCGCACCGCTGGAATCCGAAAATGGCCGACTATATTTTCGGTGCGCGCAACAACATCCACATCATCGATCTGGCGCAGACCGTTCCGCTGATGCATCGCGCGCTTCAGGCGGTCAGCGATACCGTTGCCAAGGGCGGCCGGATCCTGTTTGTCGGCACCAAGCGTCAGGCCCAGGATGGCGTGGCCGAGGCTGCCAAGCGTTCGGCGCAGTATTTCGTCAACTCGCGCTGGCTCGGCGGCACGCTGACCAACTGGAAGACGATTTCCGGTTCGATCAAGCGGCTGCGGCATCTCGACGAGGTGCTCAATTCCGGCGATGCCAACGCCTACACCAAGAAAGAACGGCTGACGTTGCAGCGCGAGCGCGACAAGCTCGACCGTTCGCTCGGCGGCATCAAGGATATGGGCGGCTTGCCGGACATGATCTTCGTGATCGACACCAACAAGGAAGACATCGCGATCCAGGAAGCCCAGCGGCTGAACATCCCGGTGGCTGCGATCGTCGACACCAACTCCGATCCGAAGGGCATCACCTATGTCGTGCCCGGCAACGACGACGCCGGCCGCGCGATCTCGCTGTATTGCGATCTGGTGGCGCGCGCTGCGATCGACGGTATTTCGCGGGCGCAAGGTGATTCCGGCACCGACGTCGGTGCCTCGGCCCATCCGGTGCGCGAGGAAGCTCCCGCCGCCGCGCCGCAGGCTTCCGGCTTCCAGGGCCTGGCAGGTCCGCGCGGTGCGCCGGACAATCTCAAGAAGCTCACCGGCGTGTCCGGCGCGATCGAGAAGAAGCTCAACGACATGGGCATCTTCCATTATTGGCAGTTGGCCGAACTCGATCACGACACGGCCCACAAGATCGGCGAAGAGGTCGGCCTTCCGAGCCGCGCCGACGCCTGGGTGGCCCAGGCCAAAACGCTTACCGCCGAGGCGGAATAGTAAACATGCCGGCCGGAAATCCCGGCCGGCATAACCAGCACATTCCTTCTTACGGTATCGGTGACGGTAGATCGCGGCGGACGTCGGACCGCACGCACCGTCGCAGGCAAAGGACGATAGCGACATGGCGACAATCACGGCAGCGATGGTCAAGGATCTGCGCGAATCCACCGGCGCGGGCATGATGGATTGCAAGGCGGCATTGACCGAGAGCGCCGGCGACATGCAGGCCGCGCAGGATTGGCTGCGCAAGAAGGGCCTGTCGAAGGCCGCCAAAAAGGCTGGCCGTGTGGCCGCCGAGGGCCTGATCGCCGCGCTGACCAAGAATACCAAGGGTGTTGTCGTCGAGGTCAACTCCGAGACCGACTTCGTGGCGCGCAACGAGCACTTCCAGGGGCTGGTGAAGATGATCGCCCAGGTAGCGCTCGACGTCGGCGCCGATATCGAGAAGATCAAGGCCGCCAAGGTCGGCAACGTGACGGTCGAGACCGCGATTGCGGACGCGATCGCCACCATCGGCGAGAACATGACGCTGCGCCGCGCCGCTTCGCTCGAAGTAGGCCAAGGCGTGGTGTCGAGCTACGTCCACAATGCGGTGGTCGAAGGCGCCGGCAAGATGGGCGTGATCGTCGCGCTGGAATCGGCGGGTAAGGCCGATGAACTCGCCGTACTCGGAAAGCAGTTGGCGATGCATGTCGCGGCCGCCAATCCGCTGGCGATCGATCCGACCGGGCTCGATCCGGCTACGGTGAAGCGCGAAAAGGATGTATTGGCCGATAAATATCGTCAGCAGGGCAAGCCGGAGAATGTGATCGAAAAGATCGTCGAGTTGGGCCTGAAGACCTATTACAAGGAAGTCTGTCTTCTGGAGCAGGCCTTTATCCACGATAGCGGCAAGTCCGTTGCCCAGGCGCTCAAGGAAGCTGAGGGTAAGGTCGGCGGCCCGATCAAGGTGGCTGGATTTTTGCGCTATGCTCTCGGCGAGGGAATCGAGAAGCAGGAATCAGATTTTGCCGCTGAGGTCGCCGCTGCCAGCGGCCAGAAATAGCCGCTCTGACAGCGCTTGCGGTCCGTTCGCGCCGGCAGCCGGGGCGGGGATAAGGAAAGCGATTCGTAAATGACAGGGCCGGTCTATCGTCGCGTGGTTATCAAGCTTTCCGGCGAATATCTCGCCGGCAGCCACGGTTCCGGTATCGATCAGCCGACGCTCGACCGTGTTGCGGCCGACCTGATCGCAGCGCGGCAGCTAGGTGCCGAAGTCGCGGTTGTCGTCGGCGGCGGCAACATGATCCGCGGCGTCGAAGTGTCCGCACAAGGCGTGTCGCGGCCGACCGGCGACACCATGGGCATGCTGGCCACGATGATGAACTGTCTCGCACTCGAGGCGGCCATCGAACGCAAGGGAGCGCCGGCGCGAACCCTGTCGGCGTTCGTCATGCCGGAGATTTCCGAGCTTTTCACCCGAAGTGCAGCGCACAAATATCTGGCCGAGGGCCGTATCGTGTTGCTCGGCGGTGGAACCGGCAATCCGTTTTTCACCACCGATACCACGGCGGTATTGCGGGCTGCTGAAATCGGCGCGCAGGCGGTGCTGAAGGCGACCAATGTCGACGGCATCTATAGCGCCGACCCGAAAAAGGACCCTTCCGCCAAGCGATTTGATCGCCTGACCCATTCCGAGGCCATCGGAGGCAATTACAAGGTCATGGACGCGACCGCATTTGCGCTTGCCCGCGAGACGTCGCTGCCTATCATCGTGTTTTCGATCGCCGAACCGGGTTCGATCGGCGCCATTCTGAGCGGCACCGGTCGCGGGACGATCGTTGCCGGCTAGTGCTTGTTGCGCCAGAGATGCTGTAAAGGCGCGCGGCGGCCGTATTCAGGAGGAGAGAGCGTCATGTCCACGGGTAGTTTTGACATCAACGAATTGAAGCGCCGGATGCAGGGCGCCACGCAATCTCTCAAGCACGAGCTCGGCGGCTTGCGGACGGGACGGGCCGCGGCATCGATGCTGGAGCCGGTCCAAGTCGAGGCTTATGGTTCGCACATGCCGCTCAATCAGCTCGCGACCGTCAGCGTTCCCGAGCCGCGCCTGCTGTCGGTCCAGGTCTGGGACAAGTCGATGGTGAAAGCGGTCGAGAAGGCAATCGTCGATTCCAATCTGGGTCTCAGTCCTGCGACCGAAGGGCAAGTGCTGCGCTTGCGGATTCCCGAACTCAACGAGGATCGCCGCAAGGAACTGGTCAAGGTCGCGCACAAATATGCGGAAGCCGCCAAGGTCGCCGTTCGGCATGTGCGGCGCGACGGTCTCGATACGATCAAGAAGCTCGAGAAGAACCACGAGATTTCCGAGGACGATCAGGAGCGCCTGGGCAATGACGTGCAAAAGGCGACCGACGGCACGATTTCGGAGATCGATCAGATGTTGGCCGCGAAGGAAAAGGAAATCCTGACCGTCTAGTACCGCCGATCTGAAGTCCCTGCACCCCCAGCCGGGAATTCGATCAGCGACTTCAGATCGATGAAGCGGTACTAGAATCAATAAGTTTACGAGTGCCCATGACTTTCCGAAGTTCGTGACGGTGGGGGCCGCAATGGAGCACGAACTTCGGTAAGTGGGCACTAGTGGTCGTTTTTATCCGGGCGCGATCATCGAAACGGTGTTTCGAGGGCTCTGCCTTGAGGGATTGATTGATGTCGAATGCCGCAGCGCCTGCGACTGAAGCACCCGATCGGGGGGGCGGTCCGTTGCACGTGGCGATCATCATGGACGGGAACGGGCGATGGGCCGCCGCCCGCGGGTTGCCGCGCGTCGAAGGCCATCGCCGCGGGGTCGAAGCCTTGCGAAACGTCGTTCGTGCCGCGGGCGAACTCGGCGTGCGCTATCTGACGATTTTCTCTTTCAGCTCTGAAAACTGGTCGCGGCCGGCGTCTGAGATCGGCGACCTGTTCGGGCTGTTGCGGCGTTTCATCCGTAACGATCTCGCCATCCTGCACCGCGACGGCGTCCGCGTCCGCGTGATCGGTGAACGCGACGGACTCGAGCCGGATATTTGCGTGCTTCTCAAGGAGGCCGAAGATCTGACGCGGAACAACGATCGGCTGGATCTCGTCGTCGCGTTCAATTACGGATCGCGGCAGGAAATCGCGCGTGCGGCACAGCGGCTGGCCAGTGAAGTTGCGGAAGGAAAGCGTGATCCGTCGTCGATCGACGCCGACACGCTCGGAGGTTATCTCGACGCACCTGAAATTCCGGATCCCGACCTGATTATCCGCACTAGCGGAGAACAGCGGCTGTCGAATTTCCTGATGTGGCAGGCGGCCTATAGCGAGCTGGTTTTTGTGCCGGTGCATTGGCCGGATTTCGACAAGGCCGCGCTTGAGGGCGCCATTGCGGAATATGCCCGGCGCGAGCGCCGGTTTGGCGGCTTGGCTGTGAAAACCGGATCGTGACCGAAGGCCACGGATCAATCGTCACGTCAGCGCCGGAGGGAAACAACCTTCTGTTGCGGATTGTCGCTGCACTGGTGATGGCTCCCCTTGCCATCGCTATGGCCTATGTCGGTGGATGGCTTTGGACCGGGCTCGTCACCGCCGCCGCCATCGGGCTTTACGTGGAATGGCTCACGGTGATTGGCGCGCGCACGCCGCGCCTCGTGGTTGTGGGCGTTCTCGTCCTTCTCGGCGTCGGCTCGATCGCCCTCGGCCACATCAACGAAATCTATCTTTCAGCGCTCGTTGTGCTGGGGGTTGTTGCCGTTGTCATTTTATCTTCCGATCGCCGGCTCTGGACCGCGGTTGGACTAGGCTATGCCTTGGCGGCATCGATCGGCTCGACCGCGGTGCGGCTTGATCCGCTCTGGGGATTAGCAGCGTTGATGTTGGTGCTGCTGGTGGTATGGGCGACCGATATCGGCGGATATTTCGCGGGCCGGCTGATCGGCGGACCTAAACTCTGGCCGCAGGTCAGCCCGAAAAAGACCTGGGCGGGCGCGATCGGCGGCTTTGCGGCAAGCCTCGGCGTCGCAGCCGGGTTTGCGGCATTCAATTTCGGAAAGATAATACCGCTGCTGCTGTTGGGCGCCGTTCTCTCGATTGCCTCGCAGCTCGGCGATCTGTTTGAGTCCGCGGTCAAGCGCAGGTTCGGCGTCAAGGATTCCAGTCACATCATTCCCGGACATGGCGGGTTGATGGACCGCCTTGACGGCTTCGTCGCCGCCATCGTTCTGGCGGCCATTTTCGGCTTTTTGCGGGGCGGCGCGGATGGCGTCGGCCGCGGTCTTATGGTTTGGTGAGGCATGAGCGCTGTTCCCTTGCGTAACAATAAAGCGGCCACAGCCGTTCGTTCGGTCACCGTGCTGGGCGCCACAGGTTCCATCGGCGACAGCACGATGGATTTGCTGCGGGCTTCACGCGATCGCTACCGCGTCGAGGCGTTGACGGCGAACACCAACGTGACGGCTCTCGCCAAACTCGCCAGGGAGTTCGGCGCGCGCTATGTCGCCGTCGCCGATCCCACGCGATTGGCCGAATTGAAGGACGCGCTCGCGGGCACGCGGACGGAGTGCGGCGCCGGTGAAACTGCCGTGGTCGAAGCGGCCGCGCGGCCGGCCGATTGGGTGATGGCCGCAGTTAGCGGCGCGGCCGGTCTGAAGCCGGCGCTGGCGGCGGTTGATCGCGGCGCGACGGTTGCCCTGGCCAACAAGGAATGTTTGGTGTGTGCCGGCGATCTCTTCATGGAGCGCGCGGCGAAGGCCGGAGCCTGCATTTTGCCGGCTGATTCCGAACACAACGCGCTGTTTCAGGCCTTGAGTTCCGGAAACCGCGATGAGCTGGTTCGTGTCATCATCACCGCCTCCGGCGGCCCGTTCCGCACCTGGTCCAGCACCGACATCGAGCAGGCGACGCTGGCGCAGGCCCTCAAGCATCCGAACTGGAGCATGGGGCAGAAAATCACCATCGATTCGGCCTCGATGATGAACAAGGGCCTCGAGGTGATCGAGGCGGCGTGCCTGTTCGGATTGAAGGCGGACGAGATCGACGTCCTGGTTCACCCACAATCGATTATTCATGGGATGGTCGAATTTTCGGACCGCTCGGTGGTCGCCCAACTCGGCGCGCCGGATATGCGCACGCCAATCGCGCATTGCCTGGGCTGGCCCGATCGAATCGTGGGACCTGCGGCGAAACTCGATCTCGCCAAGATCGGGCAGTTGACGTTCGAGGCGCCGGATTTCGCGCGCTTTCCGGGGCTGCGACTGGCCTACGAGGCGTTGCGCACGGGTAACGGCGCCACCACCGTCTACAATGCGGCGAACGAGGTGGCGGTTGCCGCTTTCATCGCCGGCAAGATCCGGTTTGGCGCCATTGCGCGGCTGGTCGAGGCGACACTGGAAGCTTGGATTCGTTCCGGGAATCAGCCTCCATTGGCTTCTGCCGACGATGCAATTGCCGTTGACCATAACGCGCGAAATAAGGCGGTCACCCTATTGCCTCAAATTGCCTTAAAGGCATCCTAGAGCGTTGGGGCGGGGCCTCGCGGCTTCGGGTGAGGGGAATTGAATGTCCGAGTTTTTTCAGCATATTTTCAATGTGTTAGGTCATGGCCTGATCGGATACATTGTTCCCTTCTTGTTTGTGCTGACCATTGTCGTTTTCTTCCATGAGCTCGGTCATTTTCTGATTGCGCGCTGGGCGGGCGTCAGGGTGTTAACCTTTTCGCTCGGATTTGGCCCCGAACTGGTCGGCTTTAACGACCGGCACGGCACCCGCTGGAAAATCTCGGCCATCCCGCTCGGCGGCTACGTCAAGTTCTTTGGCGATGACAGCGAGGCTTCAACCCCCGACATGGAAACACTCGGCAACATGAGCGCCGAGGAGCAGGCGGACAGCTTCCATCACAAGAAGGTCGGCCCTCGCGCGGCGATCGTTGCCGCCGGCCCGATTGCGAATTTTCTTCTGGCCATCGTGATCTTTGCCGGCATGTCGCTCTATTTCGGCAAGCCCAGTTCGATCCCGCGCGTCGATGTGATTCAGCCCGATAGCGTCGCTGCGGCCGCAGGCTTCCAGGTTGGCGACGTCGTCGCCTCGATCGATGGAACGGGACTCGAAAGTTTCGCCGACATGCAGCGGATCGTTTCCACCAATGCCGGCTCCAAGCTGACGTTCCGAGTGAAGCGTAATGATACGTTGATCACCTTGTCGGCGACGCCCGCACTCAAGGAAGTGAAGGATATCTTCGGCAACAGCCACAAGATCGGCGTGCTTGGCATTCAATACAATGCGCAGCCGACCGATCCGAAAACCGCGCCGGTCGGCTATCTGGAATCGCTCAAGATCGGCGTCGAGCAGGTCTGGTTTATTGTCGATGGCACGTTCAAGTTCGTCGGCTCGCTGTTCGTCGGCGCCGGCTCTACCGGCGATCTCGGCGGTCCCCTGCGGATCGCGCAACTCTCCGGCCAGGCTGCAAGCCTCGGTTTCCAGTTCCTGTTGCAGCTCTGCGCGGCGCTTTCGGTGTCGATTGGCCTGCTGAATCTGTTCCCGGTGCCGCTGTTGGATGGCGGTCATCTTTTGTTCTATTCGGTGGAAGCCCTGCGGGGGCGTCCATTGTCTCAAAGAGCCCAGGAAATGGGTGCACGAATCGGGTTAGGGCTGGTGCTGATGTTGATGGTATTTGTGACCTATAACGACATCTTGCACTTCGCCGCATCGTGAAGCGGCTTTTTTATGACGTGGCGAATGGGCAACGTCTTGGAATGAAAATGAAATCGCGTTGCGACATATGGTTTGCCGGCTTGGTAAAATTGGCTACAAGCGGGTCGGCAAATAGTGATTTGCCGGTTCGTGGGGTGCGGGCCGGCAGCAGGATTGTAAGGGCGCCTTGCGCATGAAGCTTGGAATGGGGGTACGGGGAGGCTTGTTTGCCGCCCTGGTCATGTTGGCGACGCCGTTTGCCGCCACCTTGGCGGTTGGGTTCGCGTCCTCGCCGGCTTCGGCGCAGACCGTGGATTCGATTGAGGTCGAGGGAAATCGCCGGGTCGAGGCCTCGACGATCCGTTCCTATTTCAAGCCGGGTGTCGGCGGGAAGCTCGACCAGGGCCGTCTGGACGATGGTTTGAAGGGTCTGATTGAGACCGGCCTGTTCCAGGACGTGAAGATCAACACCGCCGGCGGCCGAGTTGTCGTGACGGTGATTGAAAACCCGGTGATCGGCCGCGTGGTTTTCGAAGGCAATAAGAAGATCAAGGACGAGCAACTCACCGGCGAAATTCAGTCAAAGCCACGCGGTACGCTATCGCGCCCAATGGTCCAGTCCGATGCGCAGCGAATCTCGGACATCTATCACCACGCCGGCCGCTACGATGTTTCGGTCGTTCCCGAAATCATCGAACAGCCGAACAATCGCGTCGACCTGATCTTCACGATCACGGAAGGCAACAAGACCGGCATCAATTCGATCGAGTTCATCGGCAATACGACCTATTCGGCCTATCGGCTGAAGGACGTCATCAAGACGCGCGAATTCGAATCTTCTGAGCTTCCTCGGCGGCAACGACGTTTACGATCCGGATCGAATTGAGGCCGACCGCGACCTGATTCGGCGCTACTACCTCAAGCATGGCTTCGCCGACGTGCAGGTCGTCGCGGCGTTGACGGAATACGATCCGCAAAAGAAGGGCTTCCAGGTCACCTACAAGATCGAGGAAGGCCAGCAATACCGCGTCGGCTCGGTCAATTTCCAGTCCAGCATTGCCGCGCTCGACGGAAACGTGCTTGCCCGGTTCTCGCGAGTGAATGTCGGCTCACTTTATAACGCCGAGGCGCTGGAGAAATCGGTCGAGGAAATGCAAATCGAAGCCTCGCGGCGCGGATTTGCCTTTGCTGTCGTCAAGCCCCGCGGCGATCGTGATTTCCAGACGCATACTGTCTCGATTGTATTCGCCATCGACGAAGGTCCGCGCACCTATATCGAACGCATCAATGTGCGCGGCAATACGCGTACGCGGGACTACGTGATCCGTCGCGAATTCGATATTGCCGAGGGTGACGCCTACAACCGGGCGCTGGTCGACCGGGCCGAGCGCCGGCTGAAGAATCTCGACTTCTTCAAGACCGTCAAAATCACCACCGAACCGGGCTCATCGAGCGATCGCGTGATTCTCAATGTCGAGCTCGAAGAGAAATCGACGGGCGACTTCTCGGTGTCGGGCGGCTATTCGACGACCGACGGCCCGCTCGCAGAGGTCAGTGTTTCCGAACGCAACCTTCTGGGCCGCGGCCTTTTCGGCAAGGTGTCGGTGACCTACGGCGAGTATGCGCGGGGACTTACGGTTTCGTTTGTCGAGCCTTATTTGCTCGACTACCGTGTTGCGCTGGGCCTCGACGCTTACTTCCGCGAGCAGTTGCCCAACACCTATATTTCCTACGAAACCAAGACCATCGGTTTCAGCCCGAGAATCGGTCTGCAGCTGCGTGAAGATTTGAGCTTGCAGCTGCGCTATTCGATCTATCAGCAGCAAGTGTCGCTGCCGAGCTACCTGGATAACTGTAATAACAGCACGACGAATGGTTTGCCGTTCAATCCATCACCAGCATTCGCGAACACGGCGGCGGGTCAGCAGGCGATCGCGGCAAATATCCCTGGCGGCGTGGATCCCTCTGGAACCGGCCTGTGGTGTTACTCGGACGGCGAAGCTTCGCTGCCGGTCCGCAAGGAGCTTGCATCTGGCTCAACGATTACGTCGGCGGTCGGTTATACCTTCGATTACAACACGCTGGACAACAACAAGAACCCGACCGACGGTCTCTTGATCGACTGGAAACAGGACTTCGCCGGCGTTGGCGGCGATGTGGTCTACCTCAAGTCGGCCCTCGACGTGAAATACTACACCCCGCTGGTAGCCGATATCGTCAGCATCCTTCACTTCCAGGGCGGCGTGATGACCCAGGTCGGCAACAACGCGATCCGGATGCTGGATCAATTCCAGGAGGGTCCGAACCTGGTGCGTGGTTTTGCTCCGAATGGTATCGGCCCGCGCGATATCAATCCCTACGGCACCCAGGACGCGCTTGGCGGTACTCAGTATTGGGGCGCTTCGCTGGAATTCCAGATGCCGTTCTGGTTCCTGCCGAAGGAAGTTGGTCTGAAGGGTGCCGTGTATGCGGATGCTGGCTGGCTGGGCGATTACAAGGGGCCGACCGATTGGACCACGACGGGTGAAGTCAATCTGCCCGGCTGTATTCCGCCAACGAACAATGGTTCGGCTAATCCGGCCGCGCCCGGCACCTGTTTGGGCTTGCAGTATGACCCCGGTAACGTGGTGCGTACGTCGGTGGGTGTCGGCTTGATCTGGCAGTCGCCGTTCGGTCCGCTCCGCTTCGACTACGCGATCCCGATCACGAAGGGTAAGTACGACGTCGTGCAGCAGTTCAAGTTTGGCGGCGGCACCAGCTTCTAGGCCGCTGCCCGCCTCGCTGCGCCTTCTGCCAAACGGGCCAGGACAAAAACTGGCCCGCTGCCATCACGAGCGGCCAGCTTGAGGATTGCCAAAGATCGCCAACGACCGCAAAGTCGACCCTTGGGCCGACCGTCGGGTCTTGGCGGTAAGGCCTTGGGCCTGACGGGTCTGGAGGCCTAGCTCTTGGGCTCAAGGCTTGGTTCGGTCAAGACTTGGCTTGGTCAAGGGCTTGGCTTGGCAGGCACAGGCTGACGGGTCGCGGCACATGATGCGGGCGCGAGAAGCGCCTTAAGGGGAGGACCGGGAAAAATGGCTGAGGCGTCGGTCAGGTTTGCGCTCGTGGATATCAACGATATCCTGAAGACGCTGCCGCACCGTTACCCCATGCTGCTGATCGACCGGGTGATCGATATCAAAAGCGATTATAGCGGAATCGGCATCAAGAACGTCACCTACAACGAGCCGCCGTTTCTCGGTCATTTTCCCGAGCGTCCGATTTATCCGGGCGTCATGATGATCGAAGCCATGGCGCAGACGGCTGGCGTCATCGGAATCAAATCGGTCGAGGGCACCGAAAAGCCTCGGGCGGTCTATTTCTTGACCATCGACAAGTGCAAGTTTCGCAAGCCCGTGCTGCCCGGCGACACCATCGAATACCACATGCGCAGCATCGGCAGACGCAAGGCGATGTGGTGGTTTCACGGCGATGCCAAGGTGAACGGAACGATCGTTGCCGAGGCCGACGTCGGTGCCATGCTGACCGACTAGAGCTGACGTCAGGCCCGAGGTTAACGATGCCGGCGTCACGCCGGCTTCCAATCGACAGGCAGGATTTTCTGTGTTCTAGTTTCGCGATCGGCACCGGAAAGGTCGGATGCGAAACCTGACGATATTGGCGGCTTTGGCAACGCTGCTTGTTGTCCTCGATAGCGGCGCCGTTGCGGGTAAAACGTGCGTCGCCACCGCGACCGAGGCGTTGCCGAAAATCTCGGGACTTGTCGTCAAGCGATCCCGGACACGCCCGGTATCGCCGGAGATTCTGGCTACCTGGAAAGGCCAGTCGAAGCCCGTCATCATCGACGTTGACGTCGAAACCGAAGGTGACGCGCAAACCTTTTCCTATATGTGCGTGATTACGCAAGGCTCCGCCTTTGTCCAGCGCACCATGAATTGAGGCGCAAAGCGTTCGTCGGACCCTGGCTGGCAGGTCACTGGACAGTCCCGGCGGCTCGCGCTAACCACTGAAAAATCGAACAATTTACGCGAAATCCTTGCAAGAGAGAGCGGCTCCTCGATGACTACGATCGACCCAACCGCGCGGGTTGAAGACGGCGCAGTGATCGGCGAGGGCACGACGATTGGCCCTTACTGCATGATTGGCCGCGACGTCGTTGTCGGCCCAAACTGCAAGCTGATCGCCCACGTCCATGTGATGGGGCACACCAGCCTTGGCGCCGGCTGCACGATCTACCCCTTCGCCTCGCTTGGTTCGCCGCCGCAGTCGCTCGGTTATCGCGGTGAACCGACCAGGCTGCAAATCGGCGAAAGCTGTACTATCCGCGAGTTGGTGACGATGAATACCGGCACGGTCGGCGGCGGCGGCATTACCCGCGTCGGCGACCGCGGTTACTTCATGAATTGCAGTCATGTCGGCCATGACTGCCAGGTCGGCAACGATGTCATCTTCGCGACTTCGGCTACGCTTGGCGGTCATTGCGAGATCGGAGATTTTGTCTTTATCGGCGGTTTGTCCGCCGTGCATCAGTTCACGCGAATTGGTCCGCAGGCCATGATCGGCGGCGTCTGCGGCGTTCGTGGCGACGTTATTCCCTACGGCCTCGTCAACGGCCAATATGCGCGTCTCGAAGGTCTCAATATCGTCGGGATGAAACGCCGTAAATTCACCCGCGAACGATTGGTTATCGTCAGATCGTTCTATCAAAAGCTTTTCGACGCCCCCGGAATCTTTGCCGAGCGGCTGAGCGCGGCGCAGGCCCTCGCGACGACGGATCCCGCGGTCGCGGAAATCCTCAGCTTTATCGATACCGGCAAGCATCGTTCTCTGTGTCTGCCGTCTGGCCGGAACGACGAACAGGGATGACGGAGTAGTCGCACCCCATGATAGCCGCGGCCTTGGACGTTGCATCGCCGGTTGGCGTGATCGCAGGGGGCGGGGCGATGCCGTTTGCGGTTGCGGATTCCTTGCAGGCACGCGGTCTGGATCCCGTGGTGTTTGCGCTCAAGGGGGTTTGCGATCCTGCGGCTGCCGGACGCTTCCGTCACCACTGGATCGCGGTGGGGCAGTACGGTCGGGCGAAGAAGCTGTTCCGCGAGGAAAACTGCAAGAATCTGGTCTTCATCGGGACCCTGGTGCGACCCTCGCTCTCGGAAGTCCGGCTTGATTGGGCCACGCTTCTCGTCATGGGGCGGGTATGGTCGGCCTTTCGGGGCGGCGACGATCACCTGCTGTCCGGCGTTGGCCGAATATTCGAACGAGACGGTTTCCGTCTCCTGGGCTTGAAGGAAGTTGCGCCAGATTTGCTGATGCCGGAGGGATGCGTCACGCGAGTTGCACCAGATCAGGCCGCGATGGCTGATATCGCCAGGGGACGCGAGGTGCTCCAGGCGCTCGGTTCCTTCGATATCGGTCAGGCGGCGGTCGTCATCGACGGCCATGTTGTCGGCGTCGAGGGCATAGAAGGCACGGACGAATTGCTAAAGCGTATTGCAAGCTTGCGGGAGGGGAGACGCATTCGCGCGCCCGCAGGCCGGGGCGTGCTGGTGAAAGCGCCCAAGAGCAGTCAGGACTTGCGTTTCGATTTGCCGACGGTGGGATCGCGAACCGTCGAGGGGGCAGCGGCGGCCGGGCTTGCCGGCGTTGCCGTCATTGCCGGCAATACGGTGGTTGCCGATCCGCAGGCGATGATTGAGGCGGCGGACACCGCCAGGCTTTTCGTCACCGGTTTGCCTTCCTGATGCCTGGTTCCGTAAATGGCGGTGTTGCGCGCAAGATTGTTCTGATCGCAACGGAAGAATCCGGCGACCGGCTGGGCGCGCATCTGATGAAGGTGCTCCGCCAGCGGCTCGGCGACGCCGTCAGGTTCGAAGGCGTCGGCGGCCGTTCGATGGCGCGCGAGGGGTTAAAATCCCTGTTTCCGATCGAAGAATTGTCGATTATCGGCTTTTCGGCCGTCGTCAAACAGCTGCCGAAGGTGTTGCGCTTGATCCGGCAAACCGCCGCCGCCGTGCTGCGGGCAGGTCCCGACATTGTCGTCATCATCGACAGCCCCGACTTCACCCACCGCGTTGCCCGCCGGGTGCGGGCCCGCGATGCGACGATCCCGATCGTCGACTACGTCTCGCCATCGGTCTGGGCGTGGCGGCCGAGCCGGGCGCGCGCGATGCGGAGCTATGTCGACCATGTGCTGGCGCTGCTGCCGTTCGAACCGGAGGCCTACCGCCGACTGCACGGGCCGCCCTGCACGTACGTTGGCCATCCCCTGATCGAACAGCTCGGCTCGCTTAGACCGGGAGCCGAGGAGCGAGGGCGCCGCAACGGGACGCCTCCGGTGCTGGTGGTTTTGCCGGGAAGCCGCCGCAGCGAGATCAGGCACCATATGGCTATTTTCGGCGAAGCGCTGGAGCGGTTGCAGGCGCAGGGTAAGGCGTTTGAGCTCATTCTGCCCACCATGCCGCATCTGCTCGAACTCGTCAGCGAAGGCGTCAAGACCTGGAAGGTCGCGCCACAGATCGTGGTCGGCGAGCAGGAAAGGCGCGCGGCTTTCCGGATTGCTTCGGCAGCGTTAGCCAAATCGGGCACGGTCACGCTGGAACTGGCGCTGGCCGGCGTGCCGATGATCGCGGCCTACCGGGCAGGCGCGGTCGAGGCCTGGTTCGTCCTGCGCGCCATCACCGTCCAGTCGGTGATTCTTGCGAACCTGGTGGTTGGCGAAAACGTGGTTCCCGAGTTCATCCAGGACGACTGCACGGCGGATAACCTTGCCGGCGCGCTCGGTGAAATCTTGTCCGACACGCCGATGCGCCAGCGGCAGCTGGCTGCCTTTGCGCGGATTGACGACATCATGTCGACCGGCAATCAGTCGCCCAGTGTCCGCGCCGCCGACATTGTCCTGGCGACGCTGCGAAAATCCCGGAGGGCTGGCTAAATTTGGGAGGCCGGAATACGTCGAAGCCGGACGCGATGGTCGCATCCGGCTTCAACGTCGTTTGCGCAGCTACCGCTGGCGCTCATTACTTCCGTTGATCGATGTTGACGTAATCGCGGCGCGTCACCCCGGTATAGAGCTGGCGCGGGCGGCCGATCTTCTGCTGCGGGTCTTCGATCATTTCGCTCCACTGGCTGATCCAGCCGACGGTGCGCGCAACCGCGAACAGCACGGTGAACATCGAGGTCGGAAAACCCATCGCCTTCAGCGTGATGCCCGAATAAAAGTCGACGTTCGGATAAAGCTTGCGGCTGATGAAATATTCGTCGCTGAGCGCGATCTTTTCCAATTCCAGCGCGACCTTCAGCATCGGGTCGTCGCCATGGCCGGTTTCCTTCAGCACGGCGTGACACATTTTCTGCATGATCTTGGCGCGCGGATCGTAATTCTTGTAGACGCGATGGCCGA
The DNA here is from genome assembly GCA_963748805.1 of uncultured Alphaproteobacteria bacterium. Taxonomy (GTDB): domain Bacteria; phylum Pseudomonadota; class Alphaproteobacteria; order Rhizobiales; family Xanthobacteraceae; genus Bradyrhizobium. The sequence continues at coordinate 83,320 of CAVVLH010000059.1, read as the reverse complement.
AGCCCATCAGGCGGACTTCACTGTTCTTGTCTTTCACCTTCGCGATGAATTCGGGAATCTTGTCGACCGTGCCGATGCCGGCCAGCATCGCCAGCGCCGCTTCGTTGGCGCCGCCATGCGCCGGTCCCCACAGGCAGGCGATACCGGCCGCGATGCAGGCAAACGGATTGGCGCCGGAAGAGCCGGCGATGCGCACCGTCGAGGTCGAAGCGTTCTGTTCGTGGTCGGCGTGCAGGATAAAGATCTTGTCGAGCGCGTCGGCCAGCACCGGATTGATCTGGTATTCCTCGCACGGCACCGCAAAGCACATATGCAGGAAGTTTTCGGCGAAGCTCAGCGAGTTCTTCGGATAGATGAAGGGCTGGCCGAGATTGTACTTGAAGGCCATCGCGGCCAGCGTCGGAATCTTGGCGATCATGCGCATCGAGGCGATCATGCGCTGCTTCGGATCGTTGATGTCCGTGGAGTCGTGATAAAACGCGGCGAGCGCGCCGACGGACGCCACCATGACGGCCATCGGATGCGCGTCGCGGCGGAAGCCCTGGAAGAACCGGGCCATCTGTTCGTGAACCATGGTGTGAAGGATCACGCGGCGGTCGAAGTCGGCCTTCTGCGCCTTGGTCGGCAGTTCGCCGTAAAGCAGCAGGTAGCAGGTTTCGAGGAAGTCGCCATTTTCGGCGAGCTGTTCGATCGGATAGCCGCGGTATTCGAGGACGCCGGCATCGCCGTCGATATAGGTGATTTTCGACTCGCAGCTCGCGGTCGAGGTGAAGCCGGGGTCGTAGGTGAACATCCCGGACTGCGCGTAGAGCTTGCCGATGTCGATGACGTCAGGCCCAATGCTGCCGCTCGAAATCGGAAGATCGAAAGTCTTGTTGCCTACCGTTAACGTTGCGGTCTTGCCTTGGGATGCAGCCATCGTGAGGTCCCCGATGCGATCGTTGCGAAAGCCCGCACTTGCATGCCTTTTCGAAACGGCAGGCGCGCCAAGCGGGGCGCTAAATGAAGCAATGAAATGGGTAGCTTATTGCCGTGTGCGCTGCAAGGTGGCGCGCTCGTGGTTCAATCCGGACCCTGGTCTTCTAATCGGGCCAGGCTTTCCTGCCGGCCGAGGACGGCCAAGACGTCGAATATGCCGGGGGAAGTGGTGCGTCCGGTCAGAGCGGCACGCAGGGGCTGAGCTACGGCGCCGAACTTGAGGCCGTTCTGGTCGGCAAAGGCCCGCATCGCGGTTTCCGTCTCTTCGGCGGTCCAGTCTTTCACCGCCCAGAGGGCAACACGAAGCCGGCCGATCAATAAGCGATTTTCCGGCGTCAGCAAGGCGGCTGCCTTGGCGTCGATCTCGATCGGCCGGTCGGCGAAAATATAATAGGCGCTGTCGATCAGCTCGATCAGCGTCTTGGCGCGCTCTTTCAGGCTCGGCATGGCCTGCAACAATTGCGCCCGGGTGGTGTCGTTGAGCTTGGCCGCAAGGTCGGCCCCGTTGGGCACGAACGGAAGCACCTGCTCGAACATCTTCACGAGGGATTGATCGTCGGCATGGCGGATGTAATGCCCGTTGAGATTCTCAAGCTTGGCGAAATCGAAACGTGCGGCCGATTTGCCGATGCCGGAGAGATCGAAGGCGGCGATCATTTCCTCCGTCGAGAAAATCTCCTGATCGCCATGGCTCCATCCGAGCCGGACGAGGTAATTCCGCAATGCTGCCGGCAAATATCCCAAGGCGCGGTAAGCGTCGACACCGAGCGCGCCATGGCGCTTGGAGAGCTTCGAACCGTCGGGTCCGTGAATTAACGGAATATGCGACATGCTGGGAATATCCCAGCCCAGCGCATCGTAGATCTGCTTCTGGCGCGCTGCGTTGATCAGGTGATCGTCGCCGCGAATGATGTGGGTGACGTCCATGTCGTGGTCGTCCACCACCACGGCCAGCATGTAGGTCGGAGTTCCGTCGCCGCGGAGCAGAACGAGATCGTCGAGGTTTTCGTTTTGCCAGACCACGCGGCCCTGCACCTGATCCTCGATCACGGTCTCGCCGGTCTGGGGCGCACGCAGGCGAATGGTCGGCTTCATCCCGGGCGGGGCCTCGGACGGATCCCGGTCGCGCCACAGGCCGTCGTAAAGGCGGGTGCGGCCCTCGGCGCGGGCCTTCTCGCGCATCGCCGTGAGCTCTTCCTGTGTGGCGTAACAATAGTAGGCCTTGCCGGCTGCGAGCAGGGATTCGGCGATCTCCCGGTGACGGGCCGCGCGGCTGAACTGGTAGATGACCTCGCCGTCCCAATCGAGCTCGAGCCATTTCAGGCCGTCCAGAATGGCGGCAATCGCGGCATCCGTCGATCGCTCGCGGTCGGTATCCTCGATCCGGAGCAGCATCTTGCCGCCGTGCTTGCGCGCATAAAGCCAGTTGAACAGGGCCGTGCGGGCTCCTCCGATATGGAGAAAACCGGTCGGCGAGGGGGCAAAGCGCGTAACGACAGGTGCGGTCATGGACGTCAACAGGGAGGGGGTGGAATCTGCCCGGGCGGGCTGCGGGTGTATATCAGGAACCCCATATAACTAAAGCCTTCCTTGGGGCTACTGGATTTGGCAGATAGACCATTAGTCCCGGAGCACGAAAGCTAGCATGACCCTAGAACCGACGACAGCAGAGGCCGGCCGCGATTTCATCCGCGACATCGTCCAGGCCGATCTCGATGCCAAAAAGCATAGTCTGATCGTGACGCGGTTTCCGCCGGAACCGAACGGCTATCTGCATATCGGCCATGCCAAGTCGATCGGCCTTAATTTCGGCATCGCGCAGGAGTTTGGCGGGCGCTGCCACCTGCGCTTCGACGACACCAATCCGACCAGGGAAGAGCAGGAATTCATCGAACTCGATTCAGGCCGATGTGAAATGGCTTGGATACGATTGGGGGAAGAATCTCTTCTATGCCTCCGACTATTTCGAAAAGCTTTACGAGTGGGCGGAAGGCCTGATCGGCGCGGGTCTGGCTTATGTCGACGATCAGTCGCAGGAGGAGATCCGCACTGCGCGTGGCACCCTCACGGAGCCTGGCAAGAACAGTCCGTTTCGCGATCGAACGGTTGAAGAAAATCTCGACCTGTTTCGCCGCATGAAGGCAGGCGAATTTCCGAACGGCGCGCGCGTGCTGCGCGCGAAGATTGATATGTCCTCGGGCAACATCAACCTGCGCGATCCGGTGCTCTATCGCATCCTGCATGCGCATCACCCGCGCACCGGCACCAAATGGTCGATCTATCCGAGCTACGATTATGCCCACGGTCAGTCCGATGCGATTGAAGGCATCACCCATTCGATCTGCACGCTGGAATTCGAGGATCACCGACCGCTCTATGAATGGCTGCTCGACAAACTGCCGGTGCCCTCGAAGCCGCATCAGTACGAATTCGCGCGCCTCAACCTGACCTATACGCTGCTCTCCAAGCGGGTTCTGACCGAACTGGTGCGCGGCGGCCATGTGGCCGGCTGGGACGATCCGCGCATGCCCACGATTGCTGGCTTAAAGCGGCGCGGCGTGCCGCCGGCGGCGGTCCGCGAGTTCATCAAGCGCATCGGCGTTGCCAAGGCCAATAGCGTCGTCGATGTCGGTATGCTCGAATTCTGCATCCGCGAGGTTCTGAACCAGAGCGCGCAGCGCCGGATGGCGGTGCTGCGGCCGCTCAAGGTCGTGATCGAAAACTATCCGGAAGGGCAGACCGAGGAACTCGAAGCAGTCAACCATCCCGACGATCCGAATGCGGGCACGCGCCGCGTGGCGTTCGGACGCGAGCTGTACATCGAGCGCGACGATTTCATGGAAAATCCGCCAAAGAAGTTTTTCCGCCTGTCGCCGGGCAACGAAGTGCGGCTGCGCTACGCTTATTTCATCACCTGCCGTGACGTGGTGAAAGACGCCGCCGGCGAAGTCGTCGAGCTGCGCTGTACCTACGATCCCGCCACCCGCGGCGGCAACGCGCCCGATGGCCGCAAGGTCAAGGCGACCATGCATTGGTTGTCGGTGGCACAGTCGAAGCCCGCGGAAATCCGCCTCTATAGCCCGCTGTTTGCCAGCCCGACGCCGGATGCGGCCAATTTCACTGCCGACCTCAATCCGCAGTCATTGGAAGTCCTGAAGGATGCCAGGGTAGAGCCCGACGTCGCTACCTCCAACTCGACGGAGGTCGTGCAGTTCGAGCGTCAGGGCTATTTCGTGCGGGACAAGGATGCGACCGCGGACCATCCGGTGTTCAATCGCACCATCGGGCTGCGCGACACGTTTGCCAAAGAGGTTGGTAAAAGCTGATAGCGCCAACTACTCCAGGCGCTCACGGATTTCGTTGCGCATTTTTTCGCGGAACTCCGCCTTGCGCGCTGGCCGCTCCTTTTCGTCCACGTCCCAGCGGTCGAAAATGTTGAAATTCTCCAGAATGGGATGGCGGTCGCTCGCCATCGCCAGGATCGTCAGCAGCTTGCCGGCGGGCCCGCTCGGACCGGACACTTCCCAGCGGCGGATCGTGTCGGCGCCTTCCTTCGGCTCAAGCCCGCACAGTTTCGCCATGTCGGCCGCCGACAAGGGGCGCCCGATCGCCTCACCGAGATCCTGACGCAATTGCTTCAATTCCGAGCCGGTCACCGCAGCTTTCCCTTTGGAATCGCCGACTAGTGCGGCGAATTTGAAGTTCCTATCAGTTTCGCCGAGAGTCCATTATAGGAACTTCAAATTCAGAAGCCGCACTAGCATCAATAAGTTGCTAGAGTTCCTTTGATTCCGAAGTTCGTAAACGTGGAGCCGCAAATATGATACGAACTTCGGAATCGGAGCTCTAGGAGGGACGGCGCAGCCGGGCTCTCCACAATAATTGCGGCTTTCTCAGGATTCCGCATCCGTTCGCCTTTTGCCGGATCACTGCCCTGGGTAGCATTATAGCGTTAGGCGTATTGGGGTAGGGCGATGGCCGAGCGGGACAGGGCGCCGGGCCGGGCACAGGGCGTTGCGGGTACCTGGCCGCCGCAGGGTGGCGCCCAGGCCGGCGGCTTTACCGCCGGGTTTGGCGTTTCGTCGGCGGCGCTCGACAAGCTGCGCGAATGGGTGCGTGCCGAGACCGGCGCCGGACGGCTGTTGCCCTGGGTTCCCATTGCCTTTGGAACCGGCATTGCCTTTTACTTTGCCGCCGACCACGAGCCGGTATTGCCGGTGGCGGCCGTCACCGCGCCAATGCTTGGCATCGTGGCGTTCCTGCTTCGACGCGGGAAGTTTTTTGTCTTTGCTGTGATGGCCGCAAGTGTGGCGGCCGGGTTTGCGACCGCGACCTTCCGAACCGCGCACATTGCGCACGAGGTTCTGGCCAGGCCGGCCTATTCGGTGTCGCTATCGGGTTTTGTCGAGGCGCGGGACATTCGCGAACGCACCGACCGCTTCGTATTGCGGATAACGCAGATGGATGGCCCGCGGCTGCCGGCCAGGCTGGAGCGGGTGCGGCTATCGGTGCGCAAGGGCGCGGCGCCCGCGGTCGGAAGCTTCGTCGAATTGAAAGCGCGCTTGCAGCCGCCGCTCGCTCCCCTGCGACCCGGCAGCTACGACTTCAGCCGTGACCTGTTCTTTCAGGGCATCGGCGCCTCGGGTTTCGTCACTGGCGGCATCAAGGCCCGCGACCCGCCGGCCGCCGGCGGCTTTTCGTTGCGCTACGCCGCCTTCATGCAGGATCTGCGCGATGGTATCGACGCGCGGATACGCGCCACGCTGGACGGCGACAAGCGCGCGATTGCGACCGCTCTTTTGACCGGCCGGCGCGATGCGATCACGACGCCCGTCAACGATGCGATGTTCATCTCCGGGCTCGGCCATGTGCTTTCAATCTCGGGCTACCACATGGCGGTCGTGGCCGGCGTCGTGTTCTTTGTCATTCGCGCGCTGCTCGCGCTCATCCCGGTGTTGACGGTCGCCGTCCCGATCAAGAAATGGGCCGCAGCCGCAGCGCTTGCCGCCGCCACGTTTTATCTGTTGCTGTCGGGCGCCGAAGTCGCCACGCAGCGATCGTATTACATGACAGCCTTCGTGCTGATCGCGGTGATGGTCGATCGCCGCGCCATCACGTTCCGCACCCTGGCGCTGGCAGCCATCGTGGTGTTGCTGCTTGCGCCGGAAGCGCTGGTGCATCCAAGTTTCCAGATGTCGTTTGCGGCGACGCTGGGCCTCGTGGCGCTGGTTCAGATCGGCATGCCGCGCCTGTTCGCGACGCCCGAGAATTCCACCGCTGCGAAGGTCGCGCTATGGGGCGGACGCGAACTCATGACGCTTGCGCTCGCCTCCCTGGTCGCGGGTTTCGCGACCACGCCCTACGCCGCCTTCCATTTCCATCGGGTGACGCCATACGGCCTGCTCGCCAATCTGGCGGCTATGCCGGTGGTCTCGGCGGTGGTGATGCCGGCGGGTATGCTGGGGCTTGTCGCGATGCCGTTTGGTTTCGACGGATTTTTCTGGTGGCTGATGGGCGTCGGTATCGACTGGATGATCGTGGTGACGGAGTGGGTCGCGGCTCTTCCCGGCGCGATCGGCCGGATCACGGCGTTCGGCACCGGCCCCCTGATCGTGTCCAGTCTCGGGATCGTGCTCCTGGGCCTGCTGCGGACGCCGCTGCGGTGGGTGGGCGCCGTCCTCGTGCTGGTCTCGGTGGCGTGGATATTCGTTACACCGCAGCCTGACATATTGATCTCCGGTGACGGCCATCATGTTGCTGTCCGCGGCCGCGACGGGCGGCTTCACTTGATGAAGACGGCCAAGGACGCTTTTCTGCTCAAGGAATGGCTGGCCGCGGACGCCGATGACCGGGACGCCACCGACGTTTCGCTCGGCGAGGGCGTCTCCTGCGATAGCGAAGGCTGCGTGGCGCCGATGGCCAGCGGCCGGCTCGTTGCCCTGTCGCTCAAGCCGGACGGGCTGGCTGATGACTGCGCGAGGACGGCAGTGGTCGTGACGGCCGTTCCGGCGCCCGCGTCCTGCGGGGCGACCGCGATCGACCTGAGGCGTTTGCGCGCGCAAGGCGCGACGGCGCTTCGCTGGACCCGGCGCGGGCTTATCGTCGATGCCGTTAGGCCGAGAGGCACCAACCGGCCATGGTCGCCTTCCACGGGGGATTTCGAGACGGAAGCCGAAGCTGCCGGGGCCACTTCGCGTCCGGTCGACGCCACTCCGGCCGAGCCGGAGCTTCAAAGCGAGGATTGAGGCCGCTTGCCTCAGGCGGCGGCGTGCTGCTCGCGAAAGGCGTCGTTGGCATGCAGTTCGAACGCGCCAAGGTGAAACTCGTCTGTTTCAATGCCTGGCGTCTCGTCGTCAGTTACCGGAGGTAGTCCCGACGACTGCACCAGGGTGAAAGCAGCGTCCGGATATTCCGTCCAGATTGCGAGATCGCCGGGCGCGACGGTCAGCCATCCGAAGCGGAACATATAACGGCCAGGCTCGGTGACGTGTCCGACCTGTTGCCAGGTAACTTTGTTGATGACCTTACTGACCGACAATTTTGTCTCCCTTTTTGCTTCCCTTGCGAGGTTCGTGGCCCAGCATGTCATCTGCCGATTGCCCGATCGAAGACATCACCCCATGCGCCCGCACCTCGAACGTATCGAGTTGCAATGCGAAGGTCGCCAGCGCCAGCTTCAGCTGGGCCAGCTCCCTGACGCGCGGATCGATCGATGGACTCATGACGCACTAAACCAACCGATGGAGCGACCGGACGCACGATCCTTTCAACTGTTACCGGCTCAATCCGCTGTCAACGGCCTAGCCAGCGGCGTGTCGACGAAGGCTGGGCGGGAGACCGCACGCTTGACGGCGGGAAGCTGTAACACCGTTGCACGCTGGCCCTCGCGGAGCAGGGTCACCAGCACCTTGCTGCCGTCCGGAAATTCGATCGTGTCGTGATGCCTGTCGGGAAGGTGCCGATCGATCTCGCCGAGCTTGCCAACTCGAAATGCCGACCGCCGCGTCCAGAACCACCGGCTGTCGTATCGGACGTTATCTGTGAAGGCTAGTTCTGTTCCCGGCAACAGGCACACCGCCACTTCGGGCTCGCTCTCCGAGGCGAAGCCCTTGGTGGAAGTGCCGCGGAACGTCGTGGTGATGAGCGTTTCGCCCGCTTTGGCAGGGCGAGTGGCAACGGCGTGCAGACTGTAGTCGCACATCGGATGGCTCCTCGGTTGAGATAGCCGGCCGCGCCGCTCAAAAGATAAAGAGGCGCCAGCCTCCATCTAGGTGAACATTAGCCCGTGAGTGTGTTGTCGATTGGCGGCAATTCTGCGGCTGGCCGCAGCCTCTCGCATCACAAATTTGTTTTGCGAAAGCCGCTTTTCCCGAGGAACTTTTTGCTTCCTCAGAAAATCGTTGGTGCCAGAAGCTTCGAAGCAAGCGTCGAGAGCTTGGCGTCCGAACTCAGTATTTCCGATACAGGCCGATCAGCTTGCCTTGAATCTTGACCCGGTTCGGCGGCAGGATACGGACCTCGTAGGAGGTGTTCGCCGGCTCGAGCGCGATGGAAGCGCCGCGGCGGCGGAAGCGCTTCAGCGTGGCTTCTTCGTCATCGATCAAGGCGACGACGATGTCGCCGGTCTCCGCAGTTTCGTTGCGCTGGATCAGCGCCATGTCGCCGTCGAGGATTCCGGCTTCCACCATGGAATCGCCGCGCACTTCGAGGGCGTAGTGCTCGCCCGAGCCCAGCATGTCCGGAGGCACGCTGATGGTGTGGCTGCGCGTCTGGAGGGCTTCGATCGGCGTACCGGCGGCGATCCGGCCCATGACCGGCACGGCCACCGGACGGTTACCATCATCCTCCGTGGCGATGCTGCCGCTGCTGCGAACCTTGCCGAGCGTGCCTTCAATGACACTCGGCGTGAAGCCACGCCGGCCGTTGCCGCCGGCACTGGCAAGCTCGGGAAGCTTGATCACTTCGATGGCGCGGGCGCGATTGGGGAGGCGACGGATGAAGCCGCGCTCTTCGAGTGCGGTAATCAACCGGTGGATGCCGGACTTCGAGCGCAAGTCGAGCGCGTCCTTCATCTCGTCGAAGGAGGGCGGCACGCCCGACTCCTTCAGCCGTTCGCTGATGAACCGCAGAAGTTCGTATTGTTTGCGCGTCAGCATCTCGACAAGTCCCCAGGTTGCTGTTTTCGATTTCCGACACCCGACTTCGAAGACCTTGGAGAGCGCCCCCGCTCGGTCATCATCATCAAATCTCAGAAACAAATCATGAACGAACACTATCTGTTCCATATGTGTTCTGCAACCACTTAATTTTTCGTCAACGAGGCCGCGCCGGGGAGAACGCACGGGAACTCAGTCAGGCGGGCAGCCTGAGGAAATTGCAAACCGAGCCTGCCTTGGCCTCGGGTGCAAACGGCGGACGGATCAAAAGTGCCTGTGCCGCAGCGAGATTCCCCAGCAGCGAACTGTCCTGATGATCGACCGGCGTGACGATGAGAGCGCCATCGTCACGTGTTGAGAGATGCGCGCGCAGATAGTCCTCGCGCTGGTCGTTGGCGGCGATGTCGCGTCCGAGCAACGCGGCTTCGCTCGTGTGATGAACGCTGAGTCGGCCGCGGAGCTTGCGAATCAGCGGCACCAGAAACAGGAAGGCGCACACATAGGATGACACGGGATTGCCAGGCAGGCCGATCACCCGCATCGCGCCGAGGCGCCCGTGCATCAGGGGTTTGCCGGGCCGCATGGCAATCCGCCAGAACGCCATCGCCACGCCTTCGGCATCGAGCGCCTGCTTGACGAGGTCGTGGTCGCCGACGGACGCGCCGCCGGTGGTGATCAGGATGTCAGCGCCGACCTCGCGGGCGCGGCGAATTCCGCCGGTCGTGGCTGCAAGCGTATCCGCGGCGATGCCGAGGTCGATGACCTCGGCGCCCTCGGCACGGGCAAGCGCCCGCAGCGCGTAGCCGTTGGAATAGACGATCTGGCCGGGCCCGGGCACCTCGCCCGGCATTACCAGTTCGTCGCCGGTGGCGAGCAACGCGACCTTGGGCCGGCGGTGCACGGGCAGGTGGGGATAGTTCATGGCGGCGGCGAGCGAGAGATCGCGGTCGCTAAGTTCTGTGCCAGCCTTGAGTAATACGTCGCCTTGCCGAAAGTCGACGCCGGCGCGGCGGATATGACGTCCCGCGATCGCCGCTTCGGTAATGGCAATACCACCGGCTTCGACGACGGTATCTTCCTGAATGATGATGGCATCGGCCCCATCGGGAACGACGCCGCCGGTGAAGATGCGCGCCGCTTCGCCTGGTCCTACGACGCGATCGAAAGGCCGCCCAGCCGCGATCTCGCCGATAACCTTCAGCCGGGTTCCGGTGCGGACAGCGTCGGCGGCGCGCACCGCATAGCCATCCATGGCCGACATCGCCTGGGGCGGCTGGGTGCGGAGCGACGCGAGGTCGCGCGCCAGTACCCGCTTGTAAGCCGAATCCAGCGCGGCCATCTCCTCGGGCAGCGCATCAGCGCCCGAAAGAATCGTGGCCAACGCGTCGGCGACCGGCATCAGGCCCAAGATAAAACTCCGCGAGCGAACAGCTTCAAAACTGCGTTCCTAAGTCCCAGCTAAATCCGGAGCGCCTCGAGCGCCCGTGCGACGTCGTCGGGCGAGCGCACCAGAACGGCCTTTAAGCCGCGTTGGCGCGCCCCTTCGATGTTTTCGTCGAGATCATCGAAGAACACAATGCGTTCCGCCGGCACCCCGATGGCTTGCACCACATGATCATAGGCCTCCGCATCCGGCTTTCGAAGCCCGATTGTGGAGGACAGAAAGATTTTGCGGAAATGGCCGAGCACCTCGGCATATTGACTGGAGAAATGGGCAACGTGCGGGGCGTTGGTGTTCGAGAAGGCGTAAAGCGGCAAGCGGGTGGAGGCGCGGGCGAGCAGTTGGTTGATCCCGGGAATTACGCCGACAAAGATCGCGTTCCAGCCCTCGAGAAATTGCGCGTCGGAGATTTCGATGCCGAGCGACGACCGCAAGCCGGCAAAGAACGCGGCGTCGCTGATCTCGCCCGTTTCGTGACCATGATACAATTCATCGCGCAGGAAGTGCTGCCCCAGTTGCGCCGGCTCGCAACCGGCATGTCGCGCCCAGCAACCGAGAACCCGGCTGAAATCGATGTCGATCACCACCCGGCCGAGATCGAACAGCAAGGCGTCGGCGTCGCCGGGGGAAAGGAACGGCTCGTTCATCGCGGAATGCGCCGACCGGACTCGTTTTTCAATACCGATAGGGCTCGATGTCCAGAAGCGGGAAGGCCGAGAAGACGCTCGGCAGGTTGGTCGGCATCGCCGGATGCAGATAGGATTTATCGAGCTCGGCGAATTTGGTGACGCCCAACAGGCCAAGGGTACGGACCACTTCGTCTTCCAACAGTTCGAGCATCCGCACGATCCCGGCTTCGCCACCTGCCGCCAGTGCCCAGCACTGCAACCGGCCGATCCCGACAAGGTCGGCGCCCAGCACGATCGCCTTGACGATATCGGTGCCGCGGCAGAACGAGCCGTCCACCATGATTTTCGCGCGGCCTTTGACCGCGGCGACGATCTCCGGCAGCACGTGCATCGAGCCGCGGCCCTGATCGAGCTGGCGTCCGCCGTGGTTGGAGACGTAAATCCATTCGACGCCGTGATCGACCGCGATCGCCGCGTCCTCGCCGGTGGCGATGCCCTTGATGATCAGCGGGATCTTGTATTTGTCCTTGATGAGCTTGACCGTGCGCCAGTCGAGCGCCTTCTGTAAGTCACCGCCGGTCGCGCGCAAACGGCTTTCGCGGACATAGCGCTTGGCGATATCGCGCTCGCGGCGGCTGTAATGCGCGGTATCGACGGTCAGACAAAAGGCGGTATAGCCGCTTGCGATCGCGCGCGTGACGCGATCTTCGACAAAGGCGTCGTCGCCCCTGACATAAAGCTGGTAGATCCGTAGTGCGTCCGGCGCAGCCTCCGCGACCTTCTCCAGTCCCGGCTCCGACACCGAGCTCAGCATATGGGCGGCGCCAAACCGGCCGACACCGCGCGCGACGCTGGCGGCCGAACCTGCGGGGTCGAAGATTTCCAGCGCGCCGACCGGCGCCATCATGACCGGGAGACGCAATGTGCGGCCGAAAACCTCGGTCGTGGCGTCGATCCGCGCGACGTTGCGCAACACGCGCGGCCTGAATGCGATCTCGTCAAGCGCCATGCGGTTGCGGCGCATCGTGGTTTCGGTCTCGGAAGCGCCGATGATATAGTCCCAGGCATTCTGGTTGAGATTGGCGCGCGCCTTCTTCACGAACTCATGAAGGTTCTGGAACGGCTCGGCGCTCGCGCCCAGTTCGGTGCTTGTCGGGATACGGGTGACTTCGTTCATTGTTTTCTCCTGGTATTTCCGACGGCGATAGCTTCCAACAACCTTTCTTAAGCGTCAGCCGCCCGCCACGCAAAACCATCCAGCGCGTATCAGGAATGCCCGGCCCACGGTGCCAGTGCCGCCGCGAAGGCCGGGCATTTTGAAATGCGTTATTTCGCGTTTGATGCGATCACTGACATCGCCCCGGGCGTTACGTTTTGCGACCATCTCCCGGAGAGCAGCCCCGGATTTTTTCCGGTTAAGGGCGCCGCCTGTCCTCCGGCGCTGGAAGCTTTCCTGCACCTTGAGGCTATCCATACCCTATTGCGCGCAGCCGGGTAAGCCTTGTGGCCATGTCTGGCGGCATCCCGGCCAGTCCGCCGCGTGGTTGACCGGCTCGCACCCGCGCTGCCATCTTCCGGCCTATGCTGACGCAGATCAGCCTGATCGCCGGGAGGAAGTTCAATGATGTTTCGCACCATCCAATCGCTCGCCGTCGCCACGCTGCTGTCAGGCTCGGTCGCCCAGGCCAGCGACATCCGCCGCGTCGTTACCGGTCTTGACGCCGACAACAAGGCCGTCGTGATGTTCGACAGCCGTGTGCCGCTGCAAGCCGGCCCCTTGGGGTTGCGGGCGACCAATCTGTGGGTCACCAATTCCTATCCGCTCGGTTTTTCCTTCAAGGATGATACGTCGTCGATCCCGGTCGGTATTTCGCCGCTCGATAACGGCACCAAATTCCGCGTGGTAGAGTTTCCGCCGCTCGACCCCGCCACCGAAGCCAGGTTGGAACCTGGCGGATTGATGAAAGCGGTCGGTCCGGTGGCTCCCTCGAGAGGCCGCCCCGTAACCCATCCACTGATGCATCGGACACGCAGCGTCGATTATGCGGTAGTGCTGGCGGGGGAAATCGACATGGTACTGGATGACTCCGTCGTTCACCTCAAGCCCGGCGATACAATCGTCCAGCAGGCCACCAATCACGCATGGGTCAATCACGGAACTGAGACTTGCCGGATGCTGTTCGTGCTGATGGACTCCAAGCAGCCGTGAACAGGGAGTCGTCCTCAAGGATGATTCCGCCTATCCTTTCGGCAATTACAAATTGGACATGAAGCGGATTTCCGGTTTCTGGCATCCGCGAAACGCCTATAGTGTCATAGCGTTGTCACCAGATATGTTGCTGACCGCATCGGTGCCTGGCAGCGGAACAGTGTTCTGGCGCCCTCAAAGCGGCCTTAATGCTACCGGAAAAGTGTCGCGAATGACCGGTTTGACCGGATAACCAGACGAAGGTCGCCAGCGGCTCAAAAAAGGGCCCGCGGAACCAACCAGAAGGCTCGCCCCATGCGAAAGAACTCCCTGTTTCTCCTTGGTACGGTTACAGGCATTTGCCTCACCCTGGCTCTTAGCGGGCCGCACGGCGCGCAGTTGATAGCCGTAGCCAAGGCGAAGGTGGAGGGCGATGTTTATTCGCAACTCAATCTATTTGGCGATGTGTTCGAGCGAGTCCGGACCGACTACGTCGAGAAGCCGGACGATTCGCAGCTCGTTGAGGGCGCGATCAACGGCATGATCACCTCGCTCGATCCGCATTCCCGCTACATGAACGACAGTGCCTGGCACGAAATGCAGGAGACGACGCGCGGCGAGTTCGGCGGGCTCGGCATCGAAGTCACCATGGAAGACGGTCTGGTCAAGGTCGTCACGCCGATGGACGACACGCCAGCAGCGAAAGCCGGAATCCTGTCCGGGGATTTCATTTCCCAGATTGACGAAGATAACGTGCAGGGGCTGACGCTCGAGCAGGCCGTCAACAAGATGAAAGGGCCGGTCGACACCCAGACCAAATTGACCATCCTGCGCAAAGGGACTGACGCGCCCATTTACGTAACCCTGACGCGCGAAATCATTCATGTGCGGCCGGTCAGCTATCGCACCAATGGCGGCGATATCGGCTATATCCGGATTTCGTCGTTCAGCGAAACCACCGGTGACGAGCTGAAGAAGGCGATCAGCGATATCGCCAAGCAAATCCCGCAGCAGAATCTCGCCGGTTATGTGCTCGACTTGCGCAATAATCCCGGCGGCTTGCTTGATCAGGCTGTATCGGTCTCGAGTGCGTTTTTGGCGCGCGGTGAGGTCGTCTCGACCCGGGGCCGGCGGCCCGAGGAGACCCAGCGCTTTTCCGCCCGCGGCGGCGACCTGACCAAGGGCAAGCCGCTCGTCGTCCTGATCAATGGCGGTTCGGCCTCGGCTTCGGAGATCGTTGCAGGCGCCCTGCATGACCACAAGCGGGCGACCCTGATCGGGACCCGTTCGTTTGGCAAAGGTTCGGTCCAGACCATCATCCCGCTTGGTGGAGGCCATGGTGCGCTGGCTCTGACCACGGCGCGGTATTTTACGCCGTCCGGCCATTCGATCCAGGCGCAGGGCGTCGTGCCCGATATCGAGGTGTTGCAGGACGTTCCTGACGAATTGAAGGGTCGCGCCGAAATGAAGGGCGAGGCTTCAATGCGGGGGCATCTCTCTGCGGAAGGCGCCGAACAAACCGGCTCGCAGTCCTACGTTCCGCCGGCTGAGAAAGACGACAAGGCGCTGGCAGCTGCTTTCAACGTGTTGCGCGGCGTCACCGTGAACGCGGGCGGGCCGGCTACGGTGTCCTCAAAGGCGTCGGTGCCGAACTAAAGCTTCGGTCAGGCCGTCGCGGTCGACGCTGCGTAGTGGGCGAACAGGATTGCGCGCAGCTCTTCGGCCGGCTTCGGCGCGCTGAAGAGGTAGCCTTGCATTTCGGTGCAGCCTAGCCCGCGCAGCAACTGCTGCTGCCGCTCCGTTTCGACACCTTCCGCCGTTGTCTTCATGTGCCGCGCGGCAGCGATATTGACCACCGCCTGCACGATGGAAGACCCGCCCGCTTCGGCGAGGTCGTTGACGAAGCAGCGGTCGATCTTGATCTTGTCGAAGGGGAAGCGCTGCAAATAGCTCAGCGACGAGTACCCGGTGCCGAAATCGTCAAGCGCGATCTGCACGCCGATCTCGCGCAGCTGATGCAGGATATCGAGTGCAACCTCGTCGTCGCGGATCAGGACGGCCTCGGTGATTTCCAGTTCCAGCCGGTGCGCCGGCAGCCCGGAGGCGGCCAGAGCCGAGACAATTTTCAAGGCAAGCGTGCCGCTTTTGAATTGAACCGGGGAGACGTTGACGGCGAGGTTGATCCCGTGGGGCCAAGTGGTGGCTTCCAGACAGGCTTTGGTGAGGACCCATTCGCCGAGTTCATTGATCAGGCCGGTTTCTTCCGCGATCGGAATGAATTCGGCGGGCGAAATCATGCCGCGCTCCGGATGACGCCAGCGCAGCAGCGCTTCACAGCCCGTGATCCTGTCGCTCAGAAGGCTGAGGCAGGGCTGGTAGTAAACCTCAAGCGCCTGGTCGGCGATCGCCTTGCGCAAATCGATTTCGAGCTGACGGCGGGCCCGGACATGCGCATCCATCGCAGGCTCGAAGAAGCGCCAGGTTCGCCGCCCCGCCGATTTGGCGGCATACATCGCCAGATCCGCGTTCTTGAGAATCTGGTCGAGGGTGGTGCCGTGCTGGGGGGCGAGCGCGACGCCGACGCTGGCGTCGGAGGTTAGCTGGTGGCCCAGACAGTCATAGGGAGCGCGGATCGCATCCAGAGCCCGTATGGCGAGGTCGGCAACATCATCCGGATCTTTCACGCCGATCTTGACGATGGCGAATTCATCGCCGCCAAGCCGCGCGACGAAATCGCTGCCTTCAATACAAGCGCTGAGGCGCCGGGCAACCGACTTCAACAGCTCGTCGCCGATCATATGGCCGAGCGAGTCGTTGACGCTTTTGAACTCGTCGATGTCGATATAAAGCACCGCCAGTTGCCGGTCGGGAGCAGCCGAAGCGAGCTCCTGACGCAACCGTTCGTGGAACAGCGCGCGATTGGGCAGGTCGGTCAGCGCGTCGTAATGCGCCAAATGCCGGATTTGCTCTTCGGCGCGGGTACGCTCGGTAATGTCTTCATGGGTGGCCAGCCAGCCGCTTTTCAGCGGTTGGTTGACGATCTGGATCAGGCGTCCCGTGCCCGTCTCGAAAGTATTGCGGGTTGTCTTTCCGAGCGCGACATTGCGCCGGACATTGGAAACGAAAACATCGACGTCGCCTTTGAACGATCCGATCTTCTTCCGATACAGAAGGAGATCGCGAAAGCTCAGGCCGGGTTTCACCACGTCGGGCGACAGCCCATACATCGAAATATAACGCTGGTTGCAGACCACGAGCCGCTCGGAGGAATCGTAGAGCAGGAGGCCCTGCGACATGTTGTTGATGGCGGTGTCCAGGCGTTGTTTTTCGGTTCGGTGCTGCTGCAGCAGTTTTCGAACGAACAGAAACAGCATGGCTGCGATGACCATCGCGGAGAGGGTTGCCACCAGGACCAGAAACCGGGTTTGCGCCCGCCAGTCGGCCAGCGCGGCATCGACCGTCATGCTTGCGACGATGGAGATCGGGAAATGTTGCAGGGCATTGACCGATGCCAGCCGCTCCTGTCCGTCGATCGGACTGGTGACATGCGAGGTCCCGCCGCCCGACAAGGACATGTAGGCGTAGATGTTGCTGGAGCGGATGTTGGACCCGATCATGTGCTCGATATGCGGATAGCGCGCCAAAAGGATTCCGTCGCGCCGGTACATCGAAATTGCAGCACCCTCCCGGAGCACCACGGAGGCAAAGTATTTTTCGAAGGTCGCCGGCACGATTGCTCGCGTGATGACGCCCGCGAACTCGCCGTTCGACCCGCTCAGTCTGTGGGCGACGATGGTCGCCCAGCCGCCGGAGATACGGCCCCGCACGAGTTCAATCTGGATCGGTGTGGACTCGTTGCCGGATTTGAGATTTTTGAAATAGCTGCGGTCAGAAACGTTGGTATCGGGGACCGGCCAGACCTCGGAGGAGTTGATCAACCCGCCCTTGGCGTCGAATACGTTGATCGCCGCCGGGGCGGAATAGCCACTGACCTTGTTCCTCAGCTCCTCATGCCATTCCAGCGTAGCGAGTTGCCCTCCGAGCATTTCGGAGCTTAGCCCGCTGGAGCTGACGTGGGTTGCAATGCTCCTCAGAACGATGGTGAAGTCTTCGAGCTGTTGATCGTAATGACGGGTGATCAGTTGCACCGTATTTTCGAGCTCGCGCTCGTTGCTGAGCAACGCCCGCTCGCGAAAATTGTTGACCATGACCGCCGTGCCGACCGCAATCGCCGCGATCAGGAATGCGCCGCCGCTGATCAGCGAGCGAACGGGACCGCTGAAAAGAAAAGTTTTCAGGTCGAAGGAGCCGCTACCGTCTGCCGTCATCGCCAACGCCACCACATGCGAATGCCGGCCAGATCCCCCGCACCGGCCCGGAACTGTTACAGCAGCGGTATGGAGGTGAGGTTAGCAAGCGGAGTTAACCGTCGGTGAATTCAGCCGGTTTGATTTTCAGCCGAGGGGGCAATCAAGGCAGCAATTGCCGGTCGGAATGGTGCCGCTCCGGGAATTAATTGCCCGATCGACCGGTGCTCACCTTGGCTTAACCATCTAAGGCCCTGACCGGCTTTACGTGGCGCTTGGCACGCGCCTTGCGACGTCATTCGCGTCGCGAACAACGATCTGGAAAGGGCAGTTGACGATGATCAAGATTTTGAAGGCATTTCTCGCCGATGAATCCGGCGCAACGGCGATCGAATATGGGTTGATCGCAGCAGGCATTGCACTTGCAATCATTCCGGCCGTGAACGGGCTCGGCGCCAAGCTCAACACGAAATTCGCCGCCATCAATACGTCGCTGAAATAGCGGGTCGCCGGGTTTCCCCGCTGCCTGCGGAAATTCAGCTTTCAGCCTGGTAGTGTCCGGACTTGCCGCCTGATTTCTCGACGAGACGAATGCCCTCGATCCGGGCGCCGCGCTCGACCGCCTTGATCATGTCGTAGATTGTCAGGCAGGCGACCGAGACGGCGGTCAATGCCTCCATCTCGACGCCGGTAGGCCCAGTCACCTTGACGGTGGCCCGGACCAGGCAGCCCGGCAGCTTGGGATCGGGCGAGACGTCCAGTGTCACTTTCGACAGTGCCAGCGGATGACATAGCGGAATGAGCTCGGCGGTACGTTTGGCCGCCATAATTCCGGCGATGCGCGCCGTTGCCAGCACGTCGCCCTTCTTGGCATTGCCGGACACGATCAGGGCCAGCGTCGCCTCGCTCATGACGACACGCCCTTCGGCGATCGCCGTCCGCTCGGTCGCTTCCTTGGCGGACACGTCCACCATCCGCGCTTCGCCCTTGGCGTCGATATGGGTGAGGGCGGCCTTGACGGATGTGGTTCTGGATGGCCGCGCCATGTTTAACCGGCCTTTGCCGTGCCGCGGGTATCGTCACGCGCCAGCAGCGCCCGGGTGGCCGCGGCGACATCGGCCTGCCGCATCAGGCTTTCGCCGACCAGGAACGTCGACATGCCCACGCGCGCCAGCCGCGCCAGATCCGCAGGTGTGAAGATGCCGCTCTCGCCGACCATCAGGCGGTCTTTCGGGATCAGCGGCGCCAGGGCCTCGCTGGTCTCAAGCTTGGTCTCGAAACTGCGCAGGTTGCGGTTGTTGACCCCGATCATCGCCGACTTGAGTTTGAGCGCCCGCTCCAACTCGTTTCGATCATGGATTTCGACGAGGACATCCATGCCATAGGCGAGGGCGCTGGCTTCGATATCCTGGGCGGCGGCATCGTCCAGGGCCGCCATGATGATCAGGATGCAGTCGGCGCCAAAGGCCCGCGCTTCGGTCACCTGATAGGTGTCGTAGATGAAATCCTTGCGCAGGACCGGAAGTTTCGTGGCGGCACGCGCGACGACCAGAAAATCGAGATGGCCCTGGAAGGAGGGCGTATCGGTCAAAACGGAAAGACAGGCGGCGCCCCCCGCCTGATAGGCCTGCGCCAGCGCCGGAGGATCGAAATCGGCGCGAATGAGCCCCCTCGATGGCGAAGCCTTCTTGATTTCGGCAATAAGGGCGTAGTCTCCTTGCGCGAGCCTGTTGCGGATCGCGGCGACAAAGCCGCGGGGCCTCGATGCCGCTTTGGCGCGCGCCTCCAGGCTTGAAAGCGGATCGCTGCGTTTGGCTGCGGCGATCTCTTCCCGCTTGTAGGTCTCGATCCGCTTCAGAATGTCAGACATCTTCGGGCCTGCTCAGCCGTTAGAGACGGCGATGAGGCGCTTCAGCCGTTCGGCCGCAGCACCACTGTCGATCGATTGGATACCGAGCGTCATGCCTTCTTTCAAATCTTTGGCGCGGCCGGCCACGACCAACGCCGCTGCGGCATTGAGCAGGGCGACATCGCGATAGGGGCTGGGTAAGCCGTCGAGAACGCTTTGCAGCGCGACGGCATTGGCAGCCGCATTGCCGCCCTTCAGCGCTTCGCCCGCGACGCGTTTGAGACCGACATCTTCCGGCGACACTTCAAAGGAACGGATCGTACCACCCTCGAGCGCGGCAACGAAGGTCGGGCCGGTGAGGGTGATCTCGTCGAGACCATCCGAGCCATGCACCACCCACACCGCTTCGGAGCCAAGGTTTTTCAGGACCTGCGCCAGCGGCAGCACCCATTGCTTCGAAAACACGCCGACCATCTGCCGCTTCACCCCTGCGGGATTGGCCAACGGTCCGAGCAGATTGAAAATCGTGCGCGTGGCGAGTTCGACGCGCGTCGGCCCGACGTTTTTCCAGGCCGGATGATGGGAAGGCGCGAACATGAAGCCGATGCCGGCTTCCGTGATGCAGCGGCCGACCTGCTCAGGGGTGATGTCGATCTTGACCCCGAGCGAGGAGAGCACGTCGGCCGCGCCCGAGCGCGACGACAGCGCGCGGTTGCCGTGCTTGGCGACGGGGACGCCCGTTCCGGCGACGATGAAGGAGGCGCAAGTCGACACGTTGACCGAGCCGGAACCGTCGCCACCGGTCCCGACCACGTCGACGGCATTGGCAGGAGCCTTCACGCGCAACATCTTGGCGCGCACGGCCGACACCGCGCCGGTGATTTCATCGACGGTCTCGCCGCGGACGCGAAGCGCCATCAACAGCCCGCCTAACTGCGAGGGCGTGGCTTCACCGGACATCATGCGGTCGAAGGCGGATGCGGCCTCCTCGCGCGAAAGCGTGGCGCCGGTCGCTACCTTGGCAATGATTGATTTGAGATCGTCCATCACATGCTTTCAGCAGAACGCAACGCCCAGGGTCTCGACAATCCGGCGCTTCGTGATCAGTTGTTGTTCGCGCCGGTCACCTGCGCAAACGCGACTTCGTTGACGCTGGTGCCGATCGTCGAACTCCAGCCTGGTGATGTATTGGGCGATCTGCTCATCGGTCTGTGCACGCTGAAGGCTGTCCTTGAACTTCTTCATCTCGTCGGAGGCCATATCGATCGGCGGCACCGTGACGTCGGTAACGCGGAAAACGATCCAGCCGTTCGAGGCCACATCGGGCGTTTGGCCGGCGGCGTCCTTGGCGGTGCCAAACACGGCTGCGACGACGCCCGTGTTGAGGCCGGGCACGGTTGCGCTGCGGTTGAAGCCACCGGCGGTCTCGACTTTCAGGGCTGCCTGCGCCGCCTCATCGGCGAGCTTGCCGCCCTGGTTGAGCTTCTGAACCATTTCATTGGCCTTGTCCCGCAGCCGGCTCGAGATCTGTTCGGCACGCCATCTCGCCTCGACCTGGTCCTTGACCTCGTCCAGATTGCGCTCGCGAGACAGGGTGATGCCGATCACATCGTACCAGACCGAACCGCCGTTGAACGAAATCGGGTCGTTGTCGACGCCGACATCGGTGTTGAAGGCTTGCGAAACCACATCAAGTCCACGCGGAATGTTCGCCGCCGGCTGACCGTCGGGCAGTCGGCCGGAACGGTCTACCGCATCGATGGTGACCGCGGTCAGGCCAAGCTTCTGCGCGGCCTCGACGACGCTTGCGCCGCCGCCGCGCTCGTCTTCCATCTTGTCCCTCAATTCTCCGACCTTGGCGCGGGCCCGCTCGGCCGCAATGTCATGTTTGATCTGCGAGGCGTAGCCTTCGTAGTTCGCCTCGGCGCCCGGCTCGATCTTGCCGACCTTGACCAGCGCAACGCCGAACTTCCCTTGTGCCGGCTGACTGACCTCACCGGACGACAAAGAGAATGCGGCGTCGGCGATCGCGGGATCTCCAATCGCCGGTTTGGCGATCAGGCCGAGGTCGATGTCTGACGGGCCGAGACCCCGCTCCTTGGCGAGATCTTCAAAAGACAATCCCGAAGCAATGCGGCTGCGCGCGGCGATTGCTTCCTCGACGTTCGGGAAAATGATCTGCTGGACTTCGCGGCGCTCGGGTGTGCCGAGCTTGTCGCGACGCTGCTCGAAAACCTTTCGGGCGTCTTCGTCGGAGACGTCTGTCCATTTGCCGATTTCATCCGGCGTCACGGCAACGAACGATATCTTGCGATACTCCGGCGCGCGGAACAGCGTCTTGTGATCTTCGAAATAGGCAGCCAGCGCCTCCGGCGACGGCGGATCGATCGTTCCGGCCTGGGCCGCGCCGAGCTTGACGTATTCGATCGAGCGCTGCTCGTTCTGGAATCGCGCCAGCGCCTCCAGGAGAACCTTCGAAGGTTCAAGCCCGGCCGCAATCGATCCGGCGATCTGACGTCGCAGCGAGACTCGCCTCTGTTCGGCGATAAAGCGTTGCTCGCTGTAACCGAGCTGCCGGATCAGGAGCTGGAAGCGCCCTGGGTCGAACGAGCCGTTGACGCCCTTGAAGTTCGGATCGCTGAAGATCAGCTTCAGGGTTTCTTCGTTGGACTGTCCAAGCCCAAGCCGCCGGGCTTCTTCGTCCAGCGCGGCTTCCGCGATGGTCTGCTGAAGCACCTGGCGGTCGAACCCGAGCGCGCGGGCCTGTTCCTGCGACAGCGGACGGCCAAACTGGCGACCGACCTGTTGCAGCCGATCATTGTAGATCTGGCGGAATTGCTCGGTCGATATCTCCGTGCGTCCAACCTTGGCGAGCGTCGACTGGCCGAAGCCCCGGAAGATATCGGCGATGCCCCAAACACCGAAACTGATGATCAGGACGCCCATCACCACGGCCATGATAATTTTGCCGAGCCAGTTTGATGAGGCTTTACGCATTCCTCGGAGCATAGGATCCAACTTGTTCGAAGGAGGGAACCGGCGGCGGCCTCTCGGAATTCGTTCTCGAACTCCGCAAAAGGGCGTCACTGGATTGATAACGCATCATAAAGTGGCGGCCTTGTACCCGCAACCAGCCTAGCGGTCCAATTGAAAGAGTTAACAGCGCCGCAGCATCCCGTTCGGGCCGATCTGGCCGAGTTTGCCGGGCTCTGCTAGCGATGCCTGCTCTCTGGTTTTCTGGAGGAACTTTTCAGATATGAGTCCCGTCATTCGGCCGCTGATCGCGGGCAATTGGAAAATGAACGGCCTGCGGTCCTCAATGGCCGAGTTCGAGGCCATGCTGGCCGGTGCCTCCAAGGGGGCGGCCAAGGCGGATCTGCTGGTCTGTCCGCCCGCCACGCTGATTGCGGCGTTCGCCGCGAAATTGGCCGGTTCATCCGGGCTTTCGATCGGGGGTCAGGATTGTCATCCCAAGCCCTCAGGCGCCCATACCGGCGACATTTCGGCGGAAATGCTCGCCGATGCCGGCGCCAGCGCCGTCATTGTCGGCCACTCGGAACGGCGTGCCGATCACGGCGAGGGCGACGGCCTGGTGCGGCAAAAGGCGGAAGCCGCCTGGCGCGCGGGGCTTACGGCCATCGTCTGTATCGGCGAAACCCAGAGCCAGCGCGATGCTGGACAGACGCTCGACATCTGCCGCGGCCAGCTTCAGGGCTCGCTGCCGGACGGGGCGCGGGCGGATAACCTCGTCGTGGCCTACGAGCCGGTCTGGGCGATCGGCACTGGACTGACGCCTACAACAAAGGATGTCGAGCAAATTCATCAGTTTATCCGCCAAACGCTCAGCGGCCGGTTTAACCAGGAGGGCGCCAGGATGCGCATACTCTATGGTGGCTCGGTCAAGCCGTCGAATGCGAGGGAACTGATGGGCGTCGCCAATGTCAACGGCGCCCTGATCGGCGGGGCAAGCCTTAAGGCCACCGATTTCCTTGCGATTGCAGCCGATTGTCCCTAACTGAGCGTGAAGCCGTGCCGGGGGTGACAACGCCCCTCGCAATCGTGTAACACCCGGCCCGAATTCAAAATCCCGCAAAACGAAACCCCGTAAAGCCGGACAGTTTTGGTTTGCGACGGAAGGTCGAAATGCAGACTGTCGTTATCGTTATCCACCTGATGATCGTCGCGACGTTGATCGCTACGGTGTTGTTGCAGAAATCCGAAGGTGGCGGCCTCGGCATCGGCGGCGGCGCCGGTTTCATGTCGAGCCGCGGCACGGCCAATCTGTTGAGCCGGACGACCGCGATCCTGGCGGCCGGCTTCTTCCTGACCAGCCTGTTTCTGTCGTGGCTTGCGAGCTACGATCGCAAGCCGAGCTCGATCATCGCGCCGACCTCGCAGTCGCAGCCGGTGGGCGGAGCGCCTGCGGTGCCGTCGAGCGGCGGCGGTGTTCTGGATTCGTTGAAGAAATCCGATGAGCAGCAAACCCCTCCCGCGCCGTCCGGTCCGGAAGCGCCGCGCTCGCAATAGGCGGCATTCGCAATAAAGCAGGATGGCCATGCAGCGTGGCCGCTTCCCGCGCTTTATCAGAAATCTATATCAAGGCCCTGATATCTCTTTGAATTTGGCGTCACCCACAGGCCGGGAAAATTTCGCGGCAATGATCCGATTCGTTTTGGCAAATCGCCTTTGTGGCCTTAAAGGTTAAGTCCCATGGCGCGGTACATCTTCATCACCGGCGGCGTGGTTTCCTCGCTCGGAAAAGGTCTGGCATCGGCGGCTCTTGGCGCGCTGCTGCAGGCGCGTGGCTACAGGGTTCGGCTGCGCAAGCTCGACCCCTATCTCAACCTCGATCCCGGAACGATGTCGCCTTATCAGCATGGCGAAGTGTTCGTGACCGATGACGGCGCGGAGACCGACCTCGATCTCGGCCACTACGAACGTTTCACCGGGCGTCCGGCCACCAAGGCCGACAGCATCACCACCGGGCGCATCTATCAGGACATCATCACCAAGGAACGGCGCGGCGACTATCTCGGCGCGACCATCCAGGTGGTCCCGCACGTCACCAATGCGATCAAGGATTTCATTCTCGACAACAATGACGATTTCGATTTCGTGCTGTGCGAGATCGGCGGTACCGTCGGCGATATCGAGGGCTTGCCGTTCTTCGAGGCCATCCGGCAGGTCAAGAATGATCTGCCGCGCGACCACGCGATCTACATTCACCTGACGCTGTTGCCGTTCATTCCAAGCGCCGGCGAATTGAAGACCAAACCGACCCAGCATTCGGTCAAGGAGCTGCGCTCGATCGGCATCCAGCCGGATATCCTGCTTTGTCGCACCGATCGCCCGATTCCGAAGGAAGAGCGCCGCAAGCTCGGCCTGTTCTGCAATGTGCGCGAAAGCGCTGTGATCGAGGCGCGCGACGTCGATAATATCTACGCGGTGCCGGAGGCCTATCATGCTGCCGGTCTCGACGATGAGGTGCTGGCGGCGTTCGGCATCACCGCAAAGATTCCGCCAAGCCTGCAAAGCTGGCACACCATCGACGAGCGGGTCCGCAATCCCGAAGGCCAGGTGACCATTGCCGTTGTCGGCAAGTACACCGGCATGAAGGACGCCTATAAATCGCTGATCGAGGCGCTGTCGCACGGCGGCATTGCCAACAAGGTGAAGGTCAATCTCGACTGGATCGAAAGCGAAGTCTTCGAAAATGAAGACCCGGCGCCGTTCCTCGAGCACGTCAACGGCATTTTGGTACCGGGTGGCTTCGGCCAGCGCGGCGCCGAGGGGAAAATTCGCGCGGCGCAGTTCGCGCGCGAACGCAATGTGCCGTATTTCGGCATCTGTTTCGGCATGCAGATGGCCGTGATCGAGGCCGCGCGCAATCTTGTCGGCATCGCGGAAGCCAATTCCACCGAATTCGGCGCGACGTCGGAGCCGGTCGTCGGCCTGATGACCGAATGGCTGCGCGGCAATGAGCTCGAAAAGCGATCACAGAATGGTAATCTCGGCGGAACGATGCGGCTCGGCGCCTATCCCGCGAGCTTGCGGCGCGGCAGCCGGGTCTCGGCGGTCTATGGCGGCGCGACCGAGATTTCGGAACGCCACCGTCACCGCTATGAAGTCAATACCGCCTACAAGGACCGGCTCGAGCAGCAGGGCTTGCACTTCTCCGGGCTGTCGCCCGACGGTATCCTGCCGGAGATCGTCGAATATGAAGGCCATCCCTGGTTCATCGGCGTGCAATTCCATCCCGAACTGAAATCGCGCCCGTTCGAGCCGCATCCGTTATTTGCCTCTTTCATAGAGGCGGCGATGGTGCAGTCGCGGCTGGTTTGATGCCGGCGCCGCTCGCGGGGCCTGTCAAGCGAATGTCAAATCCGCAATCCTGCTAGCCTTTGACGGGCACGCCGATTGTTGCGAAAAGACGCTCCCGCCAAGAACACCACGTCAAAGGGAGTGCTCGATGATCTACGAAACCCGCGTCTATCGCTGCCTGCCGGGCCGGCTGCCCGCGCTGTTGAAGCGATTTGAGACCATCACGTTAAAACTCTGGGAAAAACACGGCATTCGTCAGGCCGGCTTTTTCACCACGCTGGTCGGCGAATCCAACCAGGAACTGACCTATCTGCTGGCCTGGGAATCGCTCGCCGATCGCGAGAAGAAGTGGACCGCGTTCCAGAGCGATCCGGACTGGATTTCCGCGCGTGCGAAGACCGAGGAAGACGGGCAGATCGTCGCCAACATCGTCAATCAATTGCTGGTGCCGACCTCGTTCTCTTCCGTGAAGTAACTATCACGCGAAGGGCACAAGCTCCCGCGATGCCCCATGGCCTTGATCATATCGTGCATGCGGTTCGCGACGTGGACGCGGCGGCGGAATTCTATCTCCGTGCCGGGTTCACGGTTGGCGGCCGCAATCGCCATCCGTGGGGCACGCACAACCGCATCGTGCAGTTGAAGAACTGCTACATCGAAATTCTCGAAGTCGCCGAGCCTGAGAAGATTGTGCCGCATGCGACACGTTTTTTCTCATTCGGCGCCTTCAATCGCGATTTCCTCGCCCACCGCGAGGGTTTTTCGATGCTGCTGCTCAACAGCCGCGATGCGGCTTCGGACGCGCGCTCCTTCGAGGCAAATGGCATCGGGGCGTTCGACGTGTTTGATTTCGCCCGCGAAGGAAAACGGCCGGATGGCAGCACAGTGAAGCTTGCCTTCTCGCTGGCCTTTGCGACCGAGCCGAACTCGCCTGACCTGCGCTTTGCCGTCTGTCAGCATCATTTTCCGGAAAATTTCTGGAATCCGGCATTTCATGTCCACGCTAACGGCGCACAGGTCGTGCCTGGTGTCGTGATGGTCGCCGACGATCCCGCTCGCCACCGCGACTTCCTCAAAGCCTATATTGGTACAGGCGAGATGAGGTCGGCTCCGGCCGCCGTTACCGCTCGCGCCGACAATGGCGATATCGAGATTTTGGCGCCGTCCGCGGCCCGCGACCTCTTCGCTTTCCCGGTCAAGGCGAGCGGTGATGGGCTGACGCTGAACGCCGTGCGATTTGCCGTTGCCGATCTCGGCCAGACGGAGGCCTTGCAGCGGCAAAACGGATTGACCGTTCGGCGCCATGGGGAAAGGCTGATCGTGCCGCCTGACGAGGCCTTTGGCGCAACCCTGATATTCGAAGCCACTAACTAAAGTGGGTTGATCCGCCCCCTTTCAACCGTCATGGTCGCGCGCGAACAGGACCTAACCGTTGAAGACAGCCGTTTCCACTGCCGCGATCGTCGATATTGGCCCGGTCAAATTCGGCAACGCTTTGCCGATTTCGATCATAGCCGGCCCGTGCCAGCTCGAGAGCCGCGCCCACGCCCTTGAAGTGGCGTCGGCGCTGAAGGAAATCGCGGCCCGTCTGAAGATCGGTCTTGTCTACAAGACCTCGTTCGACAAGGCCAACCGCACCAGCGCATCCGCAGCGCGGGGAATCGGCCTGGCGCAGGCCTTGCCGATCTTTGCGGAAATACGTTCATCGCTGGGATTGCCTGTGCTCACCGACGTGCATGAGGCCGCGCAATGCGCCGAAGCGGCCCAGGCGGTCGATGTCTTGCAGATCCCGGCCTTTCTGTGCCGGCAGACCGACCTGTTGCTCGCCGCCGCAGCTACCGGCAAGGCCGTCAACGTCAAGAAGGGGCAGTTCCTGGCGCCTTGGGATATGGCCAATGTCGTGGCCAAGATAACCAGTGCGGGGAATCCAAACGTGCTCGTAACCGAACGCGGCGCTTCGTTCGGTTACAATACGCTGGTGTCCGATATGCGGGCGCTGCCGATCCTGGCGCGCACCACCGGCGCGCCGGTGGTCTTTGATGCGACCCATTCGGTTCAGCAGCCGGGCGGCAAGGGGACGTCTTCCGGCGGCGAGCGTGAATTCGTGCCGGTGCTGGCGCGGGCGGCGGTTGCGGTCGGTGTCGCCGGCGTCTTTATTGAAACCCATCCTGATCCGGATCATGCGCCGTCGGACGGGCCCAACATGGTGCCGCTCCGCGATTTCGAAGATCTGCTGCAAACCTTGATGGCTTTCGACGCGGTTGCGAAAACTCATAACAAGAATCACGGAAAGAACGTGACCCGCTGATGCCGCAGACCACAGCGCGGCCGCATGATCGCATGCCGCCCGCGATCAATATCATCGCGATCGCAACCTTTGCGGCGAGCCTTTCGGCGCGCGCGCTCGATCCGGTTCTGCCGCACGTTGCCGACGAGTTCAACATCAGCATTACGGCAGCCGCGAGTTTCGTCGCGGTGTTTGCCTTCACCTTTGCCGTGATTCAACCGGTGTTGGGTGCGGCCGCCGATATGTTCGGCAAGGTCCGCCTGATGATTGCATGTCTGGTTATCCTCGGCTTCGCCAACATGTTCGGTTCGATCGCCACGTCCTTCCCGCTGTTGTTCGCGACGCGAATTCTGGCCGGCATCGGCTCCGGCGGCGTGTTTCCGGTTGCCCTCAGCCTCACCAGCGACCTCGTCGGACCCGAAAAGCGTCAGGTCGCGATCGGGCGTACGCTGGCGGGCTCGATGACCGGCAATTTGCTCGGCGCGTCATTTTCAGGTGTTGTCGGCGACTTTCTCGGCTGGCGCGGGGTGCTCGCGATCCTCGGCCTGTTGGTCGTCGCGGCGTCAGTTGCGGTCGCTGCCGGTTTTCGGGGCAAAGCGATCACCCACCCGCCAAAAACCAACCTGAAGATGCTTCGCCACGGCTATCGCACCATTTTCGCCAACCCGAATGCGCTCTGCTACGCAGCCGTATTCATCGAAGGCTGCTGCGTGTTGGGGCTGTTTCCCTACCTCGCTTCGTTTCTGTTCGATCTCGGCGAAAAGAGCCTGTCGATCGCAGGCATCGTGATCGCCGGTTTTGCGCTTGGCGGCTTGTTCTACACGCTAACCGTTTCCCGCTTTCTGCCTCGGCTCGGCGTCAACGGCATGATGATCACAGGCGCAGCGCTGGTCGGTCTGCAACTGGCAGCCCTTGCCTTTGGCCCCGGCTGGAAGGTGCAGGTGGCGTGCCTGCTGCTGATGGGGTGGGGTTTCTACATGATCCACGGCTGCTTGCAGGTCTTTGCCAGCGAGCTCTCGGTGGAAGCGCGTGCCACGGCGATGGCGCTGCACTCGTTCTTCTTCTTTATGGGCCAGACGGTCGGGCCGATCGCCTACGGCTTCGGCATTCAACACGCCGGCAAGACGACGACCCTCTTGACCGCTGCCGCAATCATCACCGCGCTCGGCTTTGCCTGCGCGCGGCTGTTGCGCCAACGGCCGCCGGCGGATGTGGGCCTAACCGTCTCATGATCAGCGGAGCGATTTGAGCAGGGCGTCTTCGGCGCGGCTGACATGCCGCTCCTTGTGACGCAGGATGTAGAACGGCCGGCGCGGCAGATCGAACTTGACCCGGTGCAGGGTTTTGGCGGCGATGGATGGCGCTGCCACCAGATCGGAGACAGCGGTGGCAGCGTCGCCGGCTTCGACGGCGGAGCGAACGGCCTCATTGGACGGAAGCTCAAGCGCGACCTGAAGGTCGGACAGTTTGAGCCCGTTCTGGCGGAGCACGGCTTCAAACATCGACCGCGTCCCGGAACCCCGTTCGCGTAATATCCACGGGCTCGCCGGCAAGTCCTTCGCGGAGACTTTGGCCCTGTTCACCCATGGATGTCTGGCGCCGACGGCCAGGATCAGGGAATCTCCGTCGATCTTCTTGGCGGTCAGAAGGCTCTCATCCACTTCGCCCTCGACGAAACCCAGGTCAGCACTGCCCTGGACCACCATCCGCGCCACCTGCTCGGTATTGGCGATGGCCAGTCGCAGTTCGATCCCGGGATAGGCGGCGTGAAACGTCTGGACTCGGCTGGGTAGCCAATAGTTTCCGACCGTCTGGCTGGCGGCGATGGAAAGCGAGCCGCGCTTCAGGCCTGCAAGGTCGTTGAGAACCTGTGTCGCATCGGCGGCGCGGGCGAGCACGGCGCGGGCTTCGATCAGGAAATCCTTGCCGGTCTGGGTGAGCGCGATACCCCGGCCGATACGGTCGAACAGCTTGATGCCGTAACGCGCTTCGAGCGCGGCGATCGCAGCGCTCGTTGCCGATTGGGTGAGGTTCAGTTCGTTGGCGGCCCGAGTCACATGCTGCTTTTCAGCCACGGCGACGAAGATACGAAGCTGCTCGAGTGTCATTCGTCGTTATCCAAAGAGCTTGATCAGCGCGAGGCTGAAACTCGCGATGAAGAGGAAGGCAAATGCGCCCAGCAGCGCCGGCCGGATGCCTCTGGCCGAGAGCTTGCGGATATTGGTCTCCAGTCCCATCGCGGCGAGCGCGACCGAAAGCAGGAACGTTGTCGCAGCCGCGATCATAGCCTTGTCCGGGGCGGGAAGGGGGATCAGGCTGTTGAGCGCAACCACAGCGACGAAGCCGAGCACGAACCAGGGCATTGGCGGCCGCGATGACGTTGGCGAGGCCGAGTTACGAAGGGTGGCGTTGCGTGACGCCAGCCATCCGAGCGTGATGATGGTTGGCGCCAGCAACATCACGCGTGACAGCTTGGCGATGGTGCCGAACTCTCCGGCCGCTTTCCCGTCCTGGAAGGCAGCGGCGACCACCTGCGCAATCTCGTGAACCGATGCCCCGGTCCAAAGCCCGAAAGCATGCGGATCAAGATGCAGGAGGGTGGGCAGCAGCGGGTAGGCGAACATTGCGACCGATCCGAAGATCGTCACACAGGCGACTGCATAGGCGACATCTTCGTCATCGCCATTGGTCACCGTGTTGGCGGCGATGACGGCCGAGGCGCCACAAATCGAGGTGCCGGCGGCGATCAACTGCGCCAGCTTGCGCTCGACGCCGAGCAGCCGTCCCATCCAGACGGTAAAGATGAAGGTCGCGGCGAGCGTCGCGGCGATGATGAGAAAGCCGCGGTATCCGACTTCAATGATCTGGCTGACGGTCAGTTGAAATCCAAGCAGGATGATGCCGAAGCGCAGGAGCCGCCGCATGCTGAAGGCAACGCCGGCTTTGGCAATCGCGGGCGTGCCGACAAAATTGTGAAAGGCGGTGCCGACCAGGATCGCCAGGATCAGCGGGCTGAAGGTCGTCATTCCCGGCAATTCGCGCAGCCAATAGGCCGACCCTGCAACGACGGAGGCCATCAGCAGGCCGGGAAGGATGGCGAGCGCGCGCCGGCTGACGAGGTCAGCATTGGGTGCGACCGATGAGGCGGGCTGGGTCATGTGCTGGGCTCCTTGCGTGGCCCAACAACTGTCGATGGTTTCGATCGTTCAATCCAACAGATTATAATCGTTAAATCAATCGATTTTATCTATCAGTGTCATCCACGGCCGCGATAGGGCGCGACCCCCTGATCGGGAATCCACACGCCCTTCGGCAGCTTGCCGGTTTGCCAGAACACATCGATCGGAATGCCGCCGCGCGGATACCAGTAACCGCCGATCCGTAAGAATTTTGGCTTGATCTCGGTCGCGATTCGTTTGCCGATGGCCACCGTGCAGTCCTCGTGAAAGGCGCCGTGATTGCGGAAGCTCGCGATGTAGAGCTTGAGCGACTTCGATTCCAGCAGCCACTGGCCGGGGACATAATCGATCATCAGGTGCGCGAAGTCCGGTTGGCCGGTCACCGGGCAAAGCGAAGTGAATTCGGGCGCCGTAAAGCGCACGACATAGTCCGTGTCCCTTTGCGGATTCGGCACGCGGTCGAGCTTGGCGGCCTCGGGCGTTGTCGGCCATTCGACAGCGCGGCCGAGCTGCAAACCGGGTGATAACGACGTAGATTCTGACGCCTTCGCAGGCTTTCTGGACATAATTGGTCTCCGTTGCGCGCGTTATTAGCAACGCAACCTTTTCCGGGATAGGGGCTTGCTGTAGAAGCAGCCCAACCCACTCGGACCACACTTTCCAAATGAGGTATCCATGACCGCCATCGTCGATATCATCGGCCGCGAAATTCTCGATAGCCGCGGCAATCCCACGGTCGAAGTCGATGTCGTGCTGGAAGACGGTTCCGTTGGCCGGGCGGCGGTGCCGTCCGGCGCCTCGACCGGCGCGCATGAGGCGGTTGAGCTTCGCGACGGCGACAAGGCCCGCTATCTCGGCAAGGGCGTGCAAAAGGCGGTCGAGGCCGTCAACGGCGAAATCTTTGAAGCACTGAGCGATGTCTCGGTCGAACAGCAGATCGAGATCGACCAGATCATGATCGATCTGGACGGCACGCCGAACAAGAGCCGGTTAGGGGCCAATGCCATTCTGGGCGTTTCGCTCGCCTGCGCCAAGGCGGCAGCCGAATCCTTCGACATGCCGCTTTATCGCTATGTCGGCGGCACCTCGGCGCGGACCTTGCCTGTGCCGATGATGAACATCATCAACGGCGGTGTGCACGCCGACAACCCGATCGATTTCCAGGAATTCATGATCATGCCGGTGGGAGCTGCGACCTTCGCGGAAGCCTTGCGCTGCGGATCGGAGATTTTTCACACGCTGCGATCGGAGCTGAAAAAAGCCGGCCATAATACCAATGTCGGTGACGAGGGCGGGTTCGCACCGAACCTGCCGTCGGCGGATGCAGCGCTTGAATTCGTCATGGGGGCGATCGGCAAGGCGGGCTACAAGGCCGGTGGTGACGTCATGCTGGCGCTGGATTGCGCGGCGACCGAGTTCTTCAAGGACGGCGCTTACGTCTATGGCGGTGAGAAGAAAACCCGCTCACGCTCGGAACAGGCGAAGTATCTGGCCGATCTGGCTGCGCGTTATCCGATCGTCTCGATCGAGGATGGCATGTCGGAAGACGACATGGATGGCTGGAAGGAGCTGACGGATCTGATCGGCGGCAAATGCCAGCTGGTCGGCGACGACCTGTTCGTCACCAACGTGACTCGGCTCGCCGATGGCATCAAGAACGGCCGGGCCAATTCGATTTTGATCAAGGTCAATCAGATCGGCACGCTGACGGAAACGCTTAGCGCCGTCGAGATGGCCTACAAGGCCGGCTACACCGCCGTGATGTCGCACCGTTCCGGCGAGACCGAAGATTCCACGATTGCCGACCTCGCCGTGGCGACCAATTGCGGGCAGATCAAGACCGGCTCGCTGGCGCGTTCGGATCGCACCGCCAAATACAATCAATTGCTGCGGATCGAGCAGCAACTGGGTGACCAGGCGAAATACGCAGGGCGAGCGGCCCTCAAGGCACTCGCGTGAGGTCAAAGAGTCGTTGATCCTGGTCGGCTGGGGGGCTTGCGTTTCCCGGCTAACGCGCGATCATCCCGGCGATAAAACCATAACGGGAGGACATGATGAGCGCCGACGGCAAAACCGGCTTGCAACTGCGTTCGCTGATCAAGAAAAGCGGCGAGCTCGAAATATCGCTGGTTGATGTGCCGACACCGGAGCCATCGGCCGATGAGGTCGTGGTTCGGGTCGAGGCGTCACCAATCAATCCCTCCGATCTCGGCCTCCTGTTGGGCGCCGCCGACATGACGACCGCAAAGGCGGCAGGTCACAAGGATGCGCCGGTGATCACGGCGCGTGTGCCTGACGCAGGGATGCGGGCGATGGCGGGACGGCTGGATGAATCCATGCCGGTCGGAAATGAAGGCGCCGGCGTCGTCATCCGGACCGGAACATCCGGCGCCGCCAAGGCGCTGATGGGCAAAACCGTCTCGATGATCGGTGGCGCGATGTATTCCCAGTATCGCAACATCAAGGTGTCCGACTGCTTGGAGTTGCCGGAAGGAACGACGGCCGCTGAAGGCGCATCCTGGTTCGTCAATCCGTTCACCGCGCTTGGCATGACCGAGACCATGCGGCGCGAAGGTCACAAGGCGCTGGTGCATACGGCCGCCGCCTCCAATCTCGGCCAGATGCTGAACAAGATCTGCATCAAGGACGGCATTGGTCTGGTCAATATCGTGCGCAAGGCCGAGCAGGCGGAGATCCTGCACAAGATCGGTGCGAAATATGTAGTGGATTCGTCTTCACCCGCCTTCATGAGCGAGTTGACCGACGCGCTGGCCGAGACCGGCGCAACGATCGCGTTCGATGCGATCGGCGGCGGCAAGCTCGCGGGACAGATCCTCACCTGCATGGAAGCGGCAATCAACCGCGACGCCAAGGTCTATAGCCGCTACGGCTCCAACGTGCACAAGCAGGTCTATCTCTACGGCATGCTTGATCCCGGCCCGACCGAATTGAACCGGGCGTTCGGCATGGCGTGGGGGATCGGCGGTTGGCTGGTAACTCCGTTCCTGATGAAGATCAGCGCCGACGATCGTGCGCGGCTTCGTGCGCGCGTGGCAAGCGAGCTCAAGACCACCTTTGCAAGCCACTATACGCAGGTGGTTTCCTTGGCCGAAGCGCTTCAGCTATCGCATCTGGCGGTCTATGGCAAACGCGCCACTGGCGAGAAGTATCTGATCAATCCGAACAAGGCCTGATCGCTCAAGGTGACCGGAATATACGGCCCGCTCGCGTGTTTGCCCGACATTAGGTACGTGAAATGACGTAACTTGCCTTTGCGGCGCGGGAAGCGATGATGCGCGCCGCACTCATTTGCGTAAAATCACAAAGCTGAATAAGGGGAGAACCTTCATGAATGATCTGAACCGTCGTGACCTGTTGGCAGCCGCTGCCGCTATCGGCGCAGTATCTGCCCTGTCGCCGCTGACCTCGCAGGGAGCGCGTGCCGCAGCACCCGCCGCTGCCGCGCAAGCTCCGGGCTTCTATCGCTATAAGGTCGGCGCCATCGAATGCACCTCGATCAATGACGGTGCCCGCTCTTTCCCGCTGCCGGACAAGTGGGTAACCAATGTCAGCAAGGACGCGGCGCTGGCGGCTGCGGAAGCCGCCTACATGCCGAAAGGCATGGTCACGGTGCCGTTCAATCCGCAACTGATCAACACCGGCGGCAAGCTCGTGCTGCTCGACTGCGGCAATGGCGTCTCGGCCTTTGAACCGACCAAGGGGCAGGCCGGCCGCACGCTGCAAAATCTCGCTGCCGCGGGCGTCGACCTCAAGAGCATCGATATGGTCATCATGTCCCATCTGCATCCGGACCATACCAACGGCATCCGCGCCGCTGACGGTTCGATGGCGTTTCCGAACGCGGAAATCATGGTGCCGGCGAAGGATTGGGAATTCTGGATGAGCGATGAGAATGCCGCCAAGGCCCAGTCGAGCGAGATGATGAAGGGCTATTTCGCCAACGTCAAAAAGATCTACACCGGCATCGAATCCAAAGTCACGAAGTTCGAATGGGACAAGGAAGTCGCGCCGGGCATTACCTCGATTGCGGCTCCCGGCCATACGCCCGGCCACACCGCCTTTGCGGTGGCTTCCGGCGGCTCGAAGGTCCTGATCCAGTCCGACGTCACCAATATTCCGGAATTCTTCATGCGTAATCCGGATTGGCACGTCGCCTATGACTTCGACCCGGAGCTCGCGCAGAAGACCCGGCACAAGTTCTACGACATGGCATCCGCCGAGAAAGCCACCGTGGTCGGCTTCCACTTCCCGTTCCCGGCGATCGGCCATGTCGAGAAGGATGGCAACGGCTACCGGTTGATCCCGGCCGCCTTCAACCCGGTGCTCTAAGCGCGCGGGTTGACCGGATGCTCACGAACAGGCCGTCGCTAGTGGTCAGATTCTAACATTCGCATCGGTCTGTTTCCGTTCGGGAACCATTTCTTGGACGGATCGGTGCGGTCCATCTATTTCATGCACTTGCATCTTTCGCGGACCGCGCTAGGGTGGCGCGGAAACCCGCTCTTTCACACTTGGCGCATTCACCAAAGGAAATCGCATGTCCAGCCCGTATCACATCGTCGTCATCGCCGGCAGCCTCCGCAAGGAGAGCTTCACCTTGAAGATTGCCAACGCGCTGGCCAAACTGGCGCCGCCTTCGCTCAAGCTCGATGTGGTCACGCCGCACGGGATATCGTTTTTCAACCAGGACCTGGAGGCCAATCCGCCGGCGGACTGGACCGCCTTCCGGGAGAAGATTTCAGAAGTCGTCGGGCGTTATTTTCATCACGCCGGAATATAACCGCGCCATTCCAGGCGTGCTGAAGAACGCCATCGATGTCGCCTCCCGTCCGTACGGCAAAAGTTCGTTTCTCGGCAAGCCGATTGGCATCATCTCCAACTCGCCGGGACCGCTTGGCGGCGTCAATGCGGCCAAGACTCTGCAAAACGTCCTGCCAGGCATTTCCGGGCCGATCATGGGGCAGCCCGAGACCTATCTGAACGGGGTTGGCGACGCCTTCGACGAACACGGCATCCTCACCAAGGAATCCCTGAAAACAGTGCTCCAGCAGTATATCGACGCCTTCGCCGCCTTCGTCGAAAAGCAGCACAGATAGCCAGGTTTTACGGTTCGGGTTTGAGGGGGTGCTTAGCATTCCCTTAACCCGGCGGAGGCATCTTTGGCGCCATGGTTTCCCGCAGGCGCCTCAAGTCGTTTCTTACGGGTCTCGCCCTCTATACGATGGCGGCGGGCATGGTCGGCTATTTCGGCGTCAACGCCTACACGGGAAAATATGGACTGAATGCGCGCCTGGAGCTCGATCAGGAAATCGTCGCGCTGACGTCCGAATTGGCGCGCCTGAAAAAGGAGCGGCTTGAGGGCGAACAGCGGGTCTCCCTGCTGCGGTCCGACCGGCTGGATCCGGATATGCTGGACGAACGTGCGCGCTATCAGCTCGACTATGCCAACCCGCACGACCTGGTCCGGACGATCAATCCGAACTAGTACCGCCGATCTGAAGTCCCTGCATAGCAAGCGGCGAGTTCAGTTCAGGGACTTCAGATCGATAAGCGGTACTAGAATCATGGGTTTGCTCGTGCCCATGGCTTTCCGAAGTTCGCAAAAAGGTGTTGCTGAGATGGGAGTGCGAACTTCGGAAAGTGGGCACTAGTCGTCAAATTACAAATTCGCTCCAAATAGCTTTCGAAAATGTCGCGCTGCATTGCAGTGCGGTATGATGAGTCTCATTCCGGCTTACGCAAATCCTTTCATGGCGGTTTGAGTTAAGCTAGAGAAAGCGAATTCGCTCTCTCATTCGGAAATGCCATGGCCACTCCCAAAAAAAGCGCCGCCAACGAAACCGCTCAGGAGCAGGGGGCGCCGCCGCCCTTCACCAGGGAGCAGGAGCTGAAGGCGCTGCGTGACATGCTGCTGATCCGCCGGTTCGAGGAAAAGGCCGGCCAACTCTACGGAATGGGTGCGATCGGCGGCTTTTGCCATCTCTACATTGGCCAGGAAGCCGTGGTCGTCGGGATGCAGATGGCGCTGAAAAGGGGCGACGAGGTCATAACCGGATACCGCGATCACGGGCATATGCTGGCCTGTGGAATGGATGCCAAGGGCGTGATGGCCGAACTGACCGGACGCCGCGGCGGCTATTCCAAGGGCAAAGGCGGCTCGATGCACATGTTCAGCAAGGCCGAGAATTTCTACGGCGGCCATGGCATCGTCGGCGCGCAAGTCTCGCTCGGCACTGGCCTTGCCTTCGCCAACCGTTACCGCGGCAACGATTTTGTCAGCCTGACCTATTTTGGCGACGGCGCTTCAAACCAGGGCCAGGTTTATGAGAGCTTCAACATGGCGGAGCTCTGGAAGCTTCCGGTGATCTACGTCATCGAGAACAACCGATACGCGATGGGCACCTCGGTGACGCGCTCGTCGGCCCAGACCGATTTCTCCAAGCGCGGCATCTCCTTCAATATTCCGGGCGAGCAGGTCGACGGCATGGACGTTCGCGCCGTAAAGGCCGCAGCCGACAAGGCGGTCGCCTGGTGCCGCGCCGGCAACGGGCCCTTCATCCTGGAAATGCAGACCTATCGCTACCGCGGCCATTCGATGTCGGACCCGGCAAAATACCGTACCCGCGAGGAGGTCGAGAAGGTCCGCCACGATCACGATCCAATCGAACAGGTCCGCAACCGTTTGCTCGCGGCAAAAATGAGCGAGGACGAGTTGAAGAAAATCGACGCCGAGGTTCGCGAGATCGTCAACGCGGCCGCCGACTTTGCCCAGCACGATCCCGAGCCTGAAGTGTCCGAACTTTACACCGACGTCTATCGATAAGCGTTCGCGGCGCTAGTGCACCAAATGTGCTCGGTCAAAAGATGAATTTGCGGAGTTGATATGCCCATTCAAGTACTGATGCCTGCTTTGTCGCCGACGATGGAGAAGGGCAATCTCGCCAAGTGGCTGAAGAAGGAAGGCGAGACGATCAAGTCGGGCGATGTTATCGCCGAGATCGAAACCGACAAGGCGACGATGGAAGTCGAGGCGACCGACGAGGGCACGCTCGGCAAGATCCTGATTCCGGAAGGCACCGCCGACGTCGCCGTCAACACGCCGATTGCGACCATTCTCGCCGATGGTGAAAGTGCAGCCGATCTGGCCAAGGCGCCTGCGCCCGCCAAGCAGGAAAAGCCGGCTGAGGCTCCGGCAGCCGAAGCGAAATCCGCGCCGGCCCCGAACAACGAACCCGCACCGGCCGCTCCAAGCGCGACCGTTGCACCCGATCCCGAAATACCCGCCGGCACCGAAATGGTGACCATGACCATCCGTGACGCGTTGCGCGATGCGATGGCGGAGGAAATGCGGCGCGACCCCGACGTGTTTCTGATGGGCGAGGAAGTCGCCGAATATCAGGGCGCCTACAAGGTCAGCCAGGGCCTGTTGCAGGAGTTCGGCGCCCGTCGTGTCATCGACACCCCGATCACCGAGCACGGGTTTGCCGGAATTGGCGTGGGCGCGGCGATGACGGGCTTAAAGCCGATCGTCGAGTTCATGACCTTCAACTTCGCCATGCAGGCGATCGACCAGATCATCAATTCGGCGGCGAAAACGCTCTATATGTCGGGCGGACAGATGGGCTGCTCGATCGTGTTCCGCGGCCCGAATGGCGCGGCCGCCCGTGTTGCCGCCCAACACAGCCAGGATTATTCGGCCTGGTACTCGCAGATTCCAGGCCTGAAGGTCATCGCGCCGTTCTCGGCCGCCGACTACAAGGGGTTGCTGAAGGCGGCGATCCGCGACCCCAATCCGGTGGTCTTCCTCGAGAACGAGATGCTCTACGGCCACTCCGGCGAGGTGCCGAAACTCGATGACTATGTAATTCCGATCGGCAAGGCGCGCGTGGTACGCAGCGGCAGCCATGTCTCGATCATCTCCTGGTCCAACGGCATGTCTTACGCGCTGAAGGCGGCCGACGAACTCGCCAAGGAAGGCATCGAAGTCGACCTCATCGATCTGCGAACGCTGCGTCCGCTCGATACCGACACCATCGTCGCGTCCGTGATGAAGACCGGGCGCGCCGTCACCGTCGAGGAGGGCTGGCAGCAAAATGGCGTCGGTGCCGAAATTGCCGCGCGGATCATGGAGCATGCGTTCGACTATCTCGATGCGCCGGTGACGCGCGTCTCGGGCAAGGATGTGCCGATGCCTTACGCAGCCAATCTGGAAAAGCTCGCATTGCCGTCGGTAGCTGAAGTGGTCGCGGCCGCTAAAGCTGTTTGTTATCGCTGACAGAGCAGGGCTCAACACATGCCAATTAATATTCTGATGCCCGCGCTGTCTCCGACGATGGAGAAGGGCAATCTCGCCAAGTGGCTCAAGAAAGAGGGCGACAAGGTCAAGTCCGGCGACGTAATCGCTGAAATCGAGACCGATAAGGCGACCATGGAGGTCGAGGCAGTCGATGAGGGTACGATCGCCAAGATCCTCGTTCCCGAAGGCACGCAGGACGTTCCCGTCAACGATATCATTGCGGTGCTCGCAGGCGACGGCGAGGACGTGAAATCCGCCGGCGCCTCGGCCGGCGCTGCAAAGCCGGCTGCCGAAGCCGCGCCGGCAAAAGCGGACGCTACGCCGAAGCCTGCTTCGCCTGCTCCAGCCGCCGCACCCGCGGCTGCGCCAGCGCCTGCCGCGGCGCCTGCGCCGCAAATGGCGTCACCCGCTCCGCAGGCCGCCTCGGTTTCGCTGGCCAACGGCCATGCGCGCACCTTCTCATCGCCGCTGGCGAGACGTCTGGCCAAGGAAGCCGGCATCGACCTTGCCCGTATCACCGGCACCGGCCCGCATGGCCGGGTGGTTGCGCGCGATGTGGCGGAAGCTAAATCCGGCAAGGGCCTGAAGGCTCCCGCGGCCGCGCCGGGCGCTGCGCCCGCACTCGCGCCGTCGATGTCGGACAAGCAGATTCTCGCGCTGTATGAGCCCGGCAGTTACGAGATCGTGCCGCACGACGGCATGCGCCGCACGATTGCGCAACGGCTCACTGCGGCGGTGCAGACCATTCCGACCTTTTATCTCACGATCGACTGCGAGATTGGCAAGCTGCTCGCCGCGCGCGAAGAGATCAATGCGGCTGCTCCCAAGGACAAGGAAAAGAAGCCGCTCTACAAGCTCTCGGTCAACGACTTCGTCATCAAGGCGATGGCGGTCGCATTGCAAAAGATCCCGAATTGCAATGTGAGCTGGACCGAAGGCGGCATGCTCAAACACAAGCATTCGGACATCGGCGTGGCGGTGGCGATGCCGGGCGGCTTGATCACGCCGATCATCCGCCACGCGGAAACCAAGACGTTGTCGACGATCTCCAACGAGATGAAGGATTTTGCGGCACGGGCCCGCGCGCGCAAACTCAAGCCGGATGAATATCAGGGCGGCACTACCGCCGTGTCCAACCTTGGCATGTACGGCATCAGTCATTTCACGGCCGTCATCAATCCGCCGCACGCGACGATCCTGGCGGTCGGCACCAGTGAGGAGCGCCCGGTCGTGCGCGCCGGCAAGATCGAGATTGCGCAGATGATGAGCGTGACCTTGTCGTGCGATCACCGTGCAATCGACGGCGCGCTCGGCGCCGAACTGATCGGCGCGTTCAAGCAACTGATCGAAAATCCCGTGATGATGATGGTTTGAGGTTCAGCGGCTGGTCGGCAACAGGGGCGATCATGCGAACAGCGGGAGTCTTCGTCCTGGCATTTGTCGCCTCGGTCGTCGTCGGTGTGCTGGCCTTCACCGCCTCCTCGTTATTGCCGGATTGGGATGACGCCGCCGGCCGCGGGCTCGGCGAGGCTTTCCGGGCAGTTTTGATCGTGGTCTATGTGATCGTTGCCGCCATCGTCTATGGCTTTGCGGCGTGGCGCGGCGATCAAGAACGTCACCTCAGGCGCGGGCTTCATATCTTGTGTCTGGTGCCGCTGCTGATCCCGGTTCTCGGCCTCATCGACAACGGCATTCATCACATCCAGTGGCTCAGGGAAACCGTCGGCGCGGTGCAGATGTTCGTGCCGCTCTGGATGGTCGCCTTGGTACAATGGCTCGTCCTGCATATGTATCTGCCTCGGCGCGCCGCGCATGCAGAACTCGTCACCACATGAATATCGCGATTTACTTGAAAAGCCGCATCTGCGGTACCACGACCGCACGATCTAACGGGAGCTTCCATGGCCGACACATCCTTTGACGTCATCATCATCGGCTCCGGTCCCGGCGGATATGTCACGGCTATCAGAGCAGCCCAGCTCGGCTTCAAGACCGCGATCGTCGAAAAGTCCTATCTCGGCGGGATTTGCCTGAACTGGGGCTGCATCCCGACCAAGGCGCTGCTGCGGTCGGCGGAAATCTATCACTACATGCAGCACGCCAAGGATTACGGCCTGTCCGCCGATAATGTCGCCTACGATCCCAAGGCGGTCGTGCAGCGCTCGCGCGGGGTTTCCAAGCGCCTCAACGACGGCGTTGGCTTTCTGATGAAGAAGAACAAGGTGACGATCATCTGGGGCGAAGCATCGATCGACGCGCCCGGCAAGGTCACCGTGAAGAAATCTGCCGTCGAGGCCCCGAAGGGCGCGCTGGGCGAGGGCGCCTACCAGGCCAAGCACATCATCCTCGCGACCGGCGCGCGGCCGCGGGTGCTGCCGGGACTGGAGCCGGACAAGAAGCTGGTCTGGACCTATTTCGAAGCCATGGTGCCGGAGAAAATGCCGAAGTCGCTGCTGGTTGTCGGCTCCGGCGCGATCGGGATCGAATTCGCGTCATTCTTCCATACCATGGGCTCGGAAGTGACGGTGGTGGAGGTGTTGCCGCAAATCCTCCCCGTTGAGGATGCCGAGATCGCAGGGCTGGCGCGCAAGCGTTTCGAGAAGCAAGGCATCAAGATCCTCTCCAACACCAAGGTGACCAAGCTCGAGAAGAAGAGTGACAGCGTGGTTGCCACCATCGATGACGGCAAGGCCCCGCAAGCGATTGAATTCGACCGGGTGATCTCGGCGGTCGGCGTTGTCGGCAACATCGAAAATCTCGGACTGGAGAAGCTCGGCGTCAAAACCGATCGCGGCTGTGTCGTGATCGATGGCTACGGCAAGACCAACGTGCCCGGTATCTATGCCATCGGCGACGTCGCTGGCCCGCCGATGCTGGCGCACAAAGCCGAACATGAAGGTGTGATTTGCGTCGAGGCCATCAAGGGCCTGCATCCGCATCCGATGGATAAGAATTCTCATTCCAGGTTGCACCTACTGCAATCCGCAAGTCGCCTCCGTCGGCCTCACCGAGGCAAAAGCGAAAGAGGGCGGGCGCGAGATTTCGCGTCGGTCGTTTCCCGTTTGTCGGCAACGGCAAAGCGATCGCGCTCGGCGAAGATCAGGGTCTCGTCAAGGTGATCTTCGACAAGAAGACCGGCCAACTGCTCGGCGCCCACATGATCGGCGCGGAAGTCACCGAATTGATCCAGGGGTATGTGGTCGCGATGAATCTCGAGACGACGGAAGAAGAACTCATGCACACGGTCTTCCCGCATCCGACCCTGTCGGAAATGATGAAGGAAGCGGTGCTGGATGCGTACGGCCGCGTGCTGAATATCTGAGCTCGTCAAATCGTGCGTAGCGCAGAGCGACGATCGCGAATTCGCGCGTGGCGCCCTTTGATGAGACGAATATTTCGTTGACGCTTCGCGATGAAGCAGGACGTTCTCTTCGACGCGATAGCGACGTGAGAAATTCAAATTAAGTTCGTCGTGGATTGGAATCACTCGAACGATTCGATGATCAATTTCTAGTCGAAAAAATTTTTGACCAATAAATTTGCTCGCTGCTTCGTGATTCCGAACGCGCTTCCGACAGCGATCACAGCAACTATGTCTCACTAGCAGCGACGTGCGGGGCGCCGGGCTTCGTACCTCGACTGTTTTGGGAGACTACGATGAAGAATACGATTTTGATGATTGCCGGGGCGGCGCTGGTTGCTTTGTCGAGCATTCAGTTTGCGGCTGCGGCCGAGCAGCAGCACCGGGCTCACCATCGCGCGGCTGAATTCCGCGACAGCAACGCCTTCGTGGCGCCGTCATACGACGAATCGTCACGCTATAGCGGTGGTGCCTTGTCGGCGCCCGCCGGCCGCTAACCTCTCGCGAACCAGTGTTGCATTCCGAAGACCGGCCTTCCTTGGAGGCCGGTCTTTTCAATTTTTGCCCGCGTCGGCGTCCGGGAAGGGTGACTTTACCGCAACGATCGTGTCTCATTTGCAACACTTCTCGAAGATTTAACCCTCATCCCGGGTGGCAAGCGCCTACGCCGCTTTTTAGCCACACCCCTCCATGAGATCATAATGCACGGGAGAGTGGTCCATCGGCCGACCTGAATCGAGATGGCCGAGGAAACAGGTTTACGAATGGACGCCAAGACCAACATCAAGAAGCGGCTTCCAAGCCGTCACGTCACGGAAGGGCCCGAGCGGGCGCCCCACCGTTCCTACCTCTATGCCATGGGATTGACGACCGAGCAGATCCATCAGCCGTTCGTCGGCGTGGCGTCGTGCTGGAATGAAGCCGCGCCCTGCAATATCTCGCTGATGCGCCAGGCGCAGGCCGTCAAAAAGGGCGTCGCTTCCGCAGGCGGTACGCCGCGCGAATTCTGCACCATCACCGTCACCGACGGGATTGCGATGGGCCATGATGGCATGCGCTCGTCATTGCCGTCGCGGGAGTGCATCGCCAATTCCGTTGAACTGACCATCCGCGGCCACGCGTACGATGCGTTGGTTGGTCTCGCCGGCTGCGATAAATCGCTGCCGGGCATGATGATGGCGATGGTCCGCCTTAACGTGCCGTCGATTTTCATCTATGGCGGCTCGATCCTGCCCGGCAATTTTCGTGGCCAGCAGGTCACGGTGCAGGACATGTTCGAGGCGGTCGGCAAGCACTCGGTCGGTGCGATGTCGGATGAGGACCTCGATGAAATCGAGCGGGTCGCTTGCCCCTCGGCCGGCGCGTGCGGCGCCCAGTTCACCGCCAACACCATGGCGACCGTGTCGGAAGCCATTGGTCTTGCGCTACCCTATTCGGCCGGCGCACCGGCGCCTTACGAAATTCGCGATTCCTTCTGCATGACCGCGGGCGAAAAGGTCATGGAGCTGATCGCGCAGAACAT
This sequence comes from uncultured Alphaproteobacteria bacterium, assembly GCA_963748805.1. Classification (GTDB taxonomy): domain Bacteria; phylum Pseudomonadota; class Alphaproteobacteria; order Rhizobiales; family Xanthobacteraceae; genus Bradyrhizobium. The sequence goes on along the minus strand of CAVVLH010000059.1, from coordinate 38,785 downwards.
CCGGCCGCGCGACATCGTCACGCGGAAGTCGCTTGAAAACGCCGCTGCTGTTGTCGCCGCATCCGGCGGCTCGACCAACGCCGCGCTGCACCTGCCGGCGATCGCGAACGAATGCGGCATCAAATTCGACCTATTTGACGTCGCCGAAATCTTCAAGAAGACGCCTTATGTCGCAGATTTGAAGCCGGGCGGCCGTTATGTCGCCAAAGATATGTTCGAAGCAGGTGGCATACCGCTTCTGATGAAGACGCTTCTCGACAACGGCTACATGCACGGTGACTGCCTGACGGTCACGGGCAGGACCATGGCCGAGAACCTCAAGGCCGTGAAATGGAACCCGCACCAGGACGTGGTGCGGCCCGCCGACAAGCCGATCACCGTCACGGGCGGTGTGGTCGGTTTGAAGGGGAACCTTGCGCCAGAAGGTGCGATTGTAAAGGTCGCGGGCATGGCCAACCTGAAGTTCTCAGGTCCGGCCCGCTGCTTCGATCGCGAAGAGGATGCCTTCGAGGCTGTCCAGAAGAAGACCTACAAGGAAGGCGAGGTCATCGTCATCCGTTATGAGGGGCCGTGCGGTGGTCCCGGAATGCGTGAAATGCTTTCGACGACGGCAGCGCTGACGGGTCAGGGAATGGGCGGCAAGATCGCCCTGATCACGGACGGCCGCTTTTCGGGTGCCACCCGGGGCTTTTGCATCGGCCATGTCGGTCCCGAAGCCGCCGTCGGCGGTCCGATCGCACTGTTGCAGGACGGTGACATCATCGAGATCGACGCCGTGGCCGGAACTCTTAACGTAAAGTTGACCGAGGCGGAGCTCGCCAAACGTAAGACCGAATGGAGGCCTCGCGCGACTAACCATACGTCGGGAGCGTTGTGGAAGTACGCCCAGCAGGTCGGACCGGCTGTGACGGGCGCTGTTACCCACCCCGGCGGGGCGAGTGAGAAGTTGTGCTATGCGGACATTTGAGCGCATCGCTTTTGCTGTGATTTTGGGTGCCACGCCGGTGGCCACTCCCGGATTCGGCTTTGACGGCGCGCCGGTGAATCAGGATTCAACCATTCCGGTGGTCTCGGCCCAGCCGGGCGCCGCATCGAACCTGAAGAAGGCGGTTCCGTCCGCTTCCGATACCTCGCTCACCTCGCTGCAATACGCCGCGGAGGGCGGACATCCTATCGCCCAATGGAAGCTCGGTCGGATGTATGCCGATGGCGACGGCGTGGCGCAGGACGATCTGCGGGCATTTGAATATTTCAGCCGCATCGCCAATACGCATGCCGAGGACAGCCCGTCGGCGCCGCAGGCCGCGATCGTTGCCAACGCTTTCGTTGCGCTCGGACGCTATTATCTGAACGGTATCCCGAATTCGAAGATCAAGCAGGACACCGAGCGGGCGCGCGAGATGTTCTCTTACGCGGCGTCCTATTTCGGCAATGCCGACGCGCAATACGATCTGGCCCGGCTTTACCTGAGGAGCGCAGGCTCTTCCCGTGACGATTTCCGCTATGGCGCCCGCTGGCTTGGGCTCGCCGCCCAGAAAGGCCAGCATCAGGCTCAGGCGCTGCTCGGTCAGATGTTGTTCAACGGCGATCAACTGCCGCGGCAGGCTGCGCGCGGCCTGATGTGGCTGACGCTTGCGACCGAAAACGCGACCCCGGAAGAGACCTGGATCAAGGACAGTTACAGCAAGGCGATGGCCAAGGCGTCGCAGGAAGACCGCGCCATGGCGGCGCAAATGCTGGAGCACTGGGTGCAGGGCCGCAGGGATTGATCTGGCGCGTTGCGCGTGCGGGCCAGCGCATGATCCGGAAAAGTGCGGAGCGGTTTTCCCTCGCGACAAACGCGGAACGCGTTTGCGCGGAGATCATGCTCTATCAAACAGCTAAAGCGCGATGACGATTTAAACAAATTTCATCGCGCTTCAGGCCGCTTCCAGATCGAGGTCGATCCATACCGGGACGTGATCGGACGGCTTTTCCCAGGCCCGGACATAGCTGTCGATGCCGACATCGACGAGGCGGTCGCTGGCCTGCGGCGACAGCAAGAGATGGTCGATGCGCAAACCCTGGTTTTTCTGCCAGGCGCCGGCCTGATAATCCCAGAATGTATATTGCCCGGGCGCGTCAGTAACGGAGCGCAGCGCATCCGTCAGCCCAAGGCCCAGCAGCGATTGAAAGCTTTCACGGGTATCGGGACGAAATAGCGCATCACCAACCCAGGCGTCCGGATTGTGCACGTCCTCGGCCCGTGGGATGACGTTGAAGTCGCCGGCCAGCACCAGCGGTTCTTCTGCTTTAAGTCGCTGCCTCGAGTACGCAAGAAGCCGCGACATCCATTTGAGTTTGTAAGGGTATTTCTCGGTGTTCGGCGGGTTGCCGTTGGGCAGGTAGAGGCACGCGATCCGGACCACCCCCTGTTTGAGCGTCACCACGCCTTCGATAAATCGTGCATGGGCGTCTTCATCGTCGCCGGCAAGGCCCGAGGCCGTCTCTTCGAATGGAAACTTGGATAACAGCGCAACGCCGTTGAACGTCTTCTGGCCGTGGGTGACGACGTTGTAGCCGAGGCTCTCGATCTCAAGTCTCGGGAATGCATCGTCGGTGCATTTGATTTCCTGAAGGCAAACGACGTCTGGCGAGCACTCCTTCAACCAGCTCATCAGGTTCTCGATTCTTTGCCGAACCGAATTGACGTTCCAGGTGGCGATGCGCATCGGGCCCCAAGATTTCTTGAGATCGAGACTTCTTTAGATCGGACTTCTTCAGATCGAAAAGCTGGTGCCGCAGCCGCAGGAGGCGGTCGCGTTGGGATTGTTGACGCGGAACGAGGCGCCGATCAGATCATCCACGAAATCAACCTCGGAGCCCGCCAGGAACGGCACCGAGGCCGGATCGACCAGAACCACCGCGCTGTCGCGGGCGATCACCAGGTCGTCCTCGGCACGCGAGCGCTCGACGTCGAACTTGTACTGAAAGCCTGAGCAACCGCCGCCCTCGACGCTGATCCGCAGCATCGCGCCGTCGCCCTCGCTTTTGAGGATTTCGCCAATGCGGCGGGCGGCCCGCTCGCTGATGGTGACGTCTGTGGTCATCGTCAAAACTCCGATCGTAGGCCTACGGTATTTATCCGCTAACCGGCGTATCATAGCTAGGTGCTACGGGCAGGGGAATCAAACCGCTTTGCCCGGGTAAGGACAGGATATCCCGTGTCTGTTGGAATGGCTGCCCCTCATTCGGTCTATGCCTGCGACCCCGACCGCAGTCGCGGCCGGCAGTTCGCGGAGCCACCGAGCCGGACCCGCAGCCCGTTCCGGCGCGACTGTGACCGGGTGATTCACTCCACGGCGTTCCGCCGCCTGAAGCACAAAACCCAGGTTTTCGTGTTCCATGAAGGCGATCACTACCGCACCCGGCTGACCCACACCCTGGAAGTGGCCCAGATCGCCCGCGCGCTGGCCCGCCAACTGGGGCTCGATGAAGATTTAACCGAGACGCTGGCGCTTGCCCACGACCTCGGCCATCCGCCGTTCGGCCATGCCGGCGAGCGGGCGCTCGATGCCTGCCTGCGCGCCCATGGCGGCTTCGACCACAACGCGCAGACCTTGCGGGTGGTCACCTCGCTCGAGCATCGCTATCCCGAATTCGACGGGCTGAATCTGACCTGGGAAGCGCTGGAAGGCATCGTCAAGCACAACGGCCCGCTGACGGCGCGGAACGGCAGTCCTGTGGGGCGATATCGCGAGCAGGGCGTGCCCGCCGGGATCGCCGAATTTGTCGCGAACTACGACCTCGAACTCTGGAGTTTCGCCTCGCTGGAAGCCCAGGTCGCCGCAATCGCCGACGACATCGCCTATGATGCGCATGACATCGACGATGGTTTGCGCGCCGGCTTGTTTGCGATCGACGAACTCAAGGAGATTCCGCTCGCCGCCGCGATGATCGCGGAGATCGACGCCGACTATCCGGCGCTCGACGAGAGCCGGCGCGGCGCCGAGCTGGTGCGCGAACTGATCTCCCATTTCATCGGCGCGGTGGTTCTGGAGGCGCATCGCCGACTGGACCGGATACGACCGGCCTCGGCCGAGGAGGTCCGTAACCAGGACGAGGCATTGATTGTCTTTCCGGACGAGACGAAGGACGCCGAAGCCGCGATCAAGAAATTCCTGAAGCTGCATATGTACCGGCACGAACGGGTGATGCGGGTGATGCGGGATGCCGAACAGCTCGTATTCGATCTCTTTGCGCGCTATCAGAGCGATCCGGCCGCGATGCCCGCCGAATGGCTGCCGCCCGAAAACCGGGCCGAAGGCGATGCCGAACGGGCGCGTCGGATCGGCAACTTTATCGCCGGAATGACCGACCGTTTCGCGCTGACCGAACATCAGCGGCTTTTTGACTTGACCCCGGATTTACGTTAGGCGGCGGCCATGGTCGACACATCTTCGAAACAACATCTTTTCGCCCAGGTGCTTGCGCGCGTACACGCCGTCTGCGCGGCGGAACTGGGCTCAGCTGCGGATCTAGCGCGGGTGGTGGTCGAGCCCCCGAAGGACCCGACCCATGGCGATATGGCGACCAATGCCGCCATGGTGCTCGCCAAGGAAGCGAAGGCCAAACCCCGCGACCTCGCCGAAAAGATCGCCGAGCGGATGCGCGCCGACGATCTGGTCGCCTCGGTGGATATTGCCGGTCCAGGTTTCATCAATCTCACTTTGAAAGTCACGGCCTGGACAGACGCGCTGCGGTCGGTGCTGGGCGAAGGCAACGCTTATGGGCAAAGCGCGCTCGGAGCAGGCGAGAAGGTCAATGTCGAATACGTCTCTGCCAATCCGACCGGGCCGATGCATGTCGGTCACTGTCGCGGCGCGGTGTTTGGCGATGCGCTCGCCAGCCTGCTTCAGCTCGCAGGCTACGATGTCGTTAGGGAATATTACATCAACGATGCCGGCGCCCAGGTCGACGTGCTCGCGCGCTCGGCCTTCCTGCGTTACCGCGAAGCCCTCGGCGAAGATATCGGCGAGATTCCGGAAGGACTTTACCCCGGCGATTATCTCAAGCCCGTTGGACAGGCGTTAGCAGCGGAACACGGCAAGACGTTGCTGACGATGCCTGAGGCCGAGTGGCTGCCGGCGGTGCGTGCCAAAGCCATCGCCATGATGATGGAAGCGATCAAGGGCGATCTCGCCGCGCTCAACATCAAACACGACGTCTTCTTCTCGGAGCGGTCGCTGGTTGCAGGCGGCCAACAACCGTGTTGCGGAGACGATCGATTTCCTGCGCGCCAAAGGCGATGTCTATGAAGGCCGCCTGCCGCCGCCGAAAGGCGCGCCGGTCGACGATTACGAGGACCGCGAGCAAACGCTGTTTCGGGCGACCGCGTTTGGTGACGACGTCGATCGGCCGCTGCTCAAGTCCGACGGCAGCTATACCTATTTTGCTTCCGACATCGCCTATCACAAGAACAAGTTCGACCGCGGGTTTCGCAATCTGGTCGATGTTTGGGGCGCCGATCACGGCGGCTACATCAAACGCGTCGAAGCCGCGATCAAGGCGGTGACCAGCGGGCAGGCGACGTTGGACGTCAAGATCGTCCAGCTCGTCAAACTGCTGCGCAACGGCGAGCCGGTGAAGATGTCGAAGCGCTCGGGCGACTTCGTCACCTTGCGCGAGGTGGTCGATGAGGTCGGCAAGGATGCCGTGCGCTTCATGATGCTCTACCGCAAGAACGATGCGGTGCTGGATTTCGATCTCGCCAAGGTCATCGAACAGTCGCGCGACAACCCGGTATTTTACGTCCAGTACGGCCATGCCCGCGGGCACTCGATCTTCCGTACCGCGCGCGAGGAGGTGCTGCATGACCTCCCCGAGGAGAAAGGGGCGCGGCTAGCCTATCTTGCATCGGCGCCAGTCGCCCGGCTGACCGATCCAGCCGAACTGAGCCTGTTGCGGAAACTGGCGGTCTATCCCCGGACCGTGGAGGCCGCCGCCGCCGCCCACGAGCCTCACCGAATCGCATTTTACCTGTATGATCTGGCCAGCGAATTTCACGCGCTATGGACGAAGGGGCGGGATTTGCCCTATTTACGCTTTATTATCAATAATGATGCCGAAATGACGAAGGCCCGGCTAGCAATGGTACAGGGCGTTGTCACGGTTTTGGCGTCCGGCCTGGGGGTTCTCGGCGTCGGCGCGCCAAACGAGATGCGCTGACTGAAGTGCCACTAGGGGGATCTTGAGAGTGGCAGCCGGCGGGGGCCGGTAGCGAAAAGCGGGTTGGCGACTTTCCCTTGAGGGGACACATCATCACGATGGCGGATCGATATCAGGACAGAGCCTTTCCTGCCGGTGGCGGTTACGATCGTGACGGGCGGGCCCGCACGTCCGACAACGCCGAAAGTGATCCTCTTGCAGAACTCGCGCGCCTGATCGGCCAGAACGATCCATTCGGCGGCCGTCCCCCGATCGGCCGGGCCAATTTGACGGTGCAACCGGACGCGAGGCCGCCCGAGCCGCCGCCTTCCTACGATAACTATGCAGACGACAGCTATGCGGACCCTGAGCCGGAGGAAGCTCCCGCGCCGCCATCCTGGATGCAGCGCGCGGCGAGGCAGGAGGCCCCTCCGCCACCGCCGCCGCCACCGCAGGAAGACTATCCGAGCGCCGTCCACCCCTTGCAGCGTTACGCTGCCGCGCATCCTCCTGCCGAACCGGAAGACTACGATCCGGCGCATTTGTTCGCCGATAGCCCTCATGAGCGACTTGAGCACGAGCCGCATGAACCGGATCTGTCGCGCTACGACGAGGCGCTCTATGGCGGTTTCGATACGCAGGCGCAGAACGCCCAGCCCGATCAGGCCTACGCCGACGATGGCTATGGCTACGAAGACGACCAGCCCTACGGAGCAGTGGAGGAGCCGCGCCAGCGCGGCGGCATGATCACGGTCGTTGCCGTGCTGGCGCTCGCAGTATTCGGCGTGGGGGGCGCGTTTGCGTATCGCACCTATACAGGTTCGGCCCGCAGCGGCGAACCACCGATCATTCGCGCCGATGCCGGACCGACCAAGATCATTCCCGTGCCCGCCGATGCCGCTACGAAGGTGCCGGATCGGATGACCACGGGCGATGGCACCGAAAAGATGGTTTCCCGGGAGGAGACGCCGATCGATCCTGCCAGGGCGGGACCCCGTGTCGTATTCCCGGCGCTGACGCCGAACGGCAGCATGCCGATGCCGACGGGTGTGGTGCCGCCGAGTGCGGCGTCGCCTTCGGCCAGCGCACCGAACGGAACATTTTCGAATAACGAGCCGCACCGGATCAAGACGCTCTCGGTCCGGGGAGACCAGGCAGATGCGGGCACGCCCGCAGGTGCGGTGCCCCCGGCCGCGCCGGCCAAGCCCGCGCCGCGAGCGACCGCGACGGGGGCCCGCACGGCGGCGGCCAATCCCAATGCAGCCAATGCCAATGCGCCGTTGTCGCTATCGCCGCAGGCTGATGCACCGGCCGCGCCTGAACGTCCTCCGGTTCGGGTGGCCGCCACCAACCCCGCGCAGACCACTCCGAGTGCTCCCAGTACCCCGAGCGCGGCGGGCAGTGGCAGCTATCTGGTCTCGGTGACCTCACAGCCGAGCGAAGCCGATGCCCAGGCCTCGTATCGCTCGTTGCAAAACAAGTACCCCAGCGTGCTCGGCTCGCAGTCGGCTGTCGTCGCGCGCGCCAATTCGAAGACCGGCGCTGTGACCTATCGCGCCGGCCCTGCGTTCGGGACCTCGGCGGAGGCTGCACAGTTCTGCCACAGCTACACGGCCGCCGGCGGCCAGTGTTGGGTGGTGAAGAACTAGCAGCTCTTGCTTGACCCTCCGATCCGGAGCGGGCTAATCGGCCTCGATGTATCCCAAGGCATTCATCACAGGCATATCCGGACCCGCGTTGAACGCCGACGAACGCGCGTTCATCGCCGCGGAGCGTCCCTGGGGTTTCATCCTGTTCAAACGAAACATTGAAAAGCCGGAGCAAGTCGTCCGGCTGATTGCGGAATTGAAGGCATGCGCCGGCCGCAACGACGTTCCGGTCCTGATCGACCAGGAAGGCGGCCGGGTTCAGCGCCTTGGGCCGCCGCATTGGCCGGCCTATCCGCCGGGCGCGCTGTTCGGCAGGCTTTACGATCTCGATCCCGCGCGGGGGCTTTCGGCGGCGCGTCTGAGCGCGCGGCTGATTGCCGCCGATCTCGGCGAACTCGGCATCACCGTCGACTGTCTGCCGTTGGCGGATGTGCCGGTCGCCGGCGCCGATGCCGTGATCGGTGACCGCGCTTATGGGACCGAACCGGGAAAAGTGGCGGCGATCGCGCGCGCCGTTACCGACGGGCTCGAGCAGGGTGGTATTTTACCGGTGCTGAAGCACATCCCCGGCCATGGGCGGGCGAATGCGGATAGCCATTTACGGCTTCCGACCGTGGATACGCCGCTAAAGGACCTCGAAACCACTGATTTTGCGGCGTTTCGGGCGCTGGCCGATCTGCCGATGGCGATGACCGCACATGTTGTGTTTAGCACGCTCGACCCGGTCCATCCGGCCACGACTTCTGCGACAATCATCCATCAGGTGATTCGCGGCGTGATCGGGTTCCAAGGTTTGTTGATGAGTGATGACGTGTCGATGAAGGCGCTCTCGGGATCGCTCGCGGAGAGGACGAGGGCCGCTTTCCTGGCCGGCTGCGACATGGTCCTGCACTGTAATGGTCAACTCGCGGAAATGCGTGAGGTCGCCGCCGAGACGCCGGAATTGTCTGGGAAAGCGCTCCAGCGGGCCAGCCGCGCGCTGGCATCGCGCGGAGCGCCGCAACCCTTCGACCAGGCTGCCGCACGGGCCGAACTGAAAGCGATGATGAGCACAGCTGGGACGTCAGGCGTATGACCGCGGAAATTCTCTCGTTTGAAACCGGCCGACCGGCCGAGCTTGCCGAGGGCGAGCCCGCGCTGGTTGTCGACGTCGAGGGCTATGAAGGCCCGCTCGATCTGCTTCTCGCACTGGCGCGGCAGCAGAAGGTCGATCTCGCCAAGATTTCGATCCTGGCGCTGGCGGACCAGTATCTGCAATTCATCGAGGCCGCGCGAAAGATCCGGCTGGAACTTGCCGCCGACTATCTGGTCATGGCGGCCTGGCTCGCCTTTCTCAAATCGCGGTTGTTGTTGCCGGAGCCGGCCACGGCCGAGGGCCCGAGCGCCGAGGAAATGGCGACTGCGCTTGCCAACCGGCTTCGTCACCTTGAAGGCATTCGCGAGGCCTCAAACCGCTTGTTGAACCGCCCGCAATTGCAGCGTGATATTTTCCCCCGCGGTTTTCCCGAGACCATCGCGGAAATCCGTCATCCCAAATACACCGCAACGTTGTTCGATCTGCTCACCGCCTATGCGGCGCAGCGCCAGCAACGCGTGCTGGCGTCAGTGCATCTGGCCAAGCGCACGGTGTGGTCGCTGGCCGAGGCCAGGGCCTCGCTGGAGCGGCTGGTGGGCATGGCGGAGGATTGGAGCCGTCTGGATGAATATCTCATCCATTACGTCGTCGATCCCTCGCAAAGGGCCACGGTGTTTGCCTCGAGCTTCGCCGCGGCGCTGGAGCTCGTCAGGGAAGGGGAGGTCGAATTGCATCAGCAGGAGGCCTTCGCCCCGTTGTTTTTTCGAAAGCGCCCGCCGCAGCCTGTACCCGACGCCGCGGCGCCGGGCGAACACTGAGTGTTAAGTGGAAGAGGGAGATTGTGCCATGCCGAGCCTGGCGGAAAAACGCGTAGCCGACGCCGAGGAGCAGGCCGACAATCCGCAGACGCGGCCGGACGAGCTGCGGTTGCTGGAGGCGCTGTTGTTTGCCTCCGCCGAGCCGCTCGATCAGGCGACGCTTGCCAAGCGCATGCCCGATGGCGTCGACATCAAGGTCGCATTGACCCAGTTGCAGGCGGATTACGCCTCGCGCGGCGTCAATCTGGTTCGCATCGCCAACAAATGGACGTTCCGCACCGCCGGCGATCTGTCGTGGCTGATGACGCGCGAGAGCACCGAAACGCGGCGGCTGTCGCGTGCGGCGATCGAGATGCTGGCCATCATCGCCTACCATCAACCGGTCACCCGCGCCGAGATCGAAGAGATCCGCGGCGTCATGACCTCGAAGGGAACGCTCGACGTGTTGCTGGAAACGGGGTGGATCAGGCCGCGCGGCCGCCGCAAAACCCCCGGACGCCCGCTGACGTTCGGAACCACTGAAACCTTTTTGTCGCAGTTCAGCCTGGAAGCGCTGAGCGACTTGCCGGGGCTTGAGGAACTGAAGGGAACGGGTCTGTTGGACTCGCGACTGCCGACCGGTTTCAATGTTCCGACGCCTTCGGATGATCCGGCTTTGCGCGAGGATGAAGACCCTTTGGATGCCGGCGATCTGGAACTGGCTTTGGCGCCTGCGGTCGAGCCGGAAACCGATCAAGGGAACGACCAGGAAAACCCGGACGGAAGCCAATAAAACGGCTTTTGCACCGACTCATCGGCCTGGTGCGAAATTCCCCGCTGTGCGTTAACGGTCGGCCGCGTAAGGCGGATTTTACGCGGCCTAAGTCCTTGTTTTCGGCACCTCTTGAGCCTACGTTCGATGAAGGATAGTCCGGGACCGAAAGGGCCCGCACTTCGCGCGTTTTGGAGGGTTGCAGGATGGGTTCGTTGAGCATTTGGCACTGGATCGTCGTGATAGGAGTCGTCCTGCTCCTGTTCGGTCGCGGCAAGATTTCCGACCTGATGGGTGACGTCGCCCAGGGCATCAAGGCCTTCAAGAAGGGCATGCAGGACGACGACAAAGTGGTCGACAAGGGCGAGCCGGTAAAGTCGCTCGATCACAACGCCGCGCCGCAGGCAGCGCGCACGGATGTCGGCAGCAAAGCGGTCTGAGCTTCCGGGCGCATTGTAAGCCGGTGGAATCAAGACCGGTGGAATAAAGACGCGGCCGGCCCAGTCTCGATTTGGAAAGGCGTTGGGCCTCGCGCGAGCGGAAGCTTTTATGTTCGATATTGGTTGGAGTGAATTCGCCGTCATCGCCGTGGTCGCGCTGATTGCCATCGGCCCCAAGGAGTTGCCGGGCGTTCTGCGCATGGTCGGGCAATGGGTCGCCAAGGCGCGCAAGATGGCGTCCGAATTCCAGGGCCAGTTCCAGGAAGCGATGCGCGAGGCCGAAATGGCCGACCTCAAGAAGAGCTTCGACGAGGTCAAGGAAGCCGCGAGTGGATTCAGCACCGGCAACATCATGACTTCGCTTGAGAGCCACGCCAACTCGGCTTTGGGCGTCGACGAGAAAACGGCCACGACGGCAGAGACGACTGCTTCAACTGAAGCGGTAGCGTCGACTGAGGCCGCCGTAACTCCGGAAACCGCAACTTCTTCTGAAGCGGCCCCTTCGGAACCGCTGGTGATTGCTCCGGTGACCGAGCCGGCGCCGGCAACAACGGACGCCCATTCGGCCGCGGTTGAGACCGAAGCCCCGCGGGATGCCAAAGCGTCATGAGCGACGACGATATCGAGGCCAGCAAAGCGCCGTTGATGGACCATCTGATCGAGCTGCGCTCGCGGCTGATCAAGGCGCTGCTCGGCTTTGGCGTCGCTTTCATCTTCTGCTTCTTCTTCGCCAAGCAGATTTACAACGTGCTGGTGTGGCCCTTCGTCTGGGTCGCGGGCCCGGAAAATTCGAAATTCATCTACACGGCACTGCTGGAATATTTCCTGACCCAGTTGAAGCTTGCGCTATTCGGCGCCGGTTTTATCTCGTTTCCGATCGTGGCCGGGCAGATCTACGCCTTTGTCGCGCCCGGCCTTTACAAGCACGAGCGTAACGCCTTCGTGCCGTATCTGGTCGCAACGCCGTTCTTCTTCGTGCTGGGATCGATGCTGGTCTACTTCGTGGTGCTGCCGATGCTGGTGCGGTTCTCGCTCGGCATGCAGCAGCTGGGCGGACCCGAGACCGCGCAGATCCAGTTGTTGCCGAAAGTTGGCGAATTTCTCTCGCTGACGATGTCGCTGATCTTTGCCTTCGGCATCGCCTTCCAGCTTCCGGTGATCCTGACGCTGCTGGGACGGATCGGCATCATCACGTCCAAGCAACTACGCGACAAGCGGCGCTACTTCATCGTGGTCGCCTTCATTATCGCAGCCGTGTTGACCCCGCCCGACGTCCTCAGCCAGGCCTCGCTCGCGATTCCCTTGCTGCTGCTGTACGAGGGTTCGATTATCGCCGTGCGGATCGTGGAAAAGCAGGCTGCGGCCAAGACCACCACCACCACCCCGCCTCCCGCGAGCCCGCCGCCTGATCCAACGCCGGCGGAGTAGGCGCGCGCTCTGGCCGGTTTTTTCCCTATCCTCTTTATGCACGGCCTATGATTCGTCATGCCCGGGCAGTAGCGCGAAGCGCGTCTTCGCGCTAGATGACCCGGGCATCCACGACTTGTTTTAAGGCCGCAAAGACGTGGATGGCCGGGATAAACTCGGCCATGACGCAGGAATGAAGCCATGCACGACATCAAATGGATCCGCGAGAACGCCAGCGCCTTCGACGCCGGCTTGAAACGGCGTGGCCTTGCGCCGCTGTCGTCTTCGCTGCTGGCGATTGACGAGAAGCGCCGCGCCGCGATCCTGAAGTCCGAGCAGGCCCAGGCCCGCCGCAACGCCGCCTCAAAGGAAATTGGCGAGGCCAAGAAGGCCAAGGATGAAGCACGCGCCGCGAGCCTGATGGCCGAGGTCGCCGAACTCAAGACCACCATGCCGGAGATGGAAGCCGCCACCAAAGCGGCTGATGAAGAACTCGCTAAAGAATTGGCCGCAATTCCCAATCTGCCGCTCGATGAAGTACCCGACGGCGTCGACGAGCACGGCAACGTGCAGCACCATCTATTCGGCAAAGCGCGCAGCTACGCCTTCGCGCCAAAGGCGCACGACGATCTCGGTGTTGCGCTCGGATATATGGATTTCGAAGCGGCGGCGAAATTGTCCGGAGCTCGCTTTGTTGTGCTCAAGAAGGGATTGGCGCGGCTGGAGCGCGCGATTGGGCAATTCATGCTTGATCTGCATACGACCGAGCATGGCTACACTGAAATCAATCCGCCGTTGCTGGTGCGCGACGAAGTGATGTTCGGAACCGGGCAATTGCCGAAATTTGAGGACGATCAGTTCTGGGCCATCAAGGGCGAATTGCTCACGACCGCCAGCGATGATGCCGGAATGGAAAGTTTGCGCAGCGGGCGGCTTGGTCTGATCCCCACGGCCGAAGTATCCCTGACCAATCTCGTCCGCGAATCCATCGTGGACGACAAGGAATTGCCGATGCGCTTGACGGCGCTGACGCCGTGCTTTCGTGCCGAAGCCGGTGCGGCCGGGCGCGACACCCGCGGCATGATCCGGCAACACCAGTTCACCAAGGTCGAACTGGTCTCGATCACGACGCCCGAAGCAAGCCGCGACGAGCACGAGCGGATGCTCGCTTGCGCGGAGGAAGTGCTGCGCCGGCTTGATCTGCACTACCGCGTCATGACGCTGTGCGCGGGCGACATGGGGTTTTCCGCGCAAAAGACCTACGACATCGAGGTCTGGATGCCAGGACAATTTTCAAGCCAGGGCGAGGGCGGCGCGTTCCGCGAAATCTCAAGCTGCTCGGTCTGCGGCGATTTCCAGGCACGGCGGATGGACGCGCGTTATCGCGGGCCCGACGGCAAGCCGCGCTTCGTGCACACGCTGAACGGCTCGGGCACGGCGGTCGGCCGCGCGCTGATCGCGGTGATGGAAACCTACCAGCAGGCCGACGGTTCGATCGCCGTGCCCGACGTGCTTCAGCCCTATATGGGCGGCGTCAAGGTCGTCTCGTCCGACCGCTAGTTCTACCACACCCGGCGATTTGTTTCGGCGCGAGGCGCGATCGCGGTTGCGAAGGCTGCGCGCGCGGGTAATCTTTGTTTCCGATTGTGCCCAAGTGAATTTCCAAGTGCATTTTTCGGAAACGGCGACAGCCAATGGTCCTGCACCGCGACATCTATTGGGTGGGCAAACAATGGGCCGTCACGGGCCACGGCATCCAGGCCTGTAATCAGAAGCAGAAGAGCCAGTTCGACATCGCGGCGTCGCGGCTGTGGGAGGACGGCGTGCAAGAGGCCGTTCGCGCCGAGAAATGGGTCAATACCGATGACTTTGAAAAAGCCGTCGCCGTTGCCCGCAAGTATTATCCGGAGCCGCCGGGATGGAAACCGCGACCGCCAACACAGGCTGCTGCGCCGGTTGGGCCGAAACCGGCCCCGCCTCCACCGGTCAAGCCGGCGCCGGTACAGATCGTGGTTCCCGAACCTGCCTTGAAATCGGTCGCGCCGAAATTCGACATGCGTTTCGAAGGATTGGGTGGCAAGTTGACGCCGGTCTGGCGCATTCGCACGGCTGTCGCGGATACGCGGGACAATCGATCGCCCCGGTGAATCGAGTCGCGGCACCGGCCGGCCAGACAGAACTCATAGTAAAAACAACGGGTTTGCTTCAAGCCCGATAGCCGGATAAGACGGCGGCGGTACTAGTCGACCGGAGAGGGCCGCTCGAGCGATGCGAATTTTGTGCACCAATGACGATGGCATCCACGCGCCGGGCCTGAAGATCGTGGAGCAGATCGCCCGCGAATTGTCCGACGATGTCTGGGTGGTTGCGCCGGAACTCGATCAATCCGGCGTCTCGCACTCGCTATCGCTCAATGACCCACTTCGCTTGCGCGAAGTCGGTCCCCGCCATTTCGCCGTCCGGGGCACGCCGACCGACTGCGTCATCATGGGCGCGCGCCATATCCTCGGCCAAAAGCCGCCGGATCTCGTGCTCTCGGGCGTCAACAAGGGACGCAATGTCGCCGAGGACGTCGTCTATTCCGGCACTATCGCCGGCGCACTCGAAGGCACGATTTTGGGCCTGCCGTCGTTCGCGCTGTCGCAGGAGTTCTCGGTGGAGACGCGCGAAAAGCCGCTGTGGGATACCGCGCTCAAATTCGGCCCCTCGATCCTGCGCAAGGTGATCGATGCCGGCGTGCCGAAAGACACCGTGATCAACGTCAACTTTCCGGCCTGCGCGCCGGATGAGGTTGCCGGTGTGCGCGTGACCCGGCAGGGCAAGCGCAATCTGGGCTTCTTGAAAATCGACCAGCGGCGCGACGGTCGCGGCAATCCGTATTTCTGGATCGGATTTGAGCGGCTCGCCAAGGTCGACATTCCAGCCGAGGGCACGGACCTGTGGGCGCTGGCCGCGCGCTACGTCTCGGTGACGCCGCTGCGGCTCGACCGCACCGACGAGGCGTTTTCGGCCGCGCTGACCTCGACGCTGAAGTGAAGCGGAATTTTTTGCGGAAAGCGGTTCGCTAGGCCGCGGGGCGTTTGAGCGCCTGCTCGATCGCCCGCTCCAGCGATTCGATCTGGAAAGGCTTCTGCAACGCCGGCCGGTCGCGATATTCCGCCGGCAGACCCGACGACCCGTAGCCGGTCGCGAAGATGAAGGGGAGGTGGCGCGCCGCGATCAGGTCGGCGACCGGCGAAATGACCTTGCCGTTGACGTTGACGTCGAGGATGGCAAGGTCGAACTCGACCGATTGTGCGAGCTTGAGGGCGTCGCCGATTTCGCCGGACTCGGCTGCGATGCTGTAGCCGAGTTCTTCCAGCATGTCGGCGACCATCATCCTGATCATCACCTCGTCTTCAACGAGGAATATCGATCCGCCTGACGTCCGCGCCGCACCCATCCATGGAGTTCCTGCATATTGGGAGGCAAAGGATCGCAAATATCGCCAGCGGGCGCAATCGCGACTTGGAGGCCCACTGGAACACGAATTTGAATGATATGTTCCCGGGAATCGCGCGATTTGTGCCATCACATACCCGGCGGCCATAAAAGGGTCGATGGATCCAGATGCCTGACAGCCAGAACCCGCCCGAGAAGATGAAGTTTCAGCTCAGCCTGCGGCGGCGCGGAATCAGCGACCAGGCCGTGCTGCGCACCATGGAAGGCGTTCCGCGCGAGCTGTTTGTCGAGCCGTCCGACCGCGAGGACGCCTACCGCGACACGGCGCTCGGGATTGCCTGCGGCCAGACCATCAGCCAACCCTTCGTGGTCGCCTACATGACCGAGCAACTCGGCTTGCAGAAATCCCATCGGGTGCTCGAGATCGGTACCGGGTCCGGCTATCAGGCCGCGGTTTTGTCCAGGCTATGCGCACACGTGCTGACGATCGAGCGCTACCGGACGCTGGCCGACCGTGCCCGGGCGCGGCTGGAGAAGCTTGGCTGCCACAATGTCGAGGTGATGCTGGGCGACGGCTTTGACGTTCCCGCCGGCGCCGGCAATTTCGACCGCATCCTCGTTACCGCGGCGATGGAGCAAATCCCGGATACGCTTGCACAACGGCTCGAACCTGATGGTGTCCTGATCGCACCAGTCGGTCCGCTCCATGGCGTCCAGACTCTGGTCCGTCTGGTCAGGACCGAATCCGGTTTTGATCGCAAGGAGCTTGTCGATGTGCGCTTCGTACCGGCGCTGCCCGGCATTGCGCGCGAACTATAAATTCCCGGATCGGCTTTCCCGCCAACATCTTAATCCTAACCTTAAGCGGTTATTTACTCGGTACGTGTTTACTCAAAACAGTATTTTGTTGCGTACGAGTGAGTAACCATGTCCCTTGCCGTCGAGTTGCTTTGCTCGCGTCGTGCTCCGCATGTCGCGGTACTGGCGCTGATGTCGATCGGTTTTGCTGGTTGCAGCGCCGATATGCAGTCCCGCCTTTCTGAAAATCCCTTTGCGTCGCAATCGGAATCCACGGCTTCTGTGCCGCCGGCCCGCGTCGAGCGGCGCGATCTGCCGCAATATTCCCGGCCCCAACCGCAGGTTCAGTCGCAGGCACTTCCGCCTGCCATTGGGGCGCCGCAGTCCTATCCGCCGTCAGGCGTCTCCGGCGGGGGCCGAGGGTTGTCATCCTACACGCCGCCAGCCCGTCCTATCGAGACCACCGGCAGCGTTCCGCATTCGGTTGCGGCGGTGCACCCTGCCCATGGCACAACAATCATTGTCGGCACCAGTGACACGTTGGAAATCCTGGCCCGTCGTTACAACGTAACATCGGCAGCGATCCTTCAAGCCAACGGCTATAAGGGACCGCGCGTGCTGTCTCCGGGACAGCAGTTGATCATTCCGCGCCCGGGTGCGGTGGCTACTGCTGCCCCCGTGATGTCGGCGCCCGCCATCAGGCCGATGGTCGCCACGGCAGCTGGGCCATCGGTCCATGTCGTCAATCACGGCGACACGTTGATGAGCATCGCGCGCCGCAATCATATTTCCGCGGGCGAACTCGCCCGGGCCAATGGCCTGGATGCGGCTGCGAAGCTCAAGATCGGCATGAGGCTTAACGTGCCCGTCAAGGCATCCGCAGCCGCCGCACCGGTCGCTCAGCCCGTCGTGGCTCAGGCCGCGCCGGTATCGCTTCCGCCTGCAACCAAGGTCGCGGCCGTCACCGCCGAGTCCCAGCAAAAGGCGCGACTGGCGCAGACCTCGAACGTCGAAGAGACAACCGCGGCCGAAACGCCCGCAAAGGCTGCCGAGGCAACTGGCGCTTTGCCGACCTTCCGTTGGCCAGTCCGGGGCAAGGTGATCACGGGCTATGGTGCCAAGACCAATGGCAAGGCCAACGACGGCATCAATCTCGCCGTGCCGGAAGGCACGCCGGTGAAGGCTGCGGAAGACGGCGTGGTCGCGTATTCCGGCAATGAACTGAAAGGGTACGGCAATCTCGTGCTCGTGCGTCATTCGAACGGCTATGTCACCGCCTATGCGCATGCCAGCGAATTGCTGGTGAAGCGCGGCGACACCATCAAGCGCGGCCAGATCATCGCCAAGTCAGGGCAATCGGGCGAGGTCGGCTCGCCGCAACTTCACTTCGAAATCCGCAAAGGTTCGAATCCGGTCGATCCGCTTCAGTTCCTCAACGGAGCTTGATCCGCACGCCAAGCCGGCCTGCCAGTTCCTGCGTGAACTGCCAGGCCACGCGGCCTGATCGGGAGCCGCGCGTGGTCGACCATTCCAATGCCTCTCGTTCAAGCTCTTCTTCGCCAAGCTTGATGCCGAAATGGCTGCAATAGCCTTTCACCATGGCCAGGTATTCGTCCTGGCTGCAGCGGTGGAAGCCGAGCCACAATCCAAAACGATCCGACAGCGAAACTTTCTCTTCCACGGCTTCGCCGGGGTTGATCGCGGTCGAGCGCTCGTTCTCGATCATCTCGCGCGCCAACAGGTGCCTGCGGTTTGAAGTCGCATACAGGATCACGTTGTCGGGGCGTCCCTCGATACCGCCTTCCAGCACCGCCTTGAGCGATTTGTAGGAGGCATCGTTGCCATCAAAGGAAAGATCGTCGCAGAACACGACGGCATGGAACGGCGCATTGCGCAGGACATCCATCAGCGCCGGCAAGCTCTCGATATCCTCGCGATGGATCTCGATCAGCTTCAGCCGGTCCGCTGGCTTGCGGTTGAGATTGATGCTGGCGTGCGCCGCTTTCACCAGCGAGGATTTGCCCATGCCGCGCGCGCCCCATAACAGCGCGTTGTTGGCGGGAAGGCCGTTGGCGAAGCGCTCGGTATTTTCGATCAGGATGTCTCGCATCCGGTCGATGCCTTTAAGCAGGCCGATATCGACACGGCTGACATGGGGCACGGGCGCAAGCCGCCCGTCGGGATGCCAGATAAAGGCATCGGCGCGATGCAACGCTTCGCCTGCGTCGGAGGCCGGCGCTGCGGCCGCAAGATGGGCCGCGATGGTCTCTAATGCCAGGGCAATCCGCTCTGCCGCCTGCTGGCCTGTGGGCGGCTTAGGGCGCCGGGCAGCTGTTTGCGAGGTGGTCTGCCGCTTGGGCTTTTGAGCGAGGCGAGGGGCGTTTTTCACGGGCTTTTTTGACATCTTTGGCCTTTCCGACGGCGAACCCTTAACGGGCCTTGCGGGGGCTCGCAAGCGGCGTAAATGAGGGGGCTCGCGGGCGTTTTCCCGCGGTACTGGCGACGTTGCAATTGGGGCGCTGGCCGCTATAGTCCGCGCGAAATTCGCCCCCGGATCGGCCAGGCGCCAGGCGCGCGCTTTGCGGTCACGCTCCACGAGGACTGAACGAATGTTGATTACCCCTGCGTATGCCCAGGCCGCAGCCGGCGGCGACGCCAACAGTATGTTGATGTCGCTGCTGCCGTTCGCGCTGATCTTCGTGATCATGTATTTCCTGATTCTGCGGCCGCAGCAGAAGAAGGTGAAGGATCACGCCGAACTCGTGAAGAACATCCGCCGCGGCGATACCGTGGTGACGACCGGCGGGCTGGTCGGCAAGGTGACCAAGGTCGTGGATGACGATCAGATCGAGTTCGAGATTTCGGATGGCGTTCGCGTTCGCCAGATGCGGCAGATGATTTCCGGCGTTCGTGCCAAGGGAGAGCCGGCCAAGGAGAAGAGCGAACTCGGCAAGGACGAGACCGCCGCGGGCTGATATCGGCGCCGCTTTCTCTTGATCTAACGAGTCAATTCAATGCTTTATTTCACGCGGTGGAAGGCGCTGGCGATCATCATCACGGCGCTGGTGGTGTGTCTGTGCGCCGTGCCGAACTTCTTTCCCGAAGCGCGGGTGAAGACCTGGCCGCTTTGGGCGCAACGTCATCTTGTGCTCGGTCTCGACCTGCAAGGCGGCTCCTACCTGCTGCTCGAAGTCGATTCCAACTACGTCAAGAAAGAGAAACTCGATCAGATCCGAGACGAGGTCCGTCGCGTGCTGCGCGAGGCGAAGATCGTCTATACCGGGCTCAGCGTGCGCAACGACGCGGTCGAGGTGCGCATCACCAAGGATACCGATCAGCAAACGGCCTTGAGCAAATTGCGTGACCTGTCGCAGCCGCTCGGCGGCCTGCTCGGCTCCAACGGCCAGCGCAGCCTGGAGGTGGCCGATGCCGGCAACGGCACGATCCGGCTGACGGTGCCGCAAGCCGCGATTACCGACCGCATCCGCCAGACCATCGAGCAATCGATCCAGATCGTGGAAAAACGCGTCAACGAACTCGGCACCGTGGAGCCGGTGATCCAGCGCCAGGGTACCGATCGTATTCTGGTGCAGGTGCCTGGCTTGCAGGACCCCACGCGACTGAAGGAATTACTCGGCAAGACCGCCAAGATGGAATTCCGCATGGTCGACGAGGCCGTGCCGCCGGATGCGGCCGTGCAGGGAAAGATACCGCCGGACGATGAACTCCTGCCGGAGGTCTCGGGTCAGAAGCTCGTTATCAAGAAGCAGACTCTGGTCTCCGGCGGCGATTTAAGCGACGCGCAAACGGCATTCGATCAGCGTTCAGGCGAGCCCATTGTGAACTTCAAGTTCAATTCGGCTGGTGCGCGCAGATTCGCGCAAGCCACCACCGATGGCGTCGGGCAGCGTTTTGCCATCGTGCTGGATAACCAGGTGATCTCCGCCCCGGTGATCCGCGAGCCGATCATTGGCGGGCAGGGCCAGATCTCCGGCAGCTTCACGGTTCAGTCTGCGAACGATCTTGCGATCCTGTTGCGCGCCGGCGCGCTGCCGGCGCCGCTGACCGTGATCGAGGAACGCACCGTCGGTCCGGGCCTTGGCCAGGATTCGATCGAAAAGGGCGAACTCGCAGCTTACGTCGGCTCGATTCTGGTCATCGTCTTCATGCTCGTGACCTATCGGTTGTTCGGCCTGTTCGCCAACATCGCCGTCACCATCAATGTGGCGATGATTTTTGGCGTGCTGTCGCTTCTGAACGCGACGCTGACGCTACCCGGCATCGCCGGCATCGTGCTGACAGTCGGCATCGCGGTCAACTCCAACGTTCTGATCTATGAGCGCATTCGCGAAGAGATCCGGGGCGGGCGTAACGCGATTTCGGCGATCGATGCCGGCTTCAAGCGAGCGCTTGCAACCATTCTCGATTCCAATATCACCACCTTCATCGCCGCTGCGGTGCTGTTCATGATCGGTACCGGCCCGGTGCGCGGCTTCGCCGTGACGCTTGGCATCGGTATCATCACCACGGTGTTCACCGCCTTCACTCTCACTCGTCTCATTGTGGCGTGGTGGGTGCAGTGGAAGCGGCCGAAAATCGTGCCTATTTGAAAGTCCGGGGCCGGCTGTGACCACTACTCAATTCGTTCTCATCGCTCTCGGCGTCCTGATTGCCGTGCTGACTTTGGTCAGCGTGCTCGGCTTGTTGCCGTCGCTGCGCATCGTCCCCGACGACACGCATTTCGATTTCACGCGGTTTCGGCGTATCTCGTTCCCGATTTCAGCGTTGCTCTCGATTGTCGCGATCACGCTGTTTTTCACCCATGGGCTGAACTTCGGTATCGACTTCAAGGGCGGCACGCTGATGGAAGTGCGGGCGAAGTCCGGCACGGCGGATATTGCGTCGATGCGCACCGCCTTGAATGGGCTTGGCCTTGGCGATGTTCAGTTGCAGCAGTTCGGCGGTCCCGAGGAGGTCTTGATCCGGGTTTCCGAACAGCCTGGCGGGGATCAGGCGCAACAGGAAGCCGTTCAGAAAGTGCGCGGAACGCTCGGCGATTCCGTCGAGTACCGCCGTGTTGAGGTGGTGGGCCCGCGTGTGTCCGGCGAACTTCTTGGCTGGGGTATGGCGGGCCTGATGCTCGCGATCGGCGCCATCCTGATTTATCTCTGGTTCCGGTTCGAGTGGCAGTTCGCGCTCGGCGCCATGATCGCCAATGTGCACGATATCGTGCTGACGATCGGCTTTATGTCGATCTCTCAGGTCGATTTCGACCTGACAAGTATCGCGGCACTCCTGACCATTCTCGGCTATTCGTTGAACGACACCGTCGTTATTTACGACCGTATCCGCGAAATGCTCCGGCGCTACAAGAAAATGCCGATGCCGGAACTGCTCAATAAGTCCATCAATTCGACGCTGTCGCGCTCGATCATTACCCACGTCACGGTGACGCTGGCGCTGCTTGCGCTGTTGTTGTTCGGCGGCAACGCGATCCACAGCTTCACGGCCGTGATGATGTTTGGCGTCGTGCTGGTCGGCACCTATACGTCGATCTTCATTGCCGCGCCGATTCTGATCTATCTTGGCGTCGGCACCAACCGCTCTGACGCGCCGGACACGCCTTCGAAAAAGTGACACCGGCGCGATCCCAATAGGGGAAGCCGGTTCTCGGACAAGATCATGCCTAACCAGCTACCTGATCGCTCGGATGCGCCACATTTTCCGAGGTCGGCGCCAATCGACGCTTATGGCAAGGGCGGTTTTGCCTTTGCCGATATGTCGCATCGGGGATCGCTCCTGTGCCTGCCGGATGGTATCTGGGCCTGGCCTGTGACGAAGGTGACCGAGATCGACGAATATACGCTGTCTCGCGTATTCGCCGCCGCCAACGGTATCGATTTGTTGGTCATCGGTACCGGGACCGAGGTCTGGGTCGCGCCGAGCCGCTTGCGCGAAGCGCTCCGCGCCGTCCATGTCGGCCTCGATTCCATGCAGACCGGACCGGCCATCCGCACCTATAACATCATGATCGGCGAGCGGCGGCGTGTGGCTGCGGCGCTGATCGCTGTGCCATGAGCACATCCACCGACGATAAGAGCGCCGCTGGCCATTGTGCCGAATTTGTCCGCACCCACGACTTCGGCCGTTATGCGTCGACCTTGTTCGTGCCGACGCCGAAACGCCGCGCGTTGCTGGCGCTCTATGCCTTTAATGTCGAGATTTGCCGCGTTCATGTCCAGGTGAGTCAGCCGCTTCCGGGCGAGATACGCTTGCAATGGTGGCGCGACATGCTTGATGGCAGCGCTCACGGTGGCGTCGAGGGAAATCCGGTTGCTGCCGAATTGCTATTGGCCGTCCGCAGCTATCGATTGCCGGTGGAGCGGCTCTCGCGCCTGATCGAGGAGCACGAGTTCGATCTCTACAACGATCCGATGCCGACCATGGCAGCGCTTGAAGGCTACCTCAACGACACTTCGTCGGCCTTGTTCTCGCTGGCCGCGGCCGTGATGGGGCCAACGTCAAGCGAGGTCGAGCATCTGGCGCGGCATGCGGGATTGGCCCAGGGAATTGTGCAGGTTATGTTTTCGTTGCCGCTCGACGCCTCGCAACGCCGGTTATTCGTTCCGCAGCAGGTTTTGGCAAAGCATGATTGCGACCCTGAGGACATCTTCTTGGGTAAACAGACACCCAAACTACGCGAGGCGCTGAATGACGTATTGAGCGAAGCGGCCGCGCATCTCAACACGGCCTATACGCTGCTTGACTTCCGTTGCGCCCGAGGTTCGTCCGGCGTTTCTCCCGCTCGCGCAAGTCAAACGCGATCTAGCTTCGCTGATGCGGGCCGACCACGATCCCTTTGTGGTGCATCCACTGTCACGATTTCGAACGCTGTGGACGTTGTGGCGGGCGTCACATTCGCGATCGTTTTCGAGCTGACGTTCAGTTCATATCCGCCGTTTCGAAATTGAAGCGGTCGCGCAGATTTTTTCGCGACTCCAGAATGTTCTTCAAAAATGCCCGATCCGGCTCGCTCGTCACCATGCTCTCGATCAGATCGAGTTGGTTGGTCGCAACCAGTTGCAGCAGTTCAATGCGCGGCCTGCCGTTGGCGTCGCGCGGCAGCGCCTTGACGATCTGGATGTGCTCCGGCGGCTTCGGGCCTCCGGCGGCTGTGAGTTCGCCCTTCAACTCGGTCTCAAGCGCCGCGAGGTCTGATTCGACGAACGCATAGAGACCGACGCCTGCGCGCCGATCGGCAAAAGCGACGATGGCCGCATCGCGCACCGCCGGATTTTTCCGGATCTCCTGGATCAGCACCGGTGCGTCGTTGACGAGACGCCGTCCGCCGCCTTCGCGATCGGTGAAATTGAACAGGCCCCGGGTGATGGCGCGGTAGACTTTCTTTCCCGTCGCGAGCCAGACGCTGGCAACGATCGATTTGCGGGCGAGAATTTGGCGTTCTTTTGGCGTCAAGGCTGCCGGTGCATAACTGCGTTTGTGCTTGAGGAGGTGCCGAAGATCTTCATAGGCAGCGATGCGAAACAGCCGGCTGCGCGTTCGAAAGCATGCCGCCAGCTGAAAATCCGTGACATAGGCGCGGCCGTCGCGCCCGACCAGCCAGTTCTGTTCCTTGGCGAGGTCGTTGTGGCAGACGCCGGCGCGGTGCAATCGTCGCAGCGCCTGCTTGGCCGAGCGGAAGTAAGCGACGTCGCCGGCCGGTTTGACGAGGTGCAGCGCCACCCCGTCGATGAAACCACGCACCAGCGCCTGCCGTCCGGCCCACAGCAACGGAGGGGCGACGTTGAGGTCGCGCACGACGGCAAGCGCATGCTGCTCCCGCCGGAACAAATGGCGCGCGACCAGATACGACCACCACGGCACCTGATCGATCCGACGCAGGATCGCATCGACTTCGCCCTTGACGCCGCGGAAGCGGCCGCGCTCGACGGACGAGAATACGTCGCGTTTGAGCAGCACGCCTTCGGTCCATTGCGCCGACAGGATTGCAGCGTCGTCTCTTGGCAGGCTCATGAGAGGCTCACGCTGCTGCGGCCAGCTGCAAATGATCGGCGATCCAGCGATCGATATCGCCGAGCGCCCGCGCGCTGAGGGCTTGACGTTTGGCGATCGCCTTTTCGTTGCCGCGCAGCCGCGTTCCGTCCGGCTTTCTGGTCGGCGGATTGGCGAGCGGCGGAAACAGTCCGAAATTGACATTCATAGGCTGAAACGAGCGCGGGCCATTGTCGATCGTTTCCAGATGGCCGCCGGTGATATGCCCGAGCAACGATCCGAGTGCCGTTGTCGCTGGCGGCGGCGGCAGCACACGGCCGCGCGCATCGGCCACGGCGTAAAGTCCCGCGATCAGACCGACGCTGGCGGATTCCACATAACCTTCGCAGCCCGTCATCTGGCCGGCGAAGCGCATTCGCGGCGCTGCCCGCAGGCGCAGCTGTGCGTCCAACAGCTTCGGCGAATTCAGGAAGGTATTGCGATGCAGGCCGCCGAGGCGGGCGAATTCGGCGTTCTCAAGTCCGGGAATCGTGCGGAAGATGCGCTGCTGCACGCCGTATTTCAGCTTGGTCTGGAAACCTACCATGTTGTAGAGCGTGCCGAGCTTGTTGTCCTGGCGCAGTTGCACGATGGCATAGGCCTTTACCGTCGGATCGTGCGGGTTCGTCAACCCGACCGGCTTCATGGGGCCATGACGGAGCGTCTCCACGCCGCGCTCGGCCATTACTTCAATCGGGAGACACCCGTCGAAATAGGGCGTGTTGGTTTCCCACTCCTTGAAATCGGTCTTTTCGCCCGCGATCAAGGCGGCGACGAAGTTGTCGTACCCTTCCTTGGTTAGCGGACAGTTGATGTAATCGGCGCCCGTGCCGCCGGGGCCGACCTTGTCGTAGCGTGACTGAAACCACGCCTTCGACATATCGATGGTGTCGCGATGGACGATCGGCGCGATCGCATCAAAAAATGCCAGCGCGTTTTCGTCTGTCAGCCCGCGGATCGCTTCGGCCAGAGGCGCCGAGGTGAGGGGACCGGTCGCGACAATGACGTTGCTCCAGTCGGCGGGTGGCAGTCCTTCGACTTCGCCACGCCTGAGCTCGATCAGCGGGTGGTCTTCCAGCGCCTTGGTGACTGCGGCTGAAAAGCCGTCGCGATCGACCGCGAGCGCACCGCCCGCCGGAACCTGATTGGCATCTGCGGCGCGCATGATCAGCGATCCAAGCCGCCGCATTTCGGCGTGGAGCAGTCCGACCGCGTTGTTAGCGGCATCGTCAGAGCGAAATGAATTCGAACAGACAAGTTCTGCCAGGCCGTCCGTCCGGTGGGCCTCCGTCATCCGCTGCGGGCGCATCTCATGAAGGATCACGCGAACGCCCGCGTTAGCGACCTGCCAGGCCGCTTCCGAGCCGGCGAGACCGCCGCCGATGATATGAATGGGTGCCGATGAAAAGGTGCCTGTCATGCGGCACAGGTAGCGCGTTTTGTCGGGGAGTGGAATGCGCGCGTCCGATACAAACGACAACGCTCGCCGATTGGCGAGCGCTATCGGTCTTCCGTCAGTAACTTGAATCAGCCGTTGTAGTTGCCGGCAGCAACACGCGGAATGTCCGAGCGATCAAGCCCGATATCGGCCAGTTCCCGATCGCTGAGCTGTGACAATTCAGCGACATTGCGCTGATAATCACGGAACGCCTGGATCATTCGGATGAGCGAGAGCAGCATAGTTAGTCTCCTTGAATTCTTGATTCAGCCTTTGAGAGAAACTGAATTGTCGAAGCCAATATAGACACCTATACCGCAGTGCGGAAGTTTAAATGCTGCGTTGCAGCTAATCTTCCTGTGCATAGCTTGGTAAGAATTGATTAAGCATTCGATTGATACGCCGCGCGGACAATCCGAATAGCATCCACCGGAGCAGCTGGTCGGTCACGAATCAGGTCCAGAAGGGCGCCTCCGAGCCGATATTGGCTGAATCTATGCATGATCTGTGTGCATGACAATAAATGAATATAAAATCACTTTATCACGTAAAAGCTACGGCGCGTGGGCAAGCTGCGTGGCGAACGTGGCCACGGTTTTGGCGTAGACGTCGCTCTTGTTCCATTCCTGGAGGACAGGGAAGTTCGGACTTCCGGGCTGCCAGTCTTTTCCCTTTTGCCAGCCGTGGCTTTGCAAGAAGTTGGCCGTCGACGCCAGAACGTCGGCAGGGCTGCGCAAGAGGTCGCGGCGGCCGTTGGCATCGAAATCGACGGCGAATTTGATGTAGTTCGATGGCATGAACTGGGTCTGGCCGATCTCGCCAGCCCAGGCGCCGTGCATTTCGGCAGGACTTAAGTCGCCGCGGTCGATGATCCGGAGCGCATCCAGTAATTCGCCGCGGAATAACTCGGCGCGACGGCAGTCATAGGCCAGCGTCGCCAGCGAGCGCAGAGTTGGGAACTTTCCGATATTGACGCCGAAGTCGGTCTCCAGTCCCCAGATCGCGACCAGCACTTCGCCGGGAACGCCATAAGCATCCTCGATCCGCGACAGTACCGATCCATATTGCTTGAGCATGTTGGCGCCGCGCGTCAGGCGTGGCGGCACCATGCGGCCGGAAAACTCCTCAAAGCTCTGGCTGAAAACCTTCTGCGAGCGGTCGCGCGAAAGCACGCTCTGATCGACCGTTATGCCGTTCAGGCTGGAGGTGATCGTCGCCTGCGAAATCCCCTTCGAGGCGGCTTCGGTCTTGAAATCGTCCAGCCAGCTCTGGAAACTGCCGGCACTGCAGGGCACAGCGGCTCGCGCCGCAGTCGCCGATATCGCCAAGCCCACTGCAAGGGCGCAACCAAAAAACCGCCGATGTCGCAACCGAATAGCCTTCCGCGCTGAGGAACGGGCGCGCGATATGTCGGGCGCAACCGCGGCCAAAACAAGGCTTAAACCGGTGTTGCGACGGAACTATGTCGCGAACTGCCGGTGAAACCATCACCGGCAGTTCGTTCGCTCTCTGTCAGGCGCCATCCTTACGGCGCCAGGGAAACAGGTTGGCCGGAAAATCCGCAGCCGGGCGTTTTTCACGGGGCAGACGCGGCGCAGCGGGCCGTTGATTAGGATCCGGCGCGATCACCTTGCGATAGAGATGCCAGGTCGCGTGACCAAGTAACGGGATGACGATAGCCAGGCCAAGGAAGAACGGGATCGACCCTGCCAACAGCAATGCAGCTACGATCAATCCCCAGCTCGCCATGGCAAGCGGATTGGCCGCAACGACGCGCAGCGATGTCACCATCGCCTCTCCCGTGCCGGCTTGCCGATCGAGCATCAGCGGGAAGGAGACCACGCTTACGCACAGCGCCACGAGCGCGAACAGAAAACCTGTGCCGCATCCGACCACGATAAGCCACCAGCCCTGCGGGGTGGTCAGGACGCGCCGGGCGAAGCCAGGGATTTCGGCCGCGGACTCGTATCCGAACGCCGCGACATAGATGGCCTGCGCGGTCATGATCCAGACCACGAACAACGCGAACAGCAACGTTCCGAGGCCAAGCATGGCGCCGAACGACGGCGAGGAGAAGACGTCAAGTGCGTCCCAGGCGGATGCCTCCTCGCCGAGCTCGCGCCGGCGGCTGAGTTCATAAAGGCCGAGGGCTGCGAACGGGCCGAGCAGCGCAAAGCCTGCGGCCAACGGGAACAACAACGGCAGGACCGAGTAGCCGAGCACCGCGCGGGCAAGAACAAGGCCGATTACCGGATAGATTATGCAGAGAATGATCGCGTGGCTCGGGACTTCCTTGAAATCCTCCCAGCCGCGTCGCAGCGCCTCGTGTAGATCGGACAGGCCGATCCGGCGAATGATTGGGCCCGCGGTGTCCTGTGCTGGCGGAGCCAGCGGTGGAGCATTGCCGGAATATGGGTTGGCCATGGTCGCACTCTCCCTTGACGCGGCGGGCCACTCTTGGCGTCAAAAAGACGACGCACGGGACCGTCCGCAGAAACGATCACGATCAGGCCGGACGCGAAGACAGAGAACCGGAGCTGGCCTTGTCGCGAACTGATGAAGCGCCACCGTACTCCGATTTGCCTGCGTTGTCTCTCACGCTTGGGTGACGCCGGCGCGTAAATTCAGCGCACAAATATTCGCCTCAATTTGAATGGTTTCGACGAAGCTTCGCGACGCAACAGTGCTGAGCTGCGGCCGTTCGTGTCATTCCGTCGTCATTGCGGCGTAGTTCAGTCAAACCGCCGCAGCCGTTCCGCATTGGCAAGGTGTGCCGGGCGGACTAAGCTTTAGGACGGTCCGGCCGGGGTGCTGCCGGGATTGAGAATAACCTGTTTACGTCTTTAACCCGATCTCGGGATTCATCAGGAGCGAGCAATGAGTATTTTCGGAAAAATCATGGGCGCGATTTTTGGCACCTCGGCAAGTGCAACGCCTGCAAGCGGCGGCGCGACCGCGCCGGCCTCGGGTGGAGCTGCATCATCGGGCACTGCTTCTGCTGCTCCGGCCGCGCCTGCGCAAACCGTCGACGTGGCACCGATCCTGGACAAAGCGGTTGCCGCCAAGGGAGAGAAGCTCGAGTGGCGCACCTCGATCGTCGACCTGATGAAGGCCCTCGACATCGATTCAAGCCTCACGGCGCGCAAGGAGCTTGCCCATGAGCTCGGCTATACCGGCGACACCAACGATTCCGCGACCATGAATATCTGGCTGCATAAGCAGGTGATGACCAAGCTTGCCGCAAACGGCGGCAAACTGCCGGCCGACGTCAAATGGTGATCTGATTTTCACAGGATGGCAAAAGGCCCGCGATTTCGCGGGCCTTTTTCATGCCCGTATTGCGATCGTACTGGCTTGCCGCGCCGGAGCGCGGGCGGTAGATAGCCCTTGATATCAGTCACATCAGGAGCACGCGCATGGAAATCATCGATCGCAGGTCCGTTCTGGCAACGGGTGCGCTGGCGCTGGTGGGTACGGCCGCCACGAGCCGTATCGCCGAAGCCCAAACGGGCCCCAAGCCGGTCTTCGACGTGCCGGCGGTGACCATTCCGATTGCCGGCGAGAAGGAGGTATTTCCGGTTCGCCGCATCTATTGCATCGGACGCAATTATGCCGCGCATGCGATCGAGCGTGGTTCCGATCCGACACGCGAACCGCCGTTTTTCTTCCAGAAACCGACCGATGCGATCCAGGTTGTCGCGCCAGGCACGGTGATGGATCACCCGTATCCTTCGCTCACCAAGAACTATCACCACGAAGTCGAACTGGTCGCGGCGCTGAAGTCCGGCGGCGCCAACATCCCGGCGGAGAAGGCGCTTGACCACGTCTATGGCTATGCGCTCGGCCTCGACATGACGCGGCGCGACTTGCAGAACGGCATGTCGGCCGAGAAGAAGCCATGGGAAATCGGCAAGAGTTTTGACCACGCCGCCGTGATCGGACCGATCCATCCCGTGAGCAAGACCGGACACTTCACCAAGGGGGCGATCTCGCTTGCGATCAACGGCAACGTCCGCCAGGCCTCCGACCTCGACAAGATGATCTGGAGCGTCGCCGAGCAGATTGCAAAGCTCTCGGAAGCATTCGAGCTGAAGGCGGGCGACATCATCTATTCCGGCACACCGGAGAATGTCGGCCCCGTCGTCAGGGGCGACGTGCTGCTCTGCAAGCTCGATGGCCTGCCGGATATGTCGATCCGGATCGTGTGAAGTCATCCGACCATGTCGGCATATTCCGGATGCTTGCCGAGGTAATCGACGACGAAGCCGCAAGCACCGATCACCTTGTGGCCGTCGGCGCGGATCAGGGCCAAAGCCCCTTCGACCAGTTGTGAGGCGATGCCGCGGCCACGCAGCCCGCGCGGTGTTTCCGTGTGGGTGATGATCACGGCCGACGGCGTGAGGCGGTAATTGGCAAAAGCCACGCCGCCTTCGACAGCGAGTTCGAACCGACTTTGGGTTTTGTTATCGCGAACGGTAGCCATGTTAATCCTTCAGCAGATCGGCGTATTCGGGATGCTTATCGATATAGGCTTTGACGAAGGGGCATTGCGGGATGACCTTCAGGCCCTCGGTTCGAACCTGATCCAGTGCGCCTTTGATCAGTTGTGAGCCGACGCCTTTACCGCCGAGTTCCGGCGGAACTTCGGTGTGGATGAAGGTGATGACGCCATCGGCGACCTTGTAATAGGTCGCGGCAAGATAACCTTCGACCACGAGTTCGTAGCGATGCTGCGCGGGGTTGTTGACGACCTCAGTCATGAAAAGTCTTTGTCTCGGGTTTGCAGATTTCCGCCACAGAGACTATCAAGCCGGGCCCATGCCGACCACTTTTTAAGGATTATCCCATGAAACTTGTTCTCTCGCTTCTCGGCGTCGTCTTGCTCGTCGTTGCCGCGGTTTATTTCCTGATGCCGGCCGATCAATTGCCAAGCTTCATGCCCGGTCACGAGGCCGGCGTGATGCGCGTTCACTCCAAGCACGGTATTGTGGCTGGCGCCGCCGGCATCGTGCTGCTCGTGGCCGGCTGGTGGATCGGCCGCCGGTGAGGGCCGCGCAAGACGCGCCCCCGCGATTTCGCACGCGCAAAACGTATCCGGTATGAATCTCGTTCGAATGGCGGCATAGTATCTGCTTTTCTACCGACTCTCAGTGCGACGAGCTTGCGGACGGAAACGAAAACGATGTTGCAGGAAAGGCCATATCTTTCTCCCGGCAAGATCGGATCGCTGACGCTGAAGAATCGAATCGTTCGCGCTGCGACCTCGGAAACGATGGCAACGGAAGACGGTGAGGTTACGGACGAGCTGGTGCAGCTCTACACCGACCTCGCAAGGGGCGGCGCGGGCCTGATCATTACGGGACACATCTATGTCTCGCGCGAAGGCCAATGCTCTCCACGACAAACCGGCGCTTATAGCGACGGGCTGGTGGCTGGACTGACGAAGCTGGTCGAGGCGGTGCACCGGCATGGCGGAATCATCTTTGCCGAGCTGTCCCATGCCGGATCGCAGTGCGCGATGTCCGGCTTCACGCCAATGGCACCTTCGGTTTCGGAAAACGATATTTTCGGAATCACCGCAGAGGAAATGTCCGCAGCCGATATCGAAGGGGTAATTGAGGCTTTCGGGAGCGCCGCGCGGCGGGTTCGCGATGCCGGCTTCGACGGGATTCATCTGCACGGCGGCAACGGCTATTTGATCTCGCAGTTTGCCTCGCCACGCACCAATCGCAGAACCGATGATTGGGGTGGCGATCCCCAACGGCGAGGCCGTTTTTTCAATTCGGTTTACGATGCCGTTCGGCGATCGGTCGGCTCGCCATTTCCTGTAACGGCAAGAATCGGGATTTCCGACTCGATGGCCGGCGGCCTGAAACAGGATGAAGGCCTCGAACTCGCCAAGCAGTTGGTCGATCGGGGACTGGATGCCGTCGAGGTCAGCTACGGGATCATGGATTCCTATTTGCGCAATATCCGGCCCTATGTGGCGGTACCGGCGACAAGGGCGATCCAGGACTGGCTTGTGCCCCGGCTTTGGCGGCCCTCCGGTCAGCAAGCTTACTACCGGATATTTGCTCGCGAGTTGAAGAAGCTGATCCAGGCTCCGGTCATTTTGGTCGGCGGCGTGAGAACGGCCGACGTCATGACGTCGGTTCTCTCGTCCGGAGATGCCGATTTCCTGGCATTGGCGCGCCCGTTCATTCGCCAGCCGGATCTCGTCAATCAGCTTGCGATGGGCCGTCAGGGCGTGGATTGCGTTTCCTGCAACATGTGCCTGTCGCGAGACGGATACGATCCGCTGAAATGCTGGCGCAAGAAACCGAGCGACATGTTTCGCCATCTGCTGCGCAAGATCGGCAACGTCTAGCGTGGCGGTTCAGAAGTTTGAAACGTGGCTCCGTAAAATGATACGAACTTCGGAATCTGTTCGCTGCCGATATTTTCAATGTGGCGAAATCTTGCTTGCCTGATGATATGTCGGCGACGCCATCTCGCCGCGCCTTAACCGTTTCCAGTTTTCGACTCAATTTCGCCCGCCGACTCAACTCCAGTCGTCATCAAGCGCGGACAGGGGCGATTCGCGCGTGAATGTCTGCCACGCCCCGTCATTTTGAGCAGGCGAGCAGTTGTCATGGATGCAGTCACGCTGCCGAAGCCAAAGCCCATTCGCATGCGAGGGCGATCTTATGTCGCTTTTGTGTTTTATCCCGTTGTCCCCATCATGGATTGGCTTGAGGAAGTTGACGCGACGCTGCGTCAATCGCCCGGATTTTTTGCCGGCAAGCCCGTGGTGCTCGATCTCTCCGCGGTCGATCTCAGCGAAAACGCGATTGCGCAGTTGGTCGCGAACTTCGAACAACGAAATCTCCGTATTCTGGGCATCGAGGGCGTCGATGCCGCGCGCCTGACGGCGAACCTGCCACCGCTGCTCAATGGCGGCCGTCATTGTGTCGTTACGCCGAATGCGCCGAAGAAGCCGGAGCCTAAACCAAAACCGGCATCGCTGCTGCTCGACACCCAGGTGCGTTCCGGGCAGTCGGTCGTGTTTCCGGAAGGCGATATCACGGTGGTGGGATCGGTCAGTTCGGGCGCCGAGATCGTCGCCGGCGGCTCCATCCATGTCTACGGCACGCTCCGTGGCCGGGCGATGGCCGGCATCAATGGCAATTTGAGCGCGCGCATTTACTGCCACAAAATCGAAGCCGAGCTTCTGGCCATCGACGGCTACTATCGAACGGCAGAAGAGATCGACGCTACCTTGTATGCGGGGCCGACGCAGGTCTGGCTCGATGGCGAAACTGTACAAATTACACCGTTGAATTGATTGGTTTTGGGGAGATCAGAAGTATGGCCAAAGTCCTGGTTGTGACGTCCGGTAAAGGTGGCGTCGGCAAGACAACGTCTACCGCCGCACTCGGAGCCGCACTGGCGCAAATGGGCGAAAAAGTCGTCGTGGTCGATTTCGACGTCGGCCTGCGCAACCTCGATCTCGTGCTCGGCGCCGAACGGAGGGTGGTGTTTGATTTCATCAACGTGGTGCAGGGCATCGCCAACCTTTCGCAGGCCCTGATCCGGGACAAGCGTCTGGAGAATCTGTGGCTGCTGCCGGCGTCGCAAACCCGCGACAAGGATGCGCTGACCGACGAAGGCGTCGGCAAGATCATCGCGGAATTGCGAACCAGGTTCGACTGGATCATCTGCGACAGTCCGGCCGGCATCGAACGCGGCGCGACGTTGGCGATGCGCTATGCGGACGAGGCTGTGGTCGTCACCAACCCGGAAGTGTCCTCGGTGCGCGATTCCGACCGAATTATCGGCATGCTCGATTCCAAGACGGTGAAAGCCGAGAAGGGCGAGCCGGTCGCCAAGCATCTGCTGATCACCCGGTTCGACACCGCGCGCGCGGCGCGCGGCGAAATGCTGACGATCGAGGACGTGCTGGACATTCTGGCGACGCCGCTGCTCGGGATCATTCCTGAGAGCCAGGACGTGTTGCGGGCCTCCAACGTCGGCGCGCCCGTGACGCTGAACGACGCCACCTGCGCGCCGTCCCGCGCCTATATCGATGCGGCCCGCCGCCTGATGGGCGAGACCGTGCCGATGATGGTGCCGTCCGCCCGAAAGGGCCTGATGGACCGGCTGCTAGGGCGGAGGGCCGCATGATGCTGCGGCTGTTCGGTGGCCGCGCGGCGCCTGCTCCGGCGCCGCCATCCGCACCGGTCGCCCGGGAGCGTTTGCAGATCCTGCTGGCGCATGAGCGTGGCTTGCGCGGCCAGCCTGATCTGCTGGACCTGCTTCGATCCGAGATCCTCGCGGTCGTCTCTCGCCATGTCACCTTCGATCCGGAAAAACTGAATATCCGGATGGAGCGGGGCAACGACGTATCGACGCTCGAGATCGATATCGAGGTGCCCAATGTCGCCGAGCAACGGCCGGCCGCCGTGGCGTGAAGGCGCGCGGCGCGTGATCCCCTTATAGGTTGGAGCAAACCGAAATGGCGCCGGTCCGCTTGCAGCCAAGGCCGTGCTTGTTAATGTAGCGGACCGTCATGTTGTCCGGCGGCGGGACGCAGATCGCTGCGCCGCCAGAGTCCTGGCAAAGCATTCCGGTATCGGAATTGATGAAGTGTCCGGCCGGAATTCCGCTCGCCGCCTGTTTCGTTGGCGGGTCCTTCAAGAGCTTCGTCCTCATCCAGCGGAAGCCTTGCGCGTTCATGCAATCCTTGTAGGCCTGCGTCGGTGTGGCCTCGGGCGATGTGCCGGTCTGGGTGAAGCAGGAAGCGCTGGCGGCTTTCGCAACCGCCAGGCTGCGCTGATGACCGCCGGGCCGCAGCGTATCGTGAAACGCGATGTCGTAATGCGACGCGAAGGCGGGCGACAAGGACATAAGCGCGAATGCTGTGGCGGCGATGACGGTTTTCATGAGCGTGCTCCTGACAAACGCGAGAGGCTGTCGTAGCTCTACAGGTTTGAGCAGATCGACATGGCCCCCGTCCGTGTGCAGTTCAAGCCGTGCTTGTTGGTATAGTGGATGGTCATGTCAGCCGGCGGGCTTTCGCAGATCGATGCCCAGCCGGCGTGCTGGCAAAGCAACCCGTTGTCGGGATCGATGAAGTGTCCCTTCGGGATCGCGCTGGCCGCTTGGCGCGTGACCCGCTTGCTGGGTGGGTCCTGCACGAGCTTGGTCGATACCCAACGATAGTCATGCGTTGCCATGCAATCCTTGAAGGCTTGCGTGTCCTTGGCCTCGCGCGCAAGTCCGGTCTGGCTGTAGCAGGCATCGAGAGCGGCATTGTAGATCGAGTCGGAACGCGGATGGCCGTTAGGCCGGATGTTGTCGTGATACGTCATCACGTAATGCGACGAGGCCAGCGCGGGCGAAAGTGACGCCAGGGTCATTGCGGCGGCGAGGATGAGTTTTTTCATGGTCGTTCTCCTTTGCGCTTAGGTCTGCTCTTGGGTCGCCGCCAGCGGAGGAGGGGTTCTCGGGATTACCGAAGTTTAAGGCGGGCCATAAGCCAGCTGTCGTCCCGGCGAACGCCGGGACGACAAGCAGCCGAAATCACACTTCCCTCCCCAAATTGTTCCTGATATGTTCACTACACGTTAAGCGTGTCAGGTGACTTGGGGCAGGCATGAGTTCACGGCGAAATCGCAACATCAACCTGCCGGCGCCATACCTCAAGCGGATATGGATCGACCCAACGCTCGTTTCTGATCGTGAAGCCTATCCGTTCTGCCTGCCATTTTTGCGGGACGATTTCTCGCTTCACTTCGAGCGCGCCGTCACCGTGATCGTCGGCGAGAACGGCACCGGCAAATCGACACTGCTGGAAGGCATCGGCGTGCTCGCCGGCTATGACGAGGCCGGCGGCGGCAAGGGCTACGCGACGGTCGATCATTCCTGGGCCCTGGAAAAGATGGGCGGGCAACTATCGTCAGCGTTGCGTGCGAGCTGGCTGCCGAAGATCACCAACGGTTGGTTTTTTCG
The DNA here is from genome assembly GCA_963748805.1 of uncultured Alphaproteobacteria bacterium. Taxonomy (GTDB): domain Bacteria; phylum Pseudomonadota; class Alphaproteobacteria; order Rhizobiales; family Xanthobacteraceae; genus Bradyrhizobium. The sequence goes on along the minus strand of CAVVLH010000059.1, from coordinate 2,740 downwards.
CGCTGAAAGCTTCTTCTCGGTGGCAAGATATCTCGACCAGATGGCGCAGGAATATCCGATGGGTGGCGGGCCGCCGCCGAATTTCCTCTCGCACTCGCACGGCGAAGGTTTTCTGCGCTTCTTCGAGGAACGCTGTCAACGCCAGGGCATCTTCATTTTCGACGAGCCGGAATCAGCGCTCTCGCCGTCGCGCCAGATCGAATTCCTGAAGCTGATGCGCCGTATGGACGAAAGCCGCCACTGCCAGCTGATCATGGCGACCCACTCGCCGCTGCTGATGGCCTATCCCGACGCGACGCTGCTGCGCCTGACTAAGGACGGGTTGGAGCCGACCACGGTCGAGCAGACCGATCACTACAAGGCGATGCGGGAGTTCTGCGACGATCCGAAGGCGTTTGTGGAAGCGGCGATGGGGAGCGAGGGAGACAAGAGCCCATGAATAATCGCGACGATTGGGAAGAGATTTGGAATGCGCGTCTGCGGGCCCTCGAACAAGTCCTCGGGCCATGTACCCAAACCTATCATGCTCCAGTCCCATTGTTCTTGGGCGGGCAAGCCGATGTCGTTGCCTTCGGCGAACACCTTGAAGGCGTGGTCTATGTGACAGCTGAACTGACTGGAAAACGAGAAGATCTTTACGCTGATTATGAATTGATGATCTGCGATCGCGGACAAGACACTTGGGGTGCAAACGTAATCAGCCGCTTAGCGGCGTATACGCAAGAGGCGAGGATTTCTGCCGGTGATACTATGGATATCGGTCCCGCTGCACCGAAGGGATCCAAAATTAAGGCCCTCATTTTTGATAATTATTCAACATTCGCTCTCTTCGGTGAAACTTACAACTTGCGCCTGTGCATTGGGATCACGAAGGAAGAATTGCAGTTCAAGATGAAACATGGATCGAGCGCGTTGCTTGAACGATTGAAGACGGAAAAGATATATCCCTTTACGGATGTCAATCGAGGATGATCTGTTTTGCGCCGTTGGAAAGATGGAGTTCGCATCGCTCAACCCAACCTGGCAAGCTATCCCGTCCAACAAATCGCTGAATGGTTTCCAGAACGCCAGACATCTCGAAAGCTCACTCCGCCGCTTCGCTCGTCCCGCTCTTTCTCGGCTTGCCGGCCTTCTTCAGCACTGGCGCCAGGAATTTGCCGGTATAGCTGCGCGGCGCTTTGACGATGTCTTTCGGCGGACCCCAGGCGACGATTTCGCCGCTGTCGCCGCCTCGAAAGGTCTCTAGGCTGAGATCGGCAGCAATTCGAAGACCCGGCCATGTTTTGCTGCCGACGCAACGTCGCCCGCCTTCAAGGCTTGCCGTACAGCATCAAGCTTGGTTGCATCTTCAATCGACAGGTATGGCGACCAGCCCGTCTCGTCCTCGATCAGGACGACGGATACCTCGGCCGCATATTTGCCTTCGTGGACGAACTCTACGGTCTCACGTTTCATGTCTTGATCCGTTTCCTAAAATCCGGGGACCAGCGAGCCGGGTCGGGGCGGTATGCCGTGATCAGAACAGCCATGGCCTCCTGACCTTTCGGTATACCCCAGAGTATATGCAATGGCTCTCCATTACCATCACGCTGCAGAACCAGAACGCTCGGTCCTCGCGCAGCGTCAGGATATGCCTCAACAATGGTTGCCAGGTTAACTCCGCCGATTACGTCGCCGGCCAAAATATCATCGGCAGCCAATTCTCGATTCCGGGGCGTGAGCGAAGCAAGCGAGCCCGGAATTTATCGGACCGCAAAAATGCAGGGAGAAATGGATTCCGGGCCTGCGCCTGACGGCGTATCCCGGAATGACGAAGAGCTAGATTGCATCGCTGCGCTTGCGATGACGCGTAACTCAAGCGTCACCAACGTAAATGTTCAGGTCTAACGCGATTCCCATATCGGTCATTTGGCGTAAAATCTCGCTGCTGAGCGTCTCGCCGGTGTCATAGTCGCAGAACCATCCAACATAGAAACTAATCCGTCCGCCTGTCGAAGTGAGCCTTCGGAGAACAGCCCTGTTATTCTGAAGCGAGCGAACCGCCGAATTCTATTTTCTTTGATAAATCCACCTTTGACGCGGCTCCGAGATCGACCGAGCAATAGGAACTCTCGCGTACGCGTGCGAGACGGCGTCCCTTGGGCGTTCGCCGCTCTTCTCCCTGTTTCCAAATAATCTTGGGGCGGAGGCCGAGCGTTCGACAGATTGTCGCTAAATCGCGAGTTGGGTGCTTGATGTGTAACGAAAGCTTAGTCCGCTGCGGTCGCATGGCGGCTCGCTCACTCCGCTGCCTCACTCGCCCCGCCGCTTGCCTTCCGCGGCTTGGCCGCCTTCTTCAGCACCGGCGCCAGGAATTTGCCGGTATAGCTGCGCGGCGCCTTGACGATATCTTCCGGAGGACCCCAGGCGACGATTTCGCCGCCGCCGTCGCCGCCTTCGGGACCGAGGTCGATCACCCAGTCGGCGGTCTTGATCACTTCGAGATTGTGCTCGATCACCACCACCGTGTTGCCCTGCGACACCAGCTCGTGCAGCACTTCCAGCAGCTTCTTGACGTCGTGGAAATGCAGGCCCGTGGTCGGCTCGTCCAGGATGTAGAGCGTGCGGCCGGTGGCGCGCTTGGATAGTTCCTTGGCGAGCTTGACGCGCTGGGCCTCGCCGCCGGACAGCGTCGTCGCCTGCTGGCCGACATGGATGTAGTCGAGCCCGACACGATGCAGCGTCTTGAAGGTCTCGCGTA
>CAVVLH010000058.1:0-11900 GCA_963748805.1 uncultured Alphaproteobacteria bacterium | reverse complement strand
ACCAGCCTTGATGGCTTCTGCGACCTTTGGAAGCACATTGTCGCCGGAGAGGAGATAATCGGGAACCTCGCACGCCGCAGCCGCAGGTGTTGCTGCAGGTGCAGGTGCAGGTGCAGGTGCAGGTGCAGCAAGGGTATCTTCGGCGCATGCGGGAACAGCGGCCAGAAAACCGGCCAGCAGGCTCACACTCAGGATTGCCCCTGAGACGAACTTCATGCCCCCCCTCCCGCCAAATCGGCGTTGCCGCCGGTGGCCTTGGCTTTGGACCCACTCTTGTCGGCAGAATGCTTGTACCATGAAAACAGCCACGCCGCGGCCGACATGATCAGGATTCCGGAAATACTGATAATAAAGTGCAACCCGGTCCCACCCGAGAACTCCGCCAGGATGAAATGGCCGGCGAAGGCCAAAAACACACCGAGGCAGAATATCTCAAGCGAATGCTGACCGCACAGGATTAACGGTCGCAGCCAAGGCGATTTCAGGTATGGCCAATCTTTAGGCAGGAAACGCACCGTGACGGCAGCAAGCGCCAGGAAGTGCGCGAAGCGCAACACGTCAAGATCGGTCTTGCTGATGGGATACATCCACTGCTCGAGTCTGCGCGGCATGAAGTGGCCGAGCTGCGGCACATACCAGGTCAGCGTGACCAGGAAAGAGAACAGCAGATAGGCAAAGCAGATCCACAGCGTGATCCGCGAAGCCAGAATGCGCGACATCCGCTGCGCGCCGCCTTGCGCGCACCATGCGCCGAACACGAACAGCAATTGCCACGCAAACGGATTGAAAACCCAGAAGCCGTTGGGATAGGCCGAGAGATAGAGATCGAATTCCCACGTCGCAGCATACAGCAGGACAGACAGTCCCAATGTCAGGTCGGCGCTCCGCTTCATTAGCCAAAGGATGAACGGCAGGAAAGACATCAGTACGATGTAGAGCGGCAGCACGTCCATGTTGACGGGACGGAATCTCAACAGCAGCGCCTGGACGATGGTGACGTCAGGTTCTTTAAGAAAATCCAGGATCCCCATCTCTTCGGTATAGAGCGGGTTCTCGAAAGAAGTGGCGACGTAGGAGATTTCGGCGAGGAAGATCGTGAACAGAAAAACGTGCGCGACATAGATCTGCCAGACCCGCCGCAAGATGCGCGCGGTCGCCACCACAAATCCGGCATCGCGCATCGCCCGGCCATAGACGAAGGAAGCCGTATAGCCGGAAATGAAGATGAAGATTTCGGTGGCGTCGGAAAATCCGTAATTGCGGATCGTGAGCCAGGTCAGAAGGTTCTGCGGCAGATGGTCGATGAAGATCAGCCACAGCGCGAGCCCGCGGAACAGGTCGAGCCGCAATTCGCGCTCGGCGACCACGGGACGCGCAATCGCCGGCGCGCTTGCTTGTGCGAGCAAGCCATCGCGCGCCACAACGCCGGTTTCGGCCGCCAGCGGCGGTCCGGAAATTTGATCGGCAACCGAAGTCATTTCACGTCATTCCGGGCATACGGATGCGTTCGGCCAGCATTGCAGCAAGATAGCACAGGCTGGCCCAGCAGGGTACGGCGCGGTTAGCCCGGAACTGTGGTGAAACGGCGATGGAAAAGACCACATCAGCCATCCCGGCACAATTGGTTCTGTCCGAACGATCGGATAGAATACCGTTCGTTTTCATAAGAGACGATCGAACCCGCATGTACCGCGCCGTGACCCGCGATATCGAAGTGACCGTGGAGCCGAATTTCCTCCCGGAGCGTTCTTCCGTGGAGAACCGGCAATATTTCTGGTCCTACACCATTGTCATCATTAATTCCGGCCCCGAGACCGTGCAGTTGCGCACGCGGCACTGGATCATTACCGATGCGACCGGCCGTCAGCAGGAAGTCCGCGGCGAAGGGGTGATCGGCGAGCAGCCGGTGCTCGCCCCGGGCGAGCGCTTCGAATATACCTCTGGCGTTCCACTGCCGACCGCGTCGGGCTTCATGACCGGCCGCTATCAGATGGTGAGCGAGAGCGGCGAGAAATTCGAGATCGACGTACCGACCTTTTCGCTCGACAGCCCCGAGGCCAAACGAGTGTTGAACTGACGGCGAAGCCGTCATTCCGGAGCGATGCAAATCATCGAGTTACGATGTGCAATTGCATATCAGAGAATCTCGAGATTCCGGGCGTGGTGCGGGGCCTGTCATCAGGCGTGCGTTCGCCAGACCCGTTGGGACCACCCCGGAATGACGACTGTGGCATCACCACGAAGTCAAATGGATTTCTGAAATTCAGAGCTGCCAGAGCATCGACCGCTCCCGGTAATTCATTCCTCGGGGAGAGATTCACGGCGCCGGATAGGTCACCGTATCTTCCGGCCCCGGCCGAGCCGCCGTCGTCAAGCTCGCTATTGCGACCTTGCCCGGCGCAAGGATGTGAAACACCTGATCGCCACCGACGACAAGATAGTCCGCGATGATCCGACGATGACACCGCCACCACACTGCCTCCGCGCACATCACGGCGCAGCGCCGCAGGCGGCCCAGATCGCGAAGCCGCGCGAGGCCAGAGCGAAAACCGCCGCTCATCGCATAGTCGGCGTAGTTGTGAAAACTCTGATTTTGCCAGAAGGCATTGACCTCTGGCGCAATATCCTTTGCGCGTGCGCGGAGGCCGCCGAGTTCGGCGACATGCTCATATGCGATCTGAAATCCCGACAACGCCTCAGGAAGCGCTTCGCGATTGTATTGCGGATTTGACCGCGAGCGTGGAACCGTGCGCACGTCGACGACGACGCCGACCTCCGAAGCAGTGAGCAAGTCGATAAATTCGCCCATCGGGCGCGAGGAATGACCGATGGTGAAAAACGGAAGCCTCATCCTGGCCGCTGTGCTTTCGAATTCGCGCCGGACCGTCAGCCGAGGCGCCTCAACACTCCGGCCTTGTGCAGCGCTACGTGGTCGGTCTTGTCGCTCTTGATCTCGTATTGCGGCTCATCCGGCGTAGCGCGATGAATGTGGCCTTTATAATTGACGGCTCGCTTATGCACTTTGACGATTTTTCCGCGGACGCGGCCGGCTTCCGAATTCCAGCTCACGTGATCGCCAACCTTGAACGTCTTGGCCATGGCTCGTCCTCGCCCGCTGCTTATCGGCGAATGTCTGCCCTTTTCGCTAAACCGGACCCGGTTTACGAGTATACGCGCTAACCGGCTCCCTCTTCCACACCCGCTTCGTGCGGCGTGAACTCATAGACCGACGAACAGAACTCGCAGGTCACCACCACCTTGCCGTCCTTGACCATCTCGGCGCGATCTTGCGGATCAAAGCTCTTGAGCATCGCAGACACCGCCTCGCGCGAGCACGAGCATCTTGCCTGTAACGCAAGCGGCGCGAACACCCGTACGCCGCGCTCATGAAACAGCCGATACAATAGCCGCTCGCCGGACAAATCGGGATCGATCAGTTCAACGTCCTCGACGGTCGAGATCAGCGACTGGCCTTCGACCCAGGCGTCATCCTCGGTAACGGTGTGCGTCTCAATCCCCTCCGGGGCATCGCCGGGATCGAGGTCGGCCTGCCGCGCGCGCTCCGGCGCCTTGGGCAGGAATTGCAGCAGCATGCCGCCGCCGCGCCAGCGCCGCCGCGCGCCACCCTCGCCGCCACGCCATTCCTCGCCGACCGCAAGCCGCACCCGCGTCGGGATCTGTTCCGAGCGCAGGAAATATTCATGCGCCGCGTCTTCCAGGCTGCCGCCATCGAGCGCGACCAGGCCCTGATAGCGGCTCATGTCCGGCCCCTGATCGATGGTCATGGCCAGATGGCCCTTGCCGAGCAGGCTGCCTGAATCCTGGCCGTCGGCGATCTCCTTCGCATCGAACCGCGCATAGGCGCGCAGGCGATCGGGCGCCTGGAAATCCACGATGAGAAACGACACCGGACCATCGGTCTGGGTCTGCAGGATGAAGCGGCCGTTGAACTTCAACGACGAGCCGAGCAGCGTCGTCAGCACGATGGCTTCGCCGAGCAGCTTGGCCACCGGTGGCGGATAATCGTGCTTGGCAAGGAGATCGTCTAGCCCGGGGCCAAGCCGGGTCAGCCGGCCGCGCAGATCGAGCGAGGCCACCTCGAAGGGCAGCACCGCATCGTCAACCGGCACGTGCGAGGGCGCGCGAACCGGCGTTTCTTTCAGTTTGATGTCGGGGGAATTGGAGGTCATGGCGCTTATCTGGGGTCGGATGGTGCAGAAAGAAAGAGGCCAGTTACGGGCGATACCTCCACGACCTCGGAATACTCTCTCCCCTTGCGGGAGAGGGTGGCGAGAATGAGCGACAGCGAAATTCGCGCCGGGTGAGGGGTTAACTCCCTCACCGCAAGAAACCCCTCACCCGGTTTCTCACTGCCTTCGAAACCACCCTCTCCCGCAAGGGGAGAGGGGTAAAAAGGAGCTACCCCACCGCCTGAAGGCACCAGGCCAAAATGCCCTTCTGCACATGCAGGCGATTTTCGGCCTCGTCGAACACCACCGATTGCGGGCCGTCGATGACCTCATCGGTGACCTCGTCGCCGCGATGGGCGGGCAGGCAATGCATGAACAGTGCGTCGGGTTTGGCGAGCGACATCAGCCGCGCATTGACCTGATAGGGCTTGAGCAGGTTGTGACGGTGTTCGCCATCCTTGTCGCCCATCGAGAACCAGGTATCGGTGACGACGCAATCGGCGCCGCGCACCGCAGCCTCGGGATCGTTGCCGAGCACGATCGGCGCCTGCGTCGTCTTGATCCAGTCGCGCATGGTCTTGTTGGGCGCCAGCTCCGGCGGTGTCGCCACGTTCAGCTTGAATTTGAACCGCTCGGCCGCATGCGCCCAGGAGGCGAGCACGTTGTTGTCGTCGCCGGTCCAGGCCACGGTGTGGCCCTGGATCGGGCCGCGATGTTCCTCGAACGTCATCACATCCGCCATCACCTGACAGGGGTGGGAGCGGCGCGTCAGTCCGTTGATAACGGGCACGGTGGCGTGGGCGGCGAGTTCCAGCAGCGCATCATGGTTGAGAATGCGGATCATGATGATGTCGACATAGCGCGACAGCACGCGCGCAGTGTCGGCGATGGTCTCGCCACGGCCGAGCTGCATTTCGGCGCCCGTCAGCATGATCGCCTCGCCGCCGAGCTGGCGCATGCCGACATCGAACGAAACCCGCGTGCGCGTCGAGGGCTTTTCGAAAATCATCGCCAGCGTCTTGTCCTTCAGCGGCTTGTCGGCTTCCTTGCCGCCGTTCTTCTGCGCCTTCAGCTTCGCTTTCATGGCAAGACTTCGCGGCGATCACCTCGCGCAACTCAGCCGTGGGAAGCTCGTTGAGGTCGAGAAAGTGGCGCAGCGCCTTGCTCATTGCGCGGCCGCCTTCTGCTGGTGAACCGCAAGCGCCGTGCAGGCGCGCTCCAGCGACTGCACGGATTGTTCGATCTCGGCTTCCGAGACGATCAACGGCGCCAGGAAACGCACGACATTGTCGCCGGCGCCAACCGTGAGCAGCTTTTGGTCGCGCAGCGCGGTCACAAGATCACTTGACGGCACCACCGCCTTGACGCCGATCAGAAGCCCCTCGCCGCGCACTTCGGAAAGCACCGTGGGATAACGATCGACCACCGAAGCGAGCTTCTGTTTCAACAGCAGCGACATCTTCCGCACATGATCGAAGAAGCCGGGCTCGAGCATGACGTCGAGCACGGCATTGGCGGCGGCTACCGCCAGGGGATTGCCGCCGAAGGTCGAGCCATGCGAGCCTGGCGCCATGCCGGAGGCGGCCTCCGCCGTGGCCAGCACGGCGCCGATCGGGAAACCGCCGCCCAGCGCTTTCGCCAGCGACATGACATCCGGCTCAACGCCGACGTGCTGATAGGCGAACAGATCGCCGGTGCGGCCCATGCCGGTCTGTACTTCATCGAAGGCCAGCAACAGGCCATGCTCGTCGCACAACGCGCGCAACGCCCTGATGAAGGCCGGGGCCGCCGACCGCACGCCGCCCTCGCCCTGCACCAGCTCGATCAGGATACCGGCGGTATGCGGGCCGATCGCCTTCTTGACGGCTTCGAGATCGCCATGCGGCACCTGATCGAAACCGTCTACCGGAGGGCCGAAACCTTCGAGGTATTTCGCCGTGCCGGTCGCCGCCAGCGTCGCCAGCGTGCGGCCATGGAAGGCGCCTTCGAAGGTGATAATGCGGTAGCGTTCGGGATGCCCCTTGGCGAAGTGATAATGGCGAACGAGTTTGATGACGCCTTCCATCGCTTCGGCGCCGGAATTGCAGAAGAAGACGAAATCGGCGAAGCTGAGCTCGCAGAGGCGCGCCGCCAACCGTTCGCCGTCGGGGCTCTTGAACAGGTTCGACATGTGCCAGAGCCTCGTCGCCTGCTCCTGAAGCGCTTTGACCAGATGCGGATGCGCATGACCGAGCGCATTCACCGCGACGCCCGAAGTGAAGTCGAGATAGCGTTCGCCGTTCGTGGCGACCAGCCAGCAGCCCTCGCCGTGCGTAAAGCCGAGATCGACCCGAGCAAATACCGGAAGCAAATGCGACGTCATGATGATCACTGAGCGTTAGAGCCGGCCACGGTGCGCGCATTGGCGCGGTCGCATCGGGATCGGAGACAAATCGGACCAGAAAACAAAACGTGCCGCCTTTTCGAGGCGGCACGTGGCAATATTCTATGCGCGCGGCGAACCGTGTCAACCGGCCGGACCGTAAATCTCCGGTGTCGTCGAAAGGCCGCAACGCAAGGCCCAAGCGACGGAACATGTGGACGCGCTCGCGTCGACTCTTGCGCGGGAGTCACGCCATATTGTAGCTTCCCCCTCGTCGGATACGACATCTCGTGCGGTAGTACTGACCCTCTAAGACGCCACTGTTTTGCGTAAACGTCCAGGCGCGCATTTCGCGCCCGGCGAAGGCTAAGGGATTCTGCCGGAAGGGATTTTTGAGACGATTGACATCGCAGCGCTGCCCGCAACAGGCCGGCGCGACGCGAAGGAAAGAGTGCGATGACGGTATTGACCTGGTCTGACGATCGCGTCGAGCAACTGAAGAAACTCTGGGAAGCAGGCCTTTCGGCGAGCCAGATCGCCGCCGAGCTCGGCAACGTGACGCGGAATGCGGTAATCGGCAAAGTGCACCGGCTCGGCCTGTCCGGCCGCGCCAAGAGCCCCTCTTCGGCGGCCCCTCGCCCGCGCAAGGCGCGTCCCGCGCAACACATGATGCGGGTATCGCGGCCGGTCTCGCGCGGCAACACGGCGCTGGCGCATGCTTTCGAGGTCGAGCTGGAGCCGGATCCGATTGCCTACGACAATGTGGTGCCGATGAGCCAGCGGCTGTCGCTGCTGGAATTGAACGAGGCCACCTGTCACTGGCCGGTCGGCGATCCCTCGAGCCCGGAATTCTTCTTCTGCGGCGGCAAGGCGCTGACCAGCCTGCCCTACTGCGCGCATCACTCGCGGATCGCCTATCAGCCGACCGGCGACCGGCGGCGCCAGGCACCGAAGACGACGCGGTAACATGGCCTCAAAGGCAAAGAGCGCGCTCTGGGCGCGCTCTTGACGGCAACGTCAATAGTTTCAGAAAACCTATTCCACCTTCGCGAAGCGATCGTCGAGCGCGTAGCCCGCCCCGCGCACGGTGCGGATCGGATCCTGCTCCCGGCCCGGGTTGAGCAGTTTACGCAAACGTCCGATATGCACGTCCACCGTACGCTCATCGATATAGATGTCGCGGCCCCAGACGCTGTCGAGCAACTGCTCGCGCGAGAACACACGGCCCGGATGCTCCAGGAAAAATTCGAGCAAGCGATATTCGGTCGGTCCGAGATCGACCGGGCGGCCCGAACGGGCGACACGGCGTTTCTCGCGATCGAGTTCAATGTCGCCATAGGTGAGCACGGTGGCGAGCCGTTCGGGGCTCGCGCGGCGCAACAGGCCGCGGACCCGCGCCAGTAATTCCGGCACCGAGAACGGCTTGACGATGTAATCGTCTGCGCCGGTCGCAAGCCCCCTCACCCGCTCGCTTTCCTCACCGCGCGCGGTCAGCATGATGATCGGGAGTTGCTTGGTTTCCGGCCGCGCCCGCAGACGGCGGCACAGTTCGATGCCGGAAAGACCCGGCAGCATCCAGTCCAACACAATCAGATCGGGAATCCGCTCCTTCAGGCGCGTGTCGGCGTCGTCGCCGCGCCCGACCGTTTCGACGTCATATCCTTCGGCGTCGAGGTTGTAGCGCAGCAGCGTCGTCAACGCTTCCTCGTCTTCCACCACCAGAATGCGCGCGCTCATGTGCGTAGCCTTCTTTCGTCCTTTGAAATGAGTTTTCTACGTGTGATGCGGTTACCCAAGAACAGCGATCAGTTTCCGGGCACGGTTGTAGCAAAGGTCGTCATGTCGCCTTTCGGTCGTTTATCGAGAATTTGCTGGCCTTCGATCATGTAAAATACAGTTTCGGCGATGTTGGTGGCATGGTCGCCGATCCGCTCGATGTTCTTGGCGCAGAACATCAGGTGAATACAGAAGCTGATGTTGCGCGGGTCTTCCATCATGTAGGTCAGCAGCTCGCGAAACAGCGAGGTGCAGATCGCGTCGACTTCCTCGTCGTTCTTCCAGACGGTCATCGCCGCCGGCAGATCATGCGCCGCATAGGCATCGAGCACCGACTTCACCTGGGCCTGCACGAGATCGGTCATGTGCTCCAGGCCGCGGATCAGCTTCAGCGGCTGGAAATCGCTCTCCAGCGCCGCGACCCGCTTGCCCATGTTCTTGGCCAAATCGCCGATCCGTTCGAGGTCGGTTGCAACACGCATGGCGCCGACGATCTCGCGCAAATCCACCGCCATCGGCTGGCGCCGGGCGATGGTCAGCACCGCACGCTCCTCGATCACACGCTGCAAATTGTCGATCTCGGCGTCAGTCTCGACCACACGCCGGCCGAGCGCCACGTCGCGGCGGATCAGCGCATCGACGGCGTCCACGATCATGCGCTCCGCAAGACCGCCCATTTCGGCCACCAGCCGGGTCAGTTCCTGAAGATCGCTGTCGAACGCCTTGGCGGTATGCTCTGAGGCCATCTTGTTCTCCTTGGGACCCTGCTCCGATCGCGGCCGAGCCTGATCCTATTCCCTGATTTGTGCGTGATCTGTTGCCGGGGTCACACGTCTCAGCCGAAGCGGCCGGTGATGTAGTCCTGGGTTCGCCGGTCGTTTGGCGAGGTGAAAATCTTGTTGGTTTCGTCGAACTCGATTAATTCGCCCAAATACATGAAAGCTGTTTTGTCGGAGACGCGAGCAGCCTGCTGCATGTTGTGGGTAACAATCGCAATCGTGTAATTTTCGGCCAGTTCCTGGATCAGTTCCTCGACCTTGGCGGTCGAGATCGGATCAAGTGCCGAACATGGCTCGTCGAACAGGATCACCTCGGGGCGCACCGCCACGGTGCGCGCGATGCAGAGCCGTTGCTGCTGGCCGCCGGACAGGCTCAAGCCAGACGCATTGAGCTTGTCCTTGACCTCGTTCCAGAGCGCGCCGCCGCGCAACGCCTTCTCGACCCGGTCATCCATTTCCGAGCGGGAGATCTTCTCGTAAAGGCGGATGCCAAACGCGATGTTCTCGTAGATCGTCATCGGGAACGGCGTCGGCTTCTGGAATACCATGCCGACGCGGGCGCGCAAGAGATTGAGATCGAGCTTGGGATCGAGAATGTTGGTCTGGTCGAGCATCAGCTGGCCGGTGGCGCGCTGGCCGGGATAGAGATCGTACATCCGGTTGAAAATCCGCAGCAAGGTCGACTTGCCACAGCCCGACGGGCCGATAAAGGCGGTGACGCGATTGGTGCCGAGCGTGATGTTGATGTTCTTCAGCGCGTGGTGTTCGCCGTAGTAGAAATTCAACCCGCGCGCGGTGACCTTGGGCGGCGGCTCCGCCTGGCCCGATGCATGGCTGGCCATCGGCACCGGTGTGGCGGGAACACTTACAGAGGCGGAAAGATCGGTCATTTTGCAGTCCTCTCGGCGCCAAGAATGCGCGCGCCAATGTTGAGAGCGAGTACGGTGAGCGTGATCAGGAGGGCCCCGCTCCAGGCCAGCTGTTTCCAGTAGGCGTACGGGCTCTGCACGAAATTGTTGATCGTCACCGGCAGGTTCGCCATCGTCTTGGTCAGGTCGAGACTGAAGAACTGGTTGGACAGCGCGGTGAACAACAGCGGCGCGGTTTCGCCAGCGACGCGGGCCGTCGCCAGCAGCACGCCGGTGATCAGGCCGGAGCGCGCCGCGCGGTAGGCGATGCGCTTGATGACGAGCGAGCGCGGCAAGCCCAGCGCGGAAGCCGCCTCACGCAGCGGATTGGGAACCAGCAGCAGCATGTCTTCGGTGGTTCGCAGCACGACCGGAATCACGATCACCGCCAGCGCCAGCGATCCAGCCAACGCCGAGAAACTGCCCATCGGCACCACGACGACACCGTAGATGAACAGGCCGATGATGATCGAGGGCGCGCTCAGGAGGATGTCGTTGATGAAGCGGATCACCGAAGTCAGCCGGTCGTTCCTGCCGTATTCAGCAAGGTAGGTGCCGGCGAACAGGCCAAGCGGCGCGCCGACACCGACGCCGATCACGGTCATGATGACCGAGCCGGTGATCGCGTTCAAAAGACCGCCCTCGTTCGAACCCGGCGGCGGCGTATTCTGGGTGAAGAGCTCGAGATTGAGACCCTGGAGACCGTTGAAGAACAGCGTGAACAGGATCAACGCCAGCCAGGTGACGCCGAACACCGCCGCGCCGACGCAGAGCGCGCGGATGACGATGTCCTTGCGGCGGCGGCGGGTGTAGATCGGGTTCATGTCAGTTGCCCGCCTTCTTTTCCAGGCGCAGCAGCATCAGCCGCGCCGCGGACAACACGATGAAGGTCAGCACGAACAACAGCAGGCCGAGCAGGATGAGCGCCGATTGATGCAGGCCGTCGCTCTCGGCAAATTCGGAGGCGATCGCCGCCGAGATCGTGGTACCCGGCGCAAAGATCGAGGACGAGATGCGGAAGGAGTTTCCGATGATGAAGGTGACCGCCATGGTTTCGCCGAGCGCGCGGCCGAGCGCCAGCATGACGCCACCGATGACACCGACACGGGTGTAGGGGATTACGACGTTGCGGACCACTTCCCAGGTCGTGCAGCCGACGCCGTAGGCAGCCTCCTTCAGGACCGGCGGTACCGTCTTGAAGACATCGACGGAAATCGCGGTGATGAACGGCAGCACCATGATCGCGAGAATGAGCGCGGCGTTGAACAGGCTCAGATAAGACGGCGGGCCCGCGAAGATCGAACCCAGCACCGGAACGCCGTCGAACAGGCTGATCATGAACGGCTGGAACGTATAGGCCAGAAACGGACCCAGCACGAAGAAGCCCCACATCCCGTAGATGATAGAGGGAATGCCGGCGAGCAACTCGATCGCAATTCCGATCGGCCGGCGCAGCCATTGCGGACAGAGCTCGGTGAGGAAAATCGCGATGCCGAGACCCACCGGGATCGCGATCAGCATGGCGATGAAAGAGGTGACCAGCGTGCCGTACATCGGGCCCAGCGCACCGAGCACGGGCGGATCGGCCGACGGCGCCCAGCGCTGCGTCCACAGGAACGCGAAGCCATATTCCTTCATCGCGGGCCAGGCACCCACGATCAGCGACAGAATGATGCCGCCGAGGATAAGCAGGACAGAGATCGCGCAGACACGGGTGATCCAGTAGAAGGTAACGTCCCCGGCCTTGAATGCGTTCAGCGCCTTGGCGCGGTCGTAAGGTCCTGCGACGTCGTCCACTGCTCCGCTTTGAACCGCCATATCAGCCACGCCAATTCCCTCGATCTGGTTCAAAGTTGTAGTCGTCGCTTTGCCAGAAGCCGCCTTG
>CAVVLH010000057.1:0-9988 GCA_963748805.1 uncultured Alphaproteobacteria bacterium | reverse complement strand
ATCGGCACCACCGACCGCGATTATCACGGCGATCCGTCAAAGGTGAAGGCGACAAGCGAGGAGATCGAATATCTCTGCGCCTCCGTCAGCGAATATCTGGCAAAGCCGGTCAAGCCTGCCGACGTCGTGTGGGACTATGCCGGGGTTCGCCCGCTCTACGACGACGGCGCGAGCGAAGCCAAGGCCGCGACCCGCGAATATGTCTTCGAACTCGATCTGCCCGGCGGCGCGCCGCTACTCTCTATATACGGCGGCAAGATCACCACCCATCGGCGTCTCGCCGAAGAAGCGCTGGAAAAACTTAAGCCCTATCTGAAAGGCGACAAGGCGCGCGAGGGATGGACCGGCAAGGCGGCGCTACCCGGCGGCGATATGGACGTCTCGGCAATCCCGGCACTGTCCGCGGAACTGATGCGCGACTATCCGTTTCTCGCCGCGCCCCATGCCAACAGGCTTGCGCATGCCTACGGCACGCGCGCCGTCAAGCTGTTGGGCACGGCGAAATCGCTTGCCGACCTTGGCAAGGCGTTCGGCGCGAGCCTGACCGAGGCCGAAGTCAAATACTTGATTTCGGAGGAATGGGCTTGCAGCGCCGAAGACGTCGTCTGGCGGCGATCCAAATTGGGATTGCGTCTGACGCCGGAAGAGATCGCAGCCCTCGATCTCTGGATTGCCGCCCAGCAAATCTCCTCGAAGCCTCTCATGACCGGAGCAGGAGGGCGGCCATGAGCGTTGAACTCGTCAACGTCTCGCGGTCGGTCGACGGCGTCGCCGCCATTCGCGACGTCACGCTCAAGCTCGAACGCGGCACCTTGAGCGTTCTGTTGGGGCCGACGCTGTCCGGCAAGACCTCGATCATGCGACTGCTCGCCGGTCTCGACAAGCCGACTTCGGGCCGGGTCCTCGTCGACGGCAAGGACGTGACCGGCGCCGACGTGCGGCAACGATCGGTAGCGATGGTCTATCAGCAATTCATCAATTACCCATCGTTTACGGTCTACGAGAATATCGCCTCTCCGCTGCGCGTACAGGGCAAGCCGAAGAGCGAGATCGAAACGCGCGTCAGGGAAGCCGCCCGGCTTCTGAAACTCGAACCGTATCTCGACCGCACGCCGCTGCAACTTTCCGGCGGGCAACAGCAACGCACCGCGATCGCCCGGGCGCTGGTCAAGGGCGCCGATCTGGTGCTGCTCGATGAGCCGCTCGCCAATCTCGATTACAAGCTGCGCGAGGAGCTTCGTACCGAGTTGCCGCGCATCTTTGAGGATTCGGGCGCGATCTTTGTCTATGCGACGACGGAGCCTTCGGAAGCCTTGCTGCTCGGTGGCCGCACCATCTGTATGTGGGAAGGCGAGGCGTTGCAGGCGGGCGAGACGCCGCTGGTCTATCGCCGCCCCGACACGTTGCGCGTCGCGCAGGTGTTTTCCGATCCGCCGCTTAACATCGTCGGCATCGAAAAGAAAAGCGGCACCGTGCAATATGCCGGCGGCATCGCGGCGCCCGCCGGTGGACTCTACGCCGGCCTTGCGGACGGCGCCTACCGGGTCGGCTTCCGCGCCCATCAGCTGGAGATCGCCAACGGCATCCCCGGCCGCCACGCGTTTCACGCCACCGTCACCGTGACCGAAATCACCGGATCGGAAAGTTTCGTGCACCTCAATCGCGACGCCTCCAACTGGGTCGCCGTGCTGCCGGGCGTGCACGAATTTCAACCCGGACATGTGCTCGATGCCGTGCTCGATCCGGAAAATGTCTTTGTGTTCGATGCGGCCGGCCGGCTGGTCGCGTCGCCCGATCCCGTAGCAAAAAATACGACGAGGTGATGCAGCATGGCGCGCATTGACCTCGTCGACCTCGCGCATTCCTACGGCGGCAACGATGCGCCGGAAGAGACTTTCGCGCTGAAGCCGGTCACGATGACATGGCGGCGCGGCGGCGCCTACGCGCTGCTCGGCCCCTCAGGCTGCGGCAAGACCACGTTGTTGAATTTGATTTCCGGCATCGTCACGCCGTCGCGCGGCAAGATCCTGTTCGACGGCGTCGACGTCACGACGCAATCGACGCGGGAGCGCAATATCGCGCAGGTGTTCCAGTTTCCCGTCATCTACGACACCATGACGGTCGGGCAAAATCTCGCCTTCCCTCTCAAGAATCGCGGCATGCCGAAAGCCGCGATCGAAGCACGGGTTACGGAGATCGCGGCGCTCCTGGACCTCACGCCGTATCTGTCGCGCAAAGCCGAACGCTTGACGGCCGACG
Organism: uncultured Alphaproteobacteria bacterium; assembly: GCA_963748805.1. Classification (GTDB taxonomy): domain Bacteria; phylum Pseudomonadota; class Alphaproteobacteria; order Rhizobiales; family Xanthobacteraceae; genus Bradyrhizobium. The sequence goes on along the minus strand of CAVVLH010000057.1, from coordinate 7,729 downwards.
CCAAGCAGAAAATCTCGCTCGGCCGCGGCCTCGTGCGCTCGGACGTCGCCGCCGTTTTGTTCGACGAGCCGCTGACCGTGATCGATCCCGAGCTGAAATGGCAATTACGATCGAAGCTGAAAGCGCTGCACCGCGACCTCGATCTGACCATGATCTATGTGACGCACGACCAGACCGAAGCGCTGACCTTTGCCGACACGGTGGTGGTGATGCATGACGGCAGGGTGGTGCAGAGCGGCACACCGGCCGACCTGTTCGACCGGCCGGCGCATACTTTCGTCGGCTATTTCATCGGCTCGCCCGGCATGAACATCGTGCCCGCCGAGGTCAAGGGACGGCAGGCCCGGATCGACGGCCACACCATCGACGCTCGAACGCAACTACGACCGCTTGCCGGCCGGCGCCAAGATCGAAGTCGGCGTGCGGCCGGAATTTGTCCAGGTCGCCGCCCCTGCCCCCAATCTCTTGGCCGCCAACATCGAGCGCATCGATGATCTGGGCCGCGTTCGCTTCGCCCATGTCCGGGTTGGCGATACGAAGTTCTCCGCGAAAGTGCCGCCGGGATTTTCAGTTTCCGGCAACAACGCCGGTTTGGTGTTCGATCCATCGCGCGTGCACGTTTACGCCGACAGTCTGCTGGTCGAGGGTGAAGCGTGATGGACAAGACCGTCAACCAGAAGGCCTGGTTCCTGGTACTGCCGGTGTTTCTGGTGGTCGCGTTCTCCGCGATCCTGCCGTTGATGACGGTGGTGAACTATTCGATGCAGGACACCTTCGGCAACAACCAGTTCTTCTGGAACGGTGTCGGCTGGTTCAAGGAACTGCTCGATCCATCGAGCGACCTCGGCGAACGATTTTTCGCCTCGCTCTGGCGCAATCTGTTCTTCTCTTTTGTGATTCTCGCCATCGAGGTGCCGCTCGGCATCGTGATTGCGCTGTCGATGCCGCGGCAAGGCTGGAGCGTGGCCGCCTGCCTCGTGACCCTGGCATTACCGCTTTTGATTCCCTGGAACGTGGTCGGCACGATCTGGCAGATTTTCGGCCGCCCGGACATCGGCCTGCTCGGCTATGCGCTGAACCACATCGGCATCAACTACAATTACGTCTCCAACGAGTTCGATGCCTGGGCTACCGTGATCGTGATGGACGTCTGGCACTGGACGAGCCTCGTGGCGTTGTTGTGCTACGCCGGGCTGAAATCGATTCCCGACGCCTATTATCAGGCAGCCCAGATCGACGGCGCTTCGCGATGGGCGGTGTTTACCGCGATCCAGCTGCCGAAAATGAAGCGCGTGCTGCTGATCGCGGTTCTCTTGCGCTTCATGGACAGCTTCATGATCTATACCGAGCCGTTCGTCGTCACCGGCGGCGGCCCCGGCAATTCGACCACGTTCATTTCGATCGAACTCGTCAAGATCGCGCTCGGACAATTCGACCTTGGCAAGGCGGCGGCACTTTCGCTGGTCTACAACCTGATCATCATCATCGTGTGCTGGGTGTTCTACACCGTGATGACCAACGCCGGCACCGAACGCCGGGTGCCGACGGAGGCGGTGTGATGCATTCGATCCCCGGCCGCCGCCTGATCCTGTCGCTGTTTTTGGTGTTCCTGCTGCTGCCGATCTACTGGCTGGTCAATATGAGCCTGAAGACCAACGAAGAGATCGTCTCGACCATGAACCTGTGGCCGCACCTGCCGACGCTCGCCAATTACATCCGCATCTTCACCGACGAGAGCTGGTATTCCGGCTATATCAACTCGCTGAAATATGTCGTCATCAATACGGTGATTTCGATTTCAGTGGCGCTGCCCGCGGCCTACGCGTTCTCGCGCTACCGTTTTCTCGGCGACAAGCACCTGTTCTTCTGGCTGCTGTCGAACCGGATGGCGCCGGCCGCGGTCTACGCGCTGCCGTTCTTCAACCTCTATTCGGCGATCGGCCTGTTCGATACGCCGTGGGCGGTGGCGCTGGCGCACTGCATCTTCAATGTGCCGCTGGCGGTATGGATCCTGGAAGGGTTCGTATCCGGCGTGCCGCGCGAGATCGACGAGACCGCGTTCCTCGACGGCTATTCGTTCCCGCGCTTCTTCATCAAGATCCTGATGCCGCTGATCGCAAGCGGCATCGGCGTCGCGGCCTTCTTCTGCTTCATGTTCTCCTGGGTCGAGTTATTGCTCGCCCGGACGCTGACATCGGTGGACGCCAAGCCGATCTCGGCCGTGATGACGCGCACCGTCTCGGCCGCAGGCATGGATTGGGGCCTGCTGGCCGCGGCCGGCGTCTTGACCATCATCCCCGGCGCGCTCGTGATCTGGTTCGTCCGCAACTACATCGCGCGCGGTTTTGCATTGGGCAGGGTGTAGCGATGATCGCTTATTCAGGACCGAGCATGCGGCCTCTCTTCACCTCTCCCTTAGGGAGAGGTCGCGCCGACGGCGCGGGTGAGGGGTTACGCTCCATCGATAGACCTTACCCCCTCACCCCAACCCTCTCCCCTTGGGAGAGGGAGCACACCGCATTATTCGGCGGGAGTTGAGCCCCATGGGAAACCTCGCATGGATGGCCTGGACGCTGCCGACCGCGATCTTTTTCGTGCTGTTGGCCGCGACGCTCGCCGTCATGACCTGGCTTGCGATCGTCTATCCGGAAACCGAGCGCGTCGGCATCCTCCGGATTCCGACCACGCGCGGCGATCGCCTGTTCATTTCGCTGATCATGGCTGCGGTCATTCATCTCGCCTGGATCGGCTTCGTCGGAACCGACACGGTGGCGACGCTGCCGGTCGGAGAAGGAATCGAATTGTCGAGCCTGTGGTTCGCCACCGCAATTTCGTTTGTTTCGGCGGCTGCGATCTTCCGCACCGTCTGAGGGAAACGAAAAAGAGCAGATCCGGGATCAACCTGGACCTGAATTAATTGTCAGTTGCTGCAACGGAGGAAGCATCATGCGACACGTGGAGACAAGAAAGAGTCCTGTCAGGACGCGCATCCTGATGATGACATCAGCGGTAGCGCTGATGGCGGCATCTACCGCGATCAATTCGCCGGCTTTCGCGGACGAAGCTGCCGCCAAGAAGTGGATCGACAGCGAATTTCAGCCGTCGACGCTATCGAAAGACGACCAGTTGAAGGAGATGCAGTGGTTCATCAAGGCGGCTGAACCCTTCAAGGGGATGGAGATCAACGCTGTCTCCGAAACGCTGACCGTGCACGAATATGAATCCAAGACGCTCGCGAAAGCATTCGAGGAAATCACCGGCATCAAGGTCAGGCACGACATCATCCAGGAAGGTGACGTGGTCGAGAAAATCCAGACCCAGATGCAATCCGGCAAGAACGTCTACGATGCCTGGATCAACGACTTCGACTTTATCGGAACGCACTTCCGCTACGGTCAGGCCGTCGACCTCACGGAATGGATGGCCGGCGAAGGCAAGGACGTCACCAATCCCGGCCTCGACGTCAACGACTTCATCGGCAAGTCGTTCACCACGGCGCCGAACGGCCATCTCTACCAGTTGCCGGACCAGCAGTTCGCCAACCTCTATTGGTTCCGCTACGACTGGTTCTCCAACCCTGAATACAAGGCCAAGTTCAAAGCCAAATATGGCTATGACCTCGGCGTTCCCGTGAACTGGTCGGCCTATGAGGACATCGCCGAGTTCTTCACCAACGACATCAAGGAAATCAACGGCGTCCGTGTCTATGGCCATATGGATTACGGCAAGAAGGATCCGTCACTCGGATGGCGGTTCACCGACGCGTGGCTGTCGATGGCCGGCAACGGCGACCGCGGCATTCCCAACGGACTTCCCGTCGACGAATGGGGCATCCGCATGGAAGGCTGCCGCCCCGTAGGCTCCTCCGTCGAGCGCGGCGGCGACGTCAACGGCCCGGCGGCGGTCTACTCGATCGTCAAATATCTCGACTGGATGAAGAAATATGCTCCGCCGCAGGCACAAGGCATGACCTTCTCCGAATCGGGGCCGGTGCCGGCGCAAGGCAATATCGCCCAGCAGATCTTCTGGTACACCGCCTTCACCGCCGACATGGTGAAGCCGGGTCTTGCCGTGATGAACGCGGACGGCACGCCGAAGTGGCGTATGGCGCCCTCGCCGCACGGCGCGTACTGGAAAGAGGGCATGAAGCTCGGCTATCAGGACGTCGGCTCGGTGACACTGTTGAAGTCGACCCCGCTCGACCGCCGCAAGGCGGCCTGGCTGTATCAGCAGTTCATCGTCTCCAAGACGGTGTCCTTGAAGAAGAGCCATGTCGGCCTCACCTTCATCCGTGAATCCGATATCTGGGACAAGTCTTTTACGGAGCGCGCCCCGAAACTCGGCGGCCTGATCGAGTTCTACCGCTCGCCCGCTCGCGTGCAGTGGACCCCGACCGGCAACAACGTGCCAGATTATCCGAAACTCGCCCAGCTATGGTGGCAGAACATCGGCGATGCGTCGTCCGGTGCGAAGACGCCGCAAGCCGCGATGGATTCGCTCGCGGCTGCCCAGGACTCGGTGATGGAACGTCTGGAGAAGTCCGGCGTCCAGGGCGCCTGCGGGCCGAAGCTGAACAAGAAGGAAACCGCCGAGTACTGGTTCGCGAAATCCGCCAAGGACGGCAACATCGCGCCCCAGCGCAAGCTGGCGAACGAGAAGCCGAAGGGCGAAACCGTCGACTACGACACACTGATCAAGTCGTGGCCGGCCTCGCCGCCGAAGCGGGCGTCGTTGAACTAGGATCGCTTAACATCGTCATGGCCGGGCTTGACCCGGCCATCCACGACTTTGTTTCCAAGAAAGCAAGACGTGGATGCCCGGCACAAGGCCGGGCATGACGGAGAGAGCAGGATAAGGGCCGGGAGCAATCCCGGCCCTTTTTCTTTGGACGGTTGACTCAGATAACGCGACGGGTTCGGATCACGTCCATCCCTCGAGACGGGGCGGAGCCTGTCATCGGGCGCGCGTCCGCGCGACCCGTTGGCGCCTCCTCGGGATGAGGCCGTTATTTGTGGCTCGGGTAGACCCTCATGGTGAGGAGGCGCGTCACTTGACGCGGCGTCTCGAACCATGAGGCCGCTGTATCAATGTGGAGTTGACACATGCGCATGATCTTTCGCTGCGATCCGGCCCTCGCTGATCATTTGCCACGGCCAACGCCCGCTCGCGGCGGGCTTCCGGACTGGTTGCGCACGATGCCGGCAAAAGCCCATTCGGACATCCACGGCCGCGACATCCGCACCGTCAAGCAGTGCCCGCCCTTTGTCGACGCCATGGCCTATGGCGTTTTGATTCCGCTGCCCTGCGACATCACCATCGACAAAGGTTCGTTTTCATGGGCCTGGGATATTCCGGAGCCCGCGACATCCGGCCACCCGCGCGCTCCCTTAAGCTTTCATGTCGCTCCACAGTTTGCAGGCGCGCCGTTTGCAAGAGGCGAACAGGCCGCGATCAAGTTCAACAGCTTCTGGACCATCGAGCTTGCAAAAGGCTGGTCGTTGTTCGCGACCCACCCAGTCAATCGCGATGATCTTCCGTTTCGTCTGATCACGGGGCTGGTGGATGCCGATCTCTTTCACGACGGCGGCATCAATTTTCCCGCGATCTGGACCAAGCCTGATTTTTCCGGCGTGCTGCCGAAGGGCACACCCGTCGCGCAGGTCTTTGCGGTTCCGCGCGGCGCACCGGAGCTGAAATTTGAAAGCTTCGATGAGCCGCACAAGCAGGCCTACGAGAAGACTGTCGCCCAGGTTCTCGAAAGCCCCAATGTTTACCGGAAGCATTTTCGCGCGCGGCGGGGAAGGGCGTAGCGTTTTCAAGCGAAGTGGAGACCGGTTCGCGTCAAGAAAACGCGTCAAGGCAAAAGGCTAGCGTTCAAGCGCGCGTCGCAACGAAGTCTCGCTGAGCCAAAGGCCGCCGTGCGACGCCGAGGTCAGGGCCATCGCGATTTGACCGAAGCTCGAAGGCCGCAGGCGGTAGGCTTGCGCGTACGCGCGCATGGCGTCGTCGAGGCGACCGGATTCCTGGAGCACGACGCCGAGGTTGAAGGTTGCTTCCGCATGATCGGGTTTGAGATAGATCGCCTTGCGATAGGCGACGGCCGCACCGGCATGGTCGCGCAGATCCTGCCGGACGAGCCCGAGGTCGAACCAGACGGAGGCCGGCGCATTGGTTTGAGCGGCCCGTTCCAGAAGCTTTGCCGCAAGCGCAATCTCGCCGTCCTCCCATGCGAAGCGGCCGAGCCTTGCAACGGCTTCGGCGTGATCCGGAACGGTTTCCAGAATCGCACTCCAGGCTTGCCGGGCTTGCGGCCGAAGGCCGGCCTGATCGAGCGTTCGCGCTTTTTCGACGAAAACCTCGCGTTGCGGCGCGAGCGCAATCAGCGCATCCAGATGTGACAGAGCGCGGTCGAAATCCCCGGCTGTCCTGGCCAGGCGCGCGGCGAGAAGGCGTGCGGCGGCATTGTCGGGCCGCTTGATGAGACTGGTCTCGACGTGCGACCGCGCCGCCTCGATCTCGCCCGAGGCAAACAACACGGCCGCCAACAGATGGCTCAGCATCGGCTCGCCCGGCGTGCCGATCAGACCAGCCTCGCAGAGTTTTCGAGCCTCGACGCGCCGTCCCGCATTAAAGGCCGTGGTCGCGCGGCGAACGATGTCTTCGGAAGAGGGGGCCATAGGGGCAGATTAGAACAAAAGGCAAGCCATTGCGAAGCGGCCCTCGGCCCAATAAGTCATCTGGGAATGCTATAAGGCCCCCACAAAGAAGAGAGAGCTGTGACTGATATTCTTGAACTCGGTCTGGACACGTTCGGCGACGTTACATCAGGCGAGAATGGAGCGGCCAAGACCCACGCACAGGTTATTCGCGACGTGATCGATGAAGCGGTGCTGGCTGACCAGGTCGGCGTCGATTTCATCGGGCTCGGCGAACATCACCGCACCGATTTCGCGATATCTTCGCCGGAGATCATATTGGCCGCGATCGCAGGACGAACCAAGCGCATCAGACTGGGATCGGCTGTCACCGTGCTCAGTTCAGAAGATCCGATCCGCGTCTTCCAGCGATTTGCGACGCTCGACGCCGCGTCCGACGGACGCGCCGAGGTCATTCTCGGACGAGGCTCCTTCACCGAGTCCTTTCCGCTGTTCGGATATGAACTCAGCCAATATGAAACGCTGTTCGAGGAAAAGCTCGATCTGTTTGCGGCATTGCTCAAACAGGCGCCGATCACGTGGAAGGGCACGACGCGGCCGCCGCTGAGGGATCAGCGCGTGTTTCCGCCGGTTGATTCCACGCCTCTGAAAACCTGGGTTGGGGTCGGTGGAAGTCCACAATCGGTGATCCGCGCGGCAAAATACGGCATGCCGCTGATGCTGGCGATCATCGGCGGCGACCCCAACCGCTTCAAGCCTTACGTCGATCTCTATCTTCAGGCGCTGGGCCAGCTCGGCAAGCCGCCGTTGCCCATTGGCGTCCACTCGCACGGATATATTTCCGGCTCGGACGAACAGGCGCGCGACGAACTCTGGCCTGACTATAAAGTCATGCGCGACCGGATCGGCGCCGAACGCGGCTGGCCACCGATGCAACGGGCAGAGTTCGACCGCGAGATCGAGCATGGGTCGCTGTATGTCGGATCGGTGGAGACGGTGGCGCGCAAGATCGCCGCTACCGCAAAGGCGCTCGGTCTTTCCCGATTCGACATGAAATACAGCGCGGGCGCGTT
>CAVVLH010000056.1:0-46614 GCA_963748805.1 uncultured Alphaproteobacteria bacterium | reverse complement strand
TCATTAATTGCTCCTCCGCCTACGGCAGAATGAATCGCTGGCGCGAGCTGGAAGGTGGAACCAAGATTCTGCTGGTAGGCGTCAGCAATACGGCGTTCCCCATTCCGCTGCGCAAGGACACTTCCGGAAAGTGGTTCTTCGATACGCCGGCGGGAAAGGGCGAGCTGACCAATCGCGATCTCGGGCGCAATGAACTGGCGAACATCGACGTTCTCGCCATGCTGCGGATTGCGCAGATGGAGTACTTTGAGCAGGCGCACGATGGCGAAAAGCAGTACGCGCGCAAATTCATCAGCGATCCCGGCAAGCAGGACGGATTGTATTGGCCGGAACAGCCGGGCAAGCCCAAGAGTCCGATCGGACCGCTGCTCGCCTATGCCACGCCGGAAGGCGCGAGGGTGCAGTCCGGCCTGCACAAGCCGTTCTACGGCTATTACTACGGAATACTGTTCACGCAAGGCCCCTTCGCCCACGGCGGCCTGCGGGATTATGCCCGCAACGGGGTCATGAATCGCGGCTTCGGATTTGTTGCCTATCCGGCGAAGTATGGCGAGAGCGGGGTGATGACCTTCATCATCGATGAGGACGGCACCATCTTTCAGAAGGACATGGGAACTACCACCGACGACGAAGCGCCGTTCATGCGGCAGTTTAATCCGGATGGAACCTGGTCTAAGTGACGGAGTAGGCCGGCAGCGCGTCACAGTTTGCGCCGCAGCATGTTGATCACGTCATCGGCGTGTTCAGATTGCGGCAGTTGCCAGTCGGCAAGTCTATCCATGCGGATGTCGACGATTTCCAGCCGGTATCGTCGAGAACCGGAATTTCCAGATAGGGCGAAAAGATTGGCGTCGCGATGGCGATTTTATCGCCCGGCCTTGATCAGGCAATTCTCGCGCAAACTTTGGAAGATGTAAGTCATTCGCCGCCGTTCCGCCCTCGGTGGCGAACAATGAGAAGTTACCCCGCCGCGGCATCGGCCCGAACATTTCCTGCGCCAGATATGCTTTTACGATTTCCTCGGTGTGAGCAGCATTCTTGGTGGTGTCGGATAGGTGCATCCCAAAAATGCGCTGACCAGTTCGAAGAGGAATGCATCCTGGTCGAGCCCAAGCTGATCTTTGACGTAGGAGATCGCCGAACGCAAAAATCGCACGCCATCGGTTAACCGATGATTGGTGGCATAGGCGTCGAATCGCGACACGATGCCATCGTGCTCTGGCAACCCGCCGAAGCCGCTGTCCAAATACGAATAAGACCGCTCCGCTTCACGCAAGGCAAAATCACCGAGGCTCAAGAATGCCCAGCGCGGCAAGGTCGCCAAAAAATTAGGGTTTCCCCGTCCTGCATTCAGCATCAGCCTCTGCGCATCTGATGAGGCGATTGCGATCAGTTGGTCTTTCAGTTCGAAGGGACTGAGCTTCGAAAATTGTCTGAAATCTTGTTCCGTCATGATCAGGTCCTCGAAATTGAATTATTACGGGCCAGCGTTTTTTGTGATGATCCCAACGATGACCGGGCCCCATAGGGTCAAGAACACGTTGGCGACGGCGTAAGTGACAGTGAATGATACCACCGGCGTGGCGTTGCCGGCTTTCACCAGCAAAGCAGCGAATGCGGGATTGGCGCTTCGGCCACCCGCGACGCAGGCCAATGCCTCGATCGGATTTTTAATGCGCAGGACGAAGTATGAGAAGAAGAAGGTGATGATTTGCGGGATGAGCGTTACGCCGACGCCGAGGAAGAATAGCGTGAGGCCGTATTTCTCGATGGCGACCAGCGCCTGAGGGCCGGCACCGATACCGACGATGCCGACGAACACGGCCAATCCGAAATCGCGAAGGAAGTTGGAAGCGCCGAACGGCAACGCGGCAAATCGCGGATGCACGCTGCGTAACCAGCCGAAAGCAAGCCCGACAACAGACACCCGCCGCCGCTGCCGATCGAAATCGGCACGCCCCATATCTTGAACTCGATCACGCCGATCAGCATGCCGATGAGCATGCCGATGCCGAAGAAAATGAAGTCGGTGACTTCGGCCGCGGTGATTTTGTAGCCGATTTTCGACTGCACGCGATTGAGGTCGGCTGGACTGCCGGTAAAGTGCAATTCGTCGCCGGTTTTCAGCTCAAGCTTGGTCAACAGTGGCAGTTCCAGCCCCATGCGTTTGACCGCCGTCAAGAAAACGCCGTGACGGGTTTCAACATTGACATGATCGTGGATCTCGCCTACTTCGCGGCCGCTTAGTGCGCGGTTGGTCAGAATAATTTCGCGGTTTTCCTGAACCAGCAGCAGACCGTTAGGCGGCAGTTACCTCTCGGCCGAAGAATTCGGAAGCGGTTTCCAAGACGTTCGTCGTCCCGGTGATTGCGACGCTATCGCCGGCCTGAATAATCGTCGTGTCGGTAAGCTCGATCGCTTTCCCTCCGCGATATATGGCTTCGACCGAGGCATCGGAGAGCTACTTTGTCGATCGCCAGTGCTGCTTTGCCTGCCGCCTTGCTGTTCTGTGCTACTTCATAAATGCGTGTCTCGATGTCGCGCACTGCGTTGAATTGACCCGGTTCGAGTTCCGCGCGCCCGCCGGACATCTGCTTTGCAAGTTTTACCGCTTCCTGGCGAATATTCCACTTCATGATGATCGGCAAAAACCAACTGACCATGATGATCGGCCCGAGCGAGCCGAAGATGTAACAAACGGCATAGCCAACGGCGACATTGGTCTGCATGGTCTTGATGAGTTCTGGGGATAGGCCCAACTTTCGCGATTGCATCTCCCGCGGTGCCGATAATCGCCGACTGAGTGAGGCCGCCGGCGGCAAGCCCCGCCGCCATCCCTCGATCCATGCCGAACATCCAGGCAGCCGCCAATACGCACAGCAAACCGACGAAGCACATGACGAACGAAGACGCCAGCTGGTTCAACGAGCGCATGTTCAGCGCGTGAAAAAACTGCGGTCCGCCCTGAAATCCCACCGCATAAATAAACAGCGCAAAAAATATGTTCTTAATGCCGCATCGATATTGATTCCCAGCTGTCCGATGACGACGCCGACCAAAAGCGTTCCGGCGATGCCGCCCAGGACAAAGCTACCGATCTTGATCTTCCCGACCAAGTAACCGAGCGCGATCGTTATGAAGAGTGCGAGTAATGGTTGGCTCTTAAATATTTCATGCACTACGTTCATGGCACTTTCTCAAAGCATTAGAAGCGCTCCGACGTCAATCGGCAGCAGAATATGCGCGCGTGATTGACATCAAACGTCGAAGGATCTGTATAAGATGCCATGCCTGTCGGATGAATGAGTGATCAATTTTATACAGACGTCGAACCGAGGTGGTTCGTAGTTTATTGCACGGGGCGGTCTTTCGAGGGCGTGACGTGGTTGCAGCTGACTTCAAGCGGCTACGTCGTTCAAAAACAGTCTCCCTCTCTAATCGTCAAATTAGAGTTGGCCGAAACAACGTCCGTTGAGTTAGATCAAAGCAATAATATTGATGACCGCATTATGTTATAAAATACAGGGGGGTGCGTTCCGGGGCGAACTCTGGCGGGTGTTCCTGAGACGGTCCCGCACATGTCGGCGTGCTCGGATGTTTGGCTACGGTCGCGATGACCGCCATCGAGGGCTATCGTGGTTGGTAGGTTGTGCGCGCTTATCGTCTTTCTGATCGCCATTGGTTTATCTCGCGATCATCGACAAGCGCATTCTCTATCGCACTACGGTCGAGCGTTCATCATGATCCAACGGCTAAAGGCAAATCCAAACACGCACTGAGTACAGTGTCCGTTGCAATGTTGGCGTCGGTTGCGTTCTATTCGGGTGTCTTTGGCTGCGCCCATGAGCTGTGAGAGGCTCACCAGCATCTCACTCCCAAACACAACGATCACGTTCGCTCAATCCTATGCTCCGGGCCAAACGGTCTCGGGTACCATCACAGCGCCTGTCGGTCTTTGCAGGGTGGCGGCCACCGTCAAGCCTAGCAGCGACTCGGATATCAAGCTTGAGGTGTGGATTCCGACGGACGGCAGCTGGAATGGAAAGTACGAGCAGCTTGGCAATGGCGGATTCGCCGGCTCAATCTGGGTAGCATTCATAACCAACGCGGTCTCGCGGGGTTATGCCGCAGCGGCGACAGATGACGGCACCTCCGGGCCTCCTTCCGGTGCTCCAACATTTCTTGGGCATCCCGACCTTCAGAAGGATTACGGGTTTCGAGCAATCAAAGTGACGACCGATAGCTCAAAGGCCATCATTGAAGAACTGATGGGCAAAAAGCCGCTGCACTCCTATTTCAATGGATGTTCCTGCGGCGGCCGCGAAGCGTTGATGGAGGCGCAGCGCTATCCCGATGACTTCGATGGCATCATTGTTGGGTCGCCAGCCAACGATTTGGTCGGATTGTTGGGCGCCTCATTTCTTTGGGACATGCAGGCCTTGCTCACTGGGCCGCGAACGGATGGGGTTCCCGACGCCTATATTCCTGCAAGCAAGATCGGCTTTCTCAGCAGCGCGGCGTTGCTCCAATGTGCCGGGAGAGATGGCGGCATCTCGACCGATGCATTCCTCAACGATCCGAGGAAATGCCGCTTCGATCCCGCCGTCGCCGCGTGCAAGTCGGGCCAGGATTCCAATACGTGTCTGACGAAGGCGCAGGTCAAAGCAGCAAAAAAGATTTATTGGGGACCTCACAATTCGCGGGGACAGTTGCATCTTCCCCGGCTACGAGCCAGGCAGCGATTCGTACCCGGCGAATTGGTCCAACTGGCTGGTTGGAGTTTCGTCAAGCTTCCCCGGGGCTCAAAATGCCTTGACCATGGGGTTCTGGTGCGACCAAGTTTTCGGAAAAGCAAATTGTCCTTACCTCAGCATCAATATCGACAAAGAGTTCGAGAAGGCGCGCAAAACGATAGCGCCTATTGTCAATTCCACCAATCCCGACCTTAGATCTTTCAAGCATCATGGCGGCAAGATGATCCAATATGCCGGATGGGCGGACACTGCGATCGCTCCGGAGAATGGTCTTAACTACTACAGAAAGGTCACGAAGGTTATGGGAGACGTTCATGACTTTTACCGCGTCTTCATGGCACCTGGAATGGCCCATTGCTATGGGGGCGCCGGTCCAAATTCTTTCGGAAACGGGGCCAGCAATGGACCAGTTATCGATGGCGAACACGATCTGCTGAAAGCCTTGGAGCTTTGGGTAGAGCAGGGGATCGCTCCTGATAAGATTATCGCCACAAAATACGTGAACGACGATCCATCGCAGGGCGTTGCCTTGCAGCGACCGCTATGTCCATATCCACAAGCTGCCAATTATGCAGGTCAAGGCAATACAGCGGATCCGTCCAGCTTCAAATGCGTCGTGGACAAAGGCCGTCGCGTGCCTGGAAACCATGAATCCCAAGCCGCATATAGGTGAGTGGGAATAATTCGGATCTACTCGCAGCTATCGGGATTTGAAGGCCAGCCATGGCAATCAGGGCAACGGCTCTCGTTGGAGTCATCCGAGTCCATTGGTAGTCGAGATTGGGTGGCTGCGTTCTTAAGCGACAGATCCTCAGGGCTAGCCGTCGTGCTTCAGTTCATGCAGCCAATTGTCGCCGGTTGGGACTGAGTGGGCGCGCAACTCGAAACGCAATGATCTCAACGAAATTGCCTGATCTCTTTGCTCGGTGAAGCGCCTTGATTTTCCCTGTGCCCCGGCTGTGCCCCGATCTCTCTGGGGCACAGCCGAAGGGAGAATATCCCGTAAGTTATTGATTTAACTAGGCTAATGGTGGGCGCACAAGGGATCGAACCTTGGACCTCTCCCGTGTGAAGTGAAGTCCAACTCAAGTTACGCCTGCGGCGCAGGACTTAGCGCTACGACCGCATTCACGTGGTCGGCCCAAGCGCATAGGGCAGCACGTATTTCCGCCTCATACCGGGCATGGTTGTAAATGCCAGCGACCCCTGCACGATGTCCGCTGACGTGGTTGAGAACCGCTTCGACGATGTGGGGAAGCACCCCCAACCGATCAGCCATTACCGTGGCGGCCGTGCGCCGAAGATCATGCAGCCGCCAGGCAGGCATAGGCTCCACTTTTTCGCCAGCGTCTGCCTCCTTCTGGCGGGCGGCGTGAATCCGCGCATCGAGCGCAGCCTTCGATTTCGACCAGCCAGAGTAGCCGCGATGCTTATCATCCTTGCGGCGCGGGCCGTGTCCAAAGACGTACTCTCGGGTCTCAGCACGATCTGGGAACAAAGCGATCGCGGCTTTGGAGAGGGGAACAACATGCTCGCGATGATTCTTGCTTCGTGTACTGGGAATGGTCCAAATAGCTTTATCGAAATCAACTTCGGTCCAGCGCATGCCGCCGACTTCGTTCCGGCGCTGGCCCGTCAGCGCGAGTAACTTCACAATCCGACCGTAGTCATCATCGCCAAGGGCTGCCCAAATCTCAGCAAGCTCGCTGTCCGTTAGAACCCGGTCACGTGCCCTGGGTCCGGCAGGGCGATTGGTGCCAAGCACCGGATTGGCCGCAATATCGAGTCCTTCTCGGATCGCCCAGTTGAACATAGCGGACAAAGCGGCGCGCGCCCGGGCTGCTGCTACAATTCCGTGACCCGTCGCAATCTCCGCCGTGCGAGCGGCGATATGGCGGCGCCGGATATGGACCACAGGCGTGGAATGAAGGGCTTTCCAGGTGGACAGCAGATACCGCTCGATCTCATAGTATGTTCGGGGTCGAAGCTTCTGTTTGGCCTGCTTCAGATATTGATCGGCAATTTTGCGGAGTGTTTCGGTAGCCTGAAGCACCGCTAGGGTGCGCTCGTCGGCGGGATCTTTACCGCCGGCCACCAGGCCGAGAAGGCGTTTCGCCTCTTTCCGGGCTTTCTCAGGGGTCCAAGGCGATCCGTGCGGGCCGATTGTAAAGAAGCGCTGGCGGCCCAATGCGCGATACTTCACGACGTAAACTGGCGTCCCGCGCTGGCGTCGAACTCCAAAACCCCGGACCGCCTCCTTGTGCCCGGCATCCCAAATCGTTTCGCCTGGCGCAAGCGATTGTACGGTCCTAATCGTTACACCCAGCACAGCCATTGCTCGCCCCGCTAGGTGATTTCCCGCAGGCATTTTCGCATCTTGGGCTGATCAATACCGCGCGCAACTTGTTATTCGCGGGTGGCCCGGTCCATCAACGCTCGTCAGGAAGCAGCGGGAGCAAACGCGCTTGATAACCACGTCATTCGCGGTGCCGTAAACGAACAGCTCATCCGGGAGCGTCTCTCGGTTCAAATCGATCTGACTTATTTTCCGGTTCGGCCCTATCGCGATTCACTCGCGGTTATCGACGCCGCCGTGGAACGCATACCTTTGAGCAACTGAATCAAACCTCATCGAACTGGCGTTTCGGACGCCATGAGACGGGATCGGCGATCCAGCGGTTGATTTCGGATTCATGCCAGCCGGTCCCGTTGGTGCTGATTTTGAGCTGGGCCGGGAACGTGCCCTCGGCGATCTTGCGGTAGATGGTGGATCGGGACAGTCCCGGTCCGGGAAAGGACAGTTTTCAGACGGATGATCCGATCTGGTTCGCGCATGGCCGCGCGGCCTCCTGCTGGCTGTTTCTGACGGCTGCTGAGACCAGACAGGACAAGCAGTTCAGGGGCGCGCAAGAGGGTTTTGACCCGTCCGTAGTGTGGCGCAGAGACGGCGGTAAATCGGACGAGTTCAAATTTCGATTCCCCTGCTTCGACCTCGGCCAAGGTCGATGCCGTGGCTGAAGGCGAGTTCGAGGCCAAGCCGGCGGCCTGATTCGAAGGCGATGCCGAGCTCCCGCTTGCGGTTGGCGAGGAGCGATTCCAGTTGCGGATCGCGTTCGAGGCTTCTCGCCATGTCGCCCATCGCCGAGCGTGCGGACCTGTAGCCGGAGATGTCGCCCGCCTGATACCGGCGCAGACTGGCCTGGTCGAGCTTCTGCCAGTCGTCCACGAAGCGGTCGGCGCGACGGCCCGGATTGATGCGCAGTTCGGTTTCAAGCTGGAGCGCGCGGATGGCGCGGTTGAGCCGGCCGCCAGCCGCCTCGCGGGCAAGATCCGGGTTCTTCTTGTAGGCGGCTTCGGCATCGTGCGAGCCAAAGGGGCGTACCTTCTCGAAGACCTTACGGGCCTGCTGCAATTCCTTCACCTGCTCGGGAGTTGCATCGAAGCCCAGCTCCTGCATATCGAAGATCGCATCCACGGCGCTGGGCATGGCGCACGAGCGCCCGGGTACGCAACCGGCGCATTTCCTTTTCCGCCTCTTCCGCCGACCTTCCTTTCCGGCGATTCGGTTTCGCGCCGCTCGGCTGCCGTACCGCTCCTTTCCCTTTCCGGCGTTTCCCGCTCCGGCCTCCGTCCGCCATCCGGGCCAGGCACATCTGAAGGAGAGCGAAGGCCGTCGAACATGTCGCGCACCTTCTCCGGCACGACCTTGCGCACGATCTCGGCCACGCGCTCGCGGAAGGTGATGCCCACGCCGCTCGGCATAGCTTTGCGCCGGATCGGCGCTGCTCGTAGTCCGAGGCCATGTCCTTGGCGCGATCGCGCGACAGGGTTCGGGTGAGCCGGTCCGGATTGGCAAAATCGTCGCGGCCATAATGCAGCTCCACGCCGTCGCGGTGCCGCGACAGGGCGACATAGCTGCGATGGGCGTCCATCCCCGGCGTCGCCAGCACATGGGCGCGGTCTACCGTCATGCCCTGCGCCTTGTGGATGGTCGCGGCATAGCCGTGGTCGATCTTGTTGTAGTCCTTCAGGTCAAACTGCACGGATCGGCCGTCGTCGGTCTGCACGGTCATGGATTGCGCGCTGACCTGTTCGATGGTCCCGAGCGTGCCGTTCTTGACGCCAAGGCCGCGCTCGTTTTGCAGGAACATGACGCGATCCCCGCTGGCGAAGTTTCTCGCGCCGCGCTCGACCGTCACACGCACCTCATCGCCCAGATCGCCGGCGGCCCGCATCCGCATCCGCGCCGCCTCGTTGAGGGCGCGGACCTCGTCATTGGTATGGGTGAGGATGATCCGGCTTCGATCCGGGCGACGCCTGCCGGTCGCGGTCCCAGCGGTCGATCAGATCGTCGCGCGCCTGCTCGCGGGTTTGGGCCTCATGCACCATGTCGTGGGAGCGATAGGCTTCCAGCGCATGGCCGGTTCTGCCCGTTGCCAGATAGCGCGTGGCGTCGCGCTGCCAGTCCTCTCGCTGGCGGCGCACCTCGCCGATTTCTGCGCCGCCGTGACGCTCATGGATCGAGCGGAACGCCGCACCGGCTTCGATTGCTTGCAGCTGCTGCGGGATCGCCGACCAGCACGACCTTGGCGCCGGCTTCAGCCGCATGGGACAGTACGCGTTCCAACTGGCGCGTGCCGACCATGCCCGCCTCGTCGATCACCAGCACATCGCGGGGGGTGAGCCGGTCGCGGCCCTGTCCCCAGCCATGCTCCAGGCTGGCGATGGTGCGTGACGCAATGCCGGATCCGCTTTCGAGATTTTCTGCCGCAATGCCGGACAACGCCACGCCCTGAACCTCATAGCCGGCCGCTTCCCAGGCCTCCCGCGCCACGCCCAGCATCGCGCTTTTGCCCGTGCCGGCATGGCCGACCACGACCCCCAAATCGCGTCCATCCGTGATATGCGCCAGCGCATCGGCCTGCTCGCCCGAAAGGACAAGTCCACGCTCTTCCGCACGCGCCAGCGCGGCCTCCCTGTCCCTGTCGTTGACCCCATGGCGTTCCCGTTCCGCCATCAGTTTGGCGGCATGGTGCAGGCGCTGTTCCGCTTCGATCATGACGCGGGTGGTAAAGCGATCTTCGCCGCTGATATCCTTGCCAAGTTCGACCAGATCGGGCGCATTGCGCATCGCGCCCATGACCTCGTTGAACTGCTCGATGCCGTCGCTGTGCCGGTGCGCAAACTTCGCCATGTCGCGCCGCGTGAAGGTCGATTGCTGCTGCGTGATCGCGTCCAGTCCCAGGTCGGGATTGGCGATGATCCGCGCGCCATTGCCGCGCGCGATCTCGCGGTGCATCTCGGCGCGGTCGGCTTCGAGTCCTTTGCCTTCGATGCCCCGACCTTCGATACGTTTGGCGGGCGCGCCGATCTGGCTTTGCGGCTCCAGCGCGATGCCCTGGGCTTCCAGGCTGCGATGGTCGATGCGCGCGTCGATGTCGAGTTCGGCCAGGCGCTCATTGGCAAGCTCGGCCCAGCGTTCGCGCCAGCGCTCGACCATCTCGGTGCGGTTCCACTCCCGCACCTTCGGACCAAAACCGTTCTCGTCCCCATTGACGCTGACTTGGCGCATGGTCAGCATGACATGGGCATGGGGTTTGGGCATGCCGTCCTCGGCCATATCCCAATGCACATTGAGATCGGCGATCATGCCCCGATCGACGAATTCGGCCCGAACGAAGTCGCGGGCGAGTTCGATGCCCTGCGCCTGCGTCATCTCGCGCGGAATGGCGAATTCGACCTCGCGGGCCAGCTGGGCATCTTTCCGGACTTCGAACGCCTCGACATCGTTCCAGAGCCGTTCGCGGTCGCGCCACACCTCCGGCGCATTCTCCGGCAGCATCACCTCGGAATGGACGACGCCGCGTTTGCCGGAAAAATCGTGGCTGCGATCAAGCCGCTCGTCGCGCAGCCGCGAGCCCGAGCGGTAGGCGGCTGACGCCACCGCGCTGGAGCCAGACTTGCGGCCAATGACCTTGACGTGAAGATGATAGATCGCCATCGCGATCAGATCAGTGGCACAGCGAAGCGCACGTCGGAACGACGTATAAGCGCGCCCTCCCTCAAAAAAATCTCGGGAGGGACTACCCCGTCCCAGACCGTCCTGACGACCTTACAGCATTATGCCGGGCGCTCGACTATCATTTCTCCATCAACACTGACTGGAGACGACGATGCGCAAGCCAAGGGACTTTGATGCCGAACTGAAAGCACTTGGGGACAAGGCGCGCGACCTCAAGAGCCGCAAGGTGCTTGGGCTTGGCGAACTGGTCATCGCCACCGGGGCTGATACACTCACCGCTGACGAACTGGCTGGCGCGCTGATCGTGCTGGCCGAGACGAAAGAGGCCGGAAAGAGGGAGGCATGGGCCAGGCGCGGCGCCGCATTTTTTCAAAGCCGGGCGCGGCGAAATGCACCGGCAGCTGACCGCAACACGAACGGGCGCTCCGGCGCAACCGAGCGGCGCGCAACCGGCAACAAGCCGCAAGGGCGCGACATGACATGCGCACATGGCAAGTCGAGCGCCGCAAGCGCACGCGGCATCTCATCGAACTTGGCGGCCTCGTCGTCAAATCCGGTATCGTGGACCTGACCGGCGATGACCGCGCCATGATCTTCGGCGCGTTGCTTTGGATGGCCGACAAGCTCAAAAGCGATCAGGGCGAACGGGCGCGGGCGCTATGGGCCGCAAAGGGGAAGGAAGCATTCGAAACGGAGCCGACGACGCACAAGGGGATAGATCGAACCCTTTCAGAAGTCGTCGTTGATGCATGACTATGGCATGTCAGCGGAGCGACTCTTGACTTCCGATGATAGCGCTCCGACCGGAGGGATGATCATTGATCGGTGGCGCTTGACCGCGACTCTCAGAAGGTGGCACCTGCTCAGTTCCTCAGCGTTCGCATCACCGGGGCAGCCGAAGCCCCTCCACGAGGAGAGCCACCATTTGAGCCGCATGGTTGGATTTTCCCTCGTAAGTTGACATGCACAACGTCGTAACCGCGCACAGTATCTCCGCAGCGTCCATGTCAGGCCGCACTTCTCCGGCCGCTTCCGCAGCTGCGTAGAGTGCCCGGGCGGCGGGACGAAGGCATTGATCAAAGCGTGCAAACAAACCGACGAACACCGGATCACCGGAGCCAAGCGCCTTGGCCAGACCTCGCTTTGTGCCGACGAATTCGGCGTAGATCTGCATCCATTTCGCCAGCGCTTCAAACGGCGGATATTTCGCAGCAAGGGTCGTCGCAGCTTCCGCGCAGGCATCCATTTCACTATGAAAGACTGCCGCGATCAGGTCTGCCCGTTGGGGAAACCGACGAAAGAGTGTCCCCATGCCGACGCCTGCTCGGTCGGCAATCTCGCGAGTGGTGGCATCCACCCCGGTCGTGGCAAATAGTTCTCTTGCGGCCGCAAGTATGGCGTCGATGCTCCGCTGAGCATCGGAGCGCAAGCGACGTCCGCCACTTGCTCCCGGCGACTCGTCTGCGCGCTGGTCATTTGATTTGGCGTTCGGCACATATCTCACTTGATAAAAGGAGCAACGCTCCGTATATATAAGGAGCGCTGCTCCTTTTCCTCTTAGATAACGAAACGATGCGGCGCTGGCAACATCCCAACAGGAGATCACAATGCAGGATAAGCCCGTCGCACTGGTCACAGGCGCCAATCAAGGAATTGGCCTGCAGATCGCCAAGGATCTGGCGGCCAAGGGCTTCACCGTCCTCGTAGGGTCGCGCAACATCGAACGCGGCGAAGCTGCTGCCAAGGAGGTGGGACCGAATGCTGTTCCACTCCAGCTGGACGTGACGGATCTGGCTTCGATCTCTGTGGCTGCGGAGCGGGTCCGCAAGGAGTTCGGCCGCCTCGACGTACTGGTACAAAATGCGGCAATTACGAAGACCAGCGAAGACGTGCAAACTCCCGAGGAGTATGTGAAGGCACACCGCCCGAGCATCGTCTCTCTCGATGAGATGCGCGCCGTCTGGGAGACCAATGTGTTCGGTGTGCTCGCTGTGTATCAGGCGATGGTGCCGATCCTGCGTGACACGCCGAACTCTCGCATCGTCAATGTCTCCAGCGGCGCTGGGTCGTTGACGCTGGCTTCTGATCCGAACTCCCCGATGCGCTCAAACTTTGATGCCACCTATGCGGCTTCAAAGACCGCTCTCAATGGGCTGACGCTCGCGATGGCGATTGAACTTGAGGCGGATGGCATCAACGTCAACGCGGTATCCCCTGGCTACACGAAGACCAAGATGAACCCCGGCGGCACGGATACGGTTGAGGAGGGCGCTGCCGAGGCCGTGCGTGTCGCGCTCTTGGGCTCTGAAGGGCCAACCGGTACGTTCACGCATGCCACGTTTGGTGCAATTCCGTGGTGATCTAAATACGCGTTGGCGTCCGCTTGTCGGCCGCCCGGCTGATAAGCGGACGGTCCGCTAAAGTCCCCTCGTGGTTGTTCGGATCAAGGTCTGTGAACGTCGGCTCCCCCTGATGAGATAGCGCTTACCGGGAGCTGATTTATAGGGCGAGCCCCCGGTTGCGGCCGAAGCCCCGGTCGATCCTGCCATGCGGCGTTCAATAGAGTTCGCAGTTTTATTCTGAATGGCGCACCAACGCTCTGCCTGAACGGGATGCGTCAGGTGGTAAAGCGAACCTCGAAATGGATCGGGTCGCTTGCATTGATCACGGCGGGTTCTCGAACTCCTGCCGCAGAGCCCCGAGCGCCGCCTCCTCAATCTGGTCAAGCCCGGACTGAGAGCGCGCTCTGCATCATGCGTAACTTTGAATAAGATATCGTAGGTTTGGTTGGTGTGGGGAAAGGCGGTAGCGCTCCCCCGCTACCACGCGTGACCCACTACTATATCGGGCCTCCGGAAAGGCCCCTCCACCGACCAGCGCAGCTAGCTTGCCTTTAACCTCGACCTCGAAGGCTTGCCGCTGACCCCTCGGGTGGACGATGACGCTGTGCACAAGCGCCCTGAAATCCGCGATCACGGGTCCGCGGTCGTCCTCCGCGTCAGCGTGGCCGCCCATCTCCTCGGCAAGCGCGTCGACGGTCTCGATGTTAACGGTCGAGGGTCGCCGGATGCAGAGCGATGGCAACGGGTGTCTCTCCGAGCGCAGCCGGCGCTGCCTCCACACGAGATCGGTCTTCCGTTAGCTCCGCGATCCGTTGCTTGGCGTCCTCCTCCGAAATCACGTACTTTGACCACGAGATCAATAGTGCGCTGTCGCTCGCCTTCAATCCGGTCTCGTTTCGCCTCCTGCCGAGCGCACATCGCGGCCGCGTTCCCAGCAAGCCGCTCTCGTTCACTGGGCGGGCGGCGCGGAGATTCCAAATATCGCAGCGCTGCCCGCCATCATGCGGCTTTATGCCGACCGGCGGCCGGTCGATTGTAGCCGGCGGTTTCGGCGGTCTGGCGCGATGGCTAGACGTCGATTACATAGTTGAAGAATGGCCAATTCTGAGATCCAAGCCTTCGTCCAAAGTCACCAGCGGCTGTTCGTTCTGACGGGCGCCGGATGTAGCACGAACTCGGGAATCCCGGATTATCGAGACACCGATGGCAATTGGAAACGAACTCAGCCGGTTCGCTTTCAGGCATTCATGGCCGACGAGCTGACGCGCCGCCGATATTGGGCCCGCAGTATGATCGGCTGGCGGCGGTTCGGTCAGGCCGAGCCGAACGATGCGCATCGCGCGCTAGCGCAGCTCGAAGCAAATGGGAGATGCCAGATTCTCTTGACGCAGAACGTGGACAGGCTGCACCAGGCTGCCGGGAACAGGGACGTGATCGACCTCCATGGCCGGCTCGATTTGGTTCGCTGTATGGCCTGCTCAAATGAACGCCGGCGGACTGATTTTCAGGACGAACTTATCCGGTTGAACGCCGCTTGGGCCGAGCTCGAGGCCGCGGTGCTGCCTGACGGAGACGCCGACCTGGATGAATCCGACTTTTCGGGCTTTGCGGTGCCGCCGTGCGCTTCTTGTGGTGGCGTCTTCAAGCCCGATGTCGTGTTTTTTGGCGAAAGTGTTCCGCGCGCCCATGTCGATGCAGCCCAAGCGCATCTGGAGCGCGCGGACGCGATGCTTGTCGTCGGTTCGTCATTGATGGTCTATTCGGGTTTCCGTTTTGCCCAAGCAGCAGCACAGCGGCGCATCCCGATCGCCGCCGTAAACCTCGGGCGGACGCGCGCCGACGATCTGCTGACGTTAAAAGTGGAAGAGCGTTGCGAGACGGCGCTGTCGTTCTTGCTATAAACTCACGATGGGCCAGTTCGCCACTGATAAGGTTTTTCTTCTTTCCTTATCAGTTGTCGCCACTTCGCACCCCCATCCCAATTCCTTGTAACCGACGCCGGCCGCGATCATGTTCTCGCAACTCGGCAACGTCCATGGACTGCACGCGCGCGTCGAGGGGCCGGAACGCTTAGGGCGCGGCGTGAATTGGCTACACAGCCCGATATTCGAAAGCCACTTCACGCGATGTGTTCAAACGGTCGTCGGCTGTCGGCTTGGCTGAGGCAGTATCATCATTGTCGCTCTCGGTATTTCGAAGGATTTCTTCTACTTCCAGCAAGGCCCGTCTTATCCAGGTCTTCACGGTGTTGACCGGCACCCCGGTCATTTTTGAAAGCTGCTCACGGCTTTCTCCGTGAAGGTAGGCCCTGAGCACCAGGTCGCGACGAACCGGATTGAGCGCTTGCAGTGCCGCGAAAACCCGAAGCTGCTGCTGCGCGGCGCTTTGATCCTCTTCCCAGGCTTCTATATGTTCGATAGCAGTCGGCCATTCGCTGGGCAGCGTCAGCAGCATCGAATCATCGGCGCTCGCTTCGCGACCCGTCTTTCGCAAATAATCAATTGCGAGGTTGCGGGCGATGGACATCATCCAGGTTATCGGTGAGCCGAGTGACGGACGATAGGTGCCCGCATACGACCAGATTCGTAAATAGACATCCTGGATGATTTCTTCCGCCAGGTCCTGTCGCCCGACGATCAGTTGCACCCGTGAGAATAGTTTTCTTTTGGTAGCCGAATAAAGTTCGGCAAACGCATCCTGGTCCTTGTTGGCGGCGATCCGCTCTAGCAGGCGTTCGAGGTTTTTCGCTCCTGAACCAGCCACGACGTCCCTCACTCGATTGGCGCCAGGGTCCGAATGGCAACGAAGGCGGCCAGCGACGAAAGCGCTGTCACGAACGTGCCCCAGGCCATATCGACGACCGTAACCGTCAAGGGCCAGCGGCTGATCGTTGCGAGGTTGGTCAAGTCGTAGGTGGAGAATGCTACAAGTCCGAGCAATCCTCCCAGCAGGACGGCCGAACCCCAGGCCTCGTTTCTTGCCGCCGGCATCACAGCGAAGACAACGATGCCGACAAAATAAATCAGATAGAGCGCGGCGGCAGCCAGAAGATTTGGCTTTTCCAACAGTAGGTCTCCGAGCGAATTTCGATAAAACCCCATCGCGCGACTAAGCCAAAGGTAATCGGAGGCGAGAAAGACGCCAGCGGTCACGACGTATGCAATCGAATAGCGCAACATGTCGGATCCCTTGGCGATACCGGCGCAACTAAATTCCGAAGAAGGGCTGTAGCAATCGAGCCACTTTGCTCTTGAAGCGGAGCGGGGCATCGGTGACGGCGAGGCAGATGCAGTCCTCATCGGGACCCGCGAACGGCTGATGTTCAGTTCGTTCGTCGGTTTCCGCGATATCGCCCCGATGGAGAATGCTATCGCGATCACACAGGCTCCCTGTCAGAACGAGAGTAAGTTCGCGTCCATTGTGCCCATGCGACGGCACCGTCAATCCGCTCTGGAAACGCAACAGCCTTGCCTTCGAACGGCCGTCAGCGGTCCGGACTGGAATCTGCTGCACGCGTGGCGCGAGTCGTCTCCAATGTAATTCATCGAGATCTCCGCCCACATAGCTTCTAAGCGGATCGGGAATGATCGCATCCCTGGTCGCTCGGGAAGGCGACTCCGCTTCGCTAACGACAACAGCAGGTTCGCTCCTGAACTCGCGTAAGTATGGCGTCCTTCATGGTCGAAGACACCGGCGCTTCTTCGAGAGAGTCGAGAAGGTATCCGCCAAGGGAGTTGGCCGACCGATTGCGCGCGCGGCAGTTTGGACAGAGGGCGAGGTGGGTCGCAACAAGAAGGCTTGAGGCTTCATCCAGCGTACCAGCCGAGTAGCCGACCAGGATATCGTTGCTGACGTGAAATTTGATGGTCATTTACCGGCTCCATCTTTCGCGTCGAGGGCAGAGCGAAGTTTGGCGAACGCCAGCCTTATCCTCGATTTGACCGTGCCAATGGGAAGCTTGAGCTGCCTGGAAATCTCGGAATGTGACAGGTCGTCATAAAATGAAAGCATCACGACATTTCTTTCATTGGCCGAAAGTGAATCCATGACGTTGCGAACGTTCTGTTCAACTTCAATTTGCTCGATGAGGCGATCAGGCATCTCCTGATCGTCCGGGACCAGCGCCGGATCATTTGGATCGAATTCGGGTCTGCGGCTTTTACGAAAGCGGTCGATACTCAGATTTCTCGCAATCGTAAAAATCCAGGTGGAAGGCGATGCCTTCGACGGATCGAACTGGCCCGCATTGCGCCAGAGTGAAACCATTGCTTCCTGGGTTATTTCCTCCGCTGAGGAATTGTCGGCGCCCAAACGCAGGCAATAGGATTTGATGCGCGGCGCAAAATATCGAAAAAGCACATCGAACGCCGGCTCGCTTCGCTCGGTCGCTATTTTCGCGATACATTCAACGAATTCCGTTGCTTTCGATCGCGGGTCGCCGGGTTCGGTTCCTTTCGCGACCATATGATGCTCGGACGTTTTCTGCGAATCTGGTGATATAGACGAACGCCCTTTGAAACGACGGGCGAAAGCGGCGCCCAAAATATGTCCGGACAGCGGTTGTTGTTCCGGACCGATAAATACGCGGGCCCGTGATGTCGGACTTTGCCGGACAGTTGCAATCGTCGATATCGCACTAACACTCATTGTTTGGTCATGGCCAGGAATTCTTGTCGCGTCAGCGCATTGTCGCGAAAGCAGCCAAGCATGCAGCTCGTTACCATCTCCGCTCCGACCTTGTGGACACCGCGGCTGGACATGCAGTGATGGATGGCCTTGATGACCACGCCGACCCCCTGGGGCTGCAGGACCGCCTGAACCGCGGAAGCAATTTCCGAAGTCATCCGCTCCTGGATCTGGAGCCGTCTCGCGTAAGCATCGACCACGCGGGCCAACTTGGACAGTCCGACAACCCGCCCGTTCGGGACGTACGCCACCCAAGCCTGGCCGATGATGGGCGCCAGATGGTGTTCGCAATGGCTTTCGAACGAGATGCCCCGCAGGACGACCATCTCCTCATAGCCGCCGGTTTCGTCGAAAGTCTTGTTCAGGATCGCAAGCGGATCTTGCTTGTATCCGGAGAAATATTCGCCGAACGCCCGCGCCGCCCGTGCTGGCGTTTCAAGCAATCCAGGACGATCGGGATCGTCTCCGGCCCAACGAATGATCGTACGGAACGCTGCCTCGACCTCTTCACGCGAGGGCGAGAGGTCCGACGGCTGCGGAAAAGGGCTGATCTGGATATTCAACGCATGGTCCTCTTACAATTCGCCGATAAAAAAGCACCCCGGTCGACGGGGGGCCCATCGACCGGGGCCTCGTCGCCGGGACCCGGGCGGGCGGCGCCGCAGCATCCCGGTAAAAGGTGATACGAGGCTGATCGGGACTCGGATCACTGCGCAGAGAGAAAATTCTCGTTCCGCAGCGAGAACGGCCCGCCGGGCTAATTCAGGATGTTGGGGTGCGCCGCGCGTTACAGACTTTGTGCGAGGTAATCTTGAGATTGGAGAGTGTTGTGTCTCCAGTTTTCGTCGCTTCCGTTTGTTCGAAGACAAGCTTGCAACGATAACCGAATGCGCGGGCTATTCGCAGGTAATTCGTCAGCGTGACCTTTGAATTACCTCTCAGATATCGCGAAATCTGGCTGGGATCCGATCCCAAGAGAAAGCCGATGGCCTCCAGGCTCAACGAATTTGACTGCCGTAGCTCAAGCAGGGCGTTAATCATCTCTGCCTCGTCGCTGGCAACTTCAAGTGTCAGCCGTTCACTCGTTTCAGCATCGGTTCCGGGAAAGTCTCGTCTCCGCGTTTTCATCATTTTTCTCATCGTATGTTCGAATGTTCATACGACGCAGAGCTGACGTCGGATCACAAAATTCGCCTGCCCCAGGCAGAGAGAAAATCAGGCACCAGCGGGGCGGCGTGTCATCATTTTCGATCGCACGGCACATTTCGGGGCGCGGTCGGCGGAACGCAGGCATTGGCTACTGTTACTTTTTGCACATATTTTCGGAACCAAATTGTCATTCCCGCGTGATGTCATTACTGCTTTTGGCATCGATTGGGGGCGTCTGTGGAAAATCTACCGCTAATTCTGGTCGTCGAAGATGATCAGCTGCTTCAGAGCCTCGTCGAAGAGAGCCTCACTGAGGGAGGCTATGAAGTGGTAATAGCTTCCTCCGGCGAAGATGCCGTTGCGTTGCTAAATGCTTCCGAGGGAAAATACCGAGCGTTGGTCACTGACATCAATCTGGGATCAAGCAATATCGACGGCTGGGGCGTCGCCCGACATGCCAGGGAGATCGATCCCAGCTTTCCTGTCGTTTACATGAGCGGAAATGACGCGGCCGATTGGGCGTCCAAGGGTGTCCCTAACAGCATCATGTTAGAGAAGCCATTCGCGCCGGCGCAACTTGTCACGGCCGTTTCTCAGCTTCTTAATGCCGGAACACCGTCGGCGTGAGGTCGCCGCTTAATGCTTTCAACACGTGGAAGTAACCTCGTTCTGGACGCTCGCACGCACTTCCAGCAGTGCGCGTCGGATCCAGGTCTTTATCGTGTTGACCGGCACGCCGTACCGCTCAGAGAGTTGATGACGGCTTTCTCCATGAATATAGGCTGCGATAACCAGATGGCGCCTGGTCGGCTCGAGAGCTTGCAAGGCAGAGAGAATGCTCTGCTGTAGTTTAAGAGTTTCGCTTTCGATTTCTTGAATTTCTATGGTCTCAAGCGCTGTGGGACCCTCAGCAGCGAAGCCTGACAAAGCGGACGGGTCGGAATAAAATTCCCGGGTGGATTTTCGTGCAATATCGATCGCGAGGTTTCGGGCAATCGTGATCATCCAAACCATCGGCGTGCCCAGGTCAGGACGATAGGACCCGGCATTCAGCCAGATGCGGACGTAAGCTTCCTGCAGGATTTCTTCCGCGAGATGGCCGCGTTTGACCAGCAACAGAATGGTGGAAAACAATTTGCGCCGGGTAGCCGCATAGAGCTTTTTGAACGCGGCTTCGTCCTTGCCGGACATTCGCAGCAACAGCCGTTCGAGCTCATGGGAAGTCGGCGCCGAGGCTGAGATAGGCTTCATGAGTTTTCAGCCGCTCTTGGCCGGGGGCTTCGGCGGCTCGGCGCCGTCCGGGACGATCACAACCGGCTGTTCGGGGGCGGCCACTTCGTCGGCAAAATCCTCAACGGCTCTTGCGGCGTCCTTGATGCCCGTTTCGACTTTCTTGAGGATTGAGTCCTTGTCGTCCATATCGCCCTCCAGAATTAGCATGAGACGGGTGTTGCAAGCACCGCCGAAGGTTCCCCATACCGGCTGAAGTGTCAACTATTGTTTACATATTTGACCCCGGCGACGCGGCCGGCGAATTTGCGCTGCGCGGTGACGCAAAAGTGTCGGTTTCGGCATCTAAATCAATAAATTCAATCAGTTGAATTGATTTCAGGGCCCGTTTCCAGGCGCGATCCAGCTTTTAGGAACGTTTTCTGTTCGCCATGATTGTCATGTGAGTTTTACAGCTGGAGGCTTCCATGCAGGGCGATAATCCGATCAGCTGGCTGATGTTTTTCACGTTGGCCGCGACCACGTTCATCATTGCCGGCGCGTTCATCTATTTCCTCCGCTCGAGCAACAATCGAGAAATTGCAGCAGAAGCCCTTGAAGGAGATCGATCTCGTGCCGGAGCGACGCCCAACGGGGCGGGACCCGAATTAATTGGCTTCGCCGCTATCACGCTCGCGGTGATGGGGCTTCTGGCGACGGGTTATGCTGGTAAATCGAAGGTGGAGACGGCTGCAGTCACGACGCCCGTTGGGCAGACGACCGGAAAGTCTCAAGGCATGGCGCAGCCGGCCGATTCATCGAACCAGCCGAAGGTTTATCAACCTGCCAATCCCGCGCCCGACAAGCGGTCGGCCCCTACCTCTTCAGATACGGGCGTTGGTGATCAAAACGGTGCGACCGGACAGCCGAAATAATTGGCGGCAGCAAACGACATGACGACGAATGGTGTTGTCGCTTTAACGAAGCAGCGCGACGGCCTCGTGCAAAAGTTGGTCGGATGCAGGCGATGATGGCGAAAGGCGAACGCGTGCGGTAACGAGATCGGAAGGGATCGTAAACCGACAAGCATTCAATCAAGTCTTTCGGAAAGTTCACCACCATTGGGTTCGATGCCGTATGGCTTGACTATCGCCCATACGTGCGCAGGCACCATGTTCTTCATTCGCTGCGGATATTGCCGACGGAGATGAATCACGGTTTCGACCGCCTTCATCTCGACCCGGGTGCGGGCGAATTCGAGGCCGCGGGGGCCAATCTTCGGCATCAGCCAACCGACGAGCGGTCGCAGCCAATTCGGCATGCTTCGAACGGGAAGACCGCCCGCGGCGAGTTCGACGTTCTTCAGAAAACCCTTGACCGGTCCGGCGCGCTTGCCCGCGCTTCCCGGCTCAGATATTCGGACTTCCTCCCCGAGCAGACGAAGCAATTCCTCACCGCGCTGATTACGCACCAATAGCCATTGTTCGCCTTGGCCGCCCATATAGCCGACGGTGATATCGGCCAGAACGTTGGTGTAATCGACGCAGGTGCGGCATGTCACTGGAAAGAAATCCGCCGGCAGCTTGGAAATGGGCAATTGCAGAAACGGGATCTCCTTCACCCGCCCATCGCTGAAGCGAAGCTCGACATGATAATCCGCTCGAAATTCGAGATAGGTGATCGTATCCGGCGCATCGGACAGAAGCTCGAGAAACGTATGAAAGTTTGCGGTGGTGGTGTTGTCGGAACAGGGCGTGCCTACGACATAGAGCCGTTCGAAGCCGAGCTTGGCTTCCAACGATCGCAGCGCGTAGACCTGACAGGGAATACCTATAACCGCGAGCCGCTTAAATCCGCGCGCCCGCGCCGGCTCCAATAGTGCCAGCAGAGGCGCGTATCCCATTCGCATGCCGCGACACTGCGCCATGCCTTGCGCGGTCGTCACGAGCACTGGCACTGGCTTCCATTTATCGTTGGGGTCCGGCGCCATCGTCAGCACGGCGTCAACCATGCCCGATTCAAGCAAAATCTCGCCGATGCGGGTCGCGATGCCGGTCCATTGCGCGCCTTCACGTGGGCGCAGCAGCGATGCGCGCACCATGCGCTGGAACGGACCGAAAAGGAGTTCGTCGGGCCGCTTCATATCGCGAGTGCGGCCATGCACGCGCGTCTCAAGTGCCGGATAATCCGGCTTGATGAACTGGCACGCCTGGCCGCATCGCTTGGGCTCGCTGGAGCGCGAGATGCCGCAGTCAGTGCAGAGATCGCGTGGCGCCGCGTTCCCAACCGCCGGGGCCCACACCGGTGATGCCGGCTCGTCACGGTCTACCATCCGCGCGTTCCAGCGCCGCCCTTGAAAGGCCCGACAATCCGTGAGGTGATCCAGCCCCCGTAAAAATCGCCAGGCTGCGGTTGGACGCGTTCATCATTGACCCAGCATTCATCGACGCGTGAGGCATAGAACGCCAGATATCCCGTGATTTCTGCGAATGCGGGCGAGGGAGAAGGGTAGCTCCAGCCAGCGTTGTCGGCCCGCTTACCCCCGACATCGAGCGACCAGTATTTCGCTCGGCCCTTGAACTCGCACCAGGAACTGCCGGCGGCGGCCCGCAAATATGGCTGCGCGATATCTTCGGGCGGAAAGTAGTAGACCGGCGGGTGGCTGGTCTCGAGCACACGATAGCCGGATGTGGTGTCGGCGATCGTTTGATGGTTAAAAATCACGCGCAGCCGCGCGCAGACTTTTTCCAGCCTCGGCGGCCGTGGATAATCCCAAACCGATTCCTGTCCAGGAAGTATTTCCGTGCGCCCAGGTTTCCACATTGGTGAAGCAGACCAACAAAAAGCCGTTCGCGCAATGCTCATCGTATGATCATCGGAAAAGTGACGGCGATCGCCCATGCGAAGATCGTCGCGTTGGCGAGTGCGCCCGGCAATGGATGACGCGTCGCGGCATAGGTCCACCGGCTGACCAATCCAAACGCGAGGAACAGCAGCAGGATTGCCGGCACGATAATGACAAGGAAAAACAGTTTTTCAGGATTGAGGATGACCGCAATCGCGAGCGAAAGCAGGAAACAGAATTTTGTCAGGGCATAGGCGCCGGGCCGCGAGTTGGAACCGCGCGTCAGCCATTCGTCGGCAACGAAATAGGGTAGCGTGC
Source organism: uncultured Alphaproteobacteria bacterium (assembly GCA_963748805.1). GTDB lineage: Bacteria > Pseudomonadota > Alphaproteobacteria > Rhizobiales > Xanthobacteraceae > Bradyrhizobium. Next base: position 23,289 of record CAVVLH010000056.1, on the reverse strand, counting down.
CGCAGGCTATCGCCGCGACCAGCGGAAGCCGCTCCGGGGTAGGCAGAAATGAAAACACATAAGCGTCTATCGGCAGTCCGAATGCAACGAGGTTATAGACTGCTACGGCAGTCGCAGCGACTGCGATGTTTCCCCAACTGACGGGTTGGGGCTGGAGGGTCGGTTTGCGTAGATAGAGCAACGCTATTCCGGTGAACGCGCCGTACAACAAGAAGTGCAGCGTCAGATAATCGCCGAGCAGGATGGGCAGAAAGTCGGTCGGAAGCTTCCAAAGAATCAAGGGGGTCAGCACCGGGGCGGTAAACGCCGCGATCAGCAGCGGTTTCCATGTCAATTCGGCCCCGACGCAGCACGGGCTGCCGATTGGTAGCAGGGTTGACAATGGCCATGCCAATGCGACGATACCGACGAAGACCAGCGCGAGCCAGCGCCCGCGGCTATCGATATAGCCTTCTTCGTCTTGCCCAAACGCCTTATTGATCCAGCGCAACGTCTCGACCATGCTGTCATGACTATAGAGCACGCCGATGTGCTCGACGCCGCGTGCGATCACCAGCTTTCGCGCGGTGCCATCGGCGAAGTTGCCATACGTCTCGCCGGCCGTGGCTTTTCCATCCGCGGCGAGATTGACGATGCGCAACCCTTCGTTCCGCAGCATCGCGGGCTCAAGCGCCCCCACGATCACCAGGAGATTGCGGGGACTTGTTGCGGTCGCCACCGGGGAGAACACGGATACGGCGACCGTCGCCTCAACATTCGGATTGGCTTTCGCGAATCGTACGACAATGTCGGATGCCATCGAGTGCCCCAGCACGCCGACGCGTCCGTTGCTCTCCGGGATTTTTCGCGCAAAGGAAACGACCTCGGTGAGCTCTTCCAGCAGCTCTGTCGTGATCGTCGTGCCGTCGGTGACATCGCCCCGCATCGGAATTCTATTGCGGCCATGTCCAAGAAAATCGAAGGTGACTGCGATATAGCCATTTCGCGCCAGCGTTTCCGCAAAAGGCTGCATCAATTGCTGCGAACCCGCGAAACCATGCGCGATCACGATGACCGGCGCCGGAGCGGCTGTACGCGGTTGAAAAATCGTGACCGGGGTTTGGCCCGCGAGATTTCGCGTGACGCTCAATCCATCGCTCGCGCCGTGGAGTTTAAATAGCCCAACGGCGATCATGATCAGCGCCATCGCGGCGACCGCCGTTCGGCCATGCGCTGCGCCAGTCGTCATCGGGGCGGTTCCGGCGCTGTGGATCACTCTTCGCCCACAATGTGCTTCTTGCGAATGCGGCGTACGGTCCACCAGATGGCAAACCCGGCGACCGGAACGAACGCTGCAGTTGAAATGCTTGGGTCGACGGCGACACCGCCGCTCTCATGCGCCGCCTTCGCGAGATATCCGAACAAACTCACGACATAATAGGTGATCGCCGCGACCGAGAGGCCTTCCACGGTTGCTTGCAAGCGCAACTGAAGCTGGGTTCGCGCATTCATCGACTTGAGAAGTTCCTGATTTTGCTGTTCGAGCTCCACGTCAACGCGGGTGCGCAGCAAATTCGCCGCTCGTGCCAGCTTGAGCGACAGGCTGGATTGCCGGGCCTCGGTCGTGACACAGGTACGCAAGGCCGGCTTCATACGGCGCGCGAGAAACGATGACCAGGTCGGCAGACCGCCTACCTTGCGCTCTCCGATTGTTTGCAGCCGTTGCTCGACGATTTCCTCATAGGCGCGGCTGGCGCCGAAACGAAACACGCTCGCGGCGGCGCCCGCCTCGACCTCCGCGGCTAGCGCAGTCAACTCGTCGAGCAATTTGTGATTGGTGGCGAGATCGCCGGCGTGGCGCATCTGCTCGGTGACTTCGACTAGGCGACGTTCTGATGCGGCAATCGATGGAGCCAGCCGTTGCGCTTCCGGCAAGCCGAGCAGGGCGAACGTGCGATAAGTCTCGAGCTCGATCACGCGCTGCACCAGCGCCCCGGCGCGCTCGGCCGACATTTTGCGATCGGCCACGAGTATCCGGACAAAGCCGGAAGGCCCCGGCTGAAAGTCGGTTGCGTAGACCGCCGCGCCGTCGGAATTTTCCGCGACCGCGAGGCTCGCATTGTCGAACAGGCGCTCAGGTGCGGTGCGCGGCAGCTCTTCGGCCAACAGGTGAAGGTCGATCGCGACCAGCAACGGGCCGGGTTGCGGGACCAGTCGCATCGGTAGTGCCAGCGACGCCGCATCCGGGTGAAAAGGCGCGGCCGCGGGGTCTGCGGGCATTTCCCAGGTATAAGTCGTGAATTCTGAATGTTGTTCCCAGCGCAAGATCGTCGAGCCGAACGGTGCGCGGTGATGCTTTTCGGCGGACGATGGAGCAAGCAGGCCGCGCGACTCGCAGAACTTTACTAAATTGGAGCGGTCGGCCTGCGCGCGAGCCCCCGAAGTATCGAAAGCAAAATGTACGATCCTCGACGGTACCGCCATGGGCGTGAACGGGCGGGCATGCACCTCGCCGAGAATAGCGGCACGCAGCGAGTGCGGCGCCAGCCGGGCCGTTTCGGCATCGCCAATCAGAACGTCCGTACTCATCGCGTTCTCAACCGTTGGAACCTGTGCCCGAAGTCGTGCCGACAGGATTATCATTCGGCTGCGTTGGACAGAAGTAAAACGCTTGGCTTGCGCGACAACGAAATCTGATGTGGGCTATGAAACGTTTGAAACCTGACGCGTATATGGGGAGCGATGGTGTGTCGAACGTAGTCGTTTGCACTGCACGCGTGGTCTGTTTGCATTTCGATGCCGGCTCGCCGTAGTCTGGCACGACGATCCTTGCCTTTCGCGTGAGGGAGCTTTGGTGGTGGCAGTTTCGATGCGGATCGGCACGCGTAAAAGCACCATGGCGCTCGCCCAAACCGATGATATCGCCCGGCGGCTGTCGCTGACCGCTCCCGAACTCAGCGTCGAGATCGTCAGGTTCGAAACCACGGGTGACAACGACCAGACCAGCAAACTGTTGATCCACGGCGGCAAGGGCGGCGCTTTTGTCGCCGAGATCCGGGCGGCGGTGACATCGGGCAAGCTGCATGCCGCGATGCATTCGCTCAAGGATATGCCGGGCAACGAGGATACGCCGGGCCTAGTGATCGGCGCCACTCTCTCGCGCGATCCGCCGACTGACGCATTGGTCGTGCGGCATGGTATCTCGATCGAGGATATCAAGAGTTCGCGCGGGAAGGGCTACAAGATCGGTACAAATGCCGTGCGGCGGGCGGCCTATGCGCGGCGGCTGTTTCCCGAGGTCGAAGTGATTCATTTCAGGGGCGCCGCGGATACGCGGATCCGCAAGCTCGACAACAGGGATATGCAGAAGTTACCCGATGGCGGCGAAGCGGGGCCAGCCGATGCCCTGATCATGGCGCGATCGGGGCTCGAGCGGGTCGGACTCGCGAGCCGTATCGCCATGGAGTTTTCGCCAAAGGACATGCTGCCTGCGGTCGGCCAGGGCATCGTCGCGGTCGAGTGTGCTGCCGGGGATTGGCAGACGCGTCAGTATCTTTCGCTGATCGACGACCGCGCCGCGCATCTCTGCTGTGACGCTGAACGCGAGGTGCTCTGGATCCTCAACGGTCATTGCAATTCACCGGTTGCCGGCTATTCGAAGATCGACGGGACGCAGATGTTGCTCACTGCGTCGGTCCTGGATGACGCCGGCAACCGCATCATCGAAGTCACGCGCGCGGGGCCAGCCGACCGGCCACGCGAGCTTGGCCGCGTCGTCGGTTTGGAATTGCTTGACAAAGGTGCGGCCGAAATTATCGCACGCACGCGGCCCGGGCCATGAAGGGATAATATGGCAACGACCTTTCCATTCTCCGCGATTGTCGGACAGGAAGAGATGAAACTCGCGCTCCTGATCGCGGCGGTCGATCCGAAAGTCGGTGGCGTCCTCGCCTTCGGCGATCGCGGCTCGGGAAAGTCTACCGCGGTTCGCGCGCTGGCGGCGTTACTACCGAAAATGAAGGTCGTCGCCGGTTGCCGATACAACTGCGATCCCGACCGGCCAGCCGAATTTTGCGACGATTGCCGTGTTCGCGCGGCCAAGGGAGTGCTGAAATCCGCGCAGGCGCCTGTGCCGGTCGTTGATCTGCCGCTTGGAGCAACCGAGGATCGTGTGGTCGGTGCGCTCGATCTGGAGCGGGCCTTGGCGCGTGGAGAAAAGGCGTTCGAGCCAGGGTTATTGGCGCGGGCACATCGGGGCTTTCTCTACATTGACGAGGCCAATTTGCTCGAGGATCACTTGGTCGATCTTCTCCTCGATGTTGCCGCGTCCGGTGAAAATGTCGTCGAGCGTGAAGGCCTGAGCATCCGCCATCCCGCCCGGTTCGTGCTGGTCGGAACCGGTAATCCAGAGGAGGGCGAGTTACGTCCTCAATTGCTGGATCGCTTTGGCATGTCGGTCGAAGTAAAGACGCCGACCGATCTTTCAAGCCGTATCGAGGTGGTACGCCGCCGAGACGAATTCGAACGCGATGTGGCCGCGTTTGCGGCGGTCTGGGCCAAGGAAGAAACGAAACAGCGCAAGAAGATCACCTCGGCCCGCGAGCGCTTGCCTTCGGTCGCCGTCTCGAACGTGGTGCTTGAAACAGCTGCAAAGCTTTGCTTAGCGCTCGGCACCGACGGTTTGCGCGGTGAATTGACATTGATGCGCGCAGCCCGCGCGCTGGCGGCGTTGGAAAACGCCAAGGCCGTCGGTGACGAGCATTTGCGCCGGATAGCGCCATCGGCGTTGCGTCACCGCTTGCGACGCAATCCGCTCGACGATGCAGGTTCCAGCGTGCGCGTGGATCGCGCCATTTCGGAAGTGTTGGGATGATCGCCGCGTCCGTCTGGGCCGAAGCGGCGATTGCGGCGCAATTGTTCGCCGTCGATCCCATCGGCACGGGCGGAGTCCTGGTCCGGTCGCGTGCGGGTCCGGTAAGGGAACGCTGGCTGACGATGCTGCGCCGGGCGCTGGCTCCCTCGCACATGAAACACGTCCCGCTGCACATCGCGGATGGACGCTTGCTTGGTGGGCTTGATCTCAACGCCACCTTGCTGGCGGGAATGCCGGTCGCCGAAATGGGTCTTCTCGCCGAAGCTGACGAAAATGTGCTCGTCCTTGCAATGGCCGAGCGACTGCCTTCGGCGACCACCGTGTACGTCACCTCGGCGATCGATGCGCGTGAGACGATCGTGGAACGCGATGGGCTTTCGCTGCGGATGCCGGCGCGTTTCGGCGTGGTCGCCCTCGATGAAGGACTTGAAGATGAATTCGCGCCGGCGGCGTTGTGCGATCGTTTGGGGTTTCATCTCGACCTCAACGACATCCCGGTGAGGGACGCTGACGAGATCTTCATCGATGCGCGGGAGATTGTTTCTGCGCGAGATCGCCTGCACACATTGAAGGCCGATGCGCAGCAGGTCGAGGCACTCTGTGCGACGGCTGCGGCGCTTGGCATCGTCTCCTTGCGCGCACCGCTACTGGCAATCCGGGTTGCTTGCACCAGCGCCGCGCTGGCGGCCCATGACGCGATCGAGCAAGAGGACATCGCGCTTGCCGCGCGGCTGGTGCTGGCGCCGCGGGCGCTGGTCTTTCCACCAGAACAAGATCCCGGTCAACCGGAGCCGCAGCCGGAACAGCCTTCGGATCATTCGCCCGGCGATGATGGCGCTGAGAAGGAAAATCCCGATATCAATCGCGCGCTAGAAGAGGTTATTCTTGCCGCCGTTCAGGCGGCGCTGCCGCCGGATGTGCTTGCGGCGTTGCGCGGGTCATCGGGGCGGGCGCGCAGCCGCTCCTCGGGCAAGGCCGGTGCGCTACAAAAATCCAACCGGCGTGGGCGCCCCGGCGGAGTGCTGCGCGGCGAGTTGCGCTCGGGCGCCAAGCTCAACGTGATCGAGACCCTGCGCGCGGCGGCGCCGTGGCAGCCCTTGCGGCGGCGCGAAGCCGTTGCGGCGGGCGGGAAAGGTCGACCTCGCATCCTGATCCGCAAGGATGATTTTCGTATCTCGCGATTCAAGCAGCGCACCGAAACCACGACGATTTTCGTGGTCGATGCGTCCGGCTCCGCGGCGTTGCACCGGCTGGCAGAAGCCAAAGGCGCGGTCGAGTTGCTGCTGGCCGATTGCTATATCCGCCGCGATCAGGTCGCGCTGATTGCCTTTCGCGGTGTTGCCGCGGAACTGCTGCTTCCGCCGACGCGTTCGCTGGCGCGCGCGAAGCGAAGCCTTGCCGGATTGCCGGGCGGCGGCGGCACGCCTTTAGCGGCAGGGCTTGATGCTGCCTTCGCGCTCGCAGACCTTATTCGGCGAAAGGGGCAGACGCCGGCAGTCATCCTGCTCACTGACGGCCGCGCCAATATCGCGCGCGATGGTGCGCAAGGCCGTCCGCGCGCGGAAGAAGACGCTACGAATGCGGCGCGCAAACTACGCGCTGCCGGAATAACAGTTGTGCTGGTCGACACCTCGCCGCGTCCCGGACCTTCGGGCGCGCAACTGGCTTCCGAGATGGGCGCGCGCTATCTGCCGCTCCCACATGCCGACGCAACCACCCTGTCGAAGGCCGTGTTGGCGAGTGTAAGCTGACTCATCCCCGGTAGGCTCTCACGCGCCGTACCATCTGCTCGACATGCGCGATCGGAGTCTCCGGCTGGATGCCGTGGCCGAGATTGAAGATCAGCCTGCCGCCGCCGTAATTCGATAGCACGTCATCGATCGATTGATCGAGCGCTTTGCCGCCTGCGATCAACACCAGCGGGTCGAGGTTGCCTTGTACCACGACCCGGCTTTGCACTTTCTCGCGGATCAAGGCTGGCTCGGTGGCCCAATCGATACTGACGGCATTGACCCCGGTGGCCTCGACATACGACGGCAACAACGCGCCGACGCCACGCGGAAACCCGATGATCTTGGCGGCCGGCGCTTGCTTGCGCACCCCTTCGACGATGCGCTTGGTCGGTTCGATCGACCAGCGTTGAAATTCGCGCGGCGGCAGCACGCCGGCCCAGGTGTCGAAGATCTGCAATACGTCGGCGCCGGCCTTCAGTTGACCAAGCAAATAAATGATCGAATTTTCAACGACTGCATCGATGATCTTCGAAAATGCCTCGGGATGGCGATACGCCATCATCCGCGCCGGGGCCTGATCCGGCGTGCCTTGTCCAGCCACCATGTAGGTCGCGACCGTCCATGGCGCGCCACAGAAGCCGATCAACGCGATTTTCGGATCAAGTTCGCTCCGCACCCGGCGCAGCGCCTCGAACACCGGTTCAAGTTTGGAGAAGTCGGCCTCGGCTGCGAGCGTTGCGACCTTGTCGGGCGTATCCAGCGGGTCGAGCCGGGGGCCTTCGCCGACCTCGAACCTCACGGAACGGCCGAGCGCGTAAGGGATCACCAGGATGTCCGAGAAGATGATGGCGGCATCGAAGTTGAAGCGCCGGATCGGCTGCAACGTCACCTCGGCGGCGAATTCCGGCGTGAAGCATAGATCGAGGAAACCACCGGCCTTGGCGCGGACCTCGCGGTATTCCGGCAAATAACGGCCGGCCTGGCGCATCATCCAGAGCGGCGGCACGGGCTGGCGCTGGCCAGAGAGCACCTCGACAAGCGGTTTGACGGTCGAATTCTGTGTCAAGTGTTGTTTCCAGTGGCTGTGACAAGTATCGTTGTCGTTTCTGATACACCGGTGGTACGGTCTTGGCCAATGCGGGATTTGGGCTGGGTGTGAAAAGAGCCTGACGATGAATGCTGCTGCCTCGGCCGCCGACCGCGTTGCATTGCAAGACGCCGGTGAACTTCCCGCGCCGGTTTCGGGTCAGCGGCATGAGATCGCGAGCGCCGTTGGCCGGCTGACCTACTATTCGGTCGGTCCTCAGTCGGAGAGCAAATGGCCTCCGTTGCTGTTGATTCACAGCATCAACGCGGCCGGCTCCGCCTACGAAATCCGGCCGCTCTACGAACATTATCGTCAGAGCCGAACTGTCTATGCGCTCGAGCTTCCCGGCTTCGGTCACTCCGAGCGGTCCAAGCGCAAATACAGCGTGCGGATGATGACCGATGCGATCCTGATCGCAGCGCGCGAAATTCAGAATGTCCATGGCCGCAGCCCGATCGACGCGTTGGCGGTTTCGCTGTCATCCGAATTTCTCGCCCGCGCCGTGACCGAAATGCCGCTCGCGTTCCGCAGCGTTGCGCTGGTCAGCCCGACCGGCTTTCGAAGCCGGGATGCGAGCACGAAGTGGCGCGACGGCACGCGCGGCATGCCATGGTTACGTTCCGTTCTGGAGTTTCCCCTTTGGAGCGAGGGCTTTTTCCGGCTGCTCACCAGCCGCGCAGGAATCCGTTATTTCCTGAACAAGACCTGGGGCTCACGCAATATTGACGAAGGCCTGCTCGAATATGACTATCTGACTACGCACCAACCCGGCGCCCAGCATGCGCCGTATTATTTCGTATCCGGATTTTTGTTCAGTGAGGGTATTTCCAGGATCTACCATTCGTTGACCTTGCCGGTCTGGATGAGCCACGGCGTGCGCGGAGATTTTGTCGACTACTCGAACAAGACCCAGGTTCAGGATCGGGCCAACTGGACGATCGAGATATTTCCCACCGGCGCGATGCCGCATTTCGAAGCCAAGGAGGCGTTCATCATGGCTTACGATGCCTTCCTTGCCGGCGTTTCGTCACCGCCGCCAGCGTGAACAATGTCCGGCCTCGTCTGGAGCAGGGACGGCTCGGGCTGGCCCAACCGGAATGCCAGCACGTTCGTCGTGGCTGCCGGAATCCGATGGCATGTGCAGAGGATGGGTGAGGGAACGCCGCTGCTGCTGATTCATGGCACGGGCGCCGCCACGCACTCATGGCGCGGGCTGTTGCCGTTGCTGGCGCAGCATTTCGACGTGATCGCACCCGAGTTGCCCGGGCACGGCTTCACGCAATCGCCGCCGTCGCACCGTTTGTCGCTGCCAGGCATGGCAACTGATCTGAGCCGGCTTCTTGTTGCGATCGGTGTCACGCCGGAGGTCGCGGTGGGACATTCGGCGGGGGCGGCGATCCTGGCGCGCATGTGCCTCGATGAAAAAATCGCGCCGCGGCTGCTGGTCAGCCTCAATGGCGCTTTCATGCCGTTCGGCGGCGCTGCCAACCAACTGCTGTCGCCGCTGGCGAAATTGCTTGTGCTTAATCCCGTGGTTCCACGCGTGCTCGCTTGGCAGGCCTCGATCCCCAATGCGGTCGAGCGGCTGATCGCGAACACCGGTTCGAGCATCGATGATCGGGGTATCGCGCTCTATCGCAAGCTGGTGTGCAGCCCCGCCCATGTCGCCGCTGCGCTACGCATGATGGCGAACTGGAAGCTCGAGCCTCTGTTGCATGATCTGCCGCGATTGGCGACAGCTCTGGTGCTGGTGGCGGCCGCCAACGACCGGTCGATATCGCCCACCGTTGCGAAACAGGTTCGGGAGATCTTGCCGCAAGCGATCATCGAGCGCGTGCCGGCCCTCGGCCACCTGGCGCACGAGGAACAGCCGACATTGATCGCGGATCTGATCCTCAAATACACGCGCGCAACCATGGCCGGGCAAGCGGCGCAAAATGTGTAAATCGAAATGTACAACGATGGACTAGGCAACTGTCAATAAATAATTACAGTATCGCCTATGCTCGATCCAAGTCCGATCAGATCAACGACGGCAAAGCCGAATGACCGCCGGCCGCATGCGGTGGTGATCGGCAGCGGCTTTGGTGGATTGGCCGCCGCCGTCCGACTTGGCGCCAAAGGCTATCGCGTCACCGTTCTGGAAAAACTCGATGCGCCCGGTGGCCGCGCTTATGTGTACCGCCAGGACGGCTTCACCTTCGACGCCGGGCCGACCATCGTCACCGCGCCGTTCCTGTTCGAGGAATTGTGGAAGTTGTGCGGACGCAGGATGTCCGATGACGTGACGCTGGTGCCGGTGTCGCCGTTCTATCGCATTCGTTTCCAGGACGGTTCGCATTTCGATTACTCGGGCGATGCCGGCGCGATGCGCGCGGAGATCGCGCGATTTTCACCTCACGACGTTGACGGCTACGACGCCTACATGAAAGTAAGTGAGGACATCTTCAAGGTCGGCTTCGAGCAACTCGGCGACGTGCCTTTCAGCAAATGGACTGACATGGCGAAGATCGCGCCGGAAATGCTCCGGTTGTCGAGCTATCGCAGCGTCTATGGCCTGGTATCGAAGTTTTTCCGCGACCCGCGGCTGCGCGTGGTGTTCAGCTTCCATCCGCTGCTGATCGGCGGCAACCCGTTTACCGCCAGCTCGATCTATTGCCTGATCGCGTTCCTCGAGCGGCGCTGGGGCGTCCATTTTGCCTTGGGTGGTACGGGACGCCTGGTCGAAGGATTGATCAAGCTGATCGAAGGGCAGGGCGGCAAAGTTCGTTGCGGCGAAGAAGTCCGCGAGATCATCGTTGCCGATCGTGCCGCATGCGGCGTTCTCCTGGCTTCCGGCCAAGCGATCGCGGCCGATGTGGTCGTGTCCAACGCCGATTCGGCGTGGACCTATCGTTATTTGCTTCCGTCATCGGCGCGATCGCGCTGGAGCAACCGGCGTATCGAGCGCGCCCGCTACTCCATGAGCCTGTTCGTCTGGTATTTCGGCACGCGCCGCAAATACGATGACGTGCCGCACCACACCATCCTGCTTGGGCCGCGCTACAAGGAATTGCTGACCGACATCTTCGAGCGCAAGATTCTGGCGGACGATTTCAGCCTGTACCTTCATCGGCCGACCGCGACGGATCGCTCGCTGGCGCCCGATGGATGCGATGCATTTTATGTACTGTCGCCTGTGCCGCATCTGCAGAGCGGTACCGACTGGACCGTGACGGCGGAAAAATACCGGCGCGCGATTGCGCATGAACTCGGCAAGACCATGCTGCCGGATCTCGAAAGTCAGATCGTCACCTCGCGCATGCTGACGCCGCAGGATTTCCAGGACCGGCTGTCATCGTTCCGTGGCGCGGCGTTTGGGCTGGAGCCTATCCTGACGCAAAGCGCCTGGTTCCGTCCGCACAACAAGAGCGAAGACATCGCCAATCTATATCTCGTCGGCGCCGGCACCCATCCCGGGGCGGGCCTGCCCGGCGTGCTCTCATCCGCGCGTGTGCTGGATTCGCTGGTGCCCGACGCTCAACATCTGACAACTCCGGATTTGGTGGCGACATGACGATACGACTTGATCTGACCGACATGGCCGCCTGCCGCGCTTTGCTGAAGGGCGGATCGCGAACCTTTCATGCCGCTTCGAAAGTGTTGCCGCGAAAGGTCGCAGATCCCGCCATTGCGCTTTATGCGTTCTGTCGTCTGGCCGATGACGCGGTCGATCTGGGCAACGATCGCGGGGCGGCAGTGGCGCGATTGCAGGATCGGCTCGATCGCGCCTATCGTGGCCAGCCGATGAATTTGCCCGCCGACCGGTTATTCGCCGACGTCGTTGCAAGGTTTTCCATCCCGCGCGAATTGCCTGAAGCTCTGCTGCAAGGCCTCCTCTGGGATGCGGAGGTTCGCCGCTACGAGACTTTGAAGGACCTCAATGCCTATGCGGCGCGGGTCGCGGGCAGTGTCGGCGCGATGATGACGCTGGTGATGGGACAACGTTCTCCTGATATTGTCGCGCGAGCCTGTGATCTTGGCGTCGCAATGCAGCTTACCAATATTGCCCGCGACGTTGGCGAGGACGCGCGATCAGGGCGGTTGTACTTGCCGCTTCAGTGGCTAGAGCGAAACCGGCATTGATCCGGATGCATGGTTGGCAAAGCCGGTCTTCACCCCGCAGATTGCCGCAATCGTCCAACGGCTGCTTGATTCGGCAGACGCCCTGTACGACCGCGCCTCGCTTGGCATTGCGCATTTGCCGCTTGCCTGTCGGCCCGGCATCTACGCGGCGCGTGCGCTCTATGCGGAGATCGGCCGCGAACTGGAGCGTAACGGCCTTGATTCGGTTTCGAGACGCGCTGTGGTCTCCGCCAATCGCAAATTGGCGGTACTGGCGCGCATGCTGATCTTGCTGGAAACGGAATGGGCGCCGGCCCGGCGACTTGGCCCGGCCGCTCAACTGGACGAAACCCGATTTCTGATTGAGGCCGTCGCGGCGACGCCATTACGCGAAGCGCCGAAGCCACCGAAGCCGCCCGGCCGATCGAGGATCGCGTGGTCTGGGTCATCGACCTGTTCGCGCGCCTGGAGCGCCGCGACCAGCTTCAGCGCACCGGATCGTTCCGTTAAAGCGGTTGAGATGCCCGATACCGACACCATCAGCAGAGACACGACTGACCTTGCGGAAGCGCGGCGCGCTGAGGCAAAGATCTGGTTCGAATCGCTTCGCGACCGGATCTGCGCCGAAATCGAGGCGCTGGAACGAGAGGCGCCGGCCGATCTGTTTCCCGGCGAGCCTGCGATTTTCACCTACAAGCCCTGGAAACGCGCCACGGGCAGCGGGGGCGGCACGGGTGGTTTTCTCAGCGGCGGCAGGCTATTCGAGAAAATCGGTGTACATACGTCGTCGGCGAACGGAAGACTGACGCCGGAGATGGCGAAGACGCTGCCAGGAGACGGCAAGCAACTCGACTATGTCTCGACCAGTATCAGCCTGATCATGCACCCGCGCAGCCCGCGCGTGCCGACGGTGCATATGAACACCCGGTTTTTGTCGACCGCGCAGGGCTGGTTCGGCGGCGGTGCCGATCTGACACCGATGCTGCCCGAGCAGCGCCGTCAGGATGCGCCAGATGCCGTGACGTTCCATGCCGCGATGCGCCGTGCCTGCGAACTGCACGACGCGTCCTACTATGAAAAATTCAAGGCGTGGGCCGATACATACTTCTTCCTGCCGCATCGCAATCAGGCGCGAGGCGTTGGCGGCATCTTTTACGATCACCTCAACACCGGCGATTTCGCCAAGGATTTTGCCTTCACGCGCGAGGTCGGGCTGGCGCTGCTCGATGTCTATCCGAGGATCGTGCGCAGGCGGATGATGGAGCCGTGGACCGAGGCCGAGCGTGCTCAGCAGCTTGCCTGCCGCGGGCTCTATGTCGAATTCAATCTGCTCTACGACCGCGGCACCATGTTTGGACTACAGACCGGCGGGAATATCGAGACCATCCTGAGTTCGATGCCACCGCTGGTGAGTTGGGCGTAAGCCTCATGGAAAATTATCTCGGCTTTATCGAATTCTTCGTCGTTGCGCTGTTCGCCTTATGCTGGGGTATTCTTGAACTCGTTGGCAGGCGCCTGGACCGGAAGAAGGAAGCTGAGCGGGCGAAGCAGCAAAATCCGCCGCCATCATCCTGAGAGAATTAGCTCCTCATGATGAACAGCCTTACTTGCGCGCCCTCGGCATTCGGAACGGCAACATCGCCTGCACGATCGGCATCTTGAATCGATCGAGCGAGAGGCTTTCATGCATCAAAGTGACGGGCTCGCCGAGCAGTTTGGCTGAAACGACCGAACGGGCATAGAACGGCGCATTTTCCAGCGTCCTAATAATTTTTGCCTCGCCCTCGCTGCGGACGCTTCGCCCGACCTTCCAGCCTGTGCGCTTTAGCAGGACCGCGGGCGGCGGCTCGAAGGCCTGCATTCGGCCTTGTGGATCGAATTTGACGGCGAGATCGAAGCGGCTGCCATCACGGCGATGGGCCTCATAAAGTATGGCCGTGCCGTCCTGCATGGCGCCGCGTGACCATTGCCAATCGCTAAAGCCTCGTTCGAGCGGCGCATCACCGCTGTTCATGTCGAAATAGCCGTCGCCTTGCCAACGAAGATGCGGGCGGTCCAGTGCGACCTGAACCCGCGCGCATGGCGCGATCGGCCACCACCAATGATTGCCATCTTCGTTCAGGGAAAAGGACTGCCTTGTGATGGCGGTCGGCACGACGCGCACGGTGCCGCAGACGCGACCAGGAATGGGCACGGAGATCTCGTTGAGGCGGATCATCAGCGACTTCCCGTCCCAGGACAGCTGACTTGGGCCAACAGTGAACGAGTTCGTCGTTCGGCTGACCGCATGACGCGGCCGCTCGGTCATGGCCCAGCGATTTCCGCCTTTGCGATAGATCGCCACATTGACCGCGCAATGGTTGAGCGGATCAGTAATGCCTCTGCGTCGAGCGAGGGCATAATAGGGTGAGAAGACGCTGCCGATGAAGGCAATGATGGTGATGCCGCTTTGGCCGTCGTCGCTCAGCGCGTCGATGTACCACCACGCATAGCCGTTGGCGTGGACCACCCTCGCGAAGTCAGGTCCGCGAGCAGGCTCGAGGCCGCCGAGCGGCCCGACAGCGCCGCCATCGGCACGCCCGGGCCCGGATGCGTGCTGCCCCCCGCCAGATACAGTCCCGGTATTTTCGTTCGCGCTCCCGGCCGCTGAAACGACGCGGTCCATCCGTGAGAGCTGCGGCCGTAGAGCGCGCCGCCCGTCGCCGGGAACATCTTGTTGAAATCTCCCGGCGTCGTAATCTGGGTCGCTTCCGGCCGCGATTGAATGTGAAGGCCGCACCGCTCCAACGTCTGGAATGTTCGCTGGGCGCATTGTTCCACCTCCGCTGCATCATAGGAATGCCGGTCGCCATTCGCCGGCGCATTGACGAGCACCAGGAGTCGCTCGTCGCCGTCACGGCGTGGTTCCGCGCCACAGCGATCCTGCGCGCAGACATAGACCGTCGGTTCTCTCGGTAGCGTGTCGTGGCGGAAGATGTCGTCGAATTCGGCGCGGTAGGCGCGCGAGAAAAATACGTTGTGGAGATCGAGCGGAAAACCGTTGGTCTTCGCGACGACACTCCACGTTACCGCTGACAGTGAGCGGGCGCGCGGTGAAGTGACAGCGGCGGCGCGGCGCGCAACAACGCCGAACAAGCCGCCGGCAACCGCTGCCACATCGGCGTTGACGATCACGGCGTCGGCTTCGATCCGCTCGCCGTTCGCAAGCCGAGCGCCGCCCGCCCGGCCGCAGTCGATCAATATCTCGCTGACTTCCTGGCCGTAGCGGATCGTCGCGCCGAAGGATCTCGCGCCGTCGGCCAGCGCCAAAGCGAGCGCGTGCATGCCGCCCTCGATGCTCCAGACACCGGATCGTTCGACATGCGCCACCAGCATGAGGGTTGCAGGCGCGAGATAAGGCGATGAACCGCAATAGGTCGCGTAGCGGCCGAATAGCTGCTGCAGCCGCGGATCCCGAAAATACTGCCCCAGCGCCGACCACATCGACGAGAACGGCTTGATCTGCGGCAATCGCATCAGCCCGCGCAAACCGCCGGCGCTGATCAGTCCGGCCATGCTGGCTTGCGGTGCGCGCAGAAACGGCTCTTCGAGAATCTCGTAGATCCGCTTGGTGTCGCGGCAGAAGGCGCGATAGCCATCGGCGTCCGCCGCGCCTGCGAACCTTCCAATGGCATCGGTCGTGCGTTTTTCATCGGCGAACAGATCAAGCCGGGAATTTTCGTCCCAGGCGTGCCGCGCCAGCATTTCCAGCGGCTGCAGGCGGACGTGATCGGAGAGATTTTTGCCTGCGGCGGCGAACAAATCGTCGAATACCCAGCGCATGGTGAAAACGGTCGGGCCGCTGTCGATCTGCGCCGGCCCGATCGCTATTTGCCGCATCTTGCCGCCGGGCGTGTTGCGACGTTCAAGCACGGTGACGTCGAGGCCACGTGCTGCCAACGCAAAGGCTGAAACCAATCCAGCAATGCCAGCGCCGACGACGACGACACGATCTTTGGGCATGTGGCCGCCGGCTCCGCGTTGTCGATTGACATGTGTCTATATTTATTTACACTTAGTATGACAAGTCAACTTGACATAAGTTGGCCCAGCCCGGGAGCCTGCCATGGATGTCACCAGCCGCATCGAACGTGCGTTGACCGAAGCGATAGGGCGGGCCGAGGTCCCGGGATGTCCTCCCCGGCTGGCGGCGGCGATGCGTTACGCGGTGTTTCCCCGCGGCGCCAGAGTCCGGCCGCGGCTGTGCCACAGCGTGGCGGCGGCATGCGGCGAAGACCACCCGCTTGCGACCGAGGCGGCGGGCGCAGCGCTCGAACTGCTGCACTGCGCCTCGCTGGTCCACGACGATCTGCCTTGCTTCGATGCCGCGGAGACGCGCCGAGGACGGCCCTCGGTTCACAAGGCTTTTGGCGAGCCGCTCGCGGTGTTGACGGGCGATGCGCTGATCGTGCTGGCGTTTCAGACGCTGGCGCGAATTCAATGCGCGCCGGAACGGTTGGCGACGCTTACCTTGACGGTCGCCCAATCCGTCGGCGTGCCCTCGGGCATCGTCGCGGGGCAGGCCTGGGAATGCGAGCCACATATCGATCTCGCCCACTATCACCGTTCCAAAACCGGAGCGCTTTTTGCGGCCGCTACCGTCGCCGGCGCGGCGTCTGCCGGCGCTGATGCCGAGCCGTGGCGGATGGTCGGCGAGAAGCTTGGCGAGGCCTATCAGGTCGCCGACGACATTCGCGATGCGGCGGCGGACGAAGCCGAGATCGGCAAGCCGGTCGGTCGCGATCTGGCATTGGGACGCCCCAGCGCCGTGACCGAGCTCGGGCTCGATGGCGCGCTTTATCGACTGCACGAACTGGTGCGTGGTGCGATCGACGCGATGCCGCCGTGCCCGAACGGCGCCGAGCTGCGCTCGCTGATGCTCTCGGAAGCCAAGCGCCTGGTACCGGCTAAACTCGCGCAATTCGCGGCCTAGCGATCATGACCACGGCCGCCCACGGTGATGCGGAGGCCGGTCGATCGGGTAACAATATGAAGCCTGCATCGCAGACCCTGTCGCTGCATGATCGGCTATTGGGCTTGCGCGACTCGATCTTGAGTAATCTCGCTTTCCAGCGATTTTCAAGCACTTTTGTACTCCTGCGGCCGATTGCGCGCCGGCGCGCCGGCGCGTTGTTCGATCTGTGCGCCGGATTTGTCTATTCACAGATCTTGCTGGCTTGCGTTCGCTTGAGACTGTTCCATCATCTGGCGGACGGGCCGGTCAGCGCGAGTGAGCTTTCCTCGCGCGTGTCGTTACCGGTTGATTCAACAATACTGCTGCTCGACGCCGCGACGTCGTTGAAACTGGTGCAACGCCGCAGCAGCGATCGGTATGGGCTGGGGCCGCTCGGGGCGGCGTTGATGGGCAATCCCGGCGTTATCGCGATGATCGAACATCACGCCATGCTCTACAGCGACCTCAGGGATCCGGTCACGTTGCTGCGCGGCGAAACCGGGGCAGGGGAGCTTGCCTCCTACTGGCCCTATGCGAAGGCCGGCAAGCCGGCAGCGCTCGGTCGTGACGCGGTCGCGCCGTATACCGCGCTGATGTCGGCGTCGCAGCCGATGATCGCACAGCAAGTTCTTCATTCCTATTCGTTCAGCCATCATCGCTGCCTGCTCGATGTCGGCGGAGGAGATGGCGCATTTCTCAGCGCGGTCGCGGCGCGTTCGCCCAAATTGCGTTGCGTGCTGTTCGATCTGCCAGCGGTAGCGGACGAGGCCAGCCGACGTTTTCGCAACGAGGGGCTGGCTTCGCGTGCGGTCGCGATCGGCGGCAGTTTCCTGACCAGCCGGCTTCCCGAGGGCGCCGACATCGTCTCGCTGGTGCGCGTGATCCATGACCATGACGACGCCGATGTGATGACGCTGCTGCGTGCGATCCGCGGCGTCCTTCCTGAGAACGGGACGCTGCTGATTGCAGAACCGATGTCGGGCGTCAGAGGCACGGAGGCGATCGGTGACGCCTATTTTGCCTTTTATCTCTTGGCGATGGGCAGCGGCCGGCCCAGGACCTTCGAAAGACTGCAGGAAATGCTCGGGGATTCCGGCTTCTCCGACATCGCACTGCACCCTAGCCCAATGCCGTTGCTCACAAGCCTCATCACGGCACGGGCCGTCAATAAATCTGTTAATTGATGTTGACACTCCGAAATGTAAGTCTAGCATGACAATTGGAGTGTAAGGCTCCGCATCCAGAATTGGAGTGAGCGATGGAAACCATCGCGGTGGTCTTGAAGCAGCCGGAGCAAGTTGAGCTCACCAAGCTTGCCTTGACCGCTCCAACTCCCGACGACGTTGTGGTCGATGTCGATTGGAGCGGCGTCAGCACCGGGACCGAACGGTTGTTATGGTCCGGCCGGATGCCGCCATTTCCGGGAATGGGATATCCGCTGGTTCCTGGCTACGAGTCAGTTGGACGCGTGGTCGAGGCCGGATCTTCCAGCGGCCTTTATCCGGGCCAACGCGTGTTCGTTCCTGGCGCCAAATGCTTCGGCGAGGTGCGCGGTCTGTTCGGTGCCTCGGCATCGCGGCTGGTGGTCCCGGCGAAGCGGGTGGTGCCGATCGATCAGCAGCTCGGCGATCGCGGCATATTGTTGGCGCTGGCGGCGACCGCCTATCACGCCATCGCCGCAAAAGGCGCCTCCGCCCCGGACTGCATTGTCGGTCACGGCGTGCTGGGCCGACTACTGGCGCGCATATCGATCGCGCTTCGCAACGAACCTCCGACGGTGTGGGAGAAAAACCCCGTGCGTGCCGGTGGTGCGGTCGGCTATGGCGTGATTGATCCCGAACATGATAGCCGACGCGATTATAAAAATATCTACGACGTCAGCGGCGATGCGAGCCTTCTGGATTCGCTGATCGGGCGCATCGCGCCGGGCGGTGAAATCGTGCTCGCCGGATTCTATAGCGATCGGCTGTCGTTTGCTTTTCCGCCGGCCTTCATGCGCGAGGCGCGCCTGCGCGTCGCGGCCGAGTGGCAGCAGTCCGATCTTGTCGCGACCAGGGCGCTGATTGAATCCGGACGCCTGTCGCTCGACGGTCTCATCAGCCATCGCCGAGGCGCGAAGGCCGCGACCGACGCCTACAGCATCGCGTTCAACGATGCCTCTTGCCTCAAAATGGTTCTGGACTGGAGTTCGCTTCCATGAATGTCGTGCCTCAAATCAACATGAAAGATGCGCTCCGGGCCGAAGCGGCGATCGAGCCGGATGCGCCGGTGACGACACCCGTCACCAAGGAAACCCAGATCATCGCGATCTACGGCAAGGGTGGTATCGGCAAGAGTTTTACCCTTGCCAATCTGTCCTACATGATGGCGCAGCAAGGCAAGAAAGTACTGTTGATCGGCTGCGATCCCAAGAGCGATACAACCTCGCTATTGTTCGGCGGTCGCGCCTGCCCGACCATAATCGAAACATCGTCGAAAAAGAAACTCGCGGGCGAAGAAGTAAAGATCGGCGACGTCTGCTTCAAGCGCGACGGCGTGTTCGCAATGGAGCTCGGCGGCCCTGAAGTCGGGCGCGGCTGCGGCGGCCGGGGGATCATTCACGGCTTCGAGCTCCTGGAAAAGCTCGGCTTCCACGAATGGGGTTTTGACTACGTGCTGCTCGATTTCCTCGGCGATGTCGTGTGCGGCGGTTTCGGACTGCCGATCGCACGCGACATGTGCCAGAAGGTGATCGTCGTCGGATCGAACGACCTGCAGTCGCTTTACGTCGCCAACAATGTTTGCTCGGCGGTAGAATATTTCCGCAAGCTCGGCGGTAATGTCGGCGTCGCAGGCATGGTTATCAACAAGGATGACGGCAGCGGGGAAGCGGCGGCCTTCGCGCAGACCGTCGGCATTCCCGTGCTCGCGGCGATCCCCGCCGACGATGACATCCGCAAGAAGAGCGCCAACTACGAAATCATCGGCCTGCCCGGCGGGCAATGGTCGCAATTGTTCGAAACGCTCGCCGAGAATGTCGGTCTCGCGCCCCCGGTGCGGCCGACGCCGTTGACGCAAGACGGTCTGCTTGGCCTTTTCAAGGGTGAGGTGGTCGGCCGGGGCGTCGTGCTCGAGCCCGCGACGATGGAAGACATGTGCGGCAAGTCCGTCATCGACAAGCCGTCGCTCGAAGTCGTCTACGACGCCGCGTGAGACCAGTATCATGCGGAGCGCAACATGAACGTTATTCTTCCTCGATATGCCGGCGCGATCGCTGAGTTTGTCGTGAATGAGCCTGTCGAGGTGGAAGTTGCGGCTGAAGAGGTGGCCTCTGCGACGCCGAACGAAGCCGCAACCAAAAGCGACGGCCTGGGGTGTCACGCCGGCGCCGCCGAGCTCAAAGCCGCGGCCAGCGCGGCCGGCAAAAGCGACATTCTCGATCGTTACGCCGCCGATTACCCCAAAGGCCCGCACGATCAGCCGCAAAGCATGTGTCCCGCTTTCGGCTCGCTGCGCGTGGGCTTGCGGATGCGCCGCACCGCCACGATCCTCTCCGGATCGGCGTGTTGCGTCTATGGCCTGACCTTCACATCGCACTTCTATGGCGCCCGGCGCACCGTCGGATACGTCCCGTTCAACTCTGAAACGCTGGTCACTGGCAAGCTGTTCGAGGACATCCGTGAAGCGGTTTTCAAGCTCGCTGATCCGGCACTCTACGACACCATCATTATCACCAATCTCTGCGTTCCAACCGCGTCGGGCGTGCCGCTCGATCTGTTGCCGGACGAAATCAACGGCGTGCGCATCATCGGCATTGACGTCCCGGGCTTTGGCGTGCCGACCCATGCCGAGGCGAAGGACGTGCTGGCGGCTGCGATGCTCGAATATGCCCGCAAGGAAGTCGAGCAGGGGCCGGTGCAGGCGCCGCGCGGCGGCAAGAGCGAGCGGCCGACGGTGACTTTGGTGGGCGAGATGTTTCCCGCCGATCCCGTCGGCATCGGCATGATGCTGGAGCCGCTCGGGCTTGCGGCGGGACCCGTGGTTCCCACCCGCGAATGGCGTGAGCTTTATGCGGCGCTGGACTGCTCCGTTGTTGCGGCCATTCACCCGTTCTATACCGCGAGTTTTCGCCAGTTCGATCTTGCGGGACGAAAGATCGTTGGCTCTGCGCCGGTCGGGCATGACGGCACCGAGGCCTGGCTGGAATTGATCGGTACCGCCTGCAACATCGGACGCGACAAGATCGACGCCGCCAAGAACCGCTTCCTGCCGATGATCAAGGCGGCGCTGGCGGCAAAGCCGATCGATGCGCGTATCACGGTCTCTGGCTATGAAGGCTCGGAGCTGTTGGTTGCGCGGCTGCTGATCGAGAGCGGCGCGCGCGTGCCCTATGTCGGGACTGCCTGCCCGCGAACGCCGTGGTCCGATACCGATCGTGAATGGTTGGAAGCCAGGGGCGCGCGGGTTCAATACCGCGCGTCGCTGGAGATGGATTTCGCGGCAGTCGATGAATTCAAGCCGGATCTGGCGATCGGCACCACACCGGTGGTGCAAAAGGCCAAAGCAAGGGCGATCCCGTCGCTTTACTTCACCAATCTGATCTCGGCGCGGCCACTGTTCGGCGTCGCCGGTACGGGGTCGCTCGCGCAGGTCGTCAATGCCGCACTCGGTAACCAATCGCGCTTCGACGAAATGAAGGAATTCTTTGGCGACGTCGGTGAAGGCCATTCCGCGGGCGTATGGGAAGACACGCCCAAGGAAAACGTGGCCTTCCGCGAGAAGTACAGAAAGCAGATCGAAGCCCAGGCGAAAAAGCGCAAAGCCGAGGAGATGATCTGATGCTTGTGCTCGACCATGATCGCGCGGGCGGCTATTGGGGCGCGGTTTATGCCTTCACCGCGGTGAAGGGTATGCAGGTCATCATCGATGGCCCGGTCGGTTGCGAGAACCTGCCGGTTACCTCGGTGCTGCATTATACCGACGCGCTACCGCCGCACGAGTTGCCGATCGTGGTCACGGGGCTCGGTGAGGAAGAACTCGGGCAGACCGGAACCGAAGGCGCCATGAAGCGCGCGCATCGCGTGCTCGATCCGTATTTGCCCGCGGTGGTCGTCACCGGGTCAATCGCCGAGATGATCGGCGGTGGTGTGACGCCGGAGGGGACCAACATCAAGCGGTTCCTGCCGCGCACCATCGACGAGGATCAGTGGCAGAGCGCCGACCGCGCCATCGTCTGGCTCTGGAAGGAATACGGCGTCAAGAAGATACCGGAGCGCAAGCCGCGCACGGACGGCGTCAAGCCGCGCGTCAATATCATCGGGCCGATCTACGGTACCTTCAATATGCCGTCCGATCTCGCCGAAATTCGTCGGCTGATCGAGGGCATTGGCGCCGAAGTCAACATGGTGTTCCCGCTCGGCAGCCACCTGGCTGATATCCCGAAGCTGGTGAATGCCGACGTCAATGTTTGCATGTACCGGGAATTTGGCCGGATGCTCTGCGAGGCGCTGGAGCGTCCGTATCTGCAAGCCCCGATTGGTCTTCATTCGACGACCAAATTCCTGCGCAAGCTCGGCGAATTGCTCGGTATCGATCCCGAGCCGTTTATCGAACGCGAGAAGCACACCACGATCAAGCCGTTGTGGGACCTTTGGCGCTCGGTGACGCAGGACTTTTTCGGCACCGCGAGTTTTGCCATCGTCGCCAACGAGACCTATGCCCGCGGCGTTCGACGCTTCCTCGAAGCCGAAATGGGGCTGCCGTGCACGTTTTCGTTTGCGCGTAAAGCCGGCGTCAAGCCCGACAACGATGCCGTCCGATCGGCCGTGCGCGAAAAGCCGCCGCTGATCCTGTTCGGTAGTTACAACGAGCGCATGTATCTGGCCGAATCCGGCGGTCGAGCGATTTATGTGCCTGCGTCATTCCCCGGCGCGGTGATCCGCCGTCATACCGGCACGCCTTTCATGGGTTATTCCGGCGCGACCTACCTGGTGCAGGAAGTCTGTAACGCGCTGTTCGATGCGCTGTTCAACATTCTTCCGCTCGCGGCCGACCTCGATCGCGTCGATCCAACGCCGGCGCGGCTGCACGAGCAAATTCTCTGGAGCGACGAAGCCAAGGCGCTGCTCGACGAAGTGCTGGAGGCCCATCCGGTCCTGGTGCGCATCTCCGCCGCCAAGCGTCTGCGCGATGCCGCCGAAAGCGGCGCGCGCCGTGCCGGAGAAGAACGCGTCACACCTGATTTTGTCACCAGAGCGCGGGCCGCGCTGATGGATAGGCAGCCGACATGAGAATGACCGAAGCAAATCTGTTTCCGGTGTTACCGCAATTTCACGCGCAACACCATAATCGGGAGGTGACGTCGATGTCTGACTATGTGGATACCGGCCGTCGTTCAAAGGGGTTTGTTGCGGGCGGCAACATCGAACCTCGGTTGTTGTTTGGCGCCTGCTACTTGCCGTTTCTGCTGCGCGCAATCCTCTCGCGAGTCATGCCGTGGCGAAAAGCTGTGGCTTTCGATCCGTCGGGTCGCCGTGAGTCG
>CAVVLH010000055.1:0-6977 GCA_963748805.1 uncultured Alphaproteobacteria bacterium | reverse complement strand
TATGTTTTGCTTGGTTCGGTTGGTCTTGCTGGAAAGCTGCCTGAGATGATCAGGATGGACGCCGGCGGCGTCGAAGGCGCGCCTGTAATGCGGCACCTTGCTGTAGGCGCGGCTGACCGCCTCTTTCAGGCGCACAAGCTGGAGTGAACTTAGTTGGTCGGCGCTGGCAGTCTCGATCGGCTCCAATCCGTCCGCTGCACCCATGTGCTCTCCTCGAAGCGGTTTACAACGTCTCCTGCTTGTGTCCGCACTGCTTGCAGACGAATTTCGCCCGCGTCACGCCGCGTTCGGCGGAGACTCGGTTCGGTGCGCCGCATTTACCGCAAACCGCCTCGATGCGGGTATGGCCTTCTTTGACCACCAGCGGCTTGCGCGCCATGGCTTCGCGGATCAGCCGCTCGGCCTCCTCGCGCATCGACTGTTTTGACATCGGCTCGTACCTGATCCTGATCGTAGCTAGTGTGGCGGTTCAGAAGTCCGCATCATTATCGCCGCGAGTTCGTTATGCGGACTTCTGAACCAAAGCCACACTAGATCAATAGGTTTGCTAGTGTCCTTTCGATTCCGAAGTTCGAAACGTGGCTCCGTAAAATGTGACGAACTTCGGAATCGGGACACTAGCGGCCTTATAGCATTGCCTTGGTATCTTGCGAGCAAAAGAGTCAGCTCAGGTCTCGACGATCACATAGTTGTCTTCAACGTGAACCGAAAAGGTCTCCGCCACATAGGGTCCTTTGGCGAGCGTCTCGCCATCTTCGACCACGACCGGATAGGTTCTGACCTTCACGCGCTTGGGATCGAACCAGGACTGGCCGTTGCGCATGTCGAATTCCCAGCCGTGCCAGGCGCAACGAAGCCATTCGCCGACGCGCGAGCGCTGATACACCCCGGGTTCCGGCGAGGTCAGCCGCGCTATGCAGGCCGCCTGATCAAGCGGCGCACCCGCGTGCGGACAGCGATTGAGCAGCGCAAAGAACTCGCCATTGGCGTGGAACACGACCACGTCGCGGCCGTCGAGCGTGACCACCTTGTTGGTTCCCGGCGGGATGTCGGTGGTCCGGGCGACGATGTGACGGGCCATGGCGAACGATCAGTACTTTGCGATCAAAATTTGTAGACGGCGCGCGCGTTGGTCTGGAAAATCATGATCCTTTCGGCCTCGCTGAGCGGCGTCTTGAAAGCGAAGCGCGGATCGTCGAAATCCCAATGCGGATAGTCCGACGAAAACAGCAGGCGATCGAAGCCAACCCATTCCATCAGGGAGCGCAGATGCCTCGCTTCGTCCGGCTCGTCGACCGGCTGCGTGGTGAACCAGAAATGTTCCCGCACATATTCCGAGGGCTTGCGCTTGAGATGGGGCACCTCGTCACGGAAACGTTCGAAGTGCTGGTCCATCCGCCACAGCGTGGATGAAATCCAGCCAAAGCCGCCTTCGATGAAGACGACCTTCAGGCGCGGGAAGTGCTCCAGCACGCCTTCGAGCACGAGGCTCGTCAGTGCCGAAGACATGGTGTGCGCGTTCGACTGGTGCTCTTCGGCATAATAAGACGGCCAGCCACCGGCCGCCGGGGAATGACCGCCATAGCCGCCGGTGTGAATGCCGAGCGGCAGACCCAATTCCTGCGCGCGCGCATAGATCGGCCAATAGCGGCGGCGGCCGATCGGCTCATTGGCCCGCGGCGAGATGTTGATCTGCACATATTGGCCGACTTTGGCGCAACGCTCGATTTCGGCGACCGCCAGATCGGTACCGTCCTGCCCGACCAGAATGGAGGCCTTCAACCGCGGATCGCGGCTGGTCCAGTGCGCGAGCTGCCACTCATTGACCGCGCGCTGGATCGCGGCGCCGCATTCCAGGTTCTGCTGCGAGAAGATGAACATGTCGAGCACCTGCAACACGCCGAACTCGACATCGTAGGGATCCAGATACTGCTTGCGCATGAAATCGAGATCGGAACCGGGCGGCCCACCGGTCGGCGGCCAGGCATCGCGGCGCGAGATCAGCGGCGAAGATCGCGGGTAAGGGGTGGTCCCCATATAGGGCGTGCGCAGGTGATCGCCGTAGGTCTTCAGATGCTCCTGCCAGCGCTTGGGCAGGAACGGATTGAGATCGCTTTTCGCATGCAGGCTCGGATGAACATCGCAGTCGACGATCCGGAACCGCGTCCTGGCGGAGACTTCCTGATCGAGCAGCGGGCGGTCGATGACATCACTCATGCGATCCTCCTTTATCTCTGGATCATGATCTAGGCGGCGAGCGAAAGCCGCGGAAAGGTTTCAAGCGGGTTGTCGGCACACATGCGCGAAACAAGACTTGCCGGCAGATGCGGCGGGATCGCGTCGTCCCCGTCGAACTGCCAGTGCGGATAATCGGATGAGAACAGGAACATCTTGTCCGACCCGATCATGTCGATGATGTCGGCAACGCTTTTCGCGTCGGGTGGACTGTCGAACGGCTGCGTGGTCAGGCGGACATGGTCGCGCATGATCGCCGCCGGGTCGCGATCGACCCACGGCACTTCGACACGGACGCCGCGCCAGGTCTTGTTCGCCCGCCACATGAAGGCCGGCAGCCAGGTGATGCCGGATTCCATCAGCACCACCTTGAGCTTCGGAAATTTCAGGAACACGCCCTCATAGATCAGGCTGAGGACCTGGGCCTGAAACGCCTGCGCTTCGGCCAGATAAAATTCGTAACGATAGGACGGCCAGCCGACCGAACTCGGCGCCTGCCGATACGCGCTGCCGGCATGGATCGCGATCGGCAGTCTGTGTTTCTCGGCGGCCTGCCACACCGGCCAATAGTGCCGCCGGCCGAGCAGGCTTTCGCCTTGCGCCAGCACCAGCACGGAGACGAACCTGTTGTCGCCGGCTCTTCGTTCGATTTCCTCGATCGCCAGATCCGGCGCCTGCAACGGGATCACGATCGAAGCACGCAGACGAGGATCGCGGTCGAGCCATTCGGCCGCGATCCAGTCGTTGATCGCCTTGCAGAAGGCGGACGCCATATAGGGATCGTAAACGGCTTGCGCGCCGTACAACACGTTGCAGATCGCGTGGCTCGCGCCCAACTGCTCGAACGCGCCGCGCTGAACCATCGCGAGATCACTGCCGGGTTTGCCATTTTTGGGCCGCCAGTCGGCGCGGCCAGAGAGCGGCATGTTCGGCGGATAGCTGTTGAGGTCGAGGCCGTCGATCGCGCGGCTGACCACCTGTTCTTTCCAGTGATCGTCGAGATAGGGCAACAGCGTGGTGCGCGTGCCACCTATCGCGGGGTGGATATCGCAGTCGATCCGCGTCGCCGCCATGTTCCGTCCCTTGGATCGTTGTTGTTGCAGACCGCTTGGCGGTTCAGCGCTTTACGCGCAAGTGTGCCGCCATGGTTTCAACGGCGCAAGGGCCAACGGACGCGCAAATGGCTGGGCTTCGCTTGGCGCAGGGGATCGGCGGCTCACCGCCGATCCCAAAATCCGGTCAATCTGGCTCAAACCTGGGTAATTCCACCGTCGGCGGCGAGATCGATGCCGGTGCTGTAGCTGGAATCGTCGGACGCCAGGAACAGAAGCGCCGCAGCCATCTCTTCAGGACGGCCGATCCGCCCCAACGGCGTGATCGTCGAGAAGAAAGCACGCGCGCCGTCGGCCTCTTCTTTGGTCTTGAACTGGCCGTCGATGATCGGGGTGTCGATCGCGCCCGGCGAAAGCGTGTTCACACGGATTCCGCGGTCCTTCAATTCCATTGCCCAGGTCCGAGCAAACGAACGGACGGCCGCCTTGGTGGCCGCATAGGTGCCGTGCTCGGGGAAACCTTTCAGATGCAAGGCGGACGACACCAGCACGATCGATCCGCCCTTGCGCATCAAAGGCAACGCCTTCTGCACGGTGAAATAGACCCCACGCGCGTTGACGCCGAAGGTCTTGTCGAAATGCGCCGGTGTAGCATCCTGGGTGAGAACGCGTTCGACGAAGCCGGCGCTGGCAATGACAATATCAAGCGCGCCCTTTTGATCTTTGACCGTCTGATAAAGCCGGTCGAGATCGCCGAGATCGGCGACGTCGCCCTGCACCGTGGTCACATTGCGGCCGATTTCGGCTTTGGCCTTGTCGAGCTCGCTCTGGCGTCGGCCTGTGATGAACACATGGGCGCCCTCCTCGACAAATCTTTTGGCAGCCGCGAGGCCGATACCGCTCGAGCCGCCGGTGATAACGGCGATTTTTCCATTCAGTTTGGACATGACACGATCCTTCTGTTGTGTGAGGGCGCACGAAGCCGTTCGGCGACGCCGCCGCGTATTGAATTCTCGATCTTGGAAGAGGCCGGCGCTGACGCGCCGGCTGGGCCCGCTTCAGGTCATCCGGTTTGCCGTCAGGCGGTCGAGAACCGGAAGCAATTCCGAGGATCCGGGGCCAATCTGTCCCATTTGCAAAAAATGGGGTATACGGCAAATACGGACAATATATATTTGAAATACAAATGAGTGACCGGCTACAGGAATTGGCGGTTTTCGTGCGGGCCGCGGAAAGCGGCAGCTTTTCTCGCGCGGGGCGTGAGCTCGGCCTGTCGCAGCCGTCGGTTTCGCGCATCATCGGCGAGCTTGAGGCGAGGCTCGGCGTCAAACTGCTGCTGCGCACGACACGCCAGATCGCGGTGACCGATGCCGGCGCGCTGTTTCTCGATCGCGCCCGAGAAATTCTCACTGATATCGAGAATGCCGAAGACGCCGCACGCGGTCTGGATTCGCTGCGCGGCATTATTCGCCTCGCCATACCGGTGCTCTATGGAACACGCGAGATCATTCCGCGCCTGCCGAAGTTCCTCGCCGCGCATCCGATGCTGCGGGTCGAAATGGCGGTCGTCGATGCGCGGCAGGATCTCGTCGCCGAAGGCGCCGACCTCGCCATTCGCCTCGGCGATTTGAACGATTCGACGTTCGGTTCGCGGAAGCTCCAGAGACTGGAGAGGATGGTCGTGGCATCGCCTTCTTATCTGAAGGCGCACGGCACGCCGAGGACGCCCGCCGATCTGGCATCGCATGATTGCATCTTCGGACCGGGTAATTTCGGTCGCGATAGCTGGTCGTTCACAAAGAACGGCACCGAAGTATCGGTCGATGTACGCGGCAGGATTCACACCGATTCAGGGCCTGGCGCCTTTGCCAGCGTGATGGCGGGGCTCGGCATCGCCCTCGCCTCAACGGTGATGGCCGGGCCGGAGGTCAAGGCGGGCTCGCTGGTCCCGCTTCTTCGCAGCTACCGGATCGAGCCGGTCGATGTCCACGCGATTTTTCCCGGTGGCCGCAGGCCTTCGGCAAAAGTGCGCGCACTGATCGACTTTCTGGTCGGGGAATTCAAATAGCCGCCATGCTATTAGCGTTGCAAAAATTTTACCCTGTGCACGCGGTGCGCGCTCGCTAGACTGGAGAACATCGGCGTCGCAGGCGCGCATCGCCGTGCATGCAGTTAAGTTGTTCGGAGATTCCATGACGATCCTGATCCGCGGCGGCACGGTGGTAAACCACGATCACTCCGCGCGCGCCGACGTCCTGATCGACGACGGCACCATCGTCGCGGCCGGTCCGGCCCTCGACGCGCCGACCGGCACCGAGGTGATCGACGCCGGCGGCTGCTATGTGATGCCGGGCGGCATCGATCCGCATACCCATCTCGAACTCGGCTTCATGGGCAGCGTGTCGGCAGACGATTTCGAATGGGGCACCAAGGCAGCGCTATCCGGTGGCACCACCATGGTCGTGGACTTCTGCATTCCCGATCCCGGGCAATCGATGCTGGCGGCGTATCAGGACTGGCGCCGCAAATCCGAGAAGGCGGCCTGCGACTACGGCTTCCACATGGCGGTGACGTCGTGGTCGAAACAGGTGTTCGACGAGATGGAGACCGTGGTCAAAACCTACGGCATCAACACCTTCAAGCACTTCATGGCCTACAAGGGCGCGTTGATGGTCAATGACGACGAGCTGTACAACTCGTTCGCGCGCTGCGCCCATCTCGGCGCGCTGCCTTTGGTGCATGCCGAGAACGGCGACGTCGTGGCGCGGATGCAGGAAGCGCTGCTTGAACGCGGCATCACCGGTCCCGAAGGCCACGCTTATTCACGGCCGCCTCTGGTCGAGGGCGAAGCCACCAACCGCGCCATCATGATCGCCGATATGACGGGCTCGCCGGTCTACATCGTGCATACCAGTTGCCGCGAAGCGCATGAGGCGATTGCACGGGCACGGGCCGCCGGAAAGCGCGTGTTCGGCGAACCGCTGATCCAGCATCTGCTGCTGGATGCCGGCGAATATGAAAACAGGAATTGGGATCATGCGGCGCGGCGGGTGATGTCGCCGCCGTTCCGCGACAAGAGCCATCAGGACAGTTTATGGGCCGGGCTCCAGTCGGGCTCGTTGCAGGTGGTTGCGACCGATCACTGCGCGTTTACGACCGAACAGAAGCGATTGGGGGCCGGTGATTTTCGCAAGATCCCGAACGGCACCGGCGGGCTTGAGGACCGCATGCCGCTGCTCTGGACCGCCGGCGTCCACACCGGCCGGTTGACGAAAGAAGAATTCGTCGCGGTGACGTCGGCCAATATCGCCCGCATCCTCAACGTCTATCCGCGCAAGGGCCGAATCGCTATCGGCTCGGACGCCGACATCGTGGTGTGGGACCCGCAGGCCAGCAAAACCATCAGCGCCAAAAACCAGATCAGCCGGATCGACTACAACGTATTCGAGGGCTTTGACTGTACCGGCGCGCCCGTTGCCACGCTTGTCAGGCGGCAGGATCGCTTTCGCGAAAGGCGAACTCCGCGCCGAAAAGGGCGATGGGAATTATGTCGAGCGACCGCCGTTCTCGCCCATTCACGTGGCGAATTCGACCTGGAAACAGGCGACCGCGCCGAAAGCGGTGTCCCGCGCCGATGTGACGCCTTAAGGGGGGACACCGTAATTTCGGATATTAACGATCTCGGCTAGG
>CAVVLH010000054.1:0-9075 GCA_963748805.1 uncultured Alphaproteobacteria bacterium | reverse complement strand
CTTCGAAAGCA
The DNA here is from genome assembly GCA_963748805.1 of uncultured Alphaproteobacteria bacterium. GTDB lineage: Bacteria > Pseudomonadota > Alphaproteobacteria > Rhizobiales > Xanthobacteraceae > Bradyrhizobium. Next base: position 9,064 of record CAVVLH010000054.1, on the reverse strand, counting down.
TCGCGGGCGTCTGCTCGGCGATCGCGGCGGCCTCGGCTGCGGTCGGGATCGCCGAAGAACCAAACGCGTATTCCGGTAGCGCAAGCACCTTGACGCCGAGTTTCGCCGCGTGATCGATCATGTCGAGCACGTCGTCGGCCGGACAATCCGTGGTGACGTGCATTTGGATGGCCGCGACCTTGGCGACGGACTTTGCCGGAACGAGCGGCTTCTCGGCGATGCGATAAACGGGCGTCTTCTCGTAAGGCACCGCCATGATGCCGTAGGTCTCGGGACGGCGATCGGCGATCTTGTCGTTTGCCGCGTAGATCGACTTGTCGGAAGCGGCATCGAGATCGATGTCGGCCACAGCCATTCCATGGGCATCGTAGGGCACCTTGGAAAGCACCCGGCCCTTTGGATCCACGATCATGCTGCCGCCGGGATAATAGATCGAACGCTCGTAGCCGGCCTTGGTGGCGGCGACCAGCCAGACGCCGTTTTCATAACTGCGCGCCGGTCCCCACATATCCGCCTGATCCATCGCGAAGAAATTCGCCATATCCACGATGACCTCGGCTCCCTGCATGGCCATCGCGCGAAAGATTTCGGGAATTCGGCCGTCGAAACAGATCAGGAGCCCGATGCGGCCGAGATCGGTTTCGACCACCGGGCAACCTCTTTCGCCGAATTCGAACCAGTTCTGGTCGTGGGTCGCCAGGAACTGCTTATGGTAATGACAGACGATCTCGCCCTTCCGGCCGAACATGACCCCTGTGTTGAAAATCTTCTCTTTGGCCGGGTCCCATTCGGTGACGCCACTTGCGATGTAGATGCCGTACTTGCTTGCCAGCGACGACAAGGCCGTTACGAACGGGCCATCCGTCATGGTTTCAGCAAGCGCACGGCAGTGTTCGGCAGAATCGAACAGATAACCCGTGTCCATGCATTCCGGGAATACGACAAGTTCGGCTCCCTGCCTCACCGCCTCTTCGACGAATTGCGTCGCCAGAGCGATGTTGTGATCGTAGTCGCCGAGACGCGCTAGCGTTTGAACCGCAGCGGCACGAAAGCGACGCTTCTTCATCGTGGTCTCCATATGTCGTCGGTTGATCTCTGGAACTTCAGTCTCGCCTGACTTCGCGCCAGAAGCGGTCGAGGCAGTGCCGCTTCAGCGCGATGAATCCTTCGCCCGTGGTCACATCAAGATCGCGCGGCCAGGGCAGATCGACGTTGACGATTTCGGCAACGCGTGTCGGTCGCCGCGTCAGCAACACCACCTGATCCGCCAGCTGAATGGCCTCTTCGAGATCGTGGGACACGAGCAGTGTCGTGGTCCTTCGCTTCATGAAGATGTTTTGCAGGCGTTCCCGCATGAACAGCGTCATTTCGTAGTCGAGGGCCGAGAACGGCTCGTCGAGGAACAGGACTTCCGGTTCCGTGACCAGCGCCCGCAGGATCGAAACCGTCTGCTGCTGGCCTCCCGACAACGTGTAAGGATAGGCGTTCAGATCGAAGGGAACGTCGAAGTCCGCGAGTAGCTTCTCGACCCGCCCGGCGCGCTCCTTCCGCGGCACGCCCAAAACCTTGAGCGGATAATGGATGTTGTCGATCGCGCGCGCCCACGGAAACAACGCCTCGCGATAGTTCTGAAACACATAAGAAATCCTGGTGTCGCGGATCGTCTGGCCGTCATAGAGCACCTCGCCCGCGTCCATGGGCATCAGGCCGGATATCATGTTGATGAAGGTGCTCTTGCCGCATCCGTTCGGTCCGAAGATCGAAATGAATTTTGCCATCGGAAGATCGATGGAAAAGTCCTGATAGATCGTGGTGCCCTGGAAATTTTTGGCGAGTCCCCGAACGGTGAGGTAAGCCTGCCGCGGCTTGCGTTGCTCCGACGACATTTCGTCTTCTGCCGCTGCAGGCCAATCGGTCCGAATGGGTACGATCGTTGCCATCGCCGTTCGATCAGTTGCCGAAATCGGATTTCACAAGGATTTTGGTGTGCACGTCCATCGGACCGGTCATCACCCCTTCCTTGATGAACACATCGACCAATGCCTGATAGGATTTCAGATCGGTCTCGTTGAGGTCCTTGAAGCCGCGCAAGTAAGGTTGCGCCAGGAATTCGAGCTGATCTTCCTTGGTCGGCGTATACTTCGTGAGGATCGGTTTGTACTTGCCGAAGTTCGCATTCACGAGATCGGTCGCCTCGTCGATCACGGCGACAACCTTGCGGGCGACCTCGGGCCGTTCCTTCAGGAACTTGGTGGTCATGATGGCGGCGCCCGAATAAAAGGGATCGGCGATCACCCGCGCGACGGGATTGGTCATCGCGCGAACCGCCTTGCCTGACGCCACGGCGATGGACCCGACAGGTTCCAGCGACAGCGTCGCGTCGGCGGTGCCGCCGACCACGGCGGCTATTTGCATGGCAACCGCGAGATCGACCAGTTTGACGTCCTTGTCGGGATCGAGCCCGGCGGACCTGAGCATGTACCTCGAAATGGTCCGCCACTGAATTCCCGGCACATGGCCGAGCGTTTTCCCCTTGAGGTCGGCGAAGCTCTTGATCGGACTATCGGGCTTCACGATCAGGCCGTCGTTAATTCGATCGACGGCAACGCCGCCGCCCTGCAGCCCGAATACCTTCAGCTTCCCGGGAAATTTCAATTCCGCAATCATGGCGATGCCGGCCGCCGCACCGGGAGGACCGAAATCCGCGCGCTCGGCGATCAACGCGTCGATGATCTGGTTTGGCAACTCCATCTTGGTCGAGACGATTTCGATGCAGGCCTTCTCGAACAGCTTTTCCTCGAGCGCGACGTAGTAAGCGGTTGTCTGCATGATCGGCAGCCACACGGCCGTCACCTGATCCATCTTGTCGCAGGCAGCTCGCGCTCCCGACGAACAGAGCAACAGCCCGGCGACCGCCGCCGCAAAAATCCCCGTCCTGCGCATGGTGTTCCCTTTCCTCGACGGGCTATTTGCCCGACCAATGAACCAGTGAGCGTTCGATCAGCAATAGCGCCAGATTGAGCCCGTAGCCCATCGCGCCGGCGATCAGGATCGATCCGTACATGTCCGTGAGCGAATATGAAATCTGCGCGTCGATGATCCGGTGTCCGATGCCATCGGTCGCGCCGATGAACATCTCAGCGACGATGATCACGACGAGCGCCAGCGAGACCGCCGTTCGCAATCCGACGAAGGTCTGCGGCAGCGTCTCGAAAAAGATCACATCCCTGAAGATGCGCAGTGACGAGGCTCCCATCGAGCGCGCCGCCAGGATCCGGGTCTGCCGCGCGTTCATGACCCCGTAGGCGACGTTGAAGACGATCACGAGCCAGGCGGCGAAAGCCGCAACCGCGATCTTGGCAAAATCGCCCAGCCCGAACAGCAGCAGGAACAACGGAAACATCGCGGTCGCAGGCGTTGAGCGGAAGAAGTCGATCAGAAATTCGAGCGAACGATAAATCGCAGCATTCGCCCCGAGCACGATTCCGATCGGAACGCCCGCCACGACTGCGATCAGGACCGAGTACGCCACACGCATGGTTGTTTGCAGGAAATCGGCAGTCATCTTGCCGGAGAAAATGCTGATGCCGGTGTCACGCAGGGTATCAAAAGGTGACGGCAAAAGGTCCTTGTTGATGAGCTGTCCCTTGTAAGCCACCCACCAGAACGCAATCAGCAGCGCAGGCCCGACTGCGAGCTCAATGGCGCGCCGAACGCGTGGACGTCCGAGCAGTCGCGTCGCGATCCTGGTGGCGCCGTTCGGGCCGGGGTTTGCTTGACTGGACATGGCCGGATTCTTTGCGTCGGAAAGCGAAATAGGAATGTCGAATTGTGCAACGTTGCGTGCAGAAACGCATATTAAAATCCATCTCTTCCGTGATGCATTTGCAGGCTTGCATGATCAAAGAATAAGCAATCGCCAGATATCGCGGCGCCTCTCGCTATTGCCACGCTGCGGCGCCGTCGGCTTAACTCCAACCGTTGACCAGCCTCGAAGGCAGAGCAAGCGTATGAGCAAGTGGCAAAGGATCGTCGCCGCAACGTTGGGGCTGGGCTTGGCGTTATCGGGACCGCTCATTAGGCCGGCGCAAGCCGAGGCGCCGGTGACCAAAATCAGGTTCACGCTCGACTGGAAAATCCAGGGCCTTCATGCCTGGTTCTACTGGGCCAAGGCGAAGGGCTACTTCAAGGCGGAAAACCTCGACGTCAGCATCGACCAGGGCGAAGGCGCGGCCGCGACGGTCACCCGCATCCTGTCCGGCGCCTACGATGCCGGTTTCGGCGATATCAATGCGATCATCCAGAACGCGTCGACGCGGCCCGCAGAGACGCCAATCATGGTCTATATGATCTACAGCAAGGCGCCGTTCGCGCTGCTGACCAAGGCCGGTGGACCTCTGAAGTCGCTAAAGGATCTGCCGGGCACCAAAATCGGCGCGCCGCCCGGCGCCGCGGCGCTCAAGCTGTTGCCGGTGCTCGCCAGGAACAACCAGATCGACTATGGCAGCCTTAACATCACCATGGTCGCGCCGAACCTTCAGGAGCAGATACTGCTGCAAGGCCAGGTGGACTCGGTCGCCGTGTTCAGCGCCACCAGCTATATGAACCTGGTGTCGCTCAAGCTCGATCCCGACAAGGATTTTCGCTGGTTCTTCTATGCCGATCACGGCATCGATCTTTATTCGAACGGCGTCATGGTCTCGCCAAAACTCGCACACGAGAAGCCTGAAGCGGTCAAAGGTCTGTTGCGGGCGATCAACCGCGCTATCCGCGAGACCATCAACGATCCGCAAGCGGCGATCGATCTTCTGGCGGAGGAAGAGCCGCTGTTGAAGAAGGATATCGAACTGCGCCGCCTGGTGTATGTCTGGGGATCTCTGATCGACACGCCCGAAGCTCAGCGATTGGGAATTGGCGATGTCGATGATGACAGGTTGAAATCCTCGATCGACATCATCGCCGCATCTTTTGAATTGCCACGACAGCCGGAACCGGCGCAAGTTTTCGATCGCAGCTTTCTGCCGCCGAAGGCCGAGCGACTGCCTCCGGCGATCAATCACTAAAAAGAAGGCGAGAAAGATGCGCCAGATCGACTGCACCCATTTGCTCACCGGAAGAGGTGTTGCGAATAACCAAACCATCGAGATCGACGGCGAACGCATCAACGCGCTCCGCCCCTGCACGGCAGCGTCAAAACCGCGTCTGCTCGCCATGCCGGCGCTCGTGAATGCCCATGACCACGGCCGTGCGGTTCGCACCAGCTCGATCGGCGCCAGCGGCAAGCCGCTGGAAGCCTGGCTGCAATACCTGGCGTTATTTCCCTCCGTGGATCCCTATCTCGCCGCGGCCGTCTCGCTCGGCAACAGCGCGCTCGGCGGCGCGGGCATCGTCATGATGCACTATACGCGCGCACAGGGATTTACGGATCTGCCGACAGAAGTGGCGGAAGTCGCGCGGGCGGCGCGCGATGTCGGCGTGCGCGTTGGATTTGCGGTGTCGATGAAGGACCGCAACCCGATCGGCTATGGACCGCCGGAGCCGCTGCTCGACGCTCTCCCCCAAGCGGCGCGCGAAGAGATTGTCAGCCGCTTCGTCCGTCCGCCGCCGGCGCCGAAAGATTACATCAAGCTGGTGGACGATGTCGCAGCCGCCGCCGACAGCCCCACCTTCAACGTGCAGTATGGACCGAACGGGGTGCAATGGTGCAGCGATGCGCTATTGGAGGCGATCGCCGAAGCCTCGAGCCTGTCCGGGCGGCGCATCCATATGCATCTGTTCGAAACGCGCTATCAGCGCGGCTATCTGGATCAGCTCTATGGCGGCGACGCCGTCAAATTCCTCGACCGTATCGGGCTGCTCTCCCCTCGCCTGACCTTGGCGCATTGCGTGTGGACGCGGCCCGACGAACTGGAACTGCTGGCCGCGCGGGGCGTGACGATCTCGACCAACTCGAGCTCGAACTTGAAGCTGCGTTCGGGGGTCGCGCCGGTCGCAAAGATGCTCGGTTGCGGTTGCCGCGTCGCCATGGGAATCGACGGCGGCGCACTCGATGACGATGACGACATGTTGCGCGAGCTTCGCCTTACCCATCTTTTGCATCTCGGTTCCGGCTTCACGCCGAAGGTGAACGAGAAAGATATGCTGACCGCTGCTTCGAAAACCGGCCGCCTGTCGGTGATCAATTCGGCCGAAGGCGGCCTCATCGAGGTGGGCGCACCGGCCGATCTGTTGCTGCTGGACTATGACGCGCTCGACGACGACAAGCTTCGCGACGACCTCGATCCGGTGGATCTCGTCTTCTCGAGAAGTCACCGCGCGTCACATGCATGAACTCATCGTCGCCGGACGCACCGTCGTGCGCGACGGCCGCGTGCTCGGCATTGACCTGGAAGCCGCCCGCAAGGAGATCATGCTTCGCATGCGCGCGGGCCAGCCGGCGATGGCGACATTTGCGGCGGCGCTGTCGCATCTTGACCGCGCGCTGGCCGAGCACATGAAGCAGCAATTCAGCTGCACGTGAGGTGAATTTCAAGAGACGATCCCCAACAAACGCCAGAACCGGACACCGCCATGCTACTTTCGTTCGACGTCTTCGGCACCCTGATCAATGTACGGGAGAGCTCTTACGATGCCTTTCGCTCCATCCTCGGCGAATATGGCCGATCGGACGTCGACGTGCGTGCATTCTGGGAATATTGGGAAGAAAGAAACATCTCCCATTATTGGGAGACCTATCGGCCGTACAAGGAAATCTGCGCGTTATCGCTTCATGAGGCGTTCGCTCACTTCGACGTTGCCGGCGACCCCAGCGCGATTTCCCGTTACTTCGAGGCGTTCAACCGTTTCCAGCTCTATCCGGATGTCCTTGCAACGCTCGAAACCTTGAGCCGGCGCCATCGGCTGGCGATTGTCTCCAATATCGACGATGATCTTCTGGCGGCCACGCCGTTGCGGCGTGAATTCGATCTGGTTTGCACGGCCGAAAAAGCGCGCGGCTACAAGCCCGACGGAACTCTGTTCCGCTATCTGCTGGAGCACGCCGGAGTTGCTCTGAACGAGATCCTGCATTCCGGGCAATCGCAATTCACGGACATGGTCGGCGGCAAGCCGCTCGGCCTGACGATCGCCTGGATCAACCGGCGCAACATCCAATTGGCACCGTCCGTACCAAAGCCCGATTTCATTTTTCCAGACATTGCATGGCTCATTCCGCTGATCGAGCGCATGGCATAGCAGCTTCGAACCACAGCCAAATTTAAGCACCCGACCAACGCGTTTCCCGCCAGATCATGCGGCGGAGGCGTCAGGCCGGCTGACCCTCCTTGTAGAAATGTCACTAATATGTCAGACATATGCAAAAATAAGTTTCAGGGAGGGGTTGATGAGCACTTTGACCACGGGCAGTTCGATCGAATTTCCACGGTCGGCGGCCGGCAGCGCGGCCGCCGCGACGCAGACCTCCGCCATCGCCGCACGGCTGGAACGGCTGCCGATGACGTCCTACCAGCGCGGCCTGTTTGCGATTATCGCAACCGCCTGGTTCTTCGACAGCATGGATCTCGGCGCGCTGACCTTTGTGCTCGGCCCGATCCGCCAGAGCTTTGGGCTCTCGGCTTCCGAAACCGGCCTGCTTTCCAGCATGAGCTTTCTCGGCATGTTTTTGGGCGCCGCGTCTGCCGGCCTGCTCGCCGATCGCTTCGGCCGCACGCGGGTGTTTCAGGTCAGCATGATCTTCTGGGGGCTCGGCAGCATTCTCTGCGGCCTGTCGCCGACCGTGCAGACGCTGGCCGCCGCCCGCATCCTGCTCGGCTTCGGCATGGGCATGGAATTTCCGGTCGCGCAATCGATGGTCTCGGAGATGATCCCGGCCGGGCAGCGCGGCAGATACATTGCGCTATTGGAGGGTTTCTGGCCGCTCGGCTTCATCGCGGCAGGCCTTCTCAGCTTTGCGGTATTGTCGTTCGCCGACTGGCACTGGGTCTTCATCCTGCAAGGCATCCCCGCGATCTTCGTTCTGATCGTGCGCCGCTATGTGCCGGAATCGCCGCGATGGCTGGCAAGCCATGGCGATGCTGCCGGCGCCGAGCGTGTGATGTCGGAGATCGAGGCCAAAGTCTCGCAGCGACTGAACGGCGCAACGTTGCCGGCGCCGCAGCCGGAGCAGGTCGAACTACGCGCGCCGCAAGGATTATCGACGCTTTTCTCGGCCGGCTACGGCCGCCGGACCGTGATGCTGTGGTGCCTGTGGTTCTTCGCGCTGCTGGGATTCTATGGTCTCACCACCTGGCTTGGTGCGCTGCTGCAAGCCAAAGGCTTCCCGGTCACCAAATCGGTCTATTACACGATCCTGATTTCGCTGGCAGGCATTCCCGGCTTTTTGACCGCGGCCTGGATGATCGAAGCCGCGGGGCGAAAACCTACTTTGATCGCGGCCCTGCTGGGGGCTGCGATCTCCAGCTACTTCTACGGCGGCGCCACCGATCAGACCCAGTTGATCGTCGCCGGGCTTTGCATGCAATTCTGCGCCTTCGGCATGTGGTCTGCGCTCTATGCCTATACGCCCGAACTGTATCCGACGCATGTGCGGGCCACCGGCACCGGCTTTGCGTCAGCGATCGGGCGGATCGGCTCGCTGATTGGACCTTCGGTGATCGGCTTCATTCTGCCGACCGCCGGACAATCCGGCGTGTTCGCGCTCGGCGCAGGCGCCTTCACGCTCGCCGCCCTCGTGGTGCTGGTGCTCGGCGAAGAAACCAAAGGCCGCACGCTCGAAAGCATCTCGCATTGAGACAAATGACCGTTAACGCCCATTGCGGCCACATGGATTGACCTTGTGGCCATGCGTGAAATATCCCTCGCTACAGGAAGAGAGGGAGAATCGAGATCAATGGCCGCGCAACGACCAGCCAACCAGGCGCGCGCGAATCATGCGCCGAAGGCCTCAAAGGCCGCGCGAGGCGCGATCGATTCCGCCGGTGCTGATCGGGAGACCGACGGTCAGGAAACCCTGACCGACCGCGCCTATCGGCTGGTCGAGGAGTTGATCGTCACACTGGCGCTGCCG
>CAVVLH010000053.1:0-17696 GCA_963748805.1 uncultured Alphaproteobacteria bacterium | reverse complement strand
GAAGTCGCCGATTGACTGGCCTATAGCTGCGTAGGTTATTGGAGCTAGCGCTCGCTTTCCGAAAGCTCCGGTCGTTATAGACCAGGCCACCCCGCATGGAATGCCTTAGTAATCCTCGGGCCAACCATCAACTTGCCACCGTTCGACTAGTTCATTCATTTCGTCTTCAGAGATTTCATCGGTCTGCTCGACGAACCAGCCCTTCAACATTTCGCTTACAACCTCATGTCGGTGACCTTCACGCCATGATCCATCGCGCCATAGCAAGTGAACGTCAGAAATCGCCTGGTCCCTTATTCGCTTGCCGTTGGCTGGACAACGGTAGATTCGGTTAGCCTCTCCACCACGGAAGTATCTCCATTTCGTTTCGACTGATTGGTCTTTGCTCATAATCACCTCGGGGTGAAATCATCTTCCTCGACTTCGGGGAGGCGCACAAGCGTAGCCGTAGTTCTGGACCTCAGTCCGGTTAGATGTCGGCAACGGGTCATTCGCGTCGTTTTCGCTATGTCGGTGGCTAGCCCGCTTTACCCCAGCAACCGACGTTGTCAGCTAGACTGATAACGTCGGAAAAGTGCCAAACGGCGACATGCTGCGCGGAGGTCACCCCGGTCTGGGATGCACCGCGCCAAACGTTCGGCGATGTAAAGGCTCACTTGCGGGTAATCAGCTAACTGCATGGAGTAACGTTGGCGAAAACTTTCGAATGGGCTGCCGCGCGGCAAATTCGGAACTCCATTCACTTATTTTATTGGCGGGCATCGACTTTCCGATCAGATAACCTTGCATATAGTCGCAACCCTCGGACCGGAGGAACTCAAGCTGCTCCGTGGTCTCGACCCCCTCAGCTAGGATCTTCATGCCCAGCCTTTGACCGATCTTGAGCAATCCTCCGACGATGGCCTCAACCTGCGCGGTTGGCTTTTCCCAGTTCAAAAATGACTTGTCGAGCTTGATCTTGTTGAAAGCAAATGACGAGAGTGTCCCAAGAGACGAGTAACCCGATCCAAAATCGTCTAGCGCAATTGAAATGCCGCATTCCTGAAGTAACTGCAATTGCTTCAAGGTCTCTTCGGGACTTTCGATCAGCGTTGATTCGGTTATTTCGAGCTCAAGTCGGGCGGCCGGGAGGCCGCTTGATTTAATGGCATCCATTACGGTTGCCCTTATATCCGAAGAACCAAGTTGCACTGGAGAAAGGTTGAGCGCCACCTTGAGCGTGTCGGGCCATGACGCCGCTATTTTGCAACCCTCTTTTAACACCCACTGGCCGATGGGCACGATCAGCCCAGACGCTTCGGCGATCGATATGAACTCAGACGGCGGAACGAAACCCAGCGCGGGATGGTGCCACCTTAGAAGCCCCTCAAATCCGATGATCTTCATCGCAAGATCGCACTGCGGCTGGAAGTACAACTCAAACTGACCAAGCTCAAGGGCGCGCTGCATATCCTGGCTCAGCGTCCGGCGCCGGTGTACCTGATGGTCCGTCGCTTCGTCGTAGAAGCAGACGCCGTTTCCAGAAAACCGACGAGCTCGTTCAAGGGCGATATTGGCATTGGCCATCAACTGGCCTTGGCTGTTTCCATCGCGGGGAAACACTACGATCCCCATACGGAAGCGCAGGTTTATTGACCTGCCCTTGATTTGTATAGTGGATGCGAGGCTTTCGAAAATGGCCTTCGATATGGCTTGAGCCTCGAGCACGTCTTCGCATTCCATCACCGCCGCAAAGCGCGTCCCGCTCAGTCGGGCGAGAAAGGCAGTGTGACGCAATCGTCGCCTTCAGACGCCGGGATACTTCGACAAGCAATTCGTCGCCGCCTTCGCCGCCGATGACTTCGTTTATTTCATGCAGGGACGCTATGTTGATCTTGTATATCACCACTTTTCGATCTGCGAGGCGCGCCGCCTCTATGATTTTCACTATTCTTGCTTCGAAAGCGGATCGGTTGGGCAAGCCCGTCAACGGATCATGGTGCGACGCGAAGTCAACCTGATGATTGGCACGCAGGGTATTGCGCCGATCTATCGAGCTTGCGAGGAACCCAACACCAATGACGAGACAACTCACAACAAACACTCCCACCCCAAGAGCGTCTCTCTGCAAACCTGCTGATGCGGCGACCGCGTATGGCGTGATCGTTACGCCAGCCATCGCGACAAAATGAAGACCGACAATACAAAGAACCAGCAGGCCGGTGGCAAGGCGCGTCGAGGTTGGGGACGACATCCGTACTAAAGCCGAAAGGGCTAGGCTCCCTACCAATCCGCCGATCAAGATCGATGTCCGCATGAAATCCGCGTCGAAGTAAACAAGTCCTGAGGGTTCGTAAGCCTGCATTCCAATAAAATGCATCAAACAGCCGCCGAGTCCGACGATAGCGCCTCCCATTTCGGGGAGCCAAAAACGTCGGCCCTGCCGGGCGACGGTTAGGCCAACCGTCGTAATCAGGACAGCGCACAGAAGGGACAGGACGGTGGTAGAAGCCGCAAATGTTGTTGGAAGTTGCTGCGAATACGCCAGCATCGCGATGAAGTGCGTGCTCCAGATCGTGGTTCCAGCGGCCAACCCCGATATTGCAATCCATTCGAAACTGAAACGGTGTGAACGCAGACACCGATCAAACAAGTTTATCGAAATCCAGCACCCGAACACGCAGATCAATCCGGCCAAAGCCAGGAGAGGAAAATAGTGCTCGGACTGGATACAAGTGTAGAGCTTGATGATATCTCTCACTATATTTGCTCCAGCAGCCGATCCACTAATTTTGGTGGCCGCCCGACATTGGTCCCACCGTCGCTAATGGCTGCTTAAGTCGGTGGCCAGTAGAAATACGGACACAAAGTTGAGCGCCGATGCGGACAGGGCTCAAACGCATGATGTCCGTTGAGGACAAAGCAGACGTCTAGGTCAGCTTTGGGTCATTCGCGTCGTTCCCGCATATCGGCTGTTGGTCGGCTTTACCTGACCTTCTTTGGCAGGATCGGCACTTACCAAAACTGCCATGAACAGACCTTCGCCGCGAATAGCCGACAAATGGACCGCTCCAGAAACGAAAGAGGCCGCTCACAGAGGCCGCCTATTGGTCGCTTCTTGTCGCGAAGATTTGGCCACAGTCGCACTGGAAGGTCAGCAAATAATGGTTCAATTTCGGCTCGACGCCGAGCTCCCTGCCGACAAGTCGCATAGTAAGCGGACAAGATGGACATGGAAACGCGCTCATCTCCCACTGTTGATCTTCTTTATCTCGTTCTGCCACGCGCGCTCCTCGTTGAGGCGGGAGCACGGTGCTGTCTCTCAGTCACCGATGATAGCCAATTCCGGGCGGTGATGTGCGAAGCGTGCCGAGGGACAGCGAATAATACAATCCGCTGGTTACTCATTGTGAGCCACCGTCACATTTAGCGCTTGAATGTTCCGTTTGGGTCAAACCGTCACTTCGAGCCTGCACCACTCTCTTTCCTGCCCGATCAACGGACATCAACACACCGACTCGGGTTGGTCCGTTTCGCGCCGATACGCGCAATGCACCACGGATAAAGAGCTCCCGATAGAGACGGGCTTCAGTTCTCCTCCAACAGATGAAACGCGAGCTTCTGATGCTCTAGTTCGGCGATTAACTCTATCGCTCGGTCAACGGTGACCTTATCCAAGATAAAGCGTTGCACGTTCCGGTAGCGGGCAATCGCCTTGTCTAGTTCGGCGCACTTCTCGCACATAGTTTGCTTTGCCCTCTGGGCGGAGCCAACCGGGCCACCCACGTTATTACGGCTTCGGCGCTAGTCGGTTTCAATAGCGTGATCTGGAACTTGTCCAGTTTCTTGCGCAACTCGATTGGCGAGGGCATGCCATTCGATTGCGATCTCGGTCCACGCTGTTCTTATTGCCGGGTCGCTGGCGTCCCGCGAACATTGTTCGCAAGCCAGCGCCTTAAGTCGATATTTCTCTGAGACGGTCAAGGTGACGCTCCGCGCGATGGCGGGAGCACAACACTCTCTGTCACCGGTAACTGCCAGAACGTTGCGGTGATATCAGGTCAATACTTTAAGTTGCGATACGTTCCCCGCTCAGTGAGCAATATTGCTCATAGGGGCAAATACGGACGGTCCCAGCGCAGCAAGCGAGCGGATTCGCAACCAGAACGCGGTGACGCCATCGGCCTATCGGTTTCCTGCTCCGATGCAGATCTTATCGCTATTCTGCGGCGAGTTTCGGCGCTGCCGGAGTTGACCATTGTTGGGTACGGTTTCGACCATCGGCTTTTGCCTGATAGAGGGCCTGATCCGCCGACAGCATCAAGACATCGAAGGCAGACATGCTTAGCGACGCGGCGGCAATCCCGATGCTTACCGTCACGTTGAAGTCGACCTTGGGCGTCGTCAACGTCTCCCGGGATATACGACTGCAGAGGCGGTCGGCCACGATTTTTGCCTGCGTAAGATCGGTTTCCGGCAGCAGGATCGCGAACTCTTCGCCGCCGATCCGCCCGACGATGTCCGGTCCGCGCTTGTGCTCCGTGCAGGTTCGCCCAACCATGATGATCGCCTCGTCGCCAACGGCATGTCCATAGCGATCGTTGACGCTTTTAAAGTGGTCAATGTCCAGCATCAACATGGACAGCGGGCGCTGGTACCGCTGGAACCGGCTCCATTCGGCTTCCGCCAATTCGATAAAATGCCGCCGGTTAAACAATCCTGTCAGCGAATCGGTGGCCGCCAGTTTTTTTAGCTCCTCCTCCTTGCGAATGAGATCACTGATATCGCAATATGTGATTATTCGTTTACCACCTTCCAACACCGTGCAATGCGCTCGAATGCGCCGTCCGTCCGGCGTTTGCAAATCTCGCGGTGTCGGATCACCGGCCTTGACCTCGGCAATCCGCTGTTTAAAAAACGCCGGCTTTTCCTCTGATGTGATTAGCGGATCGACGGCGTGTCGGGCGCTCGCGATCAGAGATGCATATGAGGGATGGCTCGCCGCGTGTTCGTCTGAAATCTCCCAAAAAGCCCGCATCTTGCGGTTCAGGAATTGAGCGTTGAGGTCCGAATCCAGCACTACGACGCCGTCTTGAACGTTGTCGAGTGCAGCTTTCAACCCCTCTAACTCATCGGAATGACGAACGATATCCGTCACGTAAGTGTAGCTGAGCATACGTCCGCCATCGGGAAGCCCGGCGCAATGCATACGGATTATCTCGCCGTTGGAACGGCGTAGATCGAGCGGCGGTGTGTTACCAGCTTTCACGAGACGCACACGTTCAGCAACGTAGGTGTCGAGTTCGACGTCGGCGACCTGGTACGCTTTGGTGTCACGACCATGATACATAAGAGCAACGAAGGCCGGGTTTCGGTCGGCAACCACATCGGACAAAGCCCACATGCGGCGGAAGGCGCGATTGATAAATTGCGAACGCATATTGCTATCAAGCAGCACAATACCGACTTCAACCTCATCAAGGGCCGCCCGCAACGCAAGCATTGGACCACGCACGAGCCGGTCGTTCGCACGAAGCTCGGTCTCAATAGAGCCCTTCGTGGTCTCGATCGCGTCGAAGGACAGGCCAATCTGATTTTCAGACTGCCATTTTCGAATACAGGGGCGCGGCTGCCGCTCGTTAGTGACGAGGAGATGAAAGTGCTCTGGAACGCAAAACGAGCTTTCGACTTCGATCGTTGCACCGCCCTCGGACATCCGGCGGACAATGCAATCGATCGAGGATTGGCCAAAATTCGATATGACTTTTCCCGCTAAATATGTCCGACCGACAGGAATTAAGTCTGGGTTTGACATGGGAAGTTGACCTCAAAGGATTGTGCAAATTAAATCCTCCCAAGGCCAGAAACGCTTAAGGTGAGCGACACTCCTCGGCTTACTATTAATAAGCGGTTAATAATAAAATGCCGGCAGAGCTGGCGGTCGCGAGATGGCGACCTAGTTTCCCAGATGGAAAAGCCCTGGCATCGTCGATGGCATGTCGGTTTAGACATGCGGCAACTGCATCAGCATATCGGGCTCGTGCCATTTGTGGACTCAAGGTTGATAGCATAAGGCGCCGACAGAGATCTGACCGACGCCGAGCTGCGTGCCGCTGGTCGTCATCGTTCGGCGCGACAGCTGCCCACTTACGCGAAGCGGACGCGCAAGCAACTGATTTCGGGGACCAAGAAACGTCGCCAGGAGAGAACAAAAGCAGTTAATTTGTCGGAATAGCCGCTGACCGCTTGTCGGAATGAGATCTCAGGAGTGAGGCTAAGTACTTGATTTCTTTGGTGGGCGCACCAGGGCTCGAACCTGGGACCCGCTGATTAAGAGTCAGCTGCTCTACCAACTGAGCTATGCGCCCGGAAACCGATCCGGAAAAACGGCCACCGCAAGAGGGCGTCGTTTAGCAAAGCGACCCGGCGATGTCCAGCAAGCCTGTGGGCTTTTCCTTACCCTGAGAGGCCCCCACAACCAGCGGAAAATACGCCTGATTTCGGCTTTCAGGCCTGGACGGCCGGCCGTGAGGGAGCCGAAACGCGACCGCATACGAAAAAGCCGCCGGAGATTTCCGGCGGCTTTCCCTCAGTAACGATGATGCCGATCGACGAATTGAGATGTGAGTTAGAGGCGCTCGGAGTCCGGTTCGCGGTCACGACCGCCGCCGAAGCCGTGCTGGAGGCGGCCGCGCCAACCTTCGCCGTCACCGCCGCCGTACCGGTTGTGGTGGGTCAGCATCGCGAGCCGGCGCTTCTGGCCGTCATCGAGCGTCTTGTAGAGCGGGTCAGCCGCGTCCGCGATCTTCTTCAGCGCGGCAGCGGACGCCGCCATGTTTTCGGCACGCCTGCGCAGGCGCACGACCGGATCGGGCCTGGCCTGATCATCGGCCGGCCTGGCCGCAGCAGCCTGCCGCGCCGCAGCACGATCAAGCCTGATCTTGACGAGCTCGCGCACCGCGCCCTCGACCGGCGGCCACAGTTTTTCCTGATCGGCTGTCAGCTTCAATCCGGCGTGCACCGCCGCGATTTTCGCATCGGCCAATGCCGCGCGATCTTCCGGGCTCAACCTCGAATGCCCCATCATGCGGTCATGGAACCAGCCGTGCTGGGCATAAACCGCCGTCGAAGCTGCGATAGCGAGCGCGGCAACGCCGGCGATAGCAAACCTCTTCATGTCAACCTCCGTTACCACGAGCACGAGCCGGGAGAGTGGGCATACGCGCCTCCGCAATCAACTTACAGTTCGGCAACCAGGCCCTCTCTTACCAAGATTTAATTTCGTTCACGATTGGAAACACTCAAATCGTCATACTCAAATCGGATTACTGGATCATGCCGAGCAGCCGCGGCAGCCACAGCGAAATCTCCGGCACGTAGGTGATCAGCCCCAGGAAAACCAGCATCGCGCACAGCCACGGCAACACCGCCATGGTGATCTCGCTGATGCCCATCTTGGCAATGCCGCTGGCGATATAAAGGTTAAGGCCGACCGGCGGATGGCAAAGCCCGACCTCGGTATTGACGATCATCAACACGCCGAGATGCACCGGATGGATTCCAATCTTGGTCGCGAGCGGAAACAGGATCGGCGCCATGATCAAAAGGATCGATGACGGATCCATGACATTGCCGGCGGCGAGCAGGATGATGTTGACCACGAGCAGGAAGCTCCAGACACCGAAATTCTTGTCGATGATCCAGGCCGCCATCTCCTGCGGGATCTGCTCGTGGGTCATCAGGAACGAGAACAGCACCGCGTTGGTGATGATGTAGAGCAGCATCGAAGACATGCTGGCCGCCTGCAACAGCACCCGGCCGACCTGATTGAGCTTCAGCTCCTTGTAGACGAACACGGTGATGAAGAACGCGTAGGTGGCGGCTACCGCAGCCGCTTCGGTCGGCGTGAAGATGCCGCCATAGATACCGCCCAGCACGATCACGATCAGAGCCAGGCCCCAGAAGCTTTCGCGGAACGCAGTCACCTGCTGCTTGAGGGTCGCGCGCGGCATTTTCGGATAGTTGTTGCGGTAGGCGATAAACCAGGTCACCGCCGCCAGCATCAGAGCGAGCAGAATGCCGGGCACGATGCCTGCCATGAACAGCGCGCCGATCGAGGTGTTGGTGGAAACACCGTACAGCACCAGGATGATCGAGGGCGGCACCAAGATGCCGAGCGCGCCCGAGGTCGAGATCACGCCGACGCCGAAACGCTTGGGGTAACCATGCTCGACCATCGCCGGCATCATGATCGAACCGATCGCCACGACCGTGGCGACGCTGGAGCCGGAAATGGCTGCGAACATCGCGCAGGCCGCAACGCCTGCCAATCCGAGCCCGCCGGGCAGATGACCGACCAGCGAGGTTGTAAACGCGATCATGCGCCGCGCCACGCCGCCGCGGGTCAGGAACGTGCCGGCCAGGATAAAGAACGGGATCGCCATGATGCCGAAATTGTCGAGGCCGGAAAACAGCTTCAGGCCGACGCTTTCGATCGGCACTTCCGTCATCGTGAATAGAAACGTCAAGACTGTGAGGCCGAGCGAAATCGAGATCGGCATGCCCGTCAGCATCAACGCAAACAGCAGTCCGAAAATGAGAGCGGCGCTCATTACGCTTCTCCCATCGCGATCGGAGCGTCCTTGGAAACTTCGATGCCGTCGACATTGGTCGCATCATGATGCGGCAATTCGCTGGTCCAGAAGTAATGCCAGCACACCTGAAGGAAGCGGAAGCACATCAGGTAGGAGCCGAGCGGAATGCAGCCATAGACGATCCAGCTCGGAATCTCGAGGTCCGGCGAGACCTGGTCGGTACTCATCAGCTCCAAGACGAACTTCGCGCCCATGGTGCCGACGATCGCGGTGAACAGCGCGCCGCCGAACAGGCCGAACAGGATGACGCCCTTGCGCCAGCGGTCATTGAGCCGCTTGATCAGCACGTCGACGCCGACATGGATGCCGGTGCGCACACCATAGGCGGCGCCGAACTTCGCCATCCAGATGAACATGTAGATGCAGAGTTCCTGCGACCAGGAGAGGTCGATCCAGAACAGATAGGGATAAAGCACGGGCACATCGACCAGGAAGCGATGCACCACGGTGACAAACGTGATCAGCGTCGCCGCGCCCATCAGGCTCGCGATGATGATCTCCTCGAGCCTGTCGAGAATGCGTAGAAACACTTTGCCCCCCTCGAAGCTGGCGACTTCGCCAGTAGAACGTAATTTGTTACTCCGTCATGGCCGGGCTTGACCCGGCCATCCACGACTTTCTTATCGATCGCACCAAGACGTGGATGCCCGGGACAAGCCCGGGCATGACGAATACGGAAATAGCGCGTCGTTTGGTGCGTTCTGCCAAAGCGGCCCGCACCTCAATTCATCGGGCTGCGGCCGGTCTCCTTCAGGAATTCATCGATCAGGGGCTGACCGACGCGCGAGGCCACGTCCTTGTAGACCGGCATCATCGCCTTGCGCATCGCCTCGTCCTGATCCGGCGTCAGCGTGACGATCTCGGTCTTGCCGGCCTTCTTGATCTCTTCCAGCGCGTCTTCGTTTTCCTTGGCCGACTGGTTGTTGCCATACTCAGTGGCTTCCTTCATCGCTTTGGCGCAAGCCTCGCGAATATCGCCCGGCAGACCGTCCCAGAATTTCTTGTTCACGACCACGACGTAGCCGATATAGCCGTGATTGGTGACGGTGGCGTATTTCTGCACCTCGTTCATTTTCTGGGTGTACATGTTCGACCAGGTGTTCTCCTGGCCGTCGACGACGCCGGTTTGCAGCGCCTGATAGACATCCGAGAACGCCATCACCTGCGGGATCGCGCCCAACGTGCGGAACTGCGCTTCCAGCACCTTCGAGGACTGGATGCGGAACTTCAGCCCCTTGTAGTCGGCGGGCGCCACCAGCTTCTTGTTGGCCGACATTTGCTTGAAGCCGTTGTCCCAGTAGGCGAGACCCGTCATGCCCTTGGCATCGAGCAGCTTGAGCAGCCGGGCGCCGAGCGGGCCGTCGGTGACTTTGCGCAGCGTCTTCAGGTCGGGCAGGATGTAGGGCAGGTCGAACACCTCGAACTCCCGAATCCCGATCGGGCCGAATTTCGAGTTCGACGGCGCCAGCATCTGCACGGCGCCGAGCTGCAAGGCTTCCAGCTCTTCCTTGTCCTTGTAGAGCGTCGAGTTCGGATAGACTTCGACCTTGACCTTGCCGTCGGTGTATTTCTCGGCCAGTTCCTTGAATTTTTCGGCGGCCTTGCCCTTCGGCGTATCCGCGGCCACGACGTGGCTGAACTTGATCACGATGGGGGCTTGCGCCGCCGCCGGCGAAATCAACGCCAATGCCGCCGACGATACCGCCGCCAAAATCAATCTATGCATGTTTCCTCCCAGCTCGCCTTTGAGGGGATCGCGCGAGGTGCGCGGTTTCCCGGTCTTCTTGTTACGCGTCCGCAAAGCTTTACAGAGAAGGCGGCCGAAAGGCCATTGCCCGTTAGCAGGGTGGTGAATGCGGGTCTGCTGCGGTGCAACAAAGATATGAATACGGCTTCCCGTTCCCTCGGCCGTCATTCCGGACGGCGCGAAAGCGGCGATCCGGAATCCATTTCTCCCAGCATTCGTACGGCGCCATGGATTCCGGGTCTCGGCCTCGCGGCCGATCCCGGAATGACGCGCGGATACATCCTCGCGACATCCCCTGCCCGAGTTTTGATCAGTGCTTGCCCTCGATCAGAGGGCGCAGGGAAAGCCGGGTGCGCGACGCGCCCGCAGCCTTGCGTGCAAAAGTAGAAAGCACGCAAGCAAGTCACCACAGGTTCGCCGAAACATTCCGGCCTTCCCTGCGCGATTGGTTTTAACGGCTGCTCCGCGCTCTCCCTGGTGATCGGGCTTTCTTGCCACCATCCCCGGCGCGATGCGCAAACATCTTCCAGGTTGATATCAGCGTCGAGATATCAGGACCACACGGCTTCGCCGTCCGCGACCAGTGCATTCGTCGTGAGCACTGAACCCGTCCATCGCATCCCGCTCCCAACGTTCGTGACGACCGCGAAGCGCCCCTCTTTTCGGGAGCGGGACAGCGGAGAAAGTGCTTGTGATTTGCCCGACGTCACAAGCGAAAACGTCTGCGACACGTTGGCACGACGGGCAAATCAGCATTGGGCGATGTACACCGCTGTCAAGCGCATCTTTAAATTGGTAGAGCCGTTGTTGCGCGCCGCCGCCATTCGCAGGGGAGTTCACATGCCATTTCCGAAATGGTCCATCGCGCTCCGCTTCTCGCCGACGGCCTTCTTGGCCGGCCTGGCGATGCTCGCACTGGCGGCGACCCTGATCCCGCGTCCCGCGCTCGCCGCCGGATACGATGTCGCCGGCAGCTATCAGCTCGTCAGTTCGTCCACGAAGCATCTTGAGACGGGTGAGACCGTGCCTGACGAGAATGCGAAGGGCTCCATCATGTATGGCGGCGATGGCCGCATGCTGGTGCTGATTACATATGGCGACAGGCCGAAGGCGGAGAGCTCTGCGAAGCTGACCGACCACGAGCGTATCCAGCTCTTTCGCACGATGCTGGCCTACGGCGGAACGTATGAGTTTGACGGAAAGACGATGACGCATCACGTCGACATCTGTGCGGACGAAGTCCGCTGCGGATCAAACCTCGTCAGGGAAGTGACTGTTGACGGCGATCGTCTGATTTACACGACCAGGCCTCAGCCAAGTCCGGTCGATGGCAAGATGATCGTCATCACGCTCATCTGGCAAAAGCTCCGGTAGCGCGTCACGGAATAGAGCGTCCAGCCAGAATTCTTTCGGATCGGATCGAACCCGGATGGCATGAGGGAACTCGCGTCCCTGCGTCTTCGTTGAAACTATCGCGATTCGGAGAGCGAGATGTCGCGCATCGTTCCACTTGCTGTCGCCATGCGCGTCAGCCTCTGCCTCGGGGGCCAGGTTTTCGGCGAACCCCAGCCGGCGCAGGAACCTGCGGGCATCCGGAAAGTTAGCTGCGTGCGCATGAATGAGTCCATGCCGGGAGGCGTATCGCAAAAGGAGTAAGGGAATGAATCCGAAAAAGTTAGCCGTCGCAGCCACGACCTTTACGTGCGCTGCTCTTCTTTCCGTAAGCTGGTCGCAACAGAGCGGCCTTTCATTGTCCGTCCAGAATGCGCTGGCCGCGCCTGCCAAAACCGCTCAGATGCACCACCACGCACGTGGTCATATGAGGCAGGTTTCGCGCGGTTACGGTCGCGGTCCAAACCCGGTGCAAGCCGGCGCCGACATCGCAGCCGGCGCGGTGAATACGGCCGGAGCGCTTGCTTTCGGTGCGATCGATACCGCAGGCGCGATTGCCACGGCTCCGTTCGGCGGTCCGGGCTGGAACGACGGCTATTACGCCTCGAGCACCTGGGGCGATTATGATTGCCGTATCGCCGCGCCTGGGTGCCGTCCCTACGCGGAAAGGTGGGCCCAATCAGGTCCCAGCTACGAGGGCGGCGGCCGCGACATTTCCCGACCGGGCGGAAGAGGCGTCAGCCGAAAGGCTGCCGATTAAGAGTACGCCGATTAAAAGGACAAAGGTCCCGGCGCCGATCCGGCGCTGGAGCCTTTGTCTTGGTCCTCGTCTTGGTCCTCGCGAAGTCTTGGTCCTCGCGAAGTTCTGGCGAACTCCCCGATGGCCCCTTCATCGGCATACGGCGCTGCTTCACGATTCCTACAGATCCCATTTCGCTTTACGGCCGCGCGTACTCCAGCCCGTGCGCTTGCGCGACCGGCTTCGCATATGGACTGGTGTCAACCCGATCATCCCTGGGATCATAGCAATAGCGGGGAACGATATAATAGTCGGGGCGCCCGCATGATCCGCGGGGGACCTGGACCCAGACTCTCCTGACTTCCGCGCTTGCGGCAGGCCCTAAACTACAGAGCTCCAAGGCCCCAAGCGCCAGGGCGGCGATCGTGATTAGCTTCATCGCTTCGATCTCCTCGCTGCAAAATCTTTAACGGGCACTTGTTGCGATCGTTCCATCGGCGAACGGCAGGCGGCCGCGCGAGGCGCTCGGGGACCAAGACCCATGCGGCGCGGCGGCGATCTTGATCGCCCAAGGCCGATTTCCCATCAGACTGAGAAAGGTTGATTGTTAGGGTAAAGGCGACAACGGCGCCGTCGTCGCTTGCTAACAAGCCGATCGGCCAGCTAAACGCGGGGTCTCGAATGAGGATCGGTTGAAGTGGATTTTTCGAACTCCAAGGACGAGCGACTGCTGTCCTATTACGAAAACATTCGTAGTCAGGTTGAGGCGGAGAGGTATCTCAAACATCGCTTCACGACAGGTGCGGTCAGGCAGTACGCCGAGCGCCTCCGCGAGGAAATGGATCGCAGGCGATTGATTTACGCGGCGATCAAATGGGACGATCTGGTCACGCCCGATCCTTCCTCCGGCGAAACATCGCCTTGACGCCCGACAGACGCAGCGCCTTCTCGCGCGGCCCTCCCTTGCGGCACCCACCATCACGAACTTCGGAAAGTCATGGGCTACTCACAAACCTATTGATTCTAGTACCGCTTCATCGATCTGAAGTCCCTGATCGAATTCGCGGCTTGGGGTGCAGGGACTTCAGATCGGCGGTACGAGCCTTGCTGAAATCGACGATTTCGCTCCAGCCGGGCCAGGCTATGGGTCCCGGGCTGGGACAGGCCGCCCCCCGCGGGTCGTAAAATTCCGCCCGGAGCGGCGCGACACCCGCCGGTTTTCCTTGCGAGCCTATGGGGCGACGAAGTAAGTTACGGCCGTTACTTTTTGGAGAACGGGATAATGGCTACCGGTACAGTGAAGTGGTTCAACGCGACCAAGGGTTACGGATTTATTCAGCCCGACAGCGGCGGCAAGGATGTGTTCGTGCACATCTCGGCCGTCGAACGAGCCGGCCTGAGCACCCTCAATGAGGGCGCCAAGGTCAGCTACGAAGAGACGGAAAATCGGGGAAAAACCTCGGCGGAAAATCTGCGGGTCGGCTGAGAGCAGCTGCTACCTTATCGCCTCGAATGTTTGCGCCGGTTGCGCAAACATTTCTTTCACGTCGCTGAGCCCAGGCGCCTTCTGCCGCGGTCTCTGTAGGTCTTTCAGCGCGTGCAACTGCCCTGACTGCGATGACGTTACGCTTGATCGCGTCGTTCTCCGCGGAGTGGTGACGCATGTCCTGACGAAGGCGCAGGCAACCCCAATCACAAGGTTTTACGAACGGGTTTGCGGGGTATTGCAGCCCATCTGTTGGCCGTCCCCCGAAAGCTCCAAAGCATGATCCGGAAAAGTGTGAAGCGGCTTTTCCTCGCGACAAACGCGGAACGCGTTTGCGCGGAGATCACGCTTTATCAGAGAGCTAGAGCGCGATGACGATTCAACCGAATCTCAGCGTGCTTCAGCGAACCGGACCCGCTTAACAGCCGCGGCAAATGCTTTTGAGTCTGCTGATCAGACGGTCTTTCTCTTCAATCCTGGCTTTGCCATAGGCGTTATTGCCGTGGCGATGAGCTTCGCCCCCGGCTTCGGAACCGCCCGCCAAGTCGCTCCCTTCATGAGTCATGCGCGTTGCGCCATGATTATGCACGCCGCGAGCCAGGGCCGGCTCGGTGCAGGCCGTCAACAGCAACATCAGTATTGCCGCATTTGTTCGCATCTCGAATTCTCGCCGCTGATCGCCCGTTATGGCTGATAGCCAACTCCATAAAGTGAGCCATTTTGAGGATACCGGGACGTGGTGCCCATCTTGAGCGACGACGCCTGCCGATCCGACGGATTGCTCTTTTCTGCCACGGGAAAGGCGTAGCCGAGGATTGCCTTGACGACGAAATCGATCCGAGCCGGTCGTAAAGCCGTAACCGGCGCCGAGCTCGACGTCCCATTTATCCAGCTTGAAGTCTGTGACCGCAAACAGCTGTTGGCTCTGCTTCTGCAAAGGCAGGAAGTCGCCGATTTTGCCGAAGTCAGAATAGTATTCGAGACCAATGAACCTGTCCTCGCCGAGGTTACGGGCAAGCCTTGCGGCAGGCGCAAAATCCGCCTCTCCCGCCGCTCCGAAACTGACATCGACGATGGGATTGACGATAAATTCCCACTCGGCATTGCGGACGCCGATGATCGGGCGGATTTCCAGGTTCCATGGCAGCGCGGAAAATCGCGGCAGCTCGTAGCTCAGCTCAAGGTTCACGCCATAGAATAAGCTTCGTTTGGCTGCGTCCGGAACGACGAAAAGGCTGCGGATCTTCGCGCCGTCAGACAAGAATTGATTATCGCCACTCACTGCAAACGGGAGATAGAAACCGGCTTCCCACCACTCCGTCAGGCCGTAGGCAAATTCAGGCGTTCCCTGCAACGCGCGGTTTGAGTGCAGGCCGCCCGGCATTTCCGGCACCGTTTGACCAATCGCCGCATAGTTCAGATGTTGCTCGTATGTCCATTGTCCAATCGCTGCGATTGAAGCGTTGTAGACCTGGATCTCGTCATGCACCTGATCAGCGGCATGCGCCGAAGGCGTTTGCATCAGCAACAAATTCGATGATGTGAAAAAGATAACGGCGCGGATCGCCGCTGTCGTGGTTCTGCGAAGCTTTGAACTCATGGCTGTAAATTCTAGTCCAACGCCCATCCTGTAAATCTTGATCCAGCTCAAACCCTTTGCAAAGGCGGCGCGCATGTCCCTGACGCATGCGCGGCCGGAAGGTCACGCGGCTTGACCTTCACCGCAGCGACGGACGCCATGACAGATCGTCGGACCACAGGTAGATGGCGATAGCAGCCAGGCACAGCACGATGCCGATCCAAAAGATCGGCGAATGATGGATCGGCCGCCGGTCGCGCGCAGTTGGTTCCATTCAATGACTCGCCGTTCGGCCCGGACTGCCAAAGGCTTGGGCAGTTAAGGCTTGGGCACTTGAGGCTTGGGCAGTTGAGGCTTGGGCAGTTGAGGCTCGGCTTGGGCTGCTAAATATAAACGCCGAGCAGAGGCAAAATCCTTTGCAGGATAGCGGCGAGACAGATCAGGATCACGAGAAGCTTGAGCAGCTGGGCCAGCCGGCGGTCCATCGCAAACCTGTCGATCGCCCAGAAGCAGATGGCGCCGATGACGACGATAATCAAAACACCAATCAGAGCTGAAAGCATCGCGATCCACCTTTTGTCGTCATAGCCCGTTTGCCGTGATAGCCCGGTCTGTGACGTCAACATGCATAGCCCGGCAGCCGCGAGCGCGAAAGGGTCTTGAGCGCGAAAGGGTCTCGGGCTGTGCATCCGGCGTGAACTCGACCCCGTCAAATCAGGCGACCGGCAGGAACAACGGGGCCATGGGCCCGTTGAACGTTGTTCCTCCCTCCGAAGGAACGAGCCTCATGGCCAACGACAACAACAAAAATCCGAACGTGAAGCAGCCCGGCGAAAATCCGGATGGCAAGTACCATTTCAATCCCGGCAACATGGCGGGGAAGAAGCCTGGCGATGCGAAGCAGACGGATGAAAACCGTGGCGAGGCGCATAAGCCCGATGAAAAGCCTGAGGAAAAACCCGCCGGTTAAGCGCAGCCCGCGACGGGCTGCTGCTCTCCTCTACCCTCGGTCGATGCTCAGGGGCCCCGCGCCTCGCGCGAGGACGAAGAAGGCGCCGCCGGCAAGCCCGATATCCTTCCAGAAATGGATGAACTGGGCCCAGCGCGCGGCGGCATCGCCGGCGATCGACCAGTAGGGATGGCCGATCACCGCTGCACAGAGATTGAAGAGCACCAGCAGCAGGGCGAACTCGCGGGTGCGGAAGCCCAGCACCATCGCCGCCCCGCTTGCGACCTCGATGGTCGCCGCCAGCATCGCCCAGGCATTCGCCGAACCGGGCAGGCCCGTCACGAAATGAGAGACCAGCTTCAGGTCGAGCCAGTGGTTGATCCCCGACATCAGATAAAGCGATCCGAGACAGAGCCGGCCCAGCAACAGGATCAGCGGCTCGTACCGCAGAACCAGGGAATCGATAACCCGCACCGCCATCCGCCCGCTCCGAATTTGCTATTCGCGCTGCCTTTTAGGGCACGCTTCGACCGCATCCACTACAAAACACGACTCCGCGCGATCACTTCTCGACGAGACTGCAACCGACGCGCTTTCGGCGAAGCTCCACTTTCTCTTCGCACGCACGGACACGGATCGGAATCGGATGCCGCCGCAGGTCTGAACGTGCCGGGAGCTGCCATGCTCGGCTGTCGTGGCGTCGCGGGCAACGCTGGCGCGGGCGCGCGATTGTCCGCTGCGCACGAACCACAACGGCAACGGCGCCGTCATCACGATACCGATTGGGCGATGCGCGTTTGAAATCTGCTCAAGCGTTGCCATCCGTTGCTCAAAATAAAGCCACGCCGGAACCACTTAGTCTCGCTAGATTAATTTCATGGGTCCTTGGAGCGACACCTATGGGGCGCTTCGCGCGAGCCCCTCATAGCCTCGCGACATCCACCCGAGGAAACCCCCGCTGGTTCACGACGGCGGGGGTTTTTCTCTTGGAGCGGCCCGTTACTTCTTGACCAGCGGACACTCGCTCGATGCCAAAGGCTTGGCGGCGTCTTCAGGCGAAATCGTCGCCACCAGCTTGTAGTAGTCCCACGGATATTTCAATTCTTCCGGCTTCTTCACCTCGAACAGATAGGCCGGAATGATGTGACGGCCGTCGGCGCGGAGCGATCCC
>CAVVLH010000052.1:0-34701 GCA_963748805.1 uncultured Alphaproteobacteria bacterium | reverse complement strand
AATGAGAATCAGGCGCTGGCCGCCGCGCTTATGGCCTACGCAAATCGCACCATCCCGGATGACTGCTCCAGCCTCAGCGCCTTTACGGAGGCTTACCCTGATTGCGCGTTCGGACCGGGCCGCTTTTGCTTCATCTTGGGGCCGAGTATTACAAACTACGGCTATTATTCCAAGGCGCTCGACGCTTGGGAACGGGCTTGGGCGTTATGCCGCGATGTCCGTTCCGGCCCGGCCAAACCGGAAGACGACCGGGCCTGGTCCGGTTTATTTGTGTCGGATGTATTCCAAACTCGGCCGGATGACCGAGTTGAGTCAGCTGCTGAATTCAACGACCAACCGGGACTTGGCGGGACCGGGCACGCAATTGATACACGCCGCACAGGAAGCCCTGTGGATGATGCAGAACCGGCCCGGCTACTGTTTTCGATGCGGTCCTTTGGCCTTGGATAGAATTCTCCTACGCACAGACCCTAAAAAAATGGCAAACCCCGCATTCGATGACTATATGTCACCGACTAATGGCTTCACATTGACTCAGGTCGCCACCTTGACCGACCGGTTGGGAATGAATTATCAAATGGCCTTCCGTTCTCTAGGTGCTTCATTTGTCGTGCCGGCCGTGATTCATTGGAAAGTCGGCCACTACGCCGCAGTCGTGGAGCAAAGAGGTGATCGTTTTTTGGTTCAAGATTTCACTTTTCAGGGTAGTGTTTGGATGACGACCAATGCCTTGGAAGAAGAAGCCAGCGGTTATTTCCTCATTCCGCAGGGGACCTTGCCAGCCGGTTGGCGGACCGTTTCCTCCTCGGTTCTCCCCCGCGGAACGCGCGGGGAGGGTGGCCGGAGCGAAGCGACGGTCGGGTGGGGGTGGGCCGTTAAAACTCCGCCGGCGAGCGTGAATTCCTAAATACCCCCCACCCCGACGCTCATTTCATTCGCGTCGACCCTCCCGGCAAGGGGGAGGGATAAGCAGCGGCGCAAGCTCTACACCGCTGCGATGCAGTCGATCTCGATGTCGAAAGCTCCGAACCATTGCGGCACGCAGACAAAGATGCGCGCCGGCGGATTGTTCGGGAAATACCGATCGTAGATCGCGTTGACGGCGGCGAACTTTTCCGCCGAGGTGCAGTAGACGTTGCATTTGAGGACGTTTTCCAGCGACGAGCCCGCGGTTTCCACGCAGAGTTTCAACTGCTCCAGCACCAGTTCGGTCTGGCGTTCGATCGAAGCTTTTGCGACCTCGCCGGTCGCGGGATCGAACGGCGGCAGCCCCGACACATAGATCGTGTCGTTGTGCCGCGTCGCGACGCAGGCGGGCGCCTTCACCCGTTCCAGATAGGTCGACAACGGTTCGACGCGGATCACTTCTCTCGTCATGGGTCTCCTCCCCTCGCGCTGACATTCACAACATGCCACGCCGGGAATCGGCGATGGTACGATATACATCGAAACGTGGAGGTAGTTCAGGCGCCGCGCCTTCAGCTCCGGCGCGCCGCGCGGGCCAGCGTTTCGGAGGGGCGCTCGCCGAAGGTTTCGCGATAGTCCCGCGCGAAGTGTCCGAGATTGCCGAAGCCACAGATAAAGGCGACCGAGGTGACTGACGTCTCGGGATCCCCCGCGCAGAGCAACTCGCGGGCATGCCTGAGCCGGACCATTCTTGCAAAAGCCATCGGCGAGTAGCCGCGGGCTTGCTGGAACGCCCGGAAGATGGCGCGGGCGCCTACGCCGGTGGCTTCGACGAGTTTTTCGATCGATATCGCCTGATCCCAATGAGCTTCGATGAATTCCTCCGCCAGGCGCACATGCGATGGCAGTGTGTCCTTTGGCTCCCGTTCCAGGAGATGGCTGAAGCTATGTCGATTGGCGCTCAGGAACGCCACCAGAATGGTCTGCTCGAGTTCGCGAAGCACCAGCGGCGGCAACGGCTCGGCGGTCGCGTTGAGCTGTTCGGCGAAAAAAAGGATCAGCCGCCAGAGCTGCTGAAAGCGCGGCGCGTTTCGGTTGACGGTGGGTTCGAATTCAAGCTTGCCGCGCGGTCGCGCGCCCAGCAGGCAGGTGAGCTTGCGTTCGAACGCGCATGGATCGATCCACAGGTTGAACCAAGCATGGCTGACGTCGGTGTGGAGGGCGAACTTCTGGTCCGGCGAGATGACGCCGGATTGATCCATATCGAGCGCATGCGCGCTGTTTCCAACCACCGTATGGCCTTTGCCGGTCAAGGCCGTGAGCAGGCGAAAACGCGCGGCCTCTCGGTAATCGATGGCGACGCCGGTGCTGCCGTAGCCGTAGATGAGGCTGATATTGGTGAGCTGAACGAGATTGCCCCGCGCCCGAAGGCTGGACGGCTGTTTCACTTCAACCTTGCGGGCGCCGAAATGGGCGAGCAGCACGCTGCGGAATTCTTCCGAATCCGAGGTGCGAAACACTGGAAATCGCCGGAGCGGATCGGCCGAATGCTCGGAAGGCATGGTTCAGTCTGCTCGCATTCGCATCTGTCGTGCTCATGCAGCCGAGCCGGACATCAGTCCGCTCCATGTGCTGCCGGCCACGCCGATTGTGGTTCAAGTGACAGAACTTTGCAATCAACCGGACGGAGGTACTGGAGGCGTGATCGCTTCGTTATATCAATTCAAATATCGCCGGAAACCCGAGCCCATACGCAAATGCCCATCGCTTGTGCACAAATGGTCCGTGATAAGTCACGCCAGCGGACCGAGCCGAACGGCAAGGCTGTGGTGAACGAGTACAAACCGGCGATATCCGCTGCAACAAGCGTGATCGTATTCACACCGAACTCGTGATGCGCGGCTCGGCCGGCGCCGTGATCACGGAACTGAAGTAGAGCGATCGAACATGTCGGTATATCTTCACCTCCCCTTGAAAAGGGGAGGTCGCTTTGCTCGATCTGAGCAAAACGGGAGGGGATCAATCCGGCACCTTAGCCTGTGACCCCCCACCCCAACCCTCCCTTTTTCAGGGGGAGGGAGCCCGAAGGCCATCAAGCTTTGTCAGCTTTCATTTTCCCACATCGTGCGCTTCTTCTTTGCGCATGATCTCCGCGCAAACGCTTTTTGCGTTTGTCGCGAGGGAAAACCGGTTGCCACTTTTCCGGATCATGCGTAAGAGCGGCCCGAAACTCCTTTCAGGCCCCCCACACGCATGATCCGTCTCGACAATATCAGTAAGCAGATCGGCCACCAGATTCTGTTCATCGAAGCCTCCGCCGCGCTCCAGAAGGGCGAGAAAGCGGGGCTGGTCGGCCCCAACGGCGCCGGCAAGACGACGCTGTTCCGGATGATCACCGGCCAGGAACTGCCGGACGAAGGCCAGGTCTCGACCGATCGCGGCATCACCATCGGCTATTTCAGCCAGGACGTCGGCGAGATGAGCGGCCGCAGCGCGGTCGCCGAGGTGATGGACGGGGCAGGGCCCGTCGCTGCGGTCGCCTCCGAATTGAAGGCGCTGGAAGCCGCGATGGCGGATCCCGATCGCGCCGGCGAGATGGAAGAGATCATTGTTCAATATGGCGAGGTGCAGTCCCGCTTCGAGGAACTCGACGGTTATGCGCTCGAGGGCCGCGCCCGCGAGGTGCTGGCGGGCTTAAGCTTCAGCCAGGAAATGATGGAGGGCGATGTCGGCGCGCTCTCGGGCGGCTGGAAGATGCGGGTGGCGCTGGCGCGCATTCTCCTGATGCGGCCGGACGTCATGCTGCTCGACGAGCCAAGCAACCATCTCGACCTCGAGAGCCTGATCTGGCTCGAGCAATTCCTGCGGGGTTACGACGGCGCGCTGTTGATGACCTCGCACGACCGCGAGTTCATGAACCGCATCATCAACAAGATCGTCGAGATCGACGGCGGTTCGCTGACCACCTATTCCGGCAACTACGAATTCTACGAGACCCAGCGCGCGCTGTCCGAAAAGCAGCAACAGGCGCAGTTCGAGCGCCAGCAGGCGATGCTGGCCAAGGAAATCAAATTCATCGAGCGCTTCAAGGCGCGCGCCTCGCATGCAGCCCAGGTGCAAAGCCGGGTCAAGAAGCTGGAAAAGATCGAGCGGGTCGAGCCGCCGCGGCGGCGTCAGACGGTGGCGTTTGATTTCCCGCCCGCACCCCGTTCCGGCGAAGACGTCGTGAGCCTCAAGAGCGTGCAAAAAGCCTATGGCAGCCGCGTCATCTACGATTCTCTCGACTTCATGATCCGCCGGCGCGAGCGCTGGTGCGTGATGGGCGTCAACGGCGCCGGCAAGTCCACGCTGTTGAAACTGGTGGCGGGGTCGACCGAACCCGATGACGGCCAGGTGGCGCTGGGCGGCAGCGTGAAGATGGGTTACTTCGCCCAGCATGCCATGGACCTGCTCGACGGCGAACGCACGGTGTTCCAGTCGCTGGAAGATGCGTTTCCGCAAGCCGGCCAGGGCTCGCTTCGCGCGTTGGCCGGCTGCTTCGGCTTTTCCGGCGACGACATCGAGAAGCGATGCCGGGTGCTGTCGGGCGGCGAAAAGGCGCGGCTGGTGATGGCGATCATGCTGTTTGATCCGCCGAACTTCCTGGTACTGGACGAGCCCACCAACCACCTGGACATGGCCACCAAGGAGATGCTGATCGCGGCGCTCTCGCAATATGAGGGCACCATGCTGTTCGTCTCGCACGACCGGCATTTTCTCGCGGCCCTGTCGAACCGGGTGCTCGAACTGACGCCCGAAGGCATCCATCAATATGGCGGCGGTTACACTGAATATGTCGCCCGTTCCGGCCACGAGGCGCCCGGCCTGCACAGCTAGCAGTCCGCCCGCCATGCAAGTAACGCATGTCAAATTCTGAACTCCGCGAAGGGTCTCGTGCGCTGTCACGGCTTCTTCGCTTTTCGTCTCGATTTGGCGTGCTATTCTGAGGCCCGATCCGGGGAAAACAATCCGGACGGGAGGGAGCCATGCCGAGGGGATTTTGGGCGTATTGCGCCTGCGTGTTTGTGACCGGAGCGGGCCTGTGGGACGGCACGTTCACAGCCCACGCGGCGGGCGATGATGCCAACATATGCGTCAAGGAATCCGGCGATGTGGCAATTGACGCCTGTTCGCGCGCCATCCAGTCCAGGCGCTATACCGGCCATGTGCTGGCGCGCCAATATCTTAGCCGCGGCGTCGAGCGGCGGACCAAGCAGGACTATGACCTCGCGCTTTCGGATTTTGCCGAAGCGCTGAAGGCCGACAAGAAATATGCCGACGCCTTCTACAACCGTTGCGCCATCTACAATTTTAAAAAAGAATACGACTCCGCGATCACGGAATGCAGCCAGGCCATCAAGCTCGGTCCCGGCACGGAGACCATCATGGCCGGCGGCAGCGAGCGTCTTGGCAAGGATCATGCTTTGTCCGATTATTACACCGAACGCGGTTTTGCTTTTTTCAAAAAGGAAGACGCCATCCACGCCTTCGTCGACCTCGACAATGCCATCCGCCTTAACCCGAATAACGGCAGGGCGCTGAAGACCCGTGGGCTGGCCTACGAGGCCAAGGGCGATTCCCGCGCCACGGCCGATCTCGCCTCGGCCAAGCTGCTCGGCGAATGAGTGCTGATCTCATGACGCAGGCAAGCCCGAGGGACCATTGGGAAGCGGTCTACATCGCTACCCGGGATGAAGCAGATGTCAGCTGGTTTCAGGATAGTCCGGTGCCCTCGCTCGAATGGATCGAACAGCTGCGGCCGAACCGTGACGCGGCCATCATCGATATCGGCGGCGGGGCCTCGCGCCTGGCCGATGGCCTGCTGGAGCGCGGCTTCCGCCGCGTCACGGTGCTGGATATTTCCGCGGCCGCGCTCGATCTCGCGGCGTTACGGCTGGGCCGGCGCGCCAGCGAAGTCCAGTGGATCGTCGAGGACGTGACGGCGTGGGAGCCCGCGCAGCGCTTCGACATCTGGCATGACCGTGGTGCTTTTCATTTTCTGATCGAGCCGGCCGACCGCGCGGCCTATATCGCGCGGCTGAAGCAGGCGGTCGTCCCCGGCGGTACTGCCATCATCGCGACGTTTGCCACTGATGGTCCGGAAACATGCAGCGGGCTGCCGGTCCATCGTTACGACGCGGCGGGACTGGCGAAGGAGTTGGGCGAGGAATTCAGCCTGCTGGAGTCCCGTCCGCACGATCACGCCACGCCCAAAAATGCCAGGCAGCGTTTTCATTTCTCGATGTTCCGACGGAAGTAACCGCCTGTTGCTGGTGCGGTGATCGCACCGTCCATGCTCTCGCGACCGCAGTCAACAACGAGGACCCTAGCTAACCGCCGCCTTACTGGAAGGTCGCGGAGACGTACCACGGCTGCTGCGACACGAAGCGCGGCACCGTCCGCGGGATCGGCAACGGCACGGTTTTCGGCAGCGGCTCGGAGTGGTTTTTGCCGGCTGACGCGGCCACGGACTTCGGGTGGCCCGGCTTCTCGGACCGCTTCAACGGCGGCAGATCCGGGAAGTTGCGATCGTCTTTCTGATCGCGGAAAAACAGAATGCCGCGGTCGACATAGGGCGCGGTGAATTTCTGGTCGAGTTGCGTCACCTGGTCGGAATTGACCATGACGGCCGCGACATCGCCGCTGCCGAGCGTCGGAACTTCGCGCGCTGAAACGTCGCGCGGGTGCGCGGCGGTCGCGGCCTCGGGCGCGGGATCGGAACCGGCGATGCCGGACGGTGTGGCGTTTTCCAGATCCGCTGGCGCCATTGCCATCGCGTTCACCAGGCCCGCCGCGGTGCTGTCGGTTCTGGCGGCGATAAAGGCGCTCACCGCGGCCGGATCCGGCGCATCCACCGAACTGACGGCGGCGATGCTGTCCGAAAGCCGCGACCTGAGGTCGATCACGTTGGCGGAAGCGTGCGAAACCGGGAGGCTGCCGATAGGAGACACCAGCGCCACCGACATATGCATGAATAGCAGATAGCCGCCGGCGCTGACGATAGAGAGCGAGGCAAAGGCCAGCACGCCGGAGGCGATCTTGTGAACTTTTGCCGCGATCGGATGCGCCGCGGCCGGGTCTTTCTCGAGCTGTGCGAGCGCCAGCAAATGATCGTAAGCCGCGCGCTGATCCCTGTCGCAAAGGATTTCATTGGCACGGACGATCTGCCGGAATTTGATTGCCGCATCGGGATCGTCAGGACGCAAATCCGGATGAGCACCCTTGACGGCCCTGCGAAACGCAGTCCTCAG
Organism: uncultured Alphaproteobacteria bacterium; assembly: GCA_963748805.1. GTDB lineage: Bacteria > Pseudomonadota > Alphaproteobacteria > Rhizobiales > Xanthobacteraceae > Bradyrhizobium. The sequence goes on along the minus strand of CAVVLH010000052.1, from coordinate 27,505 downwards.
GCCTTCGGCATCATCGTGTGGAAGAGCCCCAAGCAAATCGTAAAGCGTATCCATTGCGCTCTCGCTGCAGGATTTACTCGCCCCCCGTCTGAAATTCCTGTCGCGAAATTTACTGCGGAGTACGCGTCAACCAAATTCACCGCATCAAAATGATGTTGATCCATCAGGGCAAAAAAATGACTTTATGACTTGACGTGAAAAAAGCTTTCGGAAGCGAGGCTTGTTTGGTTAACGGGGCATGGGTTGTCGATGGTTTGCCCATGCGATACCGCAATCCCGTGCCGGTTGCGGCAAAAGCAAGGCAAAGCTAAGACGGGATTTGGTCCGAAGCTTCGAGTCCTAAGCTTTGGCTCCGAAGTTTCGTCAAAGCTTCACAAAGCCGGCCGATCGCGCGGCCCGCCAATGGCGAGGGCTTTAAAGTCCCAGCCGGTCGCGAAGCCGGCCCATCAGAACGGCGCTGCGAACCCCGACCGGCCATGCCGCATGAAAACGGATCGGCCGGATGGTTGATATCGGCATGTCGATCGGGGCCGTTTCGCCGCCGATCAGGCGCCTGGCCAGTTGTTGTCCCATCGCGGTCGCGAGCGCCACGCCGCGGCCATTGCAGCCGAGATAGGCGAGCAGGCCGGTCGCCGGTTCATGCACGTGCGGATAATGGTCGGCGGTCATGGCGAGCCGGCTATTCCAGCCGTGAGTCCAGGCGACGCCGCGAAGCTGCGGCCACAGCCGTTCCGCATAGCGCATCAGATAGGCGACCGCGTTGGGGTCGCGGATCCGGTGCATCGGACCGCGCCCGCCCATCAATAGCCGGTTCGACGTATCGACGCGGTAGTAGACGGTGATGTGGCCGCTCTCGTAGAGCACCGGGCGGGTCGGCATGATCTCGCGCGCGACGCTGTCGGGCAACGGTGCGGTGGATGCGATCGAGCTGAACAGCGGCACGATGGTGCGCTTGAGACCCGGCCACAGATCGTCCGAAAAACCGTTGGTGGCGATCAGGACCTTGTCGGCGCGAATCATCGCGCGCGGGGTCTCGATGCGCCACTGCGCGCCTTCTCGCGTGAGTGAGGTTGCCGGCGTCCGGGCGTAAATCGCAGCCCCCGCCGCCAGCACGGCGCGGGCGAGGCCACGGGCGTAATTCAGCGGATGGACATCGCCGCCCCTCGCATCGAACATGGCGCGGACATAGCGGTCCGTGCCGGTCATCTGCCGCAACTCCGCGCGATCGAGCAGGCGGACCGGCATGCCGCGCCGGATGCACTGCGCGGCGGTCGTCTCGACGGCGCGGGCGTGGCTTTCGTGGTAGGCGGCGCGCAAGGTCCCGTTCTGTCTGATATCGCAGGCAATGCCGAGCCGGCGGATCAGCTCGAGCGTGAAGACCGGCGTGTTGTAGGAGAAGGCGATCATGCGCGCCCCGAGATCGCCGCCGAAGTCGGCCTCGACCGTATCGGGATCGAGCTTCAGGCCCGGATTGAGCTGGCCGCCATTGTTGCCGGAGGCGCCCCAGCCAGGCTCGCGGGCTTCCAGCACGGCCGCCTCGACGCCCTGTTCTGCGAGATGCAATGCGGTCGAAAGACCAGCAAAGCCGCCGCCGACAATCGCCACCGCCACGTTGCGGTCGGCCTCGAGCGGCGGCAATTCAAGCGGCGGCACGGCGGTTGCCGCGTACAGGCTCGGCGGCAAGGACAGGGAATTCGTCGCGATCGTTGTCATGTCGGCTTCACAAAGGATGCAGCACGCGGCGCAGGAAGTCTTGCGTGCGCGGATGCTGCGGCTGGCTAAGCAGCGATTTCGCCGTGCCCTGCTCGACGACGACCCCGCCGTCGATGAACAACACGCGGTCGGCCACCTCGCGGGCAAATCCCATCTCGTGGGTGACGACCAGCATCGTCATGCCGTCCTCGGCGAGTTTGCGCATCACCGACAACACGTCGCCGACCAGTTCGGGATCGAGCGCCGAGGTCGGCTCGTCGAACAGGATCGCGTTTGGCTGCATCGCGAGCGCGCGCGCGATCGCGACCCGCTGTTGCTGGCCGCCGGAGAGCTGCGCCGGAAACGCATCCGCCTTGCCGGCGAGACCGACCTTCGCCAGCAGTTCATGGCCGCGTGCGATCGCCTCGCGTCGCGGTTCGCGTTTCACATGAATCGGACCCTCGATGACGTTTTCCAGCGCCGTGCGGTGGGGAAACAGGTTGAAGCGCTGGAACACCATCGAGACCTTGGTGCGGATGGCGACCATCGAGGCGGACTGGCGTTCGACCCGCGTGCCTTCGACGAGGACGTCGCCCGCCTCATAGCTCTCCAGTCCGTTGACGCAGCGCAGGATGGTCGATTTTCCCGAGCCCGACGGGCCGATGATACAGACGACCTCGCTTTTGGCGACGGAGGCCGTGATGCCCTTGAGCACCTCGACCTTGCCGAAGCTCTTGTGAACGTCGCGAAGCTCGATCATCCCAAGATCATCCCTCAATCATCCCTCAATCATCCCTTGCCCGCCTTTTTCTCGAAGTGCCGAACCAGAAGGATGAGCGGAATACTCATAGTGAGATACATCAGCGCCACCAGCGTGAACACGGATGTGTTCTTGAAGGTCGAGGACGCGATCAGTTTGCCTTGCAGCGCGAGTTCGGCAACCGTGATGGTGGAGGCTTGCGATGAATCCTTCAGCAGCATGATCATGACGTTGCCGTAGGGCGGCAGCACGATGCGCACCGCCTGCGGCAGGATCACGCGGCGCATGGTGAGCCACCAGCCCATCCCGATTGCCTGTGCGGCCTCGATCTGCCCCTTGTCGACCGCCTCGATGCCGGCGCGAAAATTTTCGGCCTGATAGGCCGAGTAGGCAATGCCCAAGCCCAGGATCGCCGCTTGCAGCGCCGTCAGCGTAATGCCGAAATCGGGCATCACGAAGTAAAGATAGAACAGCAGCACGATGATCGGAATGCCGCGAATGAGATTGATCAGGCAGGCGCTGACAAAGCTCAAGACGCCAATGCCGGAGACCCGCATCATGGCCCACAGCAGGCCGAGAATGGTCGACAGCACCAGCGAGCCGAGCGTGACGAGGATCGTCAGCCCCACGCCCTGCAACAGGATCGGGACGAACTCGGTGGCGTCGGATAAGAATTTTTCCATCGATCAGGTGTGAAGGCCTCAGCTGCCCTTGCCGCCGAGCCCCCATTTGTCGAGGATCTTCGCCAGCCCGCCGTTTTCCTTCAGCTTGGCGAGCGAGGCGTTGATCTTCGCCTTCAATTCCTGATCGCCCTTGCGCACGCCGATGGCAACGGTGCCGACGGTCGCCGGCTTGTAGGCCTCGACCAGCCGCACTTCCGGAAAGCTTCCCTGCCGGAGGTTGTGCGCCAGGATCGGATAGTCGGCATAGCCGGCCTTGAGACGGCCGGTATTCACATCGCGCAGGATGTCGGGAATGGTGTCGTAGGCTTTCACCTCGGCGAACAGCCCGGTCTTTTTCAAGGCATCGACATAGGCGGTGCCGACCTGGGCGCCGACCACTTCGCCCTTGAGGTCTTCGGCGCTGGTATAGTTTTTGGTATCGGTTTTTGGGACGATCAGTCCCTCGCCATAGGTGTAGACGGGATCGGAGAAGTCGATCACCTCCTTGCGGGCGGCGGTGGCGAGCATCGCCGCCGAGATGATGTCGATCTTGTTCGACGTCAGCGACGCCACCAGCGTGGAAAACTGCATCGGTTCGACCTGGACCGAAAAGCCGGCATCCTTGCCGATCGCGGTGATGAGATCGACCATCAGGCCTTCGATCGTGTTGGTCTTGGTGTCGAGAAAGGTGAAGGGGGCGCCGGTCGGGGTCGAGCCCACTTTCAGGACCTGCTGTGCCGACGCGCTGACCGCCGTGGTCAAGGCGATTGATATCGCGGCCAGTTGAACCAAACGCTTGAACTTCATCGTGCCCCCTCGAAATTGCCGGGCCGCATCACGCGGCGATCTCCGAAACGCCTGTTCTGGCGCGCTTTCTTCACTTCGAAATTACGGTCATATCGCCGGGAGCAGTGCAAGGGGTTTTCATGCAGCTCCGGCAGCAACCCGGGCGGCCCCGGCCAGAGCCTGCACTCGGCAGTTCCGGGAATGCCGGCCGCTCGTTGAGCTTGATCAATGCCGCGACCGGCCGGTGAGGTTATCCGGGAGAACCAGTAACGCCGAGGCAGCTATCAATGCCATTCAAAAGCATCGCCGTATTTTTCGAACCAACGCCGTCGGGCGAGGCCCGTGCCGCCTATGCCGCGAGACTTGCGCATCGCCACGGCGCGCATCTGATCGGCATCTTCATGGCGCCCTCTCTTTTCAACGGGAGCGTCGCGGAATCCTTCGTTCAGGGGCACGAGGCCGTCAGGGAGGTGATCGTCCAGCACAAGGCGAAGGAAGCTGAAGCGATTGAGCATGCCAAACGAAGCCTGGCCGCCGTCTGCCGCCGCGAGGGCGTCGGCTTCGAGTTTCGCGCGCTGTCCCAGGGCGATTTCAGCGACGATATCGCGCTGAATTCGCTGCACGCCGACCTCGTGATCGCCCGCGCCGGGCAACGCGGTGGATTGCCCGTTCAATGGACCGCGGAGGCATTGCTGCTTGCCACCGGTGTGCCGTTTATCCTGCTGCCGGAATCGTGGAATGCGTCCGCGGCCGAACACGTCGTGGTGGCCTGGAATGCCAGCCGCGAGGCGCGGCGTGCGATCAGCGATGCGCTTCCTCTGCTTGTTGAAGCGAAATCGGTCACGATCCTCATGGTCGATGCCGAGAAGAATCCCCGTCACGGCGAGGAGCCGGGGGCGGACATCGCGCATTACCTCAGCCGTCACGGGGCCAAGGTTTCCGTCAAGCAGACGGCGTCACGGGGCAAGCCGATCGCCAAGGTTATTCTGGATCACGCCAGGGAGCAGGCCGCCGATCTCATCGTGATCGGCGCCTACAGCCATGCGCGAACCGCTCAAATGGTCTTCGGCGGCGTCACCCGGTCGTTGCTGCGTGACGCGGGCGTTCCGCTGCTGATCGCGCATTAAGACGCGTTAACCACCTGCCGTTTGAGGCTGGCGCCCCGGCTGCAATTGGTTCCGACACAACCTCGTTTTTAAAAATACTTTAAGCCTCAATAAATGTTTCTTTAGTTGGTCCTGGCGATGGCGAGACTAAATTCATCGCATCGACCGGTTCGTCTCCATTTGTCGCCGGCAATGCCGGCGAACGAAAATCGAAGTGGTGACGATGATTCGGAGTGGCGGCGAACTGGTCAACGTTCTGGTGTTGGCTTGAGCAGGTTGCTCGATGAACGCTTCCCCGTTTGTCGCGGCGGAATAACCGCCTTGTTTCCGGACCGCGCTCTTAGCCTTCGCCGGTACGACCAGGAGGAGATAGCCATGACCAAACTTTCGCTTCTCGGTATTGCCGCCGTCGCCGCTTATGCCACGCTGGCAGTGCCTTCCTTCGCGCAGCAACGCTTCACGCATGCCACCAACGCTTACGCGCAGGCCAGCGCCTGTGCCGACCACGAACCGGGCAATCCTTACAACAAGGAAACCGATTATCTCGGTTGGAGCGCCTGGCGCGTGCGCGGCGGCTGGGATGCCAGCAACGACTACAACTGCGCGCCGAGCCGTATGAACCATGGCGGGTTCTGATCGGGAAACCGGCGCGCGATGGAGTTCTCCCATCGCGCGCCGTCTATTTCGGCTTTTCTGATTTGATTTTTTCCCAGAGCCAGCGCGCCACCGCATCGGGCGACGCGTTGCCGTCGCCGCCCGCCGCGCGCAGGTTGGCTTCGCGCATCGCGGCAATATCGATGCGGCCGATCAGGGGTTGCAGCGCCTGCCGCAACGCCTGATCGTCGGCGCGCTTGGGCGCCAGCAAGAGGATCGCATCGTAAGGCGGGATCGCGGCTTTGGGGTCGCCGAGCGCCACCAGATCGTATTTCGCGATCAGCCCGTCGCTGGTATAGCCCGCGATCACATCGACCTCGCCGGACGCCACCGCCGCATACATGAAGTCCGGCTGCATCTGGCGCTGATTGCGGAAGTTCAAGCCGTAGGCCGTGCGCAGTCCCGCCCATTCCGGCCGCGAGAAGAATTCGTAATCGGCCGCGATCGACATCGCCGGCGCCCGGGCGGCAAGGTCGGCGGCGTTGCGAATGCCGAGCATCTCGGCGCGTTTTTTCGGCATCACCAGCGCATAGGCGTTTTCGAAACCGAGTTCGCCCAGCAGGGTGATCTTCTGCCGCGCGAGTTCTGTCTTCAGATCAGCCAGCAGTTCCTGGCGGGGCTTGATCTCGCGATGGTGAAACTGGTTGGCCCACAGCGTGCCGGAATAATCGACATAGACGTCGATATCGCCGTTCACCAGCGCCTCGAAAATCACATTGGAGCCGAGTCCTTCGCGGGAGATCGCCGAGAGGTTCGCGGCTCGGAGCCGTTCGCTGATCAGCGCCGAGAGCACGTATTGTTCGGCAAAGGTTTTGGCGCCGACCACGTAGGTCGAGGCGGAGCGCCCTAGCGAAGGCACGAGCGTGGCTGCAACCAATGCGGCGATGCCGGCGCCGCCGAGCGCGGTACGCAGGCGGCTGCGCGTCCGCAAGCCGGTCTCGGTCAATGCGAGCAACTGATCGACCGCGAGCGCTAATAATGCGGCCGCCGCGCAGCCGAACAGCACCAGCACCCAGTTCTGGGTCTGCAACCCTGCAAAGATGTAATTGCCCAGGCTGGTCTGGCCGATCGGCGTCGACAGCGTCGCGGTGCCGATCACCCACACCGCCGCGGTGCGGATGCCCGCCATCATCACCGGCAACGCCAGCGGCAACTCGACCAGGATCAACGACTGCCGGGCGGTCATGCCGACGCCCTCGGCGGCTTCCAGGATGGACGGATCGATGCCGCGCAGGCCGGTGAGCGTATTTCGCAGCACCGGCAGCATGGAATAGAGCGCCAGCGCCAGCACCGCCGGCAGGAAGCCGAACGCGGAGAAACTGAAACCGAACCATGCGAGCGAGAGCGAGGCCGCCGCGAGCAGCAGCGGATAGAACAGCGCCAGCAGCGCCAGACCCGGCACGGTTTGCACGATGCTGGCCAATCCCAGCAGCAGGGCGCGCATCAGCGGGCGGTTGCGCGCGATAATCGCGAGCGGCAGCGACAGCAGAAGCCCGAGCGCCAGCGCCGCGACGCTGACCCGCACATGGCTGCCGAGATAGTCCGGCAGATGCGCCAGCGCCTCGCCCCAGCGCGGATCGGCAAGAAAACCTGAGAACAAACTCATCCGCCGCCCCGCGGCAAAAGCGCGTTGAGGCGTTCGGCCTGCCGGCGCGGCGTTCGCAGCAATTCGCCGACATAGCCGTCGTCGGTTTTCGCCAGCTCCGATGCCGTGCCCTCCGCCAACAGGCGTCCGCCGCGCATGACGGCGATGCGGTCGGCGAGAAGAATGGCCTCGGTCATGTCGTGGGTGATCATCACCGTGGTAAGTCCAAGCCGGTCGTGCAGCGCACGGTAATCGTCGCCGAGCGCATCGCGCGTCAACGGATCGAGCGCGCCGAACGGCTCGTCCATCAGCACGATCTTCGGTTTTGCCGCGAGCGCGCGGGCCACGCCGACGCGCTGCCGCTGGCCGCCGGAAAGCTCATGCGGAAAGCGGTTGCGAAATTCGCCGCGATCGAGCCGCACCAGATCGAGCAGCTCATCGACGTTTGCGGCGATGTCGGTTTCGCGCTCGCCTTTAAGCTTGGGCGTGATGCCGATATTGGCGGCGATGCTCATATGCGGGAACAACCCGCCGCTCTGAAACACGGTGCCGATGCGGCGGCGTAGCGCGACCGGATCGGCCGCACGCACGTCTTCGCCTTCGATGGTGATGCGGCCATGGTCGGCCTCGATCAAACGGTTGGCGAGCCGCAGCAGCGTGGTCTTGCCCGAGCCCGAGCCGCCGACGATGGCAAGGAATTCGCCGCTCTCGACATGAAGCGAGACGTCATCGACGGCCAAAACGGGTTCAGCGCCGCGGCCGCCATCAAAGCTCTTGCCGACGTGGTCGAAGACGATCAGGGCAGCAACCTCCATTTGTGCGCCAATATCGCGCTGGACCGCTTTGCCGGCAAAGCAGCTCTCACCTTCCGAATACCACGTCATGGCCTTGCGTTGAACTTGTCGTTCGAAGGCGCTAAAGGCTGTCCCGCAGTAAGCTTTAAGGAAATCCGGGGTGGAACAGCCAACGATAATAAACAAGACGTCCACGGCGGTCGCGCTGCGGGACGCCACAGTCGCCTTCCGCCTCGCCGAAGGCCGTGTCTATACCGCGGTCGAGAAGGCCAACCTCGACGTGGCGCCGGGCGAGTTCGTCGCCATTGTCGGGCCGACCGGGTGCGGCAAATCGACCTTGCTGAACATCGCCGCGGGGCTCCTGGCGCCGGCCGGCGGCAGCGTGAGGATTTTCGACGGCCCGCTCACCGGGCTCAACCGGCAGGCCGGTTACCTCTTCCAGGCGGATGCGCTGTTTCCCTGGAAGACCGCGATCGACAATGTCGCCATTGCGCTCGAAATCGACGGCACGCCGCGAAAGCAGGCGCTGGAACGGGCGCAGGGCTTTCTCGGCCAGGTCGGCCTCGGCGCCTTCTCCCATCGCTATCCGCACATGCTCTCCGGCGGCCAGCGCAAGCGCGTTGGCCTTGCGCAGGTGCTGATCCGCGATCCCAAGATCCTCTTGATGGACGAGCCGTTCGGGCCGCTCGATGCCCAGACGCGCCAGATCATGGGCAACCTTTTGCTCGAGCTCTGGAGCGCCGACCGCAAGGCGGTGTTGTTCGTGACCCATGATCTCGAAGAGGCGATCGCGCTGGCCGACCGCGTGGTGATCATGTCGGCCGGCCCCTCGGCGCGCATCATCGGCGACTGGCGCGTCCCGCTGCCACGGCCGCGCGACATCACCGAGGTCAAACTGGACAAGGCGTTCCATGACCTGCACCGCGAAATCTGGGACGCGCTGAAAGACGAAGTCATGAAGGGCTATGCCCAATCCACCAAAATCGTGAACGCGGCGGAATAGGGGCTTGGCTTGATCTCGCGGGGTCTGAGGCTACACTCCGCGCGCCAAAAACGGGCCCGCCGCGGGACGTCAATCAGAGGCAGGCGATCCAGGGCGCGCAATCAAGGGTAAATAACCCAAGGCAAACTACCCAAGGCAAACGACCCAAGGCAACAAAAAGGAAGATGTCATGTTCCTACGTGGTTCAATTCTGGCCGGAGCGGTTGCGCTCGTGGCTGTGAGCGTTTCTCCCGCCAGTGCGCAGGGCGTGTTCACGCTGACGTCGTCGGGCTTCAAGGATGGCGAGCGGCTGGCGACGAAGTTCGCCGGCAACAACAAGTCCAACCCGAACTGCGTCGGCGAGAACGTGTCGCCTGCGCTGTCCTGGTCCAACCCGCCCGCCGGCACCAAGAGCTTTGCGATCTTCATGTTCGATCCGGAAGGCCGGCCGCCCGGCGGCGTCAGCCACTGGGTCGCCTATGGCATTCCGGCCGACGTCACCGGCTTTGCCGAGGGTGAAGTCTCCAAGCCGAGCGATAAATATGTCGGCGGCACCAGCCTGATGAAGCTGTCGAACTATTTCGGTCCCTGCACGCCGCCCGGCCCGATCCATCACTACACGCTGACGCTGATGGCGACCGACCTCGATCCGAAAGCGCTGGCGCCCGGTCTCGACCGCGCGGAGGCGATGAAGGCGCTCGACGGCCATGTGTTGCAGGCGACCGGCCTGATCGGCACGTTCTCGAAGCCGTGACGGGGAAGGCAATCTCGTTGACGTCATGGCCGGGCTTGTCCCGGCCATCCACGTCTTCGTTTCAGGGTGTGTCAAGACGTGGATGCCCGGCACGAGGCCGGGCATGACGAACTATTACTCGCAAACAATCTGACAGGTCCATGCCCCGCGTGACGCTTCTTTCCCTTCAGGTGCTGGTGGCGGTCGTGGTGATCGCGCTGTGGCAATTGCTGGCCACGGTGCCGATCTTCGGCCGCATGCTGCTGCCGCCGTTCTTCTTCTCCACGCCGATCGCGGTCGGCAGCCAGATCGTCGACTGGTTCGTCACTGGCGTGATCTGGAAACATCTCGGCATCACGCTATTGGAGTTGCTGCTCGCCTTTGCGATCGGTTCGTTCTTGGGCATCGCGGTCGGGTTCTGGTTTGCGCGCAAGCCGCTGGTTGCCGCCGTGTTCGACCCTTACGTCAAAATGGCCAACGCGCTGCCGCGCGTGGTGCTGGCGCCGATTTTTGCGCTGTGGCTGGGCTTAGGGATCTGGTCCAAGGTCGCGCTCGGCGTCACGCTGGTTTTTTTCATCGTGTTCTTCAACGTCTATCAGGGCGTCAAGGAGGTCTCGACCACCGTGCGCGACAATGCGCGCATGATCGGCATGAACGAGGGCCAGCTGATGCGCCATGTCTACTGGCCGTCGGCGCTGTCGTGGATGTTTTCCTCGCTGCACACTTCCGTGGGTTTTGCCGTGGTCGGCGCGGTGGTCGGCGAATATCTGGGATCAGCGGCGGGTTTGGGTTACCTGATTCAGCAGGCCGAAGGCGTGTTCGACGTCGCCGGCGTCTTTGCGGGAATGTTCGTGCTCTCGGCCTTTGTCATCCTGATCGATATCGTTGTCAGCATCGTCGAGCGCCGGCTTCTGGTCTGGCGTCCCAACGCCGGCGAGGCGAGGGCGTAGGCCTCGTCGGGACTGTTCAGGTTACATCGGTCGATAGCGATACGCTCCTCCACGTGTCGACATCAGCCTGCAGCGATTTGATCTTTTCCTCGACCAGCCGCACGGCATCGCTGCCGAGCAATAGATGCGCCGGCGGGTTGTCCGACAGCGCGACTTTCAGCATCTCCCGCGCGGCCTTTTTGGGGTCGCCGATCTGCCAGCCGCTCAGTTCCATGCGGCGCTTGCGGATGGGTTCGATGATCGGGTCGTAATCTCCGATGGATCGTTCCGCCCGCACCATCGATCGTCCGGCCCAATCGGTGCGGAAGCCGCCCGGTTCGATCGCGGTGACCTTGATGCCGAGATCCTTCACTTCCTTGCCGAGCGACTCCGATATCCCCTCCAGCGCGAACTTGCTGCCGTGATAGTAGCTGAGGCCCGGCAGGGTGATGATCCCGCCCATCGAGGTGATATTGAAGATATGGCCGGCGCGCCGCTTGCGCATCGACGGCAGCACCGCCTGGATCATCGCCACCGCGCCGAAGACGTTGACCTCGAATTGGCGCCGTAGATCGTCGATCGACGATTCTTCCAGGATGCCCTCGTGGCCGTAGCCCGCGTTGTTCACCAGGACGTCGATCGCGCCGATCTGGCTCTCAACGTCGGCAACGGCGGGCGCGATGGCCTCGGTATGGGTGACGTCGAGGATCAGCGCGTGCGCAGCTTTGCCCAGTGCCTCGAATTTCTGCTTGTCGGCATCGTTGCGGACCGTCCCGGCGACGACATGCCCGGTGCCGATCGCGGCCTCCGCGAGCGCGCGGCCGAAGCCTGAGGAAACGCCGGTGATGAGAAACGTCTTTGCCATGGCGGAAGCCTTTCCGATGTCGCCGCTGATGAGGGGCTCAACATAGGGACTTTGATTGATGCAATAATCGGCATAACATGGCATGACCTGATGCAGGATATCGTACAATGCTGAATGGCGGTCTTTTCGAACTCAACGCGGTCGCGGCGATTTCGACCCATGGCAGTTTTCGCGCGGCGGCCACGGAACTTGGTATTTCGCCCTCGGCTTTGAGTCACGCCATTGCCGGGCTCGAGAAGCGGCTCGGCGTGCGCCTCATCAATCGCACCACCCGAAGCGTCTCGTTGTCGGAAGCCGGGGAGCGCTTCCTCGCCCGGGTCAGTCCCGCGCTCCGCGAGATTGCCGGTGCGATGGAGGACGTGAACGAGTTTCGCGATACGCCGACGGGAACGTTACGCATCAACCTGAAGGAGCGGGCAGCTCATCAGATATTGCGGCCGGTGGTCGTCAAATTCCTGCGGCGTTATCCGGACATGAATGTGGAATTGACGCTGGAAGGGCGCCCTATCGATATCGTGGCGGAAGGTTTCGATGCCGGCATTCGCCTGGCTGAATCCGTCCCGCAGGACATGGTGGCGATCCCGGTCGGTCCGGATTCCCGCTTCATCGTGATCGGCGCGCCCGATTATTTCGCACGCACATCGATACCGAGGTCGCCCTCGGATCTTCTCAATCATGAATGCATTCGTAGGCGCATGCCCGCCGGCAAGCTCTATCGCTGGGAGTTCGAGAAGCGCGGTGAGGAGATGGCGCTGGATGTGCCGGGCAGGCTTACCCTCGACAATGACGCGCTGATGGTCGAAGCCGCCGTTGAAGGGATGGGACTCGCGTTCGTCAGCGACTTCTGGGTCACCGAACACCTTGCCGCCGGAAAACTGCGCGCGGTGCTGGAAGACTGGACGCCTCCATTTCCCGGCTTGCGCCTCTATTACCCCCGTCACCGGCATATGACCGCGGGGCTTCGTGCCTTTGTCGATATGTTGCGCAAGGAAAAGAAGGTGGTCGCCACCGGGGGCAGGGTGACGCGCCGCGAGGCGAGGGCGTAGGCCCCGGAATGACGACTTGGAGGCGGGCGCGCGCTGTTCTATCGTGCCTCGCAAGAGGTTCTGCCGGGAGGAAATCGTGAAAATCAGGTTCAAACAAGCGGCCCTGGCATTCGTGGCGCTCGCCATGATGTCCACGCAGGCTACGGCGCAAAGCAAGGTCACGATCGCGGTCGGCGGCGGCGCCTGCCTCTGCTACCTGCCGACCGTGTTGGCGAAACAACTCGGCGAATACGACAAAGCCGGCCTCGCCGTCGAACTCGTCGACCTCAAGGGCGGCTCGGATGCGCTCAAAGCGGTGCTGGGCGGCAGCGCCGACGTCGTCTCCGGCTATTTCGACCATTGCGTCAATCTCGCCGCCAAGAAGCAGGAACTGGTGTCGTTCGTGGTCTATGACCGCTATCCCGGCCTGGTGCTGGTGGTGTCGCCGTCGCATACCGCCGAGATCAAATCGATCAAGGATCTCGCCGGCAAGAAGGTCGGCGTCAGTGCACCGGGCTCATCGACCGATTTCTTTCTCAAATATCTCCTGAAGAAAAACGGCGTTGATCCTGCCAGCGTCGCGGTGATCGGCGTCGGGCTCGGCGGCACCTCGGTCGCGGCGATGGAACAGGGCCAGATCGATGCGGCGGTGATGCTCGATCCTTCCGTCACGGTGTTGCAAGGCAGCCATCCGGACCTCCGCATTCTCTCCGATACCCGCACCGCCAAGGATACGTTCGATGTGTTCGGCGGCGAATATCCGGGCGGCGCGCTGTATTCCACGGCAGCCTGGGTCGCCGGTCACGACAAGGAAGTGCAGGCGCTCACCGACGCGATGCTCGGCACGCTTGCCTGGATTCACGCCCATTCGGCCGAGGAGATCATGGCGAAGATGCCGCCCGAAATGGTCGGCAAGAACACCGCACTCTATCTCGCCGCGTTGAAGAACACGATCCCGATGTATTCCGAGACCGGCAAGATGGACCCCAAGGGCGCCGATGCCGTGCTCACGATGTTCAGCGAGAGCTCGGCGGAAGTCGCCAAGGCCAACATCGATGTGGCCAAGACTTATACGAACAAGTTCGTTGATCGCGCCAAGAAGACCACGGGTGTGAATGCGAAGTAGGCCTGCGGATCATGCGTCGCATTCTCCTCCTGCCGTCATTGCGAGCGACAGCGAAGCAATCCAGCGTCAGGGAGGGGCTGGATTGCTTCGTCGCTTTCGCTCCTCGCAATGACGCCAGCGGAATATGACCCCGCCCGAGATCCATCGTATCGCGACGCTCGATCTTCCTGTGCGGCCCTTCGCATGGCCGTTCGCGGCCGAGCGGCGCAAGGAGATCGACGCGCATTTTACGGCCAGGCAGCGCTTGACGCCTGAACTGTGGAACGGTCGCGTCCTGCTGGGCCGCAACGCGGTCCGTGCCGGCGATCACTTCAGCGCCGATTTCTTCGAGACCGACTTTGCGAATTTCCTGGCGTGGCGCGATTGGGGTTTTCCCGACGAAACCGTTTTCAACGGCTTTGGCATGGGCGCGCTGCGATCGTCCGACGGCGTGTTCCTGCTCGGCGAAATGGGCAGCCACACCGCCAACGCCGGGCGCATCTATTTTCCGGCCGGCACGCCCGATCCCGACGATATGAGGGACGGCAAGCTTGATCTCGCCGGCAGCCTCAAACGCGAGGTCGTCGAGGAAACCGGCCTGGATGAAGCCGATTACACCATGGACAGCGACTGGACCTGCGTATTTGCTGGGCCATCGATCGCGGCGATTTCGGGTTCTACAGGTCGAACTGACGGGCGAGGCGCTCAAGGCTCGGGTCGAGGCCCATCTCGCGGGCGAGGCGAAGCCGGAGCTTCGCGCCGTCCATCTGGTGCGGTCGCGTTCCGACATTGTGTCCCTGATGCCGCGCTTTGTCAGTGCGTTTCTCGAAGCCCATTTTTCGGGATAGACACCACCATGAGCAAAAAGCCCAAGCAGTCCCTGACCGAGCGGTTGAAGCCTTTTGTGGCGCCGTTCCGGTTCGACGGTGCGGGCGAGTTTCATCTGAAATTGCACAAGACCAGTGAGAGAGGCGGCCTCGACAAGGACGAAGGCGAAAAAGTCCTCGAAGCCAACCGCCAGCGGCTCAACGATCTCCAGGAGAAACTATATGCGCAGGACCGCTGGTCGCTGCTGGTGATTTTCCAGGGCATGGATGCCTCCGGCAAGGACAGCGCGATCAAGAGCATTTTCGAGGGCGTCAACCCGCAAGGCTGCGAAGTCACGTCCTTCAAGCAGCCGACGGCCCACGAACTCGACCACGACTTCATGTGGCGCGCCATGATCGCGCTGCCGGGGCGCGGCCGCATCGGCATTTTCAATCGCTCCTACTATGAAGAATGCCTGGTGACGCGGGTGCATCACGAACTGCTCGCCAAGGAAAAGCTCCCGAGCAAGCTGGTCAGCTCCCGCATCTGGCAGGAGCGTTTTACGGATATTTCCGCGTTCGAGCGCTATCTTTCGCGCAACGGCACCGTGGTGCTGAAATTCTTCCTCAACATCTCGAAAAAGAAGCAGCGCGAACGGTTCCTCGACCGGCTGGAGCAGCCTTCGAAGAACTGGAAGTTCTCGATGAGCGACGTCACCGAACGCGCGTTCTGGCCACGATACATGGCCGTGTATCAGGATATCGTCCGGCATACCTCGACGCGGTTTGCGCCGTGGTACATCGTGCCGGCCGACCACAAATGGTTTGCCCGCGTGGTAATCGGCTCGGTCATCGTCAGCGCGCTGGAAGAGCTCAACTTGCGCTTCCCCCGCGTCGACAAGGGCTCGCTCGATGAATTCGCCACGGTGCGAAAGGCGCTGGAGAGCGAAGGCGCAAGCGCGACCAAAAAAGCCCGGGCCAGAAAGTCTGCCAAGAATTCTGCCAAGAACCGCGCCAAGAGCCGCCAGCGGCCCAAAAAGGCCGGTTAGCTCAGCCGGCGCGATAAGAGACCGTTAACAATAAAGCAAAACGGAATCGAAAACCTTGTCACGTAGTCGTGCTTCATGGGACCCGAAGCGGGACATCAGATGCAACCGGACGGGCGCAGCGAGCAGGATCGGCTCGCGGCGCTGGAATGTTACGACGTGCTCGACACTCCGCAGGAGGAGGCTTTCGACCGCGTCACCCGCCTGGTGCGAAGCATCTTCGGCGTTTCGATGTCGACCGTCACCCTGATCGACGGCCATCGGCAATGGTTCAAGTCCCAACAGGGCATGCCCAATCAGGAAACCGAACGCGGCCCCGCGCTGTGCAACGCCGCGATCAACCATTCGCGGCCGCTCATTGTCTTGGACACGCTGCAAGACCGCCGGTTTGTGGATAATCCGTTTGTCACCGGCGCGCCCTTTATCCGTTTCTATGCCGGCGTTCAGCTCCGGTCGCCGGAGGGACTTGCGGTCGGCACGCTTTGCGCGATGCACGATCAGCCCAAGGCATTCGACAACGCGCAACTCGCCATTCTCGTCGACCTCGCCAAGACCGTTACCAGCGAACTCGAGCTTCGCACGCTGGCGACGCGGGACGCGCTCACCGGCGCGCTGTCGCGCCGGGCGCTGCGCGAGGAATTCTCGCGGGCGATTTCGCTCGCAAGGCGTCACAAATTCGAACTTGCTTGCATCTTCTTTGACCTCGACCACTTCAAGAGCATCAACGACACCCACGGTCACGGCGTGGGCGATCTGGTGTTGCGGGCCTGTGTCGAGGCGTGCCGGGGCGAACTGCGCGCCACCGATACGATCGGCCGCTTCGGCGGCGAGGAGTTTGCGGTCCTGCTGCCGCACACCGGCGGCGCTGCCGCGCTCGCAGTGGCCGAGAAGATCCGCAACGCGGTGGCGCGCTGCCGTGTCGAGGGCGAAACCGGCCCGGTGCGCTTTACCGCGAGTTTTGGCGTCGCAGCCCTCGACGGCAGCGACATCGACGTCGATCAGTTGCTCAAGCGCGCCGACACCGCGCTCTATGCGGCCAAGGCCGCCGGCCGCAACAATTGCCAGATGTGGCGGGCGGAGCAACAGCCGGAGTCCGGTCTGTTGCGCCGGGTGCTGAAGGCTGGCCAGATCACCTTCAACGGCGGCCGCTCGACCATCGAATGCACGATCCGCGGGC
The DNA here is from genome assembly GCA_963748805.1 of uncultured Alphaproteobacteria bacterium. Classification (GTDB taxonomy): domain Bacteria; phylum Pseudomonadota; class Alphaproteobacteria; order Rhizobiales; family Xanthobacteraceae; genus Bradyrhizobium. The sequence continues at coordinate 10,798 of CAVVLH010000052.1, read as the reverse complement.
TCTCCAGGTCGGGCGCCATGCTTCAGGTGATTTCCACCGCCGGCGTGCCCGAGCGCTTCAAGCTCGGCGTCGTGTCGGAAGACCTGCACCGCATGTGCAAGATCGCTCACAAGCGCGACAACCAGATCGAAGTCGTGTTCGAATAAACCTGATTTAGGCACGCCCGACGCCCGACGCCTCCTCCCGTCTTCTGGCGCCGTTCGCTAACGGCCTCGCTTACGCTCGGCCTGCTCGGGCGCGGTTTTCCCTTGCCGAGAACGGTTCTCTGGGATCAAATCGGACAGCGTTCAACATTTTTCCGGGGAATCAACATGCTTAGAAAAATTATGCTGGCGGGTCTGGTCATGGCGTTTACCGGCGGTGCGGCCTTTGCGCAGGAAAGCTGCGATACCAAGGCGGTCGGCAAGGACGGCAAGCCGCTGGCCGGCGCTGCCAAGACCTCGTTCATGAAGAAGTGCATGGCCGATAGCTGCGCCACCAAGGCCGTGAGCTCCGAAGGCAAGCCGCTATCCGGCGCCGCGAAGAACTCCTTCATGAAGAAGTGCGAAGCGGGCGGCTAGTCCCGGCAGCGAACAGGATTGAGTAGAAAGCCGCTCTTCGGGGCGGCTTTCTTTTTGCCTGAAACTTCCTCGTACAATAAGGCGAACCTCCGCAGTTTGGCCTTGTTCGATCCCGGTGTCGCGGATTTGACATGTGTCGTGTCCCTTTGGTCCGCCATTCGTGAACGGACTCCCGGCAGCACACGAATGCCTGACCCGGGCCACTCATGTGGCAAGGAAGTGCCCCATAAATCCCAAAAACCCGGCGCCTGATGGCGGGGCTTTAGACCCATCATGCGAGTGAGTAAACAATGGCGCGTTATAACCCCTCATCGATGTCGGAAGACGGACAGGTTTCCGAGGCCGAGCCGATCACGCCGGCGCTGGCGGAATCTCTCGAACGTACGGAGATGCTTCGGGCGCAACTCAAGAGTTCGGACCGGTTGAACGAATATTATAATGCGGTCGTTGCCGAATTGCGTGCCTCGCTCGAACAGATAGAAGCGGACGAACGGGCGTCCTCCTGAGACGGAACTTCACCACGCTTCGAAAAGTTTCGGATCGGCCTCCTCAAGCTTGAGGAGGCCGATTACTTTTCCGGCTGTCTACCTGGGTTTAAGGCGCGCCGTCTGGTTTCATCACCATATCAACGCCGCGCAACGAACAAGGCACAACCGCAATTCAAACGTAATCAAGGCCAACTCATCACGTGTCCTTGCTGCTTACCACTGCACGTGAGGGGACCGTGATCATGCCGACGACACGAGAAGAACAGCCCGCCAAGCCGCGCCAGCGCCGCCGCAAGCCGGATCAGCGCAAGGCGAAAGTCGAAAAGAACGTCGAGGTGAGGTCTCAATCCGATGCCATCAGCGCCATCATGGCGCCGATGGAGGCGGTCGTGATAGAGGCCGCTCCAATCGAGGCCGCTCCAATTGAGGCAGCTGCGATCGAGGCCGCTCCGGTCGAGACGGCTGGGGTCGAGGCGGCTGCGATCGAGGTTGCGCCAGTGGCGATGATCGGGGAAACCGAAACCGCCTTGAGCGGCGAGGTGTTGCCGCCGGAAGTGCACGAGCCCGCGCCGCAGGCCGTCGGTCTTGTCGCCATCGCACAGGCCCACAGCGACTACATGCGAAAATCGGTGGTGGCCGGCCGTTTCCTGGTCGAACGCCTGACCGCGGTGCGTTCTTTCGATGAGGCGCTCGAAATTCAGGGCGAGTTCGCCAAACAGGCCTATGCGAATTTTGTCGCCCAGTCGCAAAAGATCTGCGTGCTTTACGGCGAATGGGCCCAGCAGCTCTTCCCGGCTGGCGGAAAATCTCCGACCCAGTGGACCCGGAACTGGCGTTAAGAGTCTGTTGTTTTGACGCGTTTTCTTGACGCGAACCGGCTTCCACTTCGCTCGAAAACGCTGCGAGGCCTCAATCGGCCACGCGCCCCGCATGGTGCAGCCAGGCATGGATGATCTGCCACTTGTCCCGCCTGCCGGGGCGGAAATCCAGAAGCGGGGAACGTCTATCCTGAAGCTCGCAGAAAAATTTCAAGCTGTCGCGGGCGGTCGGCGCTGACGGGTCGTCGATCGGCTGGGCCTGGAGCCAACGATCCCATTCCTGGAGCACCTGGGACTTCCACTGATCCTGTCGCATAGACGGCGCGTCCTCGTCTTAAGAGGTGAGACCCCTTTTGCAAAAGGGTCCCGGGGTGGTTGCGCTGGTCTTTAGAAGCAGGTTTTTACGAGATTGCTCGGTTGAGCGATCCGGAAGGCGCCTTGGCTACCGCCGTGCCGTTGAGAGCCTTCAAACCCACTATGCTCGGGAGGGCTTAATCGTTTCTAAATGCGTATGCATGGATGTCAAGCGATTGGCGCTGATCCGACAACCGTGCACATCGACCTGATGTTATTGTGCAACGCCTCCTTTAAAACTAACATCGACAAAGCCCTGAAAAGACGGACCTGATGGAATGCCAAAACGCTTCGGCCCTGTGATGCGACGCCTGAATGTCGGTTTGGTGACGGCGGGTCTCATGCTGGCGAGCTTGTCGGGGGCCGGTGCCTCCTACAAGGCACAACCGACGGCGGCAGCCGGCGCCCCGCTCAGTTTCGGCATGAGCACTGAAGAGGCCTCGGCCGCGCTGGGCGTGCCCTTGAGCTATGTTCGCGGCCGTCCCGGCAGCGAGCTCCTGCTCGCGCTGCCCAACGTCAAGGGCAGCGCGCTCTCGATCCGAAGCGACGGGCTTTATCTGCAATTTCGAAGGGGAAGGCTGACCGGATGGAAGGGCGATTGGGGAACGGCGAAGCCGCCGGTGGTGGGCTGGTGATGCGAGTTCTTTTCAAAACGGCGATCCTGGCGGCGGCTGTTGTTGCGTCGGTGTCCAGCGCCTCGGCCCAGAGCTATGGCGAAGGGCGGCGCTACAACAACGGCAATACCGCGAGCTTCTTCTTTTACGACAACCGCGACGACCAGCGCGATTTGCCGACCAATGGCGGCTTTCCCGGCAATTTCGCCGCCGACCGGGCGTTCGCGGGCGTCGGCGCCGCCGGCTGGCTCGAAAGCAACCCGCAGCATCAGCCGTATCCCTATCCGTCGCAGACCTACACGGTTAATACGCGGAGCTACGTCACCTGCCCGCATACGCGCGTCGAGCAGGCCGCGGACGGGCGGCGCTATGTTCGCTGCCTGACGCGGTAGCGGCCTTCCTCATCCTGAGGAGCCGCGCTAGCGGCGTCTCGAAGGATGAGGCCGATATTGGGGCCTCATGGTTCTCCCGGCGATGCAAAGCATCGTCCGGAGACGGCGCCGATCCTTTTCCGTGGTGGCTCGGTCTGACCGGGCGGGGCGCCTCCTCACCATGAGGGTTCTAGTGCATTGCGCCCTATTGCGGTCTTGACGCTTGGCGGCGCCACCATTCAGATGGCGCCATGGTCAAGACTAGGTCATTTGCGCTCCTGGCCGCGGTCATCGCGGCATCGCCCGCCATGTCACCTGTCATTTCGCCTGCCGTGGCCGAAACCATGAGCTTCGAAAGCGCCGCCGCGACCCTGGGGGAAAGCTGCGGCAAGGACATCGACACCAACTGCGCCGGCGTCAATTTCGATGCGCCGCGGCTGAAGGAGTGCCTGACCCGCAATCAGGACAGCGTTTCCGCTCAGTGCCGCGCCGACTACATCAGGGCGTTCGAGGCGATTCAGAAGCGTGGTGCGGCGCGCGTCGCCGTCGGCAAGCAGTGCGAGCGCGAAAAGCAGAAGATGTGCGCGGAGGCACAAGACAAGCCCGGCTCGGCCATCGCATGCCTGGTCAAGGTGTCGCGTGGCTTGGGCCCGGGATGCATCAAGGCACTCGGCGAGGCGGGGTATCGGTGATGCCGCCCCGCTCCCAAATGCCGCGCTGCCTTCTGCCGCTGGCCGCCGGTTTCTTGATGGTCATCCTGCCCAGTTCGCTGGCATGGTCGCAGGAATCCGTCACGTCGGAGGCGATCGTCACGACTCTTTCGGGCCTTGAAACCCCTTCCGATCTGGAAGTTGCCGAGCTGCGCCAGCAGGCGGCCGACCGCATCAAGGCGAAGGCAGACGGGATCGCGCTGAAGCGCCCGCCGCTTTCCCCGGAGCTGCGCAAGCTGCCGACCGTCAACGTCGATATTCAGTTCAACCCGGATACCCCCGTCATCCGCCCGGAGTCCTACCAGACGCTCGGGCGCATCGCGGACGCTCTCTCCAGCCCGGCGCTGCTGTCGTTCACCTTCCTCATTGTCGGCCGCACCGAGGCGACCGGCCGACGCGACCTCAACCTTGCGCTGAGCCATCGCAGAGCCGACGCGATCCGCGACGTGCTGGTGACGACGTTCAAGGTCTCCTCCAAGCGCCTCCTCGCGGTCGGTCTCGGCGAGGAGCAATTGCAGGACGCCAACAATCCAAAGGCCGCGGTCAATCAGCAGGCGCAGATCGTCACGCTGCGCGAGGTTGCGCAGGCCGCCGCTGCCCCTCCCAAGCCACCGGAAGCTGGCCGCGCCAAGCCAAAGACCCCGCGCAAGGCGGGCAAATAAAGGCAAGCGCATCAGGTCCTAATGTGGCTCGTAGGGTTCTGCGTCGTCATTGCGAGGAGCGAAAAGCGACGAAGCAATCCAGTTTCTCGAACCTGGCTCTGGATTGCTTCGCTGGCGCTCGCAATGACGGGGGTAGGCAGGGGCGGCCCGCCAATACGTCAACCCTCCTGACCATCTTTTGGCGTTGCGGCTTCCCGCCAAACTCGTCTAGAACGGGCGCGTAGCGGCGATATTCGGAAACCTTGCGTCAATGGTTTTGCCCGAGATTGCTGTTTAAAGGGTCCGGCAATGCTAATTCGCGGCGAAATCGTTGGAGTTCAGGGTGGGATGGCCGATGCCGCCCGCTCGACCGCGATTGCGCCTGCGTCCCTGCCCACCCTCATTATCGGGCTTCTGCTTCTTATCGGCCCCTGAGGGCCGTCTGGGCGATTGCGCCTGGGCACTCAGGGGTTTGGACCGATAGCACCAAAAAACCCCTGAAGCGCTCACCAGGATGAAGCGCGACCGACCCAAAAGGAAGAGAAGCCAATGACCTCCGCCAAAAAGTCCGAAAAGGACCGCGTCGTTATATTCGACACCACCTTGCGCGACGGCGAACAATGCCCCGGCGCCACCATGACCTTCGAGGAGAAGCTCGAAGTTGCCGAGATGCTCGACGACATGGGCGTCGACGTTATCGAGGCCGGTTTCCCGATCACGTCGGAAGGCGACTTCCAGGCGGTCAGCGAGATCGCCCGCCGCTCCAAGAACTCGGTGATCGCGGGGCTGGCCCGCGCCCACCCCAAAGACATCGATCGCTGCGCCGAAGCGGTGAAGTTCGCACGCCGCGGCCGGGTTCATACCGTGATTGCGACCTCGCCGTTGCATATGCGCGTGAAGCTGAACATGACGCCGGAGAAGGTGATCGAAACCTCGATCGCCAACGTCACCCGCGCCCGCAACCAGATCGACGACGTCGAATGGTCAGCCGAAGACGGCACCCGCTCCGAGATGGAGTTCCTCTGCCGGATCGTGGAAGCCGTCATCAAGGCCGGCGCCACCACGGTCAATATCCCGGACACGGTTGGTTATACCGTTCCGGAAGAATACACCCACTTCATGCGCACGCTGATCGAGCGGGTGCCGAACTCCGACAAGGCGATATTCTCGGTGCACTGCCATAACGACCTCGGCATGGCGGTGGCGAATTCGCTGGCTGGTGTTGCCGGCGGCGCGCGCCAGATCGAATGCACCGTCAACGGCATCGGCGAGCGGGCCGGCAATGCCGCGCTCGAAGAGATCGTGATGGCGATCAATGTCCGCAACGACAAGTTTCCGTGGTGGAACAAGATCGACACCACGATGCTGACGCGGGCCTCCAAGCTCGTCTCGGCGGCGACTTCGTTCCCGGTGCAGTACAACAAGGCGATCGTCGGACGAAATGCGTTTGCGCATGAGAGCGGCATCCATCAGGACGGCGTGCTGAAGGACGCCTCGACCTACGAGATCATGCGGCCGGAGATGGTCGGCCTGAAGCAGTCGTCACTCGTGCTCGGCAAGCATTCCGGCCGCCACGCCTTCGTGCACAAGCTGGAGGAGATGGGCTACAAGCTCGGCGCCAACCAGATCGAGGATGCCTTTGTGCGGATGAAGGCGCTCGCCGACCGCAAGAAGGACATCTACGACGAGGACATCGAGGCGCTGGTCGATGAGGAGATGGCCGCTTCGCATGACCGCATCAAGCTGACCTCGCTGACCGTGATCGCCGGCACGCACGGGCCGCAGCGCGCCACCATGAAGCTCGACGTCGATGGGCAGATCAAGATCGAAGAAGCGGAAGGCAACGGCCCGGTCGATGCGGTGTTCAACTGCATCAAGGCGCTGGTGCCGCACGAGGCCAAGCTCGAACTCTATCAGGTCCACGCCGTCACCCAAGGCACCGATGCGCAAGCCGAGGTGTCGGTGCGGCTTGCGCATGAGGGCCGCTCGATGACCGCGCGCGCGGCCGATCCGGATACGCTGGTGGCTTCGGCAAAGGCCTATCTCGGCGCGCTCAACAAGATCATCATGAAGCGCCAGCGCGACGTGGTTACGCAAGCGGCGGGGTAACGTCCAGGGCCGTCATTCCGGGGCAGCGCGCAGCGCTGAACCCGGAATCCATCGTGCCGCTCGAATTTGGGAAAATAAATTCCGGGCCCGCATCCTCGATGCGCCCCGGAATGACGGCCTCGATTTCCTTGGTTGCGACTGGGTATAGTCGTTTGAAGAACGGAGCCCGGAGCGCCCGATGCTTGTCTTCTCGCGAAACCTGAGCCAATCGCTTTCCCGCGCCATCGCGCAGGCGGAGCAACAGTCTTACCCCTGCGCGACGCCCGAACACATTCTGCTGGCGCTCCTCGACGATCCCGACGCAGTGCCTGTGATGCAGGCTTGCAATGTCGACCTCGGGAAACTGCGAAGTGCCATGCTGGCGTCGATGCCTCATTGGCCTTACACGCAAGATCAGGACGAGCCGGATGACGCGCTGGACTCCGACGAGCCGGATAAGACGCCGGAATCGGAGGAATCGGACGATGCGCCGGACGAGGGCGAGGGAATCCCGGTGGAGCACTTCCAGGTCGTGCTTGAGCGCGCCGTCGATCACGCGAAGTCGAGCGGCTGCGAAGAGGTCAACAGCGCCGATGTCCTGGTGGCGATGCTGGTCGGACCCGTCGGCGACCTCATGAGCGAGCACGGCCTGACGCGCTACGACGTCACCACCTACATCAGCCATGGGATTAGCAAGGATACTCCGACATCGTCGCGCGGTGACGATGTCGCGAATCGGTCCGGTCTCCATGCGTCATCCGGCGGCGTCACGAACCCGGCGACGTACGAGGTTCGGCTCCTGAACGATAATTATACGTCGATGGATTTCGTGGTGCATGTGCTGAAGGAGGTATTTGACCTGGAGCCCGAGGATGCCGAGCGGGTGATGCTCGAGGTCCACCGCGACGGCGCGGGAGCATGCGGGACATTTACGCGTGAAGAGGCGGAGGCAAGGGCCGCCCGGGTGATGGACCTGGCGCGCCAACATCAACATCCGCTTCGATGCCGCGTTCTGGAATAGAATCCCAAATCCGCTCCGCCAGCGACGCCACCACTCACGGGCTGACTCGATCAACAAAGCCCCGGACAACGTCCGGGGCTTTTTCCGTTAACGCTGCACTGCATATTCACGGCGTTCTCACGCCTTGCTCACTACTTCGTTATCTAAGTATCCCGTGCGGAGCCGCAGCCGTGATGTAACATTTTCGCGCAGGCCTAGAGGCACAACAACAACGCCCGGGTTTGGGGGAGGAAAAAACCATGGAGAAAAAGAAAATGAATCCCAAGAAAAATCTCAAGAAAATTGCCATCGTCGCCGCTGCTTTCGCATGCGCGGCGTTGCTTCCGGCCGCGGGCGCGCAGGCGGCCAAGCATCCCCATCGCATGATGCATGCGCATCACCACGGCGCTCCCAACCCCGTCGTCGGCGCGGCTGACGCCGCCGGCGCCATTGCGGGCGCTGCGATCGGCACCGCCGGCGCCATCGCCTATAACGTCACCTCGCCATGGGCGGGTCCGGGCTGGCAAGGTGCGTACTGGGCGCCGAGCGCCTGGGGCGATTACGAGTGCCATTCGACGACCTTCGGCTGCCGCCCATACGGGGCATGGACCCAGCACTAATTCATTGTTTTAGCGAATAGCGATGCGAGGGGCGGCCCAACGGCCGCCTCTTTTTTTATGCAACGAAAAATAATGACGCGGAGTGCCGCGCGTTCACTTCGGCGGCTGCAAGCCGGTCGAGTTGGCCCAACTGTTGAAACGCAACGCGGCTTCGGCCTGGCGCGCTTTTTCGAGCATGGCTTCCTGCTCGGCGCCCGGAGGCAGCAGCGAAGCCCTCTGGCGCGCGTCTTCCGCGAAAGAGGTGAGGCGATCCTGTAGGGAATGAACTTGCTTGACGCGCTGCCGGGTTGACACGGCACACCTCTTCGTTGGCGTTGGGATCCGGTTGCAACCGGTGTTTCCGTTACGGATGGAAGCTACCGGACGACCGTCAGCAACAAATCATGCGCTCTTCAGCCTCGAATGAATGCGCACAATTGAACACAAGAAATAAATTAAATTTGGGCTGAAAACAGCGTCAGAATGGTGCCGGTTCGCGCCGGTCGGCTTAACCTCCGGTCGATGGAATGATTGCTATCATGCCGTGCCCTCGATCTCGGGGCCAACCGGGGCTTAAGGGTAGCGGCTCCGCCACGTTCTCAGCGCGGCGGGGCCGTTTTTGCAGGCATGTCCAACTCGGCGATATGAACATCCTTCTTCTCGGCTTCCAGTCTTGCGATCAGAATATCGAGGCTCTTGACGCTCCCTTCATCGGTGGTCCGTACCGACAAGCCCTGATAGTGCCCGATCTCCTTGTCGATCTCCTCGCATTTCCAACACATCGCGGACTCCAACCTGCGTGGACCAACCCCGAGAGGGTGCTCACGTTCCAGGCAGATCGTTGGATCGGCAGTTTAACGGCACGGCAATTTGGCACCTCGGATGAAGAGTCCGGGAATGTCGGTGCACTTTTGAGCTTGGCGCGAGCTCTCGGTTGATAGATCGCGTCAGTTGGTGTGGACGCACGCCTTGGCGTATTTGCGCCAGACGTAAGGCGCGGCGCACGGCGGCCTTGGATGCGAGGCAACGGGGCACTCGTTCCAGGTGACAGCGCCGCTCTCCCAGCCGTTCACGACACATCCGCCATTGATGGCGTTGTGGCAGCCGGGGCCGCATTCTTCGCCGGCGCTGGCTGCGCCCACGCCAAGCAGGGCCGAGAACAACGTCAAGGCCAACAACCATTTCATATCATCTCTCCCTGGTGAGCCGGCGGCGGTCGCGGCTTTTCCAACGGGGTAGCGGATGCGGAGTTCCGGCGGCCGGCGCGGCCGCGGCAGGTTTTGAGCGCTGCATTAGGCGTGGAGGCTGGCTGGCAGGCTCAAACCTGCGGCAAAAATTGCGACGAACCGGCCCAAAGCCGCATTGCCGAAATGGGCAACAGCGGCTAACGGAAGGGGGATGCTTGGCAAACGGCCAGGCGAGAAGTTTCGTTGGGAAGAATGCTCCGTCCAAGAGAGCGCTCCCGGCATCGCAAGGGGAGGACTTTCATGAAACTGGTTTTCGCGCCGCGTTCGGCCGCGCTGTTTGCACTTGCATCATTTGGGCTTGGGATCGGCCTCGTCACTTCGGCTGTGGCCGACGACAAGGTCGTCAAGATCGGCGTCCTGAGCGACATGGCGAGCCTGTATGCCGACATCAACGGCCCCAACACCGTAATGGCGGTGAAGATGGCGGTGGAGGATTCCGGCCTCGCGGCGAAAGGCTGGAAGATCGACGTCATCAGCGGCGATCACCAGAACAAGCCGGACGTCGGCGTCGGCATCGCGCGCCAATGGATCGACACCGAGCAGGTGGATCTGGTCGACGACACGCCGAACTCCGGCGTGGCGCTCGCCGTCAGCAACCTCGTCAAGGAGAAGAATTCGATCCTGCTCAATTCGGGCGCGGCCAGCGCCGACCTCACCGGCAAGGCCTGCAACGCCAATACCATCTCCTATACCTACGATACCTACATGCTCGCCCACGGCACCGGCACCGCGTTGACCAAGGCCGGCGGCGATACCTGGTTCTTCCTGACCGCCGATTATGCCTTTGGCGCCGCGCTGGAGCGCGATACCAGCGCGGTCGTGATCGCGAACGGCGGCAAGGTGCTCGGCGGCATCAAGCACCCGCTCAACACCTCCGACTTCTCCTCCTTCCTGCTGCAAGCGCAGTCCTCCAAGGCTAAGGTGATCGGGCTTGCCAATGCCGGCGGCGACACCACCAACTCGATCAAGCAGGCCTCCGAGTTCGGGATCACGGCCGGCGGCCAGAAGCTCGCGGCACTTTTGCTCTTCATCAACGACGTGCATTCGCTTGGCCTGAAGACCGCGCAGGGCCTGACCTTCACCGAATCCTTCTACTGGGACCTCAACGACAGCACGCGCGCCTGGTCGAAGCGGTTTGCGGAAAAGGCGAACAACCACGCCATGCCGTCGATGAACCAGGCCGGCAACTATGCCGGTATCCTGCATTACCTGAAGGCGCTGGAGGCGCTCGGCGGCAATCCGCATGACGGCGCCAAGGTCGTCGCCAAGATGAAGGAAATCCCGACCGACGATATCCTGTTCGGCAAG
>CAVVLH010000051.1:0-19286 GCA_963748805.1 uncultured Alphaproteobacteria bacterium | reverse complement strand
CGTGCCGCGCGCCGTGTTGCTCGATCGCGCCAAGCTCTGGCGCATGCTCACCGTCAACCGCGACATCATGATCCGTACCGCGGCGCTGATTGCCGCGCTCTTGTTCTTCACGGCGCAAGGCGCCCGCGCCGGCGACGTGACGCTGGCCGCCAACGCGGTGCTCAATAATTTCCTGCTGATCAGCGCATTTTTCCTCGATGGCCTCGCCAATGCCGCCCAGCAGCTCTGCGGACAGGCCTATGGCGCGCGCGACCGGACTGCCTTTTCCGACTCGGTACGCCTGGTGCTGTCGTGGGGATTTGGCTTCGCCGTCGTGGTGGCGCTGGTATTCACGCTGTTCGGCCCATGGCTGATCCACACCATGACCGCAAACGACAATGTACAACAGACCGCGCGGGACTATCTCTGGTTTGTCGTCGCTTCGCCCCTGCTGGCGGTATTCGCCTTCGGCTATGACGGCATCTTCATCGGCGCGACCTGGGCGCGCGAGATGCGCAACCTGATGATCCTGTCGCTGTTATTCTTTCTCGCCGCATGGTTCGCGCTGCGCGGGCTCGGCAATACCGGCCTGTGGATCGCCATGCTTGTGCTTTATGCCTCGCGCGGCGGATTGCAGGCGCTGCGCTATCCCGTCAACCTGCGCGCGTCATTCGGCGACGGATTGAGCTCGCACCCAGCCCCCTCGACCGAAGGCCTCGTCAACTAACCGGCCAGTCCTCGGCCGTGATCGTGGCCGCGTCCGCGCCGACGATTTCGGAAAGCTGATCTCGCCCGGTGCGCAAAAGCGTCGAGGAAAGATCACGCTTGATCTCCTCGACCAGACCGAGCCCCTTGTAGATCAGCGCCGAATAAAGCTGGATCAAGCTCGCGCCGGCGCGGATCTTGGTCAGCGCGCCGCCGCCGGAATCGATGCCGCCAACGCCGATCAGCGGAAACGCGCCTTCCGCCCTCACATAAGTTTCCGCCACCATCCGCGTCGACAGCCGATAGAGCGGACGGCCCGAGAGACCCCCGGCCTCCTTGGCGCGGTGTTGTTCGCGCAAGGTCGAGGGCCGGCCGAGCGTCGTGTTGGTCACGATCATGCCGTCGGCCCGGCGGGAACGCGCGATGTGAACCACGTCGTCGAGTTCAGCCAGGCTGAGGTCCGGCGCGATTTTCAGGATGATCGGTGAATCGCCGGCGTTCTTTCGCACCCGCTCCCGCGCATCGATCACCCGCGCCAGCAGCTCATCGAGCGCGCTTGCCTGTTGCAGGTTGCGCAGACCGGGCGTATTCGGCGAAGACACGTTCACCGTGAAATAGCTCGCCACCGGCGCAAAGGTTTCGATCAGCTTGACGTAGTCGTCGTTGCGATCGGCGGAGTCCTTGTTGGCCCCGACGTTGACGCCGACGATGCCGCCGAAATGGGCGCGCGCGGCCAGCCGCCGCAACACGGCCTCCGCGCCGTCGCCGTTGAAGCCGAGACGGTTGATGATGGCCTCGTCGCGCTCCAGCCTGAAAATTCGCGGCCGCGGATTGCCGCCCTGTGGTCTCGGCGTCACCGTCCCGATCTCGACGAAGCCGAAGCCGAGCCGCAACAGCGCGTCCGGCACCTCGCCGTTCTTGTCGAAGCCCGCGGCCATGCCGATCGGATTGGGAAAATTCAGGCCGAAGGCCCGTACCGCCAATTTCGAATCGTCGGCCCGGGGCCGTGCCGGCGGCAGCAGTTTGAGACCTTGCACGGCGAGGCGATGCGCATCCTCGGGATCGAGCCATCGAAGCAACGGGAGCGAAACGGCGTCGAAGGCGCGGATCACGGCTCGAGCTCCGGGATATCATGAAAGCCGTCGGATCGCGCGCGCATGGAATGGACGCCCGTGACCGCACCGAGATCAAGCTCGCCGTAGAGGTGCGGAAACAGTTCGTCGTTGCGCGAGCGCTCCCACCGCAAGGCATCGCCAAGCGCGTCGGCGTCGACCGCGATCAAGAACAAGCCGGTCTGGCCGGAAAAATGCTTGCGCGCGGTCTCCTCGACCTGAGAGGCGGTCGAGAAGTGGATGAAGCCGTCGCTGACATCGATGGGGCTGCCCCGGAACACACCTTGCCGCTCCGCCTCGCGCCAGGCCGAAGCCGGGCAGATCTTGTAGATCTTGCGCACGAAGGTCTCTGGTCCCCTTAGCCGCCCCACATCGGAGCGGCTCATCGCTTTAAATCAATAGTCGATAATCTCCTGATTTCGCAGGGACGACGTCAAATAGCAAGCCGGTCGTCCTGCTTTACGTCGCGTAGTCCGGTTCCTTGCGGTCGAGGATGCGCTTGAGGGCCGCGAAGTGCCGCTCGGCCGGGGAAAGCCCGAGATAGAAGGAATTGCCACGCATTTCCTGCCTGGTCTTTTCGACCACCGGCTCCGGCAGCTTCTTCAGCGGCTGCCCGGTCCACATCGCATAGATCTGAACCTGGGCGGCACGCTCGATGTAATAGAGCTTGTCATAGGCGCTGGCGATGGTTTCGCCCACGGTCGAGATGCCGTGATTGGCCATGAACAGGATGGTCTTGTCGCCGATGACTTTGGCGAGGCGCTCGCCTTCGGCCGGATCGAAAGCAGGACCGGTATACTCGTCGTCATAAGCGATCTTGCCGGACATGCCGACTTCGGTTTGCCCGATTTCCTTGATGCGCGGATCTTCCAGCCGCGTCAGCGCGCTCGCATAGGGCATGTGGGTGTGAAACACCGCCTTGGCCTGCGGCAGCGCCTTGTGGATCGGCGCATGGATGCAATAGCATGAGCGCTCGACATCGCCCTCGCCGCGCTTGACTTCGCCATCGTCGATGCCGACTTCCATGAAGCAGGAGGCCGTGACTTCCGACCAGTGGGTGCCGAACGGGATTTGATAATAGCGGCTGCTGTCACCGGGCACGACATAGGTCAGGTGATTGAAAATGCCCTCGCTGAGACCCTGCATGAAGGCGATCCGGTGCGCGGCCGCGAGATCGACCCGCGCCTGCCACTGCTCGGCACTCACATCGGCAAGACTGTCCGGCGAAACCCTGAACTGCATGAGCGTTCTCCCTGAATGACGTTGGTTCTTGAGGGCAAACCTAGCGCGATTTGGCGCGCCCGTCATGGCCGGGCTTGACCCAGCCATCCATCGAAAAAGAGAGTCTGTCCTGCGAATAAGGATGGGGTGCCGGCGCGCTTTCCGCTGTCGTCCCTGCGAACGCAGGGACGACGAGAGCTACGCGCTCCGCGCCAGCGCACCATCGATCATCGCGACCGCATTCTGTACGCCATAGACCGCGACGAACGAGCCGAAGCGCGGGCCTTTTTCCTGACCGAGCAACACCTGATAGAGCATGTTGAACCAGTCGAGCGACACGCCAGGCCGGCCATCCTTGCCCTTCTTCACCGGATCGAGGAACGGCTCGCGGCGGCCGATCTCGTAGACCACGTTCTGGATATCCTCCGCGGTCGATCCCTCGGGCATATTCGCCAACGCATCGCGCAAATCCTGTAGCGCCACGCGCTCGCCATCCGTCGGCTCGCGGAACTGCTTGGTCGGCGCCACGAAGTCGCGATAGTAGTTGATGGCGTAACCGACCATCGCATCGAGCTTGGGATGGCTCTCGGGCGTCACGCCCGGCCGATAGCGGCCGATGAAACCCCACAACGTCGAGGCATTCTCCGCGTTCGACGACGACACCAGCGTCAATAGCAACTGGAACGTGACCGGCATGTCGGCCTTCGGCGGATGCCCAGCATGGACGTGCCAGACCGGATTGCCGAGCTGCTGCCGCGCATCCTGACGCGGAAAACCTTCGAGGAATTGCTGGTAATCGTCGACATTGCGCGGGATCACATCGAAGTAGAGCCGCTTGGCCGCTTTCGGTTCGCGATACATGAACAGCGACAGCGATTCCGGCGAGGCATAGCGCAGCCATTCGTCGATGGTGAGGCCGTTGCCCTTCGACTTCGAAATCTTCTGGCCCTTCTCGTCCAGGAAAAGCTCGTAGTTGAATCCTTCCGGCGGCGCGCCGTCGAGCGCGGCGCAAATCTTGCCCGACAGCTTGACCGAATTGATCAGGTCCTTGCCGGCCATTTCATAATCGACGCCGAGCGCAACCCAGCGCATCGCCCAGTCCGGCTTCCATTGCAGCTTGCAATGCCCGCCGGTGACGGGAAGCGTGACGCGCTCTTTCGTTTCGGGATCGTCATAGGAGATCGTGCCGGCCTTGACGTCATGGGAAACGATCGGCACTTGCAGCACCACGCCGGTACGCGGGCAGATCGGCAGGAACGGCGAATAGCTGGCCGCGCGCTCCTCGCGCAGGGACGGCAGCATGATCGCCATCACCTTCTCGATCCGCTCCAGCATCCTCAGCAGCGTCGGGTCGAACCTTCCCGAGGTGTAATAGTCCGTCGAACTTGCGAACTCGTAGTCGAAGCCGAAGGTGTCGAGGAATGCGCGCAGCCGCGCATTGTTATGCGCGCCGAAACTGGAATGGGTGCCGAACGGGTCCGGCACCTGGGTCAACGGCTTGCCGAGATTCGCTTCGAGCAATTCCTTGTTCGGCACGTTGTCCGGCACCTTGCGCAGGCCGTCCATGTCGTCGGAAAACGCCAGCAGGCGGGTCTTGATCTTGTCCTCGGTCAGCACACGAAACGCGTGACGCACCATGGTGGTGCGCGCGACCTCGCCGAAGGTGCCGATATGCGGCAGGCCGGACGGACCGTAGCCGGTCTCGAACAGCACCTCGTCTTTCGGCTTCTTTTTCAGCCGTGCCACAATCGCCTTCGCCTGCTCGAACGGCCAGGCGTTGGATTGTTCGGCGAGCGCGCGCAGGTCGCTCGGGCTGGTGGTGAGGTCGATGACGGACATTTTTAGGAAGGTTCTCCGAAGGTATCTGACCAAACATTATAACCGTCATTCCGGGATAGTGCGCTAGCACCAGACCCGGAATCTCGAGATTCCGGGTTCGATGCTTCGCATCGCCCCGGAATGACGGTCAGTTGCTAAAACGGACTGACCGAAAAATAGTGCAGCCAAAGATCCGTGTAGCGGCCCTTTTCCCAGAGCCGGAACAGCGCCCAGTTCAGCGCCTGCCGCAACAGGTCGTTGCCCTTGCGCACGGCAATGCCTATGCCCTCACCGAAAAAGCGGCTTTCGACGAAAGGGCCGCCCGAGAACGCACAGCAATCGCCGGAATCCGTGCCGTTGATCCAGAACGCGAGCGAGATCGCGTCGCCAAAAATAAAATCGACCTCGCCGCGCCGCAATGCCGCCCGCAACGCCTCGTCGTTCGGATAGGAATGCAATTCCACATCCGTGAACATCGCTTTCAGATAGGCCTCGTGCGAGGTGCCCGCGATCACGCCGACCTTCCTGCCTTCCAGGAATTCGGGTTTGATTTCCCGCATCACCGAATCCCGCCGTGACACGAAGCGTGCCGGAACGCGGTAATAGGGATCGCTGAAATCGAGCCGCGCGCGCAATTGCGGCGTTACCGCGAGCGAGGCGATGATGGCATCGCCCCGGTTAGAGGAAATCGCATCCAGCAGCGTTTCGAAGCGCCGCATCTGGACCGTGCAGGTGACCTTGATTTCATCGCAGATCATCCGCGCCAGATCGACATTGAACCCCGCCGGGTTGCCATCGGGGCCGGTGAAGTTGAAGGGCGGATAGTCGGTCTCGGTCAGAAACCGGATCACGGTTAGGCGCGACAGATCCGGCCGGTCCGGCCGCCGCCGCGGGTCCCAGAAGCCAGGCACGGCTTGCGGCGCGGCTTCGATCACCGGGCGGGCCGCATTCGGATTGGGCGCGGCCTGAGCCGGCGCGGCCTGAGTTGGCGCAGACTGGTTTGGTGCAGGCGCGGACGGCTTCGGGCTCTGGGCGTGCACGAAACCGCCCGCGAGCGTCAGCGCAACCGTCAAAGCCAGCCGAACGGCCTTCGGGATTGCCCGCGCCAGTCCAAATGGCTTTGGTCCGCTCAAACTCGTGTGTTTAACCTGCATCGCTCGCCGATTTTTCTGGAAATCGGACGCCTTATAGACCCATCCGAGGGTCCTGTTCCAGCATTCGCTCCCGATTGCGGGCCAAGCGCTCGGGCGAAGACGAGCGGCGTTTGGGTCAGAGATAGTGCTTGAGATCGGAAGCGGCGGCCTCAGGCTTGCGATTCATGTTGAACGGGGAAACAAATTTGCCGTTGCGATCCATCAAATAGACGAGCGCGGTGTGGTCCATGGTGTAGTCGCCGTCCTTCAACGGAACTTTCTTGGCATAGACCCGGTATTCCGAAAGCACCTTGGCGATCTCTTCGGTGTTGCCGGTGAGACCTTTCAGGCGCGGATCGAAACTCGACAGATACTCCTTCATCGCAGCCTGGGTGTCCCGTTCGGGATCGACCGAGATGTAATAGGCATTGACGCGATCGGCATCCGCACCCATCGCCTTCAGCACTTCGGAAATTTCAAACAGCGTCGTCGGACAGACGTCGGGACAATGGGTGAAACCGAAGAAGATCAGCGAGGGTCGCCCCTGCATGGATTTGTCGGTCACGGTCTGACCGCTCTGGTCGGTGAGTTGGAACGGGCCGCCGATCGCGGCGGGGGCTGTCACGTGGCGCAGCCCGCCCATCGCCCACAACATCAGCACGAGGCCAACCACCAGGCTGGCCGAGAATGCTCCAATGACGACCAGCGGGCGAGTGGTCCGTTCCATCACCAAAATCCTCTGATCAGAAACAAGCGGCGAAGCCGGAAGCGATCATCTCGAAGAAGACCGTACTTCCGTAATGCAGCCACAGGACGGCCGCGCCGAGCAGAAGCGCGACGCCAAGCACCACTCCGCCGATCGCCAGGACGCGCGTAACCCGGCCCGTTGGCCCAAGGGTCTGCGGAACGGTTTGCGGCGTGGAAACGAGTTCTGCCATAGGTGATCGATCTATCCGCCGAAAAAGCCCGAACGAAGGCCAGCCATGGCCGTCCCAGCTCCTGCGAAGTCAGATAAAGCCTGCAACCGGCTCCGGCAAGCGCCGGAACCAGGCCCGTCATCACGTCATGCTGATCTGGAAGGGGTGTTAATGCGTCGGCGTCGGCGTCGGCGCTGTTGCCGATGCCCGGGCATCGAGGAAGCACGCGTGGTACATGCTCGTCAGTTCCTTGCCCCGCAGATAGATCATGCGCGCGGTCAATCCTCCGCGCTGGTTGATCCACTTTTTCACCGGCGAGGGATACATCGAATAGAGCATGTGGGTGGCTTCGGGATTGGTGATGGCGTGCCCCTCGTCATCCATGTCCCAGGCGGCGTGGAAACCCAGCGCCGCATGTGAGGTCACGCAGATCTTGTCGTGGGGAATGGCGCCGAGCACGATGGTGCAGGCCGAGGCGCAGAGGCCGTCGATGATCACCATCTCGCCGGAGGTGCGCACTTCCTGGTATTTGTCCACATAGGTGCCGATCCGGCCGCCGCGGTCCTCGCCGATACGCACCACCGCATGGCTCGACCCCATGCTCGCCAGCAATACAACCGCAGCGAGCAGCCCCATCATGAACTTCATTGTCCGGCCCCAGTTCCTACCCCGGACCAGGGGCCCGACGGCGTTGTGTGATGCGTCACGAGAGCGTGTTGCCAGTTCGGTATTTTGTCCAGATACCCGACACAGTTCAAATAAAATTCACATCAAGTGTTGCCGGCACGCTGCACCATCCAACTCCGAAGCACGTGCCGAAGCCAAGTTCACAGCCAAGTTCAAAGCCAGGTCCCGAACTGGAACAAGGCTTTCCGATGACGCGGATCGGCCAGCGGCCCATTTTGTCGGCCATCTGCCTTACGGTTGACCTGCGGGGGAGTTGCGGGCTTCATTCATCGAAAACATGGGGGAAGCGCGATGGCAGGCGAAGCTGACGTCATCGTGGTGGGCGCGGGGCTCGCCGGCCTTGTCGCCGCGACCGAGATCGCGGCCGCCGGCAAGCGCGTCATTGTGGTCGATCAGGAAGGTGAACAAAGCCTTGGCGGCCAGGCCTTCTGGTCGTTCGGCGGGCTGTTCCTGATCGATTTGCCCGAGCAGCGTCGGCTAGGCATCAAGGACAGTTACGAGCTGGCGCATCAGGACTGGATGGGCACGGCCGGCTTCGACCGCGACGAGGATCTCTGGCCGCGGCGTTGGGCGGAGGCCTATCTGGCTTTTGCCGCCGGCGAAAAACGAAGCTGGCTGCGCGCGATCGGACACCGCATTTTTCCGGTGGTCGGCTGGGCCGAACGCGGCGGCTATGACGCCATGGGCCACGGCAATTCGGTGCCCAGGTTCCATGTGACCTGGGGCACGGGCCCGGGCATCGTCGAGCCGTTCGAGCGGCTTGCCCGGGGTGCGGAACAATCGGGATTGCTGACGTTCAAATTCCGTCACCGCGTCGATGCGTTCACCACCCACAACGGCGCTGTCGACGGAATTTCCGGCGCGATCCTCGAAGCTGATCCGGTCGAACGAGGCCAGAGCAGTTCGCGCAAGGTCGTCGGCGAGTTCAGCTTTCGGGCGCAGGCCGTCATCGTCGCCTCCGGCGGCATCGGCGGCAACCACGATCTGGTGCGGCAGAACTGGCCCGCGCGTCTGGGCCCGCCGCCCGTCAACATGATTTCCGGCGTGCCCGAACATGTCGACGGCCGCATGATCGGCATGACCGAGAAAGCCGGCGCGCGGCTGATCAACCGCGACCGGATGTGGCATTATGTCGAGGGCATCCGGAACTGGTCGCCGATCTGGCCGCGGCACGGCATCCGCATCCTGCCCGGGCCCTCGTCGATGTGGTTCGACGCGACGGGCAAGCGCCTGCCCTCGCCGCTGTTTCCCGGCTCCGACACGCTCGGCCAACTGGAATACATCCTTTCAACAGGACATGATTATTCGTGGTTCGTTTTGACCCAGAGCATCATCAAGAAGGAATTCGCGCTCTCCGGCTCCGAACAAAATCCTGACCTCACCGGCAAGAGCTGGCTGATGACCGCGCGCCGCGCCACCAACAAGGGCGCGCCAGCACCCGTCGAGGCCTTCAAGACCCACGGCGCCGACTTCATCGTGCGCGACAACCTCGCCGATCTCGTCACGGCCATGAATGCGCTTGCCGGCAACGATCTCCTGAAATTGGACGCGATCAAGGCGCAGATCGAGGCGCGCGACCGCGAAATCACCAACGCCTATGCCAAGGACACGCAGGTCATCAACATCCACAATGCGCGGCGTTATATCGGCGATCGGTTGATCCGCACCGCCAGGCCGCACCGGATTCTCGATCCCGCACATGGCCCGCTGATTGCGGTGAAACTCAACATTCTGACCCGCAAGACCTTGGGCGGCTTCGAGACCGATCTCGACTCCCGCGTGTTCGGCCAGGACGGCCAGATCATGAGCGGGCTCTATGCGGCCGGCGAAGCCGCGGGTTTCGGCGGCGGCGGCATGCACGGCTATCGCGCGCTCGAAGGGACATTTCTCGGCGGCTGCCTGTTTTCGGGCCGCAATGCGGGCCGGGCGGCGGCGAAAGCTGTTCTGTAGGGCTGTTCTGTGAAAACCGGAGCCATGCGCGGCAGGCAGTAGCGATTTACGCGCCGGCAGGCTAAGTGGCACCACCATTCACGGGAGAAGAACATGACCATTCAACGCATCGAAGCCGGACCTCGCATGAGCCAGGTCGTCGTTCACGGCGACACCGTTTATCTCGCGGGCATCGTGGCCAACACGACGGCGGGCGAAAGCGTGACCAAGCAGACGCAGGAAATCCTCTCGATCATCGACGGCCACCTTAAGAAGGCGGGCACCGACAAATCGAAGCTCCTGACCACCACGATCTATATCACCGACATGAAGACGTTCCCCGAGATGAACGCGGTGTGGGACGCATGGGTCTCGCCGGGCAACACGCCGGCGCGCGCGACCGTCGAAGTTCAGCTCGCGGCACCGAAATTCAATGTCGAGATCATGGTGACGGCGGCGAAGTAAGCGCGACTACCTTGCAGTACTAAGAGGGCGGGATGCGAGGTCATCCCGCCCTCTTCATCCTGATACTCTTCCGGATCAGTTCTTCAGGTCGAACGATCAGCCGCCAAACGGCTGGCGCCGATGATCCGGCCATCGGGCGCCTCCAGCACGACAGCGACGTCCTGGCCTTCGGGAAAGCGCTCGTTGAGGCGCAGCGCCGCGCCCGACCATTGGGCGACCGTGCGGACCGAACGCACCACATTGGCTTCGGTCAGCGTACGGCCGCCGTTTTCGCCGCGCGGTATCGCGGTGGTGTGCTCGTGATCGAAGCCGATCAGCAATATTCTTCCATTGCCTGAACCGGCCCCGACTTCGATCGACACCTGCTCGCCGTTTTTGGTGACATTGATCGCAGCCGCCGTAGGTCCAGCGCGCTTGGCGTTCTCGATCGCGGGTCCCACGGCGCTACGGTCGGAACCGACCATGCTGGCCACGCCGTCGACGACAATCTCCGGCGTATAGGAGCCATCGCCAAAGCGGCGGCCGTAGATGCCCTGCCGATCGGTGGCGGCTGGAAGCGAGAACGGGTCCTTCCAGCCAAGCCGATCCCAATAGGTGACATGGAAGGCGAGCGCCAGCACGTCGCGGCGTCCCTTGGCCATTTCGTTCAAATAGGCATTGGCCGGCGGACAGGACGAGCAGCCCTGCGAGGTGAAGAGTTCGACGACGACGGGCCGTTCAGCGGCATTGGCCACCACCGGCGCAAGGCCGGCAATCAATCCGAGCGACAGGACGAGGCGCGACAACATGGTGATCCTCCTTGGGGTAGGTTCGATGTCATTTCGCAAGGAGGACGTGCATTGTTACGCGCCGCTTTCGTCACAATCGCGAAATCGCCGGGTGCGCCTTCGCGGTCGCCGGCCCCCATGACGACACGGTGGTAAGAGCCGGCGATGGCCGGAAACCCAAACCGCGCCGGCTCTCGCGCGACATCGCCGGCGAAAGCGGGCTGAATGTGAAGCCGGGTTGAAGCTGCGCTGAAGAGGTTTGGAGCGGGCGAAGGGAATCGAACCCTCGTATGCAGCTTGGGAAGCTGCCGTTCTACCATTGAACTACGCCCGCATATTTCGGGTCGCTGGTCACCCGAACGCGCTTTATATTCCGCCCCACACCCGCGCGGCAAGCTTGATCAATACGGCGGGGCTTTGCGCTGCCGTTGCAGTTTCGCCGCCTCGATCCACCACGTCAGATCGTCGGCGAAGCGCGGAAACGCCCCTTCCAGAGCCTTGCCGGCTTCGCCGATGGGGGCGCCATTGGCGTCAAGGGTATGTCCGATGGGACCGACCGCGATCGTGCTCGAAATCACCACCATCCCCATTTCGGAGAGTGTGCCGTGCCAGGCCGTCGAGGCCCGCGCGCCGGACAAGCGTCCCGCCGAATAGCTCGCGATCGCAGCCGGGCGCCAGAACCACTCCTCGAGAAAATGATCGGTCAGGTTTTTCAGTCCGGGCTGCACGCCCCAGTTATATTCGCCGGTGATGAATACGAAGCCATCGGCCTCGCGGATCTGGCCGGCCAGGCGTTCGAGGTTCTCGGGCGCTTCGCCGTGCGGATATTCCTTATACATCCTGTCGAGCATCGGAAGGTTGACGGCCTTGGCGTCGATCAGTTCGACGTCATCGCCGCGGCGGCGAAACCGCTCGACCACGAATTCGGCAAGGCGGATCCCCATCCGGTCGGAGCGATAAGAGCCATAAAAAATC
Source organism: uncultured Alphaproteobacteria bacterium (assembly GCA_963748805.1). Lineage (GTDB taxonomy): Bacteria > Pseudomonadota > Alphaproteobacteria > Rhizobiales > Xanthobacteraceae > Bradyrhizobium. The sequence goes on along the minus strand of CAVVLH010000051.1, from coordinate 7,578 downwards.
AGGATTCGATTGCCCACGGCAGTCCCTCAGCGGCTTGAGCCCGATCATATCAAGCTATCGCTGTCCCCGCGAACGCGATTGAGGACAAAATGTCCGGTATAGTTTCGTCAGGTTAAGCGAGAGAAGGAGGGTGAGATGGACGATCAAACCGTGCGCCTTGCGCTGGAACGCCATTGGGCCGCCTCGGACGCCAACGATTTCAATGTCGAACATGAGATCTACCGCGAGGATGCGGTGCTCGATTATCCGCAATCCGGCGAGCGGATCCGCGGCCGGCACAACATTCAGGAGAGCCGCACCGTCCAGCCCAACAAGAAGCGTTTCACGGTCCAGCGCGTGATCGGCAGCGGCGATCTCTGGGTCACCGAATTTATCCTGACCTATGACGGCGTGCCGTCCTACACGGTCAGCATCATGGAGTTTCACGACGGGCAGGTGGCCCACGAAACGCAATATTTCGCCGACCGGTTCGCTCCCTCCCCCTCGCGCGCGCATCTTGTCGAGCGAGCGGGCGGCTAAACGCCCTCGCGGATGGCAGTGGCGCTCACGCCGGCGGGACGAAAGACCTTTCCGGAAAAGCCTGCTCGATCATATCCAGGAAGGCGCGCACTTTCGCGCCGACCAGCCGGCGGGAGCTTTGCAGCGCCCAGACCTCTACCGGCGGTCCGGCCTGCATTCCCCACAATGCGAGCCGGCCGGCCGCGATATCGTCCGCGACAATCAATCTGGGTAACAGCGCGGCCCCCGCGCCCGCCAACACGGCGTCGCGGACCATCAGCAGCGATGAGAGACGCAGCACCGGCTCTGGCCTGAGGATCACCTCACGACCTTCGGCAATTCGAACCCGCCAGGTGACGCCCGTGGGCGCAGCACTCATCAGCACGGCCTTGACGGACACACCGGCACTGCCATCGATTGATGGAACGGGCCGCGGAAGATCGGGATGCGCGACGACGAACCGCTCGTCGTTGACAAAGCGGCGGCCGACCAGCCGGTCGTCCGGCGACGGATCGATCCGGATGACGAGGTCGTAGCCGTCCTCCACCGGATCGACCTTGCGATCCTCGGCGACGATCTCGAGCTGGACGTCCGGATAAGCGAGCGCGAAGCGCGCGGCGATCCGTCCGAACGCGACGTGGGCAATGACGACGGGTGCGCTGACCCGTAGCCGGCCGCGCGGGCTCGAGGCCCCGAGCACGACCACTTCGCCCGCTTCCGCGATTTCGGAGAGCGGTCCCTCGGTGCGCTCGTGAAGTGCTCGGCCTTCATCCGTCAGGCGCAGATTTTGGCCGCCCCGCTCGATCAGGCGGACGCCGAGGCTTTGCTCGAGTTCCGCGACCCTGCGCGACAGCGTGGCCTTCGACCGGCCCGACAGGCGGCTGGCGCGGCCGAAGCCGCCATGGGCGGCCACCAGATTGAAATCGGCCAACGCCTGTAGATCCATGATCTGTTCCGTATTTGAGACGACATGTCCAAAATATTGCATCTTCTCTGCAAAATCGGAACGGTTATGTTGCGCTCACCGCGGACGATGTTCCGCATTCAGACCTCAGGAGAGTCGCAACATGACCATTCTCGTTACCGGCAGCACGGGCACGATCGGCGCCCAGGTTCTGACCCACCTCCAAAGCCGCCTTGATGGCCGCGAGGTCGAAGTCCGCGCTCTGACCCGCTCGCCCGGCAAGGCGCAGCTTCCCGCCGGCGTGACCCCGGTCGGCGGCGATCTCGCCGATGTCGACTCGGTGCGCGCCGCGCTTGACGGCGTGAGCACGCTGTTCCTGCTGGTCCCCAATGTCGCCGATGAACTCACCCAGGCCATGCTGACGCTGACCGCCGCCCGCGAGGCCGGCGTCAAGGGCATCGTCTATCTGTCGGTGTTCAAGGGCGAGGAATATGCCGACGTGCCGCACTTCGCCGGCAAGCACACGGTCGAGCGGATGATCGAGGCGCTCGAGCTTCCCGCCACCGTGCTGCGCCCGGCCTACTTCATCCAGAACGACCTTCGCCTGAAGGATCCGCTGATCAAGTTCGGCGTCTATGGCATGCCGATCGGCGCCAAGGGCGTCTCGATGGTCGATATCCGCGATATCGGCGAGGCGGCGGCGATCGAACTGTTGCGCCGCGAACAGGCTTCGACGCCGCTTGGCCGCGAGACCTACGCATTGGTCGGCCCCGATCGCCTGACCGGCGAAGGCCTCGCTGCGATCTGGAGCGAAGCGCTCGGCCGCGCGATCCGCTACGGCGGCGACGATCTCGTGACCATGGAGCAGCGGCTCAAGACAACGATGCCGGCCTGGCATGCCCTCGACCTGCGCCTGATGATCGGCCGCTACCAGAGCGACGGCGCGGTGGCGACCGCTGACGACCTCGCGCGTCTCACCGCCTTGCTCGGGCGCGCGCCGCGCACCTACCGCGATTTCGCCAGCGACGCCGCCGCGCAATGGGGCCAAAGCTGAGCACGCCATATCCCCATAAACAGCAAGGCCGCCGAGCAATATGATGCGCTCGACGGCCTTGCCGGGTTGTCCCGGACGGGGGAGTCCGGTGCGGGACGTCTAGCAAAGCACCGGTCACGCAAGAACTGAAAAGAAGTTGATAGCCGCGTGTAGCGTAGTCACGCGCAAGCGAAGCGGTCGCGGGCTCCGTCGCCTAGTGCTTCGCGCGATAGCCAGGGAAACTTCTTCCACGCCGGCCCGATGAAACGCGCGCTCCGCGTCGCCGGTCGAGCCGCGTCACCCGGCGACTTCAACCGAATCTGCATTTTTCATGTGCAGCCGTTTATGACGGTGATATGATGCCCGCGGGGACTAGAGCATGCTTGGGCGGGCGTACACCTTTTTCGATACGGCGATCGGCCGATGCGCCATCGCATGGGGCGAGGCAGGCATTGTCGGGGTGCAGCTTCCCGAGGCCCGCGAGATCGAAACCCACAAGCGGCTTTTCCAGCTTTATCCCGAAGCCCGCCAAACGCGGCCGACGCCCAATGCCGAAGCCGCGATCGAAGGCGTTGTCGCACTGTTGCGCGGAGGCGTGGCCGACTTCGCCGACGTCACGCTCGACATGGGCGGCATTTCCGTTTTTGATCAGCGCGTCTATCAGCTGATCCGGCGGATTCCCCACGGCGAAACCCGCAGCTACAACGAGGTCGCCGCCAAGCTCGGAACTCCGAGCGCGGTGCGCTCGGTCGCCCACGCGCTTATCCACAATCCCTTTGTCGTCATCATTCCCTGTCATCGCGTGCTGGAGGCGGGCGGCTATGCCGACCGGATGTCGCCGCATGGCGGGTTGATCTCCAAACGCAGGCTGCTGTCGATCGAGGGGGCGATCAGTTCCAGCAGCAAGACGCTGATGGACGTGCTGCTTCCGATTGCCCCGCCACGCCTGCCCGGCTAACTTCCTGACATGATCAGGACGCCGCTCTTGAAGCACCGCTCGATTTCGGTGTCGGATTTCCGTTGCACCGCAGAGCGCGGTGAGAAACCGTTCACGGAGCAGTTCGGCTGCCACTCCGTTTCCTATGTGCGCAAGGGCAGCTTCGGCTGCCAAAGCCGCGGCCGGACATTCGAACTGGTGACCGGATCCGTGCTGGTCGGCTTTCCCGGCGACGAATATGTCTGCACCCACGACCACCACGTCTGCGGCGACGAGTGCCTGTCGTTCTTCCTGGAGCCGGAACTGGTCGAGACCATCGGCGACCGGCGCGAGGCGTGGCGGGTCGGCGCCGCGCCGCCACTGCCCGAATTGATGGTGCTCGGCGAATTGGCGCAGGCCGCAGCCTGTGGCCGCAGCGATATCGGCCTCGACGAGGTCGGGTATCTTTTCGCCAGCCGCCTGGCCGAGGCGGTATCGGGACGAACGTACAAGCCGGTCGACGTCAAGGCCCGCGATCGCCGCCGGGCGGTGGAAGCCGCGCACTGGATCGAGGCGAATTCGCACCGAGAGATCGATCTCGATGCTACGGCAAACCACGCCGGCATCAGCCCGTTCCACTTTCTGCGGCTGTTTGCCAAGGTGCTCGGCGTCACGCCGCACCAATATCTGGTGCGCTCGCGGCTACGCCATGCGGCGCGCCTGTTGACCGATGAAGAGATCGCCGTCACCGACATCGCCTACGATGTCGGATTCGCCGACCTCTCCAATTTTGTGCGGACCTTTCACCGCGCCGCCGGTGTCCCGCCAGGCGCATTCCGCGAAGCCGCGCGGGGAAAGCGCAAGATTCTCCAAGCCAGCCGTGCGCTGCACTGACTAGGGTCTTCATCCCCGGTGGACTTGAAAGCCCACGAGAAGAATGGAGACGACCATGTACGATCATGTCGGGATCAGAGTAACCAACCTCGACGCCAGCATCCGCTTCTATGTCGCAGCACTGGCCCCGCTCGGCTACGTGCTGTGCACCAAGGATGCGAGCGGCGCCGGGTTTGGGCCCAAGGGCGAGCCGGCGCTGTGGCTGCACCAGCATAAAGGAGATGCCGGCACCGGCGCCCATATCGCCTTCCGCGCGCCCGATCATGCCGCGATCGGAAAATTCCACAGTGAAGGCGTCAAGGCCGGCGGTCGCGACAATGGCGCGCCGGGTCCACGCAAGGACTATAGCCCGACTTATTTCGCCGCGTTCCTGATCGACCCCGACGGCAACAACGTCGAGGCGGTGTGCACGTAGGGAATCGATCCATGGCCTCGATCCACAAGGACATCCCAATCGATGCGCATCCCGATACGGTCTGGGACGCGGTGCGCGATTTCGGCGCGGTGCATCAGCGGCTGAATCCGGGTTTTGTCACCGACTGCCGCCTCGACGGCAATACCCGCATCGTTACCTTCCATAATGGCAATGTGATGCCGGAGGAGTTCGTCGATTGCGACGACGCCCGGCGGCGTCTGGCCTATGCGATCGTCGGCCGCGAAGGCGTCAAGCACTATAACGGGTCTGTGCAGGTGGTCGGCGAAGGCGAAAGTCTGCAGCCGGATCATCTGGATTATCGACGTGCTACCGAACGACATCGCGCCTTATGTCTCCGGGCAGATGGATCTCGCCGCGGAGGCGATGCAGAGGCACTTGCGACGGCAGGCTACACCTTGAAATGCTTCGAAAGCTTCAGGCCCTGCGCCTGATAGTTCGAACCGATGCGCTGGCCGTACATCGCATTGGGCCGGCCCAGCATTTTTTCATAGACCAGACGGCCGACGATCTGGCCGTGTTCGAGAATGAACGGCACCTCGCGCGAGCGCACTTCCAATACCGCGCGCGAACCTTTGCCGCCCGCGCCGGCATAACCGAAGCCGGGATCGAAGAAGCCCGCATAGTGCACGCGGAATTCGCCGACCAGCGGATCGAACGGCACCATCTCGGCGGCGTAATCCGGCGGCACCTGGACGGCTTCCTTGGAGGCCAGGATGTAGAACTCGCCGGGATCGAGGATGAGGCTGCCATCGGGCCGCGCCGCAATCGCTTCCCAGAATTCGTTGACGGCATAACCGCTGCGGCGGTCGATATCGACCACGCCGGTGTGGCGCTTGGCGCGGTAGCCAACGAACCCGTCAGCCTTCTCGCCGGAGAGATCGACACTGAGCGCGACGCCGTTGGCGAGATCGGCGTCATCGACATCGACCAGCTTTTCCAGCGTATGCAGCGCGTCGAGCTCGTCGGCCTTGAGGGTCGCTTCCCCGGTGCGGAAACGAACCTGCGAGAGCCGCGAGCCCTCGCGCATCAGCACCGGAAAGGTTTTCGGGCTGATCTCGGCATAAAGCGGGCCATGATAACCGGCGCCGATCATGTCGAAGCGGCGGGTGCCGTCCGCGATCACGCGGGTGAACACGTCGAGCCGCCCGGTCGAGCTCTTCGGGTTGGCGGCGGCCACGATCTCCGGCGGCAAGGCCAGGGATTCCAACAGCGGCACGATATAGACGCAGTTGGTTTCCAGCACCGCGCCATCGGCAAGCGAGATCTCGTGCAGTTTCAACTCATCGATACGCTCGGCGACCGTGGCGCCGGGGCCCGGCAGAAAGCTCGCCCGCACCCGATAGGCGATGTCGCCGAGGCGAAGGTCGAGGCTCGCGGGCTGAATCTGGCTTTCGACAAACGGGTAGGCCGGAAGGATCAGGCCCGCATCCGCCATCGCCGCGATCATGCGGTCGGGCAGGATGCCGTTGGCGCCGGGCGGAAGCGTAAAACTCACGGGAATACGATCCTTAATGCCGAAAATTAAGGGCTTTTACCGGTTATCCGATGCCCGCCTTGACGGAAAGGGTGCGAGGGAATATCAGCATGACTTATCCCGTGGTGATTTGAGCCGGCCGGCTTGCAGCCACGTTAAATAAGTCGCTAAACAGGCCGGGGACAGTGTGATCCCGGCCTTTTGGAGTTTTCCAGGCCGGTTTTTTTGTGACCGTTTTCGAGGAACGGTCAGGAGGTCACATGTCCGAGTCCAAGTCCGAGCCAAAGTCCGCTACACCTTCTTCCACCGCGCACTATCGCCCCGAGACCCGCCTGGTTCACGCCGGAACCCTCCGCTCGGAGTTCGGCGAAACGTCCGAGGCGCTGTTTCTCACCCAAGGCTATGTCTACGACACCGCCGAATTGTGCGAGGCGCGCTTCAAGGGCGAAGACCCCGGTTACATCTATTCGCGCTATTCCAATCCGACGATTGCGATGTTCGAGCGGCGCATGATCGAGCTCGAGGGCGCCGAGGCCGGCCGCTCGACCGCAACCGGCATGGCGGCGGTGACGACTGCCATTCTCGCGCCCCTGAAAGCCGGCGACCATGTCGTAGCGGCGAAGGCGATGTTCGGCTCCTGCCGCTATGTGGTGGAAGATCTGCTGCCGCGCTACGGCATTGCCTCCACACTGGTCGACGGCCTCGATCTCGACCAGTGGAAGCGCGCGATGCGGCCGAACACGAAGACCTGCTTCCTGGAAAGCCCGACCAATCCGACGCTCGACGTGCTCGATATCTCGGCGATTGCCGAGATCGCGCACGCCGGCGGCGCGCGCCTGATCGTCGATAACGTGTTTGCAACCCCGATCTGGCAAAGCCCGCTGTCGCTCGGCGCCGACGTCGTGGTCTATTCCGCGACGAAACATATCGACGGCCAGGGCCGCTGTCTGGGCGGCATGATCCTCTCCACGGAAGCTTTCGTTGCCGAGCATCTGCATAACTTCATGCGCCAGACCGGCCCGTCGCTGTCGCCGTTCAACGCCTGGGTGCTGCTCAAGGGACTGGAGACGCTGGCAGTGCGGGTTCGCGCCCAGACCGACACCGCCGCCAAGGTCGCGGATGCGCTGGCGCAGCATCCGAAAATCGCGCGGCTGATTTATCCCGGCCGCGACGACCATCCGCAAGCCGCGTTGGTGAAGAAGCAGATGCGCGCCGGATCGACGCTGGTCGGCTTCGAGGTCAAGGGCGGCAAGGCGGCCGCGTTCCGCACGCTCAACGGAATGAAGCTCGCGCGCATCTCCAACAATCTCGGTGACGCCAAGAGCCTGGTCACGCATCCGGCAACCACGACGCATCAGCGGCTGTCGCCGGAGGCGCGCGCCGAGCTCGGGATCAGCGACGGCTTCATCCGCTTCTCGGCCGG
>CAVVLH010000050.1:0-7224 GCA_963748805.1 uncultured Alphaproteobacteria bacterium | reverse complement strand
ACATCCGTCAAGAGCCTGCTTTGGCGCAATATGGCCTGCCTTCCGCCAAACTGCCAACCATAAGCGTGGCGGCGGCGCCACATTGAGATAATTATTAACCATATCCTAAGCCCGCCACGGCCAAGCCATTTTGTTGATGGATCAAAGGGATGGTAGTGAGACTATATGCGAGCCTGAATACGGCGGACCGGCCAAAGGGGATCCCATCCGGGATTGGTCGGAAACCGCTCTAAAGGCGCGCCAAGGTGGGATCGTGCGATAACGATGGGGTCGATCGACAGGTATATCTTTCGCACGACGCTGGCGTCGTTTGCGGTGGTCTTGGTCAGCCTCACAGGCGTGATCTGGATTACGCAGGCGTTGCGCGGCATCGATCTGATGACGAGTCAGGGCCAAACCATCCTGACCTTCCTTGGCATCACCAGTCTCGTGATTTCGGCGCTGGTTCTGATTATCTCCCCGATCGCACTGATGATCTCGATCTCGTTCACGCTGAACAAGCTGGCGACCGATTCGGAAATCATCGTCCTGAACGCGGCCGGATTCTCCCCGATCCGCCTGTTTCGCCCCTTTATCTTTGCCACCTGCGTGGTCGCGCTGCTGGTCGCTTTCATCGCCGCTTATCTGGCGCCCGATGGGTTGCGCCGAATCAAGCAATGGGACGCCGAGATCACGGCGGACGTTCTCACCAACGTCCTGCAACCGGGCCGCTTCGCCCAGCTCGATCAGAATTTGACGATCCGAATCCGCGAACGGCAACCAGGTGGCCTGCTCAAGGGCATTTTCATCGATGACCGCCGAGATCCGAAGGAGCGCGTCAGCATCGTGGCCGATCACGGCACGGTCGTGAAGAACGAGGGCGGCTCGTTCCTGATTCTCGAGGACGGAAATCTCGAACGCTTCGAAGTCGGTAAAAGCGATCCTGCCCTGGTGGCGTTCGGCCGCTATGGCTTCGACATGTCCAAGTTCTCCAACCAGGGCCATGACGTCGCGCTCGGCATTCGCGAGCGTTACCTCTGGGAATTGCTGACCCCTGAGGCTTCGGACCCGATCTATCAGCAACTCTCCGGACAGTTCCGCGCCGAACTGCACGACCGATTCATGTCGCCGATCTATCCCTTTGCCTTTGCCGCGCTCACCTTTGCATTTCTGGGCGCCCCGCGAACGACGCGACAGAGCCGAAACTTTTCGATGGGCGGCGCAATTCTTGCGGTGTTCGGATTGCGGATGGCCGGATTCGCCTGCTCGGTCTTGACGGTGAAGTCGCCGCTTGCAGCTCTCGTCCAATACCTGATGCTGGCGTTGGCGATCGGCGTCAGCTTCTGGATCATCATTGACGGTGTCGTCATCGAGCCGCCGGCAGGGCTGATCGAGGCCATCAACCGGTCGAATGAACGGATCCTGCGGCTCTTCGGACGGCCGGCCGCAGCATGAGCATGGTCACCAACACGCTCGGGCGTTACTTCGCCGGCCGCTTCGTGGTCGCAGCGCTCGGCGTTTTTGCCGCCATCTTCGTACTTCTGGTACTCGTCGATTACATCGAAATGGTGCGGAAGACGTCGGGGCTGGTCGATGCTTCGGCCATTGCGGTGGCGGAAACCTCGCTGTTCCGCGTTCCCCAATTGCTCGAAAAAATGATGCCGTTCTGCATCCTGATCGGAGCCATGACCTGCTACCTCGCCCTTTCCCGGCGGCTGGAACTGGTGGTGGCGCGGGCGGCAGGCGTTTCGGCTTGGCAGTTCATTGCGCCGGCGCTGGCCAGCGCGATGGTGCTCGGGGTCCTTGCCACGACGGCCTACAATCCGATGTCAGCCAACCTGCGCGAGCTCTCCAAACGAATGGAAGCGGAGCTGTTCGGCAAGGCGCCCGGCGGCGGCGGCGTGCAGGATGCGGCGGGTTTCTGGATCAATCAGGTCAACAGCGATGGACAGGCCATCATCAACGCCGCCCGCAGCGAGCAACAGGGCGTGCGGCTGACCGGTCTCACGGTGTTTCGCTTCGACAACGACGATCAGTTCCAGGAACGAATCGAGGCGCAGCAGGCCACGCTTGAAGAAGGGCACTGGCTATTCAAATCGGTCCGCCGATACACGCTGAATAATCCGCCGGTCGATCAGGATAGCTTCACGCTGGCCACCAGCCTCACGCCGGCCCAGGTCCGGAATAGCTTTTCCACGCCCGAAACTGTGTCTTTTTGGCAACTTCCGGGCTACATCCGTTCGTCGGAAAGCTCCGGATTCGCCACGGCCGGCTACCGGTTGCAATACCACAAGCTGATTGCACTGCCTTTTTTGCTGGCCGCCATGGTCATGTTGGCTGCCAGTGTGAGCCTGCGTTTCTTCCGTTTTGGCGGTGTTCAGAAGATGGTTTTGAGTGGCGTGGGCGCGGGCTTTCTGCTCTACGTTTTGTCCAAAGTAACTGAGGATTTGAGCAAGGCTGAGTTGATGCATCCGATCGCTTCGGCGTGGCTGCCCGTATGCGTTGGCGGCCTCACCGGCTTTTTGGCCTTGTTGTACTTGGAGGACGGGTAGTGGCTATGGTTGCCGCCCTCCGCGGAAGATCGCTTGCGTTGCGTCAGGGTGCTGTCGTGCGTCGTTGTATACGCGCGGCTGCCGTGGCTCTCGGCTTGCTGCTGTCCGGCGCCTTTGAGCTCGCCACAACCCCCGGCGCGCTTGCGCAAAGTTTCACCTACAATCCGCGACCACCGAAGCCTGTCACCCAACGCCCAGCGAATGACGGGCAGATGCTCGTGCAGGCCAACCAGGTCGACTACGACTACAACAACTCGCGGGTGGCGGCGGTCGGGAACGTGCAGCTGTTCTACAACGGCACCAGCGTCGAGGCGGACAAGGTCATCTACGACCAGAAGACCAAGCGGTTGCATGCCGAAGGCAACATCCGCATGACCGACGTCGACGGCAAGATCACCTATGCCGATATCCTGGATCTGAGCGACGACTACCGCGACGGCTTCGTCGATTCGCTGCGCGTCGATACCGCCGACGCCACCCGCATGGCGGCAACCCGCGCCGACCGTTCCAGCGGCAACTACACGGTGTTCGAAAACGGCGTCTATACGGCTTGCGCGCCTTGCAAGGACGATCCGAAGAAGCCGCCGCTGTGGCAGGTCAAGGGGATGCGCATCATCCACGACCAAGTCGACAAGATGCTCTACTTCGAGAACGCCCAACTGGAGTTCTTTGGCGTTCCGCTGGCCTATCTGCCGTATTTCTCGGCGCCCGATCCGACCGTGAAGCGCAAGAGCGGCTTCCTGACGCCCGCCTACTCCACGAATTCGACTTACGGATTCGGCATCGAGACGCCGTACTACTGGGCGATCGCGCCGGACTATGACGCCACCTTCAATCCGCGCTTCATGACCCAGCAGGGCGTGTTGTTCCAGGGCGAATTCCGTCAGCGCCTGATGGACGGCTCCTATCAAATCCGCGCCTATGGCATCGACCAGCTCGACCCCGGCGCCTTTGCAGGCCAGGCCGGCGATCATCAGTTCCGCGGCGGTCTCGAGACCAAGGGCGAATTCGCCATCAACGACAAATGGGTCTGGGGCTGGGAAGGCGTCGCGCTGTCCGACTACATGCTGCTGTCGGATTACCGCCTCTCGGTCTACAAGGACGCGTTCTCCTCGTTCCTGGCGCTGCCGACCGAAGCCCCCTCGCAGATCTTTTTGACCGGCGTCGGCAACCGCAGCTACTTCGACGCCCGCACGATCTATTACGAGAGCCTGTCCGGCGCCCAATCGCAGGTGCCGGTGGTCTGGCCCGTGGTCGACTATTCCAACGTGATCAACCACCAGGTCTTGGGCGGCGAGGTCAGCTACAAGACCAACTTCACCAACCTGACCCGTTCGGATGCGGTGTTCGATCCGGTCACGGCGGCGGCCGCCGCCAACGGTTCGTGCATCCTCAATTCGGCCGATCCGGCCCAGAGCATCACCCGTCAGAACTGCCTGATGCGCGGCATGCCCGGAACGTACACGCGCTTCTCGGCCGAGGCCGACTGGCGGCGTTCGTTCACCGACTCCGCCGGTGAAATCTGGACCCCGTTTGCCAGCCTGCGGGCTGATGCCATCAATGCCGATATCACCAACCAGCCCGGCGTCTCGAGCTTCCTGCCGGTCGGCGACACCACCGCGCTGCGCGTGATGCCCACCATCGGGCTCGAATACCGCTATCCCTTCATCAACGTCCAGCCGTGGGGCTCGACCACCATCGAGCCGATTGCGCAGGTCATCATCCGCCCGAACGAATCTTATGCGGGCAAGTTGCCCAACGAAGATTCCCAAAGCATGACCTTCGACACCTCCAACCTCTTCAGTGTCGACAAGTTCTCCGGTTATGACCGGGTCGAGGGCGGCGGGCGGGCCAATGCGGGCGTGCAGGCAACCACCCAGTTCGACCGCGGCGGATCGGTCACCGCGGTGTTCGGCCAGTCCTATCAGCTGTTCGGGATGAACTCCTTTGCGGTGCAGGACGTGACCAATACGGCGGTCGATTCCGGCTTGCAGACCCCGAAATCGGACTACGTCGCGAGCTTGAGCTACTCGCCGAACCGCACCTATACGATCGCGACCCGCGCACGCTTCGACGAAGCCACGGGAAGCGTTCAGCGCTTCGAGGCGGAAGCGAGAGCCAACTTCGACCGCTGGTCGGTCAGCGTGCTGTATGGCGACTACGCCGCGCAGCCTGATCTGGGCTATCTGACCCGCCGCGAGGGCATCCTGGTCTCAGGCTCGGTCAAGATCGCCAACAACTGGGTCGCACAAGGCGCCGCTCGCTGGGATCTGGTCGCCAACCAGATCAACCAATATGTCGTCGGCGCGGGCTATGTCGACGACTGCTTCGTGCTCGCCGCCAACTACGTCACCTCCTACTCCTATGCCACCACCACCTCCCCGCCCATCCTTGGCCATGCTTTCATGCTCCAGATCGGCTTGCGGACCATTGCCAATACCACCACGTCGGCGCAATAACGGCTCGGCCGGAGCGCTCGCGGACGATATCGCCGATGCGGTGTGATCTGGGCCGATCGCCTCGGCCGCCTTGTGCGAAGGTGTTTCGGGCTAGTGTCCCGATTCCGAAGTTCGTATCATTACGGAGCCACTTTTCGAACTTCGGAAAGTGGGCACTAGGATCAAAAGCCGCCGGCAAGTATAGGATTGTAGTGTGGTTTTGGGGCTCGCCTTGCGAGCTGCGTGATGTCAAACCTGCTCCACCGGACTCGGACTAATTTAGCGAAGATGACCATGACCGTTGCACTCTCCAGTCGACTCTCGGCAATCGTCTTGGGCGGCAGTGCTGCCCTCGCTTTGATCGCGGTATCCGTATCGCCGACGCGCGCGCAAGTTGCTTGCATGATCAATGGCGAGCCGATCACCAACTACGACATCGAGCAACGTTCCAAGCTGCTCATGCTGAGCACGCATAAAATGCCGGATCGCCAGCAGGTCATCAACGAGTTAACCGACGAAAAATTGAAGATCAGGGAAGGGAAAAAATTCAGCATCGATCCCTCAACCGGCGACATCGATCAGTCCTATAACGCCATGAGCGGACGGATGCGGATCACGCCGGACCAGCTGACGAAGTCGCTGGAGAGCCAGGGCATCCGCCCCGAGACCCTCAAGGCACGCATCAAGGCCGACATGGTCTGGAGCAATCTGGTTCGCGGCCGATACAAGGAGAGCCTTCAGATCGGCGAGAAGGAAGTGGAGGAGAAAGCCAAGGAACAGGGCGATCAACAACAGGCGGAGGCGACAGGTTTCGAATACAAGATGCAGCCGATCGTGCTGATCGTGCCGCGCGGCTCGACACCGGAGACTACGGAAGCTCGCAAGAAGGAAGCCGAGGCCCTGCGCGCGCGAATCCAGACATGCACCGAGGCGAACTCCTTTTTCAAATCGATGCAGAACGCCGCGATACGCGAAACCGTGATCAAGATCTCGTCCGATATCCCCCCTTCGCTTCGCGAAATACTCGACAGCACGCCGATCGGCCACCTGACCCCACCTGAGGTGACCAAACAGGGCGTCGAGATGGTCGCGCTGTGCGCCCGTGATCCGACCAAGGTCGACACGCCGAAGAAGAAGGAAATCCGGGAAAAGCTGTATGCCGAAAAATACGAGGCGAAATCGAAATCGTACCTGCAGGAAGTCCGCAGGGCCTCGATGATTGAATGCCATTGACGGATGCCAAAGCCTCTCGCGCTGACATCGGGTGAGCCTGCCGGGATCGGCGCCGACATCACGCTCAAAGCATGGCTCCGTCGTGCTGAACTCAAACTGCCCGCCTTCTATTGGCTCGGCGACGCCGCATCGCTTGACCGCCGCGCGAGACTGCTTGGACTGGACGTCAGGCTTGCCGAGGGCCGTCCGGAAGATGCGAACGATGCCTTCGCACATGCTCTGCCGGTCGTCCCCACGGGGCATGCGGCAAGCGCCCGGCCCGGTCACCCCGACGACAGCAGCGCCGGCGCAGCGCTTGCCTCGATCCGCCAGGCCGTGAGCGACGTCATGGAAGGCCGTGCGAGCGCGGTGGTGACCAATCCGATTGCCAAGAACGTGCTTTATCGCGCCGGATTCCGGCACCCCGGACACACCGAATATCTCGCCGAACTCGCGCAAGCGAAAAACTCCACGCCACAGCCGGTGATGATGCTGTGGTCACCGGCGCTGGCCGTCGTTCCCGTTACCATCCACGTTTCCTTGCGCGAGGCGCTGGGGCAGCTTTCCAGCGAGTTGATCACGACGACAGCCCGTATCGTGGTGGCTGGTTTGAAATCCTATTTCGGGATTGCGCATCCCCGGTTGGCCGTATCCGGTCTTAACCCGCATGCGGGCGAGGACGGCTCGTTGGGCACCGAAGACAAAACCATCGTGGCGCCTGCTGTCGATCTCCTGCGTGGCGAAGGCCTGAATGTCCGGGGACCACTGCCGGCGGATACGATGTTTCACGACGCCGCGCGGCAGAGCTATGATTGCGCCATCTGCATGTATCACGACCAGGCGCTGATCCCGATCAAAACGCTGGCTTTCGAAGATGCCGTCAACGTCACTCTGGGGCTACCGTTTATCCGCACCTCGCCCGATCATGGAACGGCGTTCGATATTGCCGGGACCGACAAGCCGAATCCGTCAAGCCTGATTGCAGCGTTGCGATTGGCGGCCCGCATGGCCGCCGCCCGGCCAGCGCGGTGACCCTGACGTTC
>CAVVLH010000049.1:0-32483 GCA_963748805.1 uncultured Alphaproteobacteria bacterium | reverse complement strand
GGGCTGTCGTCCCGCTGGACGACAGCTGCTGGTCTGCGGGTGCGACACCGAGCCGCTCGAGCGGGACGCCGGAGCTGTGCAGCAGCCGCGTGACGTAATGGTCGGGCGTGACGAACAGTGCCGCCGGATCTGCGAACGGCGCGTTGCTCGCCAGCAACTCGGGGCTGACGTGGCCGTGCGGGGAGATGATCGGGGCATCGGCAACACTCTCGTAGAGCTCGCGCGCGAGGGCGCGAACCGACGCGTCGATCCCCAGCAGTCGGTCAGGATGAGGACGCACGCCCGCAGCCTACCCATTAGGTTCCAGGACAGACGCCGATGTCAGCCCCCCGCCTCGATCGCTCAAGCTGGTCCGCGCCGCCGCGACCCGTGCGGATCGTGCACATCGGCATCGGCAACTTCAGCGGCGGCGCCGGCACGCACGCATTCCGTATCGGCTCGCGGGACGGGCCGCGTTCCATCCGCGAACAGTCGCGACTGGTGCGCGCCTTCGAGTCCGAACGCGCCGACTATGATATTCGCGCCGCGTTGAAGCTCGTCGATTGCGGCGATGTGGACGTCACGCCGAGCCGTATCGAAGTGGCGTTCGAACGCATCGAAGAAGCCGCCTGGCGCATCGCCTCCGATGGCGCGACCGTGGTCGGATTTGGCGGCGACGGCTCGATTTCGGTGCCGCTGGTCCGCGCCGCCTCACGCCAATGGCCGAACCTTTGTGTGCTGCACGTCGACAGCCATACCGATTGTCATCCGGTCAATCCCGACCATCCCTACGACGCCGCCAGCCAGTTCAGTCACGTGGCGATGGAGCAGCGGGTATCGGCGGGCGCTTCCTATCACGTGGGGATACGTGGTCCGACCTATCGCGCAGGCGTTGCGGCCCACACCAAAAGCCTCGGCTATAACGTCATCACCATGCGCGACTATGTGCGGCGCGGAGAGGCGGATGTGCTCGCAGAACTGCACGCCGCCATGAAGGGACGTCCCGTCTATCTCTCTTGGGACATGGATTCCTTCGATCCGTCGGTCGCGCCGGGCGTGTGTACGCCGACCTGGGGCGGTTTCACCGCACGCGAAGGCCTGCAACTGCTGCGCGGACTATCGGGGCTCGACATCGTGGCGGTCGACGTCAACACGGTGAGCCCGCCGCACGATGTCAACGGCATGGCGGCCCACCTCGCGGCCTACATGACCTACGAGGCACTTCTGCTGATCGACGAAAAGACTGGACGCAGGGAAGCCATGACCTGATGCCGAACCGGACGATCCGGCGCGTTTAGCGCGGGAAACCGTAAACGGCGGCCGCCTTGTCGCTCGACACCAGGTCGCTTGCCACGTCGTCACGCACGCTCGCGGCAGCACGCTGTTTGGGGTCGCCGATGCCGGCGCCGCCCGGCGTCATCACCACCAGCCGGTCGTCCGCCGGTACGGTCTGGAACCCCTTGCCGCGCAACCTCTGTCCGGATTTGAGTCCCGACATAGCCGTTCTCACCGTTCTTGCCGCCGTCGCGTCCGCGCGGCGGATGGTCGATGCGATCGAACGCTGCGAGGATTTCGAACGGCGCATCGATGCCGCTGCCCACTTCGATGATTTGACCCAGGCCGCCGCGGGTGCGGCCGGCGCCGCCGGAATCCGGACGCAACTCCTTGCGCCAGAAGATCAGCGGGGTTTGCGTCTCGGCGATCTCGACCGGCGTGCCACGCACGCCGCTGGGATAGGCAGTCGCGGACAGACCATCCTTGGCGAAACGCGCGCCGGTGCCGCCGTTACTGGTCACCGCCATGGAGAATCCATAGTTGCCGCCGGCGCCGCTGCGCGTCTGTCCCCGCACATTCAGATTCCACAGGCAGGACGTTCCTTCGGCCGGCACCCGCTCGGGAATGATCTGGCGCAGGCAGCCGAACACCACGTCGGGCAGCATCTGGCCGATGATATGGCGCGACGCCACCGGCGCCGGCTTCAGCGCATTGAGGATCGCGCCCTGGGGGCGCCGACACCGTGAGCGGCGCGAGCGAGCCGGCGTTGTTCGGAATCTGTGAGGCGACCACGCAGCCGAGACCGAACACGGTGTAGGCGGTGGTGTAGGACGCCGGCACGTTGATGCCGAACTTCGATGCCGGCGAAGTGCCGGCATAATCGACATGGATCCCGGTGTCCGAAATCGTCAGCGTCGCCGACAGCGTGACCGGCTCGTCATAGCCGTCGACCACCATGCTGTTGCGCCAGACGCCCTTCGGCAGTTTGGCGATTTCGGCCAGCACCGCCTCGCGCGAGCGATCGCAGATGTGGTCGGCGAGTTGGATCGAGCGTGTCGATGCCGAACTCCTCCATCATCTCGACCAGGCGCTGGCAGCCGACGTCGTTGCAGCCCGCCAGCGAATAGGTGTCGCCTTCGGTGTCGATCGGCAACCGCGTGTTGGCTGCGGATCATCGACATCAGCGTTTCGTTGACGACGCCCTGATCGATCAGCTTCAACATCGGGATGTAGAGCCCTTCCATGAAGACGTCGGTGGCATCCGGTCCGAAGCCGATGCCGCCGATATCCATCAGATGGCTGGTGCACGAGAACAGCGCGACCAGTCTGCCGTCCTTGAAGCAGGGCGTGGTGACGACGAAATCGTTGAGATGGCCGGTCCCCATCCAGGGATCGTTGGTGATGTAGGCGTCGCCTGGCTTCATCGTCTCGAGCGGGAAATGCGCGATGAAATGCTTCGACCGACTCCGCCATGGAATTGACATGGCCCGGCGTGCCGGTCACCGCCTGCGCCAGCATCCGCCCCTCGAGCATCGAATACGCCGGCCGAGAGATCGCCGCACTCGCGCACGATCGGGCTGAAGGCCGTTCGCAGCAGCACCTGCGCCTGCTCCTCGACCACGGCAATCAGCCGGTTCCACATGATCTGCAGATCGATGAGGTTCGCACCGCTTGTTTCGCTCATGATCAGGCTGCCTTCCGTTCCATGACGATGCTGCCGGCACCGTCGATATAGGCCTCAAAACTCACCGCAACGAATGTCGAGGTTTCATCTTCCGCGATCACGGCAGGACCAGCGATGGTCGTCCCCGGTAACATCTGGTCGCGAAGATACAGTGGGTATCTCCACCACGTGTCCGGCGCGTCCGTCGAAGAACCTGCGGTGGCCTGCGGCTTTGCCGGCCGGCTTGCGCGTCACCCCCGCGACCCGCGCCGGATTGCGTGGCTCGGTGGTCGCGAGCACCGACCAGCTAAGCACCTCGATCGCGGCGCCCGGGATCGGCCGCTCGAACAGTGCCGCATAATCCTTCTCGAAGGCTTGGTGCAGGCCGATGAGGTCTGCCTCGGTGAGCCGCCGGTTGGGCAATTCGACCGTGATCTCGTGGCCTTGTCCGACATAGCGCATGAAGGCGGTGCGCCGTTCGCGCACCGGCATGCCGGCGGCGCCAGGCTCTACCAGAGCCCGGGCTTCGCTCGCGATCTCGTGCAGCAGGTCGGAAACGGCCGCGGTGTCGAATTCGTCCAGCCGAACGTGACGGCTGCGCACGAGTTCATAGGCGATGGGCGCGGCGAGGAAACCTACGGCTGAGCCGACGCCGGCGTTGGAGGGCACGATCACCCGCGAGACGCCGATCCTCTCGGCAACGCGCGCGGCGTGAAGAGGCGCTGCGCCGCCGAAGGCAATCAACGTATGCTGCCCCACGACCGCGCCACGTTCGACCGCGTGCACGCGGGCTGCACTCGCCATGTTCTCGCACACGATCTCATGCACGGCGTAGGCCGCGGTTTCCGCCGTTAGCCCCAGCGGCTCGCCGATGTCGCGCAGGAGCGCCTGCTTCGACAAGTCGGCACTGAGCTTGATGGTGCCGCCTGCAAACGCGTCGGGATCGATCTTGCCAAGCGCGACATCCGCATCCGTCACCGTAGGGTGGATGCCGCCGCGGCCGTAGCACGCCGGTCCCGGTTCGGAAGACGCACTTTCCGGTCCCACTGTGACCCGCTTCAAGGCATCGACCCGCGCGATCGAACCGCCGCCGGCGCCGATCTCGACCATTTCGATGACGGGAATGCGCACCGGCAATCCCGATCCCTTCAGAAAACGAGCGGCACGATCGACCTCGAACACCCGCGATGTTTCCGGCTGAAATTTCTCGATGAGACAGATTTTTGCAGTGGTGCCCCCCATGTCGAACGACAGCACCTTGCTCTCGCCGAGGCTTGCTGCGATCTGGCTTGCGAAAATAGCACCGCCCGCAGGGCCCGACTCCAGAAGACGCACTGGAAAGCGCCGTGCCGTCTCGATCGACGTGACACCGCCGCCCGAGGTCACGAGATAAATGGCGCCTCGGAATTGCTGGACCTGCAGGGCTTCCGCCATGCGTCCGAGATAACCGTCGATCAGAGGCTGGACATAGGCGTTGGCGACCGCGGTCGAGGTGCGCTCATATTCGCGAATTTCCGGGCACACCGCCGAGGAGAGCGTCACCCGTATATCCCGCATTTCCGCTTGCAGGATCGAGGCAGCGCGCTGTTCATGCGCCGGGTTGGCGTAAGCGTGAATGAAGGCGAAGGCGATACTTTCTACATTTTGCGCACGTAACTTTGGCACCAGCGCCCGTACGGCTGCTTCGTCAAGCGGCAGCCTTACGTCGCCATGGGCGTCGACGCGCTCGGGCACCGTGAAGCGAAGAGATCGCGGCACCAAAGGCTTCGGCTTGTCGATCGCAAGGTCATATTGATCGTAGCGGCTCTCGGTGCCGATATCGAGCACGTCGCGGAAGCCTTCGGTCGCGATCAGCGCCGTCTTCGCGCCTCGGCGCTCGATGATGGCGTTGGTGGCGAGCGTCGTGCCGTGAATAAAGACGTCGACGTCGCTGATGTGGGCGCCGGCGTCGGCCAAAATGAGACGCATCCCGTCCAGCACCGCCTGCTCGGGACGAGCAGGCGTCGTCAGCACCTTGCGCGTTTTGCGGTCCTGCCCGACGTCCAGCACGATATCCGTGAACGTACCGCCGATATCCACGGCCAGCCGCACTTCGGCTCCGTCAAGCATTCCTGATCTCCGGGCTGAGAAATTATTGCTGATGAACTATTGGCAAACATACAGCAATTTACATGCCAGCGCCTGCATCTGCGGCAGGGCACTCGGCCATTTTTGCTAGGTGCCTCGCGCACACGGCGAAGGTTTCCGCTTTGGCGGACTTCCTGATCACCGCCGACGCGCGGTGGAGCGCCGAGAGGGGGATGGGGTGGAAACCGCCTGCACGGCGTGGGAAAGTAGCTCTTGCTGGTTCGCCGCCGGATACTAAAAGATAGCGTGTGCGACGTATTTCAAATACTGGTCAAGAAAATCCCTGAGGAAACAACATGAGCGCAGCCGATCAGACAAAGGCCTTCGAAACGGCGGTGATCGAAGATACCAGCCTCGTTGCGTTTTACCGCGACATGAATACGCAGGAACGCCGCACGTTCTGGGCTTGCGCCGCAGGGTGGGCGCTCGACGGCATGGACTTCATGATCTATCCGCTCGTGATCGGCACCATCATCATGATGTGGAAGGTTGACGCTGGCTACGCCGGCCTTGCCGGCACGGTGACTTTGCTGTCGTCTGCGATTGGAGGGTGGCTGGGCGGCTATATCGCAGATCGTGTTGGCCGGGTGAGGACACTTCAGTTCACCATCCTCTGGTTCTCGTTCTTCTCGCTGGTTTGCGCGATCGTACAGAACTTCGATCAGCTGCTGATTGCGCGGGCTGTGCTGGGCTTGGGCTTCGGCGGCGAATGGGCGGCGGGCGCAGTGCTGATGGGCGAAGCCATACGCCCGCAATATCGCGGCCGCGCAGTCGGCTCGGTGCAATCGGGCTGGGCAGTCGGCTGGGGACTTGCTGTGCTCGCGCAGGCCGTACTGTATTCCAACTTGCCGCCGGAGACGGCCTGGCGTTGGATGTTTGTGATCGGCTCTTTGCCGGCGCTGCTCACATTTTATCTGCGCCGCTACGTTTCAGAACCGGAGATGGCAGTCGCCGCGCGGGCCAAGCAGGTGCAAGCCGGAGATCAGCCATCGATATGGGAGATCTTTTCCGGCCCGATCCTGAAGACGACGGTCTTGGCGTCGTTGATGGCGACGGGATGCCAGGGCGGCTACTACGCGATCACGTTTTGGGTGCCGCGCTTCCTCACCACGGAGCGAAAGCTCTCGATCGTTTCCTCGACCGGCTACCTGTCAGCGCTGATCATCGGCTCTTTTGTGGGCTATCTCGTCGGTGCGTGGCTCGCCGATCGGATTGGAAGGCGGAATCTGTTCCTGATCTTTTCGGTTGGCGCGATCGCGGTTGTACTGCTTTATACGCAACTGACGTTACCCAACGAGGCTTTATGGGTGCTCGGCTTTCCGCTCGGCTTTTTTGCCTCGGGTTATTTTTCCGGCGTCGGTGCCTTCCTGACCGAGTTGTATCCAACGCGGCTGCGCGGTTCCGGTCAGGGGTTTTGCTATAATTTCGGCCGCGGGATCGGCGCGCTGTTCCCGTTCCTGGTCGGAGCGTTGTCAAATTCCACATCGCTCGCCAACGCCATTGCGATCTTTGCGGTCGCGGCTTACGCCGTGTTTTTTCTGGCCGCTTTCGCATTGCCTGAAACGCGCGGGCGCGTGCTGCACGCCGAAAGCTGAATTCGAAAAAATCGCTGGCGAAAGACGCCGATCGAAGGTCAGGTGCCTGCCGGCGCGGCCTTGGCTCTTGGGTTCAACAACCCGATCACAAATTGTCGTCCAGGCATCTCGATAAATCGATAGCTGAGATATGACAGCAGCCAGATTGCCGCAAAGGCAGCGAGCGTGCAAAGCAGGTAGGCCGTCAAGTTATTGCCGAGGTGTCTCGACGAACGCTCGGCGAATGTCAGGAAAAGCGGATGGAAAAGATAAATTGAATAAGAGATTACCCCAAGGTGATAAACGAGCCGGTTGCCGAACAGAGCCTGCGCAACGCGGCCGTCGCGCGAGAGCACCGCGATAAAAGGCACGAACAACAGGTAGATCGGCAGATCTTCAGTCGTAAAAACGGCGAGCGCGATCATCAACGCCAGTATGGCAATCACGAGTGCGTCCTGGACGATGGCCGAAAGCCTGTCCAGATAGACTGCGAACCGCAGCGTCGCGAGGCCAAGGGTGAAACCGACAATGGCGCGGCAAAGTGGGAGGACAGAATTCCGGTCGACGACATCCAGGGGACCGCTCGAACCCTGGCCACTGGTGCTGATCAGATAGATGCTGATCAGGGCAAGAACGACGCAGGCAATGCACCAGCGCAGATTTTTTTCCAGCGTGTATTTCATCAAGACCGGCGCTGCGAAATAAGAGCCCAATTCCGCGCTTGAGGCCCATGATACGCCGATCAGCGGATAGATATTGAGCCCCCAGCCTGTCAGCAGCAAAAGATTGCCGACGGCGTCGAGCCAATCAAATCGCGCGAAAGTTTCCTCGCCTGTCAGACCGAGCGCGATCTTCAGGACATAAAAGGCTGAGATCACGATGTAGGCAGGGTAGAGCCGTGCAAATCTCTTGATAAGAAAATTTCCGTAGCCTGACGAAAATTCCGGATGAAGGTTGTCGCGATAGACGTAACCGATCACAAACCCGCTCAACATGAAAAACAGGTCGACCGGAAGATACCCGTGAGGAATGTCCCAGACGTCGTTGACGTGATCGAGATGAAACTTGCCGTAGTGATAAATCACGATGATGACGGCGGCGACACCTCGTACGCCTGTCAATGATCGAATCTCGGCCTTCATATTGGCTATACCCCCGGCGGCATCGGCAATCGTCCGCTCATTTATGGTGAAAATCTTAACGTGGCGAGGTCTTGACGCAGGCATGAGGGGAGGTCGTTCCGCACTCCGGTCGAACCCCGGCCGCGGCGACGAAATAAAGTTGCCGAACCGCCTTGCAACCGGCCCAAAAGTCCTATAAGTTCCCCTTATTCGATTAGCCGCTGTGCCTTTTTGAATGCGCCTGCCGGCTCCTTCCCAAAGACCTCGACCAGTTGAATTCGAAACGCGCGATCGTCGCGCGATTGTCTTTGGAGAAGTTCTATGACGACAGGTACTGTAAAGTGGTTCAACGGCCAGAAGGGCTTTGGTTTTATTCAGCCCAACGACGGCGGAAACGACGTCTTTGTGCACATCAGCGCGGTTGAGCGTGCTGGCCTTTCCGGTCTCAACGAAGGGCAGAAGGTCAACTTCGAGCTCAAGACCGACAAGATGCGGGGCAAGGTAAGCGCAGAGAATCTCTCGCTGGCCTGAACCGTCAGAGCCATTTCACGGATGTACTGAAATGGCGTGGCGCCCGCTCGATCCCTGGATTGGGCGGGTTTTGCTTTTGCAGAATTGGATACGATGGCCGACAAGAAGCCGACCGAAAAATCGCCTGAGAGTCTTGCCCGCGTCAATCGGCAACGATTGGCGGCGGAAGAGGGCGTACGGGCAATGATTGATGTCGAGCAGAAGGCTGTCGCCGTGCGGCGTAACATGGAACGCCTTCGCGCCTTGAGGCAAGCCAAGGAAGAGGAGGAGGCAAAGACCCAAGCCTCCGCTCCGGCAGAGACAAAGAAGAAGCGCAAGGTTAAGGCGAAGGCTTAGGCGGCGAGCCTGAGCCGATCTTTGCTGCTGTCGCAGTGCGGGCTTTTTCGCACTCTTGCACACCATCAAATAGCTGAAGGCGCCGCTGGCGGCCCGGTTGCCGTCATTGCACGCGTCTAACCTGCCGTAGAAGCAGCATCGAAAGTTTCGCCGGCATGGCAACCTAACGGTTGTGCATGCGTTTCTCTGCGGTGGTCCATCGGACCGCCGATCGCAGACGAGAGACGAACAGCCGTCGATGAAAAAGCCCTCAGCAGCGAAACGGACAGCGGCAAAGCGGTCGCGTCGAAAAACCATTTTGGCGGTCGACGTCGGTGGCTCCCATGTGAAGGTCATGGACAGCAGGGGTCTCACCAGGCGCGAGTTCGTGTCCGGGCCGCATCTGTCGGCCAAGGAAATGGTCAAGCAGGTCAAGGATATCACGGCGGACTGGTCTTACGACGTCGTCTCGGTCGGATATCCCGGACCGGTCGTTCATAACAAACCGCTCGCCGAGCCGCATAACCTTGGCAAAGGCTGGGTCGGCTTTAATTTCGCCAAAGCATTTGGCCGCCCGACGCAGGTGGTCAACGATGCGCTGATGCAGGCGCTCGGCAGCTACGAAGGAGGACGTATGCTGTTCCTCGGGTTGGGCACGGGCCTCGGCTCCGCCATGATCATCGATGGCGTTCCGGAGCCGATGGAGCTCGGCCATTTGCCCTATCACAAGGACCGGACTTTCGAGGACGAAGTGGGAGCGGCCGGTCGCGAACGACTGGGCAAGAAGAAGTGGAGAAAAGAGGTCGCCGACATCGTCAAGCATTTCGTCGCGGCATTGGAGCCCGATTACGTCGTCCTCGGCGGCGGCAATGCCGAGAAGCTCGGCCGCCTGCCTCGCGACGTCCGACTGGGAGACAACGCCAATGCTTTCAAGGGGGGCTTCCGGCTTTGGGATGCCCGTACCGCCAAGCGGTTCGGGCAAGTAATAACTAAGGCTTGATCACGTGCTTCAACCGAAGGCAATTTATCGATGAACGGCGAGCGTCGCCGTCGTCGCTCACCTCTGGAAGATTGCCGACCATGGCCACACCATCCGATCAGCCGAGCCCGCAGCCGCCATCGGGCGAGAAGGATTTGGGCGAGGCCAAGGACGAAGGCTTGACCTTCGGCGCTGTGCTCGGCGCGACGATCGGCAATATGCTCGAGTTCTACGATTTCGTGACCTACAGCTTTTTTGCGACGCAAATCGGCCACGCGTTTTTCCCGACCAAGAGCGAATTCGCCAGCCTTCTGCTTTCGCTCGCGACCTTCGGTGCCGGCTTTATCACGAGACCCATCGGGGCCATCGTGATCGGCTCGTATTCGGACCGCGCCGGACGGCGGCCCGCAATGCTGCTCAGTTTTGCAATGATGGGCATCGCCATCCTCGTGCTGGCGGTGACGCCTTCATATGACGCCATCGGCGTCGCTGCTCCCATCGTGGTCATCTTGGCGCGGCTGACGCAGGGATTTTCGCTGGGCGGCGAGGTCGGTCCGACGACCGCCTACCTGATGGAAGCGGCTCCGCTCCAGCGTCGAGGCCTTGTGGTTTCATTGCAACCCGTAAGCCAGCAGATCGCGGCGACGGCGGGAGCGTTGGTCGGCGAGATCCTCTCGCTGACCATGGCAAGCGATGCGCTGGATACGTATGGATGGCGTATCGCCTTCCTGCTCGGCGCTGGCACGCTGCCGTTCGGATTGTGGTTGCGCCGCCGCTTGCCGGAGACGCTGCACCGGGTTGAAACGCCGGCGATCGCGGTCGAGAACAACGCGGCCGCAAAGACCCTGCGCGGCAATACCCGCCTGATAGGTCTCGGGCTCGTCATTCTCGCCAGCGGCACCATCATCACTTACGTCGCGCAATACATGACGACCTATGCGCAGCACACCTTGCACGTGGATGCCCCGCTGGCTTTCGCGACAACCGTTGTCATCAATGGGGTCGGGATTGCCGCTGCGCTGCTCGGCGGCTGGCTTGCCGACCGTTTGGGCCGCTGGCCGATCATGGTATGGCCGCAGATCGCAGCGCTTTTGCTGACCTATCCGATTTTTCTGTGGGTGGTGGAAAGCCGCAATTCCATGGCGCTGCTCGGCGGCCTCGGTCTGCTGGCGCTGATCGGCTCGATACCCTACAGCGCATTCTATGTCGGTCTCGCCGAAGCCTTGCCCAAGAATATCCGCGGCGGCGCATTTGCAACGATCTATGCGGTTGCGATCGCGATCTTCGGAGGCACCGCCCAGCTCGTCGTCGCCTGGCTGACGGAGGTGACCGGCAACGCGCTCGCGCCCGCCTGGTACTTGCTGTTGGCAACGGCAGCCGGGCTCTGCGCCATGATATTCATGCCGGAAACCGCGCCCTCAAAGCTCGCGACTTCCGGTAAACGGTAACGCATGATCCGGAAAAGTGTGAAGCGGTTTTCCCTCGCGACAAACGCGGAACGCGTTTGCGCGGAGATCATGCTTCATAAGAATTAAAGCGCGATGACGATTCAACCAAATCTCATCGCGCTTTAAAGAGCGCCAACGCGCCTGTCGCGAGCGCGTTGCGGGCGGCAACTCTTCCGTTCTGTTCACCTGTCAAACAGCCACGCGCGGCAAAACGCCCTCTCGCGACGCGATGGCGCCCGAGGTCTGAATAGATACCCTCCTGATAGAGAGGGCGCAGGGAAAGCCGGATGCGCCGTGCGCACCCGCGGCCTCGCGTGTAGAAAAAAACACGCGAGTTAGTCACCACAGGTTCGCCGGAAACGCCCGGCCTTCCCTGCGCAATGGTTTTAACGGTTTCCTTCGTGCTCGCCTCGGAGACCGGGCTTTGTTGTCTCCGTCGCCAGCGCAATGCGTAGCATTGTCGCTAACTTGACATCAGCGTCGGGATGTCAGGCCCACACGACTTCGCCGTCCGCCTCACGCGCGCCCGTCTTGCGCCGCAACCAGCGTCCACCGCATCCCGCACCCAACGTTCGTGACGATCGCGATACGCCCCTCTCAGCGAGGCGGGACGGCTGGAATCACTAAAGGTGTTTCTAGCAAACGGCGAAGCGAAATATTTTTGCGGAAAGGGCTGGACAGAGAAATCGAAAACTTGCCCGACGGGCAAATCACCTCATGATCCGGCGTTCGTAAGTGACAACCGGGCCTCCATCATCAGGTACCCGCCCCTCGACGAGAAATACGAGATTGGCACGAGTAGGGTCAGCCGGGGTCAGCGCGTCGAGGTCCGTTGATAGGACAGATCAGAAGTAACCAACTCACGGTCAGTACGACGCGACTGACCCCAACCAGACATCGCTTGCCAAGGGGAGTGAGTCGTCGCTTAAAAAAAATATGTGGCGCTGTCGGTCCAGCACATTCCAAGCCGTCTTATAGGGGGCAGCCGTGCCGCTTGCGAGCGGTCTTAAGAAAAGGAGGACTTATTGTGGCAACATTCATCCTGGTTCCCGGGGCGGGCGGCATGGCTTGGTATTGGCACCGCGTGGTCCCGCTTATTCGCGCGTCAGGGCACGAACCCGTTGCGGTCGACCTCCCTGGCGACGACAGGCACGCCGGTCTTTCAGCCTATGCTGACATCGTCGTCCGCTCAATCGCGGAACGAGCCGATGTTATTCTGGTCGCTCAGTCGCTTGCAGGCTTCACGGCACCCCTCGTTTGCGCACGTGCGCGCGTGCGGATGTTGGTGTTTGTCAACGCGATGATCCCGGAGCCGGGTGAGACCGCTGGCGCATGGTGGGGCGCAACAGGAGCAGTGGAGGCGCGGGAACAAGCTGCGGCGGCGCATGGCTATACGGCGGAATTCGACGTGGGAACGTACTTTCTGCACGACGTGCCGCAGGAGGTGCTGCGCACTGGCCCGGAACAGCCTCGCCAAGAAGCCGAGACCATCTTCGCCGAGCCCTGTCTGTTCGAGCGTTGGCCTGACATCCCCATTCATGTTCTTGCGGGAAAAGATGACCGTTTTTTCCCAATCGAATTTCAACGGCGCGTCGCGCGGGCCAGACTCGGAAAGGAAGTAACAGAAATTCCCGGTGGCCATCTTGTTGCGTTGTCGAATGCGGAAGGACTGGCTGAATGCCTTTTTGCCTGTGAGAAGGGTTGATAGCGGGCAAGCTTTGCTAAATGATTCTAGGTCTGCAATGGGCCCTTTTCGGACATGGAGCGATGTTCGACTTAAGTCCTTGTGCGTACCACGGCGAACTCCGGTCACCACTATAGATTTATTCATGGCGGTTGGAGCCGCGAGATCGGCAAGGCCTTCCTTACTTGGCCAGAGATCTCAGAACATTGTCGCCCATCGAAAGCGCGCTCACGTTTGGGATTGATCGCCAAAGGCGCTATCGCGATCAACGCTGCGACAGCGCCTAGCGCGAACGGCCCGGCGTTCGAGGCGCCGGCAACGAGCCCTCCGGAACGATACTCGCGGCCAAAACCGCCCGAGGGCGGCTTGTCGTTCTCTCTGCTGAAAGGAACCTGGAATCAATTCAACCGGCCGCTGGTGACCAAGCGAACGTTGTCACGCAGCGAGCCAATGTCCCTTGTGAATATCGAACTTTACCGCGCCGTCGTCGCGCATCTTCAACAGGAGAGATTGGCAGTCGTCCTGATTCTTGATGTTAACGCGCTTCATGATGTCGAAAGTCTTCAGGGGCTTTTCGCGAAGAGCAACTAGGATCTTTTCTCGATCAGTCATTCGGGTTCCTTGCTTCGGAATAGGCGACGATACGCGTTGTACAGACCGTCTGCAATGGATGCGTTCGCTTCACGCGGTCCGTGCGGGGGTATTCGCGTCGATCGTCAATGCCCGCCGGCCGCCGCCGCGCTGCCTTTCGGCTTGCCCGTGAGCAGGATCGCGATGCCGGAGAGCACCAGCACGACGCCGACCACCGCAAAAGCGTCGCTGAAACCCATCACCAGCGCCTGCCGCTTCACGGCGTTGCCAAGCGCGATGATCGCCTGCCGATGTGCGGTGGCCGGATCGCTCACGCCATGGGCCAGGAAGAAGTTGGTCATCTGCTCGATCCGGGCGCGGACTTCCTCGCGGCCAAGGTGAACGGACTGGCCGATGATATTGGAGTGAAACTGCTCGCGCTTGGTCACGATGGTGGCAAGTAGCGCCGTGCCGATGGCGCCGCCGAGGTTGCGCATCATGTTTGAGATGCCCGAAGCCGCCGCCGCATCCTGCGGCGCCACGCTGCCGAGCGAGATCGCGCTGAGCGGCGCGAGCGTCAGCGCCTGGCCGATGGCGCGGATGATGTTAGGCACGAACAGCTGGTCGCCGGAATAATCGAGCGACATCTCGATGTTCATGAAGGCAGAGAGCGCAAACAGGGCAAGGCCTGCAAACGCGATGTAACGGATGTCGAAGCGCTGCATCAGCTTCGGCACCAGCGGGATGAGCAGCAGCTGCGGCAGGCCGGTCCAGGCCAATACAGTTCCGATCTGCTCGGCGTTGTAACCCTGCACCTGGCCGAGATAGGCCGGCAGCAGATAGACCGTGCCGAACAGCGCGAAGCCAAGAAAGACCGCGGATATGGTGCCGAACCCGAAGCTGCGCTGGGTCAAAAGGCGCAAGCGGACCAGCGGCTTTTCCACGACGAGTTCATTGGCGATGAACAGTGCGAGACTAAACGCAGCGACGACCGCGAGCTTCACGATGAAGGGCGAGCCGAACCAGTCGTCCTTGTTGCCTTCCTCGAGCACGGCTTGAAGCGAGGCGAGGCCAACCGCCATGGTGGCAATGCCGAACCAGTCGCCTTCGGCCAGAAGGCCGAGCTGCATCGGCTGGCGTTCCAGCGTGAAGTAGAGCGTCACCACCATAACGATGGTCGGGATCACGTTGACGAAGAAGATGGTCTGCCAGCCGTAATTTTCGGTGAGATAGCCGCCGATGGTCGGGCCGATCGCCGGCGCAAAGGTCACGGCGAGCGCGAACATCGCCAATCCGATCGACTGCTGGGGTTTCGGCAGTTTGGTGAAGACCAGCGTGAACGCCATCGGAATCAACACGCCGCCGAAAAAGCCCTGGAAGCCGCGCATCGCGATCATCGAGGGCAAGTCATGGGTGAACGCACAGGCGACCGAGAAGAGCGCGAACAGTGTCGCAAAGGACAGGATGACGTTGCGATAGGAAAACATCCGGCTGAGATAATCGGTGAGCGGGATCACCACGATCTCGCCGATCAAATAGGACGTCGAGATCCAGGACCCGTTGTCGACGCCGGTTCCGATGCCGCCCTCGATGTTGAGCAGGGAAGCATTGGTGATCTGGATGTTGAGGATGGCCATGAAGGCGCCGATCATCGCGGCGGTCACGGCAATCCAGACCGTGGCGCTGGCGCGGTCGGCGGCGGCTGGCGTCACGGGCGCTGCGAAGTTGCCGCGAGGAGCGGGTCTGGGGGAGGTCGAGAGTGCAAGGTCCGACATGACATCACCTTTGGTCTCTGCTTTCGGTGCCGTCTCTCTGGCGTTCCGGCGTTACTTCTGCGATCCAAGCAGCGCCACGCTGGTATGCATTCCGAGCGGCGGCACGCTCACCGACACCGGCTCGCGCTTCTGCGTCTGAATGGTCGGGATCACCGACATGCCCGGGCGAAGCTCGACGCTCGAGGAATCCAGCATGATCTTGACTGGAATGCGCTGCACCACCTTGGTGAAGTTGCCGGTGGCGTTGTCCGGCGGCAGCAGCGCAAACTCCTGGCCGCTGGCGGGCGCCAGGCTGTCGACATGCCCGTGCACCGCCTTGCCGGGGAACATGTCGACATCGATGTCGACCGCCTGGCCGGCCTGCACGTTGGTCAGTTGCGTCTCCTTGAAGTTCGCAATCACATAGGCGCCGGAAGCGGGCACCACCGACATCAATTGCGTTCCGGCCTGAACGTACTGGCCGGCGCGCAGCGTCCGGTTTCCAACCACGCCGTCGATCGGCGCGACGATGGTGGCATAAGAGAGGTTGAGTTCGGCCTGATGTTGCAAGGCGTTGGCACGCGAAGCCGCCGCGACGGCCTGGGCGATCTCGGCCTTGAGCAGTTCGATCTGCTTTGAAGCCGAGGCGAGGTTCGCCTTGTCGCGTTCGATCGCGGCGAGCGCGCCGGCATTGCGAGACTGCGCGGATTGCGCGTTCTGCACGCTGCCGTAGCCGGTGGCGGCGAGATCGGTATAACGCTTGTTCTCTTGCGTCGCGAAGGTCGCGTTCGCCGTATCGACGTCCAGCGTCGCCTTGGCGGCGTTGATCACGGCTTGCTGCACGTCGAGTTGGGCCTGCTTGCTGGCGATGGCGGCTTCTGCCGCGGCGACGTCGGCTTTGGCCTGGTCGAGGGCCACCTTGAAGTCGCGGTCGTCGATCCTCCCCAGCACCTGGCCAGCATTCACGCGCTCGTTGTCGCCGACCAGCACTTCATGGAGATAGCCGGAGACCTTTGGTGCCACGGTGGTGTTATCGGCCTTCACATAGGCGTCGTCGGTGGAGACGAGGAAACGGCCGACCGTCCAGTAGTCCCAGCCGTACCAGGATGCGCCGGCAAGCACCGCCACGGCGGCGCCCGCCATCAAAAGACGCTTCAACCCGCCGCTTTTGGCGGGTTTCGCCGCTGATTGTGCTGATTCCACCGCCGGGGACGGCGGAACGAGCTTTTGGGCTGTATCGGCCGGAAGCGCCTGTTCGGCCTCGAAATCGGTGGAATGGCGGGTCATGGCGGTCCTCTTTTGGCTTAACCCCTTGCCTTAAAAACAGAATTCATCTCTGCGGCGGCCGGGGAATAATTAGGAAACTTGACATTTTCCAAAATACGCCGCATATTGGGATTGTCAATAGGATGATAGTCATCATTCAAATGCATGGCTCGCGATGACCAAGACGACCACTGAAGTTGAGCAGGAAGATCCGTGCGCGGAAGTCCGGCGTGGCCGCGGCCGACCGCAGGCGCGATGTGACGAGGACACGCGGGTCGTCATCTTCGAGGCAGCACGACACGAATTCGCCGCGAGCGGTTACGCCACAACAAGTATGGAGAGTGTGGCGCGCCGGGCCGGCGTTTCCACCAAGACTTTATATCGGCTGATCCCGAACAAGGCCGCGCTGTTCGAGGCCATGATCACCAACCGTATCGATAACTTTGCGTCGGTGGTCCGCGTGCGGGCATGCGACGGCAGCAATATCAAGGGTGCCCTGCGCGAAGCGCTTGTGACGTGGGGCGAACTTGTCCTGGATGGCGAGGTGATCGCGATGCAGCGCCTGATCCTGGCCGACGGCGAAAAATTTCCCGAGATTGCGGAGACCTTTTATCACAAGGCGATCCGGCGGACCGAACACACATTGGCCGCCTGGTTGCAGGCGCAAAGCGAGCGCGGCCTGATCAAAGTCGATGACGCGGAGGCCGCGGCCGGCATGTTGCTCGGCATGCTGGTGTTCCAGCCGCAGCGCGCGGTGCTGTTCGGCCATGCCCCGCCGCCGGATCACGCAGAACTGGAGCGGCGCGCGGAAATGGTCGCCGAGTTATTCCTGCGCGGCTGCGGTCGTTAGCTTTTGGTTTTGACGCGTTTTCTACCGCAGATAAGTCTACGCAATCTGCGTAAACTTGATTGCTATGCGAACCGGATTCCACTTCGCTTGAAAACGCTATAGCGTTCAGATCGCAACACCGGCGGCGGCTAATTGCTGGCGTTTCGCCGGGCTGAATCCTTCCCGCCATTGCGCTTCGGCTCCTGGCGCCGGCAACACGCGTCCGAACTCGACCATTTGTTCCGGCGCAATGTCCTGGACGTAAACCCAGATGTCCTCGGCGCCGACGCCGGCAATCTCTCGCGCCTTCAACGTGATTTGCTGGATCAGTCCGGTCTTTACCGTGGCGTTTCGGCCGGCGCGTATCAGTCCATGAATATAGATATGTGGCGTAGCGTTGAGCTTGCCGCCGATATAGTGCTTTTGCTCCGGCAGCGCGACGAACAATACCTGCGCGAAGAAGCTCGGTGCTCCCGTATGTTCGTGGTGCGCACCGGTGATGGCCGCCGCAATCTCACTTTCTTGAGCCGAGGTTAGTGCGACGTTCACCGTCGTAACCGTGTAAGTAGGCATCGCTTCCTCCCTTGTTTCTGTCTTCTTCCTTGTCTTTTGCAGCCGGGTAATCACGACCTGTCGAAGCGGAGACCGGCGGCGTTTCGGTTGCGCTGACGAGCCGCCAGGTCAATAACGTCGACACCAGCATGAACAGCGCGGCGGCGAAAAACAGCCACTGATATCCATGTGCGAAGCTGGCCTCAGTGATGGCGCGGATAGTGGCGGCGTCATGGCCAGGCAACGCCACTCCAGCGAACTGACCGGCCGTGATGTCTTGCACGAGCCGCAGCGAGTCCGAGAGGCCAACCTCGGGCAGGGCCTGTCTGACCGCGGCGGCAACCCCGCCATAGAGCACAGCGCCGAGCGCGGCGATGCCGATCACCAGACCGGAGAAACGCACGGTGCCGGAGACGCCCGAAGCCATGCCGGCGCGCTCCTTGGGAATGACGGTCATTCCGACCTTGGTGGTCTCGCCATTGAGAAGACCGGCGCCGATCCCCGTCAGCACCATGCCGCCGATCATCGGAACGTAAGCGAGTTCACGCACAACCGCCGTAAACCAGAACAGGCCGAGACAGACCAGGAACAGGCCGAGGGTTAATAGCGCGCGCCCGGACCAGCGATAGGCAAGATAGTTCGCCACAAGGCGCGGCACGATGAAGAGCGGTATCACCATCGGCAGCATCATCAGGCCCGCGATCGCCGAGGGATGACCCAGTCCATTCTGGAGGAAAATCGGAATGAAGGTCAGCATGGTCAACAGGCCGGCCGAGAAGGCAAGCTGCGCGAGATTGGCGCCGAGATAGGTGGGCTTGCGAAAATACGAGAGATCGAGCATCGGTCGCGTCTGCTTCCGCTCGACGATGATGAACAGCGCGAAGAGAATTGCGGCGCTCACAAGCTCAATGATGATCCAGCGATCGCTCCAGCCGCGATGGTTGCCTTCGATCAAGGCGAGCGTGGTGAGGAACAGCGCGCCGGCGAAGCAGGCGACGCCCGGCAGGTCGAGCCGCACCGCGCCGGGATCCTTCGAGGATTCGATCACCTTCACGATCAATGCGATCAAGGCAATGCCGATCGGGAGATTGACATAGAAGGCCCATTCCCAGCCGAAGCCTTGCGTGATCAGCCCGCCGACGACCGGACCGCTGGCGATGCCGATCCCGACCACCGAGCCCCAAAACGCGAAAGCTCGCGCGCGGGCTTCCCCCTGGAACGCGTGCGACAGCGTGGCGAGCGCGGAAGAGAGCTGCATCGCGGCGCCCGCACCCTGAAGCGCCCGTGCCGCGATCAACACGGTCAGATTCGGCGCCGCACCGCATGCGAAAGACGCAAAGGTGAACACCGACAACCCGGTGATGAGTAGCCGCTTGCGCCCAAAACGGTCGGCGAGCGCGCCCGCCGGCATCAAGCAGCGAAGCAAAACTCAGCATGTAGGCGGTGATGACCCATTCGATGCCGGCGAAGCTTGCGTTCAGTGAATGGGCGATCGCGGGCAACGAGACGGAGACGATGTTGGCATCGAGTTGAAGCATGAAGGAGGGCGCCGAGGTGCAGATCAGCACCAACAACGCCTGGCGTTTTGCCGAAGCGGCAACCTCGACCGGGTCTACGGCGACGTGCATGGGACGCTCTCGCTTCACGTCGCGTATTGCGCGATGCCGTTGCCGAACGACCAGTTCTCTTTCTTCACTTCAATGAGGTCGATCAGGACGTCCTCGGTTCGGAGCCCAATGGCGGCCTTGAGGCCGTCGGCGATGGATTTGAACAGCGCTTTCTTCTGCTCGACCGTGCGGCCCTCGTTCCAGGTGATCTGGATCATCACGAGATCGTCGCTGCGATGGATGCCGAGATAGTCGGCGTCGAACAGGAAGTTGTCGGCGTCGTGCTCGTTGACGACCTGAAAGCGATCCTTTGGCGGCACGCCGACGCCGACCAGCGCCTCATAGACGACGCGGCCGATTTCCCGCCGATAGGCGGCGTCCTTGCCTTTGCGAAGATCGATACGTGCGAACGGCATGGTCCATTCTCCTCAGATATCAGCATATGCTTGCAATTGGCCAAAACATCTGCATATGCTTGTATCGAAAGTCAAGGGGGTAACTGGAGAGAGAACGATGGCAGAAAGGAAACCGGCTGCGGACGTGGCCGACGGCAGCCGTTGTAACTGCACCGCGTTGCGCAAGGCGACGCGTCGGATATCGCAGCTCTATGACACGGCGCTGGCGCCAAGCGGCCTCAAGGCGACGCAGCGCACGATCCTTGCGCAGATCCGCCGCTCGGAACCGAGCACCGTCGGCCAGTTGGCGGAGGCGTTGGTGATGGATGCCGGCGCGCTGGCGCATACGCTCAAACCATTGGAGCGCGACCGTCTCGTCGCCGTCACGGTTGATCCGGACGACAGGCGAAACCGGCTGATCAAGTTGACACGCCAAGGCCGCGCCAGGCTCGCCGAGAGCGATGCGCTGTGGGCAAAGGCCCAGACAGGTTTTGAGGCCGCTCTCGGGCGCGTTGAATCCGAGGCGCTGCGCCAGGCGCTGAAATTGCTGGTATCCGACCGATTTAGTTCGATCTTTGAAAAAGCCTCGTCCGCATAGTCGCGCGCCATGACCCCGGGCGGATGATGAGGGCGGCGCGCTCTTTGCGGTTCCCCTTTTGGGAAAGCCGACGCTAGCTAGTGTAGCGGTTAAGAAGTCCGCATCATGATCGCCGCGGGTTCCTCATGCGGACTTCTGAACCAAAGCCACACTAGATCAATGGGTTTGCCAGTGTCCTTTCGATTCCGAAGTTCGAAACGTGGCTCCGTAAAATGATAGGAACTTCGGAATTGGGACACTTGAGGGCGATCACGCGCAACGTCTTTAACCTTCCTTTACGGGTGGGCGTGTATTTGAAATTCCCGAGATATTTCAGCGTTCTTTCGGTCTGGCGAAGTGGGGCTTGCCTGTAGAGAGATTTCTATTTATAGTTGTCTTTTGAAATAATACTCGTAGAAAGTATCTTGGCGGCACGGGTGAACTCCCGTTGGGAGATACTGCGCATGTCTTCGTTGAGACTTCTCGCCGACGATTTGACCGGGGCGCTCGATACGTCGGCCGAACTGGTCGGCAAGTTCGGCCCGCTGGAAGTATGCTGGTCCGTCTCATCGATCGCGCCGGCCCAGCCGAGTTTTTCGATCGATAGCGGCACGCGAGAACGCGCAGTCGAGGAGGCTTTCGCCATCGTGCAAGAGCTGGCGCCGCGGTTGGCCGGCGCCACTATCGCGTACAAAAAAATCGACAGCCTGCTTCGCGGCCACTGGGCGGCGGAACTCGATGCGTGCTGGCAAACCGGACTTTGGGACGCCTGTATCGTCGCTCCGTCTTTTGCCTATCAGGGCAGGCGCACCGTCGATGGCCAGCAATATGCCCGGGGCACGGATGGAAGATGGAGTGCGGTCGGCCAGAATCTCGTCGAGCAGCTTCGCGACCGAAAGCTGGATGCCAGGCGGGTCCGGCCCGCGGACGGCCTTCGGCCCGGGATCAACGTCTTCGACAGCGAAACCGACAACGATCTGGATTGGGTCGTGAAGGCCGGTCAAAACTATTCCGGGCGGCTGTTGTGGTGCGGCAGCGGCGGCCTTGCGAGCGCGCTAGCACGCGGAGCCGATGTCTGGGTATCCGACAGACTGAAAGGCCCGGTACTCGGCATATTCGGGTCCGATCATCGCACGACGGCTTTGCAACTCGATGCGTGCGATGCCGTCACGCTATCGAGCGGCGATGTCGAACGTGATGTCGATCGGATCAAGCAAGCGCTGGACAAGGGCATTGCCTTCGTCCGGCTGGAAGCGCCGGAAGGGCATTCGCGGGACGACGTGGCGCGGCATTTCTCTCGCCAGATTTCGCAGTTGAGCCGCCTGATCGATCCGCCGGGGAGCCTGGTGGTTGCCGGCGGTGAAACCGTCAAGGCTCAGATGATCGCGGTCGGAGCGCGGGCGCTGCGCCCTCTGGGACGGCTGGAGCCCGGCATTCCCAAATCGGTGATTGAAGGCGGCGACTGGTCGGGTGTCGAGGTGATCTCGAAGTCCGGGGCCTTCGGCCCGGCGGATGTGTGGGCGAAGCTCCTGAAACAAAACGGCTTGATTTGAAATTTAGTTCGCTGGATACGCCTGCGCGGTTAGGATAAGAAAAACAATGACCAACCGACATCTCGCGATCACGATGGGCGATCCTGCCGGCATCGGCCCCGAAATCATCGTCAAATCCTGCATCAAGCTGTGCGATCGCCTTGCCGGCGGCGACCTCAAGCTCCTGATCATCGGCAGCCGGCGTGCCTTCGATCAGGCCAACCGCCAGCTATCCGCTGGGCTTGAGGTGCCGCAAGTCACGGCCGATGCCCCCGATTGGCCGAATTTGAGCTTCCTGCAGGCCGACACGGAGAGCGAGCAGATCGCGCCGGGCGTATTGTCCGCAGACGGCGGACGTTTTGCCTATAAGGCGGTGGAGCAGGGGGTCCGTCTTTCGCTGTCGGGACAGGTCGGTGGCATCGTGACCGCGCCGCTCAACAAGGAAGCGCTGAACAAGGCCGGCTATCACTATCCCGGCCATACCGAGATGCTTGCGGAACTCACCGGCGTTCGCGGCTCGGTGATGCTGCTCGCCCATGGCAACATGCGCGTCAGCCACGTCTCGACCCACGTCGCGCTCGCCGACGTTCCGTCGCGGCTGACGCCGCAGCGTTTGCGTCTCGTCATCGACCTCACCAACAAGGCGCTGCTCGGGCTTGGTATCGCGCGGCCGAAAATCGCGGTAGCCGCACTCAACCCGCATGCGGGCGAGGGCGGCTTGTTCGGCCGCCAGGACATCGACGTCTCCCAGCCGACGATCGACAAGGCGGTTGCCGACGGCCTCGACGTCGTCGGCCCGGTCCCCGGCGATACCGTGTTCGTCAAGCTGCGCGCGGGCCAATACGACGCGGTGGTGGCGATGTATCACGACCAGGGCCACATCCCGGTCAAGCTGCTCGGCTTCGAGGTCGATCCGAAAACCGGCAAGTGGCAGGAGCTTTCCGGCGTCAACATCACGCTCGGCCTGCCGATCATCCGCACCTCCGTCGATCACGGCACCGCTTTCGACATTGCCGGCAAGGGCATTGCCAACGAGCGCAGCATGATCGAGGCGATCGAATATGCCGAGCGTCTGGCCGGCAACGCCTGAACGGCGTTGTCCTCCCTGATTACTGCTGCACCGGCGAGTGATACTTTTTCAACGCGGTCTCGATCAGTTTGTTGTCGTAGGTCAGGCTGAAATCGATCTTGGCGTGCTTGAGGGCGGGATCGAGCACCGCAATCGAATCCATCACGTTCTGGGCGGCTTCCGGCGTCACCAGTCCGTCCCACTGGAAGGCCGACAGGTTTTTCTCCAGCGACATCCGATAGAGCGCTTCATCGCTCTTGTAGTAGGCCGGCGGCAGCGATTTCATGATGTCGTCGATGGAGGCGGTCTTCAGCCATTGCATGGCATGGACGATCGCGTTGGTGATCGCCTGTACCGTGTTAGGATTGGCTTTCAGAAAATCGTTCTTCACCATCAAGCAGTCGGCGAGGTAGCCGCCGCCGAAGGCTTGTTGCGTGCCTTCCGCCGTCCGGCTGTCAGTGAGGACGACGGCGTCCCCGCCCTCGATGAGCGTGTTGATGGCCGGATCGAGATTGACCAGCGCATCCAGTTCGCCGCCGGTCTTCATCGCCGCCACCGCGCTCGGGCCGGTGCCGATTGCAATATAGCTTGCGTCCTTCCACGACACGCCCGTGCGTTCCATCAATCCGGCGACGAAGTTCTGCGTCGAAGAGCCGGGCGCGGAGATGCCGATCTTCTTGCCCTTGAGATCGGCAACCGTCTTGATCTTGTCGGCCTCCGATTTCCGCACCACCAGCACATTGCCGGGGTAACGGCCGTACGGCACGAGGCAGGTCATGTTGACGCCCTTGGTCTGCATGCGCAGCGTATGCTCGTAGGCGCCTTCAGCGACGTCGGCGCTGCCGCCGACGATGCTTTGCAGGGCCGCCGTTCCCGATGCGAAGGCATTGGATTCGACGCTCAAGCCTTCCTGTTCGAAGTATTTGCGGTTGAGCGCCACGAAATAGGCGACCTTGTTCATCTGGCTGATCGAACCGCCGACCGCGATGGTGATATTCTTTTTTTCGAGCGCGGGACTATCCGTCGCCATCGCCGGGCCGTTTGTGGCCAGCACCGTCAGGCTCACAGCCGAAATCGCCAAAAAGTTTTTCATGATTTCCTCCGTCGCCTCCCGGCGCGATTTTGATTTTTCAAATCAGAGCGGCTCGTTCTTGAGAATGTCCTGCAGCACGCTGCGCGGAACGCGGATGTCGACGCCGGCACGTTCCTCCTGGATCAGCATCGCCGAGCGCGAGTCGCGTTTGCCCCATCCCTTGTTTAGGGCTTCCGTCATTTCGGCGAGCGTCATGTTGGCAAAACGCATCGGCACGCCGGTCTCGCGGCCAAGCGCGGTGGCGAGCGAGACGTCCTTGTGCGCCAGTTCCAGAGCGAAGGCCGGATTGTCGAATTCGTGCGGCAGGAATTGATCGGTCATGCGATCGACTGCGCGCTGCCGCCCGAGCGAGCCTTGTCGTATTGCGCTCCACAGCGCGACGGGATCGACGCCGGCCTTGACCCCTAATGTAAAGGCCTCGGCCAGAACCATCTGGATGCCGTAATTGGCGCAGTTGTGGACCAGCTTGGCGACCGAGGCGTTGCCGCTGTCGCCGAGATAGCGCACCTGATCGCCGAGCAGATCGAGGGTCGGCTTGCAGGAATTGTAAGTCGCCTTCTCGCCGCTGACCCAGATCGCGAGTTTTCGCGAAGCGGCGCCCTTGGGCCCGCCGCTGACGGGGGCATCGAGCATGGAGACGCCGATCTTGGCGAGGTCAGCCGAGAGCTCGCGCACCAGCGCCGGCGAGTTGGTGGAGAGATCGATATAGGGCGTTCCGGTTTTGAAGCCGGCGCGCAGGCCATCTTCTCCGGCCATGATCGCTTCGATCTCGGGAGGGCCGGGGAGGACGGTCAAAACGAGGTCCGAATTGGCGGCCAGATTCTTCGGCGTCTCGGCCCAGATCGCGCCTTTGGCGATTGCGGCTTGAGCGGATTTGCGCCGCCGCGTCAGGACATACAGCGTGTGGCCGGCGTCGATGAGGTGACCGGCCATCGGACCTCCCATGGCGCCCAGTCCTGCAAAGCCGATCTTCATCACGCTCTCCTTACGTAAGATGTTATTCGCTCGGCGGATCGTCGAGACGCACGACAATGCCCTCAAGCTCGGGCCGAGGGGCCTTGTAGCGTTTCATCACCAGCGGATCGTGGCCGGGAATGATGTGCTGAGGCGAGGGCGCCGCCGCTTTCAGCTTGTCGAAACCTTCGAGCATCTGACCGATGTGGAACGCCGTCACATAGGGCTTGTAGGCGTCCATGTTCTCGTAGAAATGCGTGACGTCGGACGCCAGAACCACCCAGCCGCGTTTGGTGTGAACCCGCACGAACTGAAGGCCGGCCGAATGGCCGGGCGCGGGGTGGATCGTAATGCCCGGCGACAGCTCCGCCGATCCTTCATAAAAATTGACGCGGCCGGCATAATTGGCGCGGACGATGCCGACGACATCATCGACCTCGTAGGAATGCTGCAATTTCTTGTAGCGCATGTAGCGGCCGACGGCGTAGTGCAGTTCGCTTTCCTGCAAGTGGAAGTTTGCGGCGGGAAGCTTGTCGAAACTGCCGACGTGATCGTAGTGCAGGTGGGTCAGGATGACGTCAGCGACTTTCGTTGGATCGAGCCCAATCAGCTTCAGCGACTCGATCGGGCAGCGCAGATAGTCGCGCTTCCGCTTTTTCGCGATCTCGGCGGTGAAGCCGGTATCGATGACGTAACTTCGATCAGGTCCGATCGCGGCCCACACATAATAATCGAGCGGCATCGGTCCATCATGCGGGTCTCCGCCGATGAAATTGTCCGATCGCTTCGCGGCGCGGGTGGCGTAGCGGATGGCATAGACTTCATAATTGGGAAGGGCGGTCATGAGCTACTCTTTGAGGGAAAGGTGGCGCCTGAAGGTTTCGGCATATTCGGCAATGCCCGCTTCCAGCGGCCATTTCGGCGACCAGTTCAGCAAGCGCTTGGCTGCGTTGATGTCGAGCGAAGCCCGCATCTTGACGTTCTGCTCTTCCAGCGGCGTCAAATCATCATTGATCTCGATGTCGGCGCCCGGAATCGTATCGCGAACGATCCCGGCGACTTCGGCCGCGGTTCGCGCGCTGCCGCTCGCCACGTTGATGACGCGCTGTTCGCCTGCTTTCCAGGGCGGCGCTAACAGAGCGGTGACGATGCCGTCGCTGCAATCCAGCACATGGGTGTAATCACGCTTCATCCGGCCGCCGGTCGCAAAACGGGTGGGGCGGCCGAGCACCGAATTTTCTACCATCGGCTTGATGTACATCGGGCTTCGCATGCCGAAGCCGTAGATGGCGGTGATGCGCACCGAGAGAAAATCGACATTCTGGAAACTGGCATAAGCGAGCCCGATGGCTTCGCCGGCCATCTTGGAGGTGCCGTAATGTCCGGCCGGATTGGCGTCGCGGATCGAGAAGGCCGGATCGGTTTCGACCAGCGTTGCGCCCGAGCCCTTGTGATAGGCGGCGTTGCTCGACACGAAGACGACACGCCGCATCTGTAGTTGTCGCGCCACCTCGCAGACATTGACCAGGCCCATGATATTGGTCTGGTAGGTCGCTATCGGCTGTTCGAGCGACGGCTCAAGGCCGACCATTCCCGCCGAGTGAATGATGGCCTCGATCTTCTCATTGCGGCACACCGCGAAAAGCCGGGCGATGTCGTTGATCTGGCCGGCGCGAAAACGTGCCGCGATGTCGGGCAAAACCGCCAGCGTATCCACAGACGGCGGCGCGATGTCGTAGGCGAAGGCCTCGTGTCCCTGTCGCAACAAGGCCGCCATGATGTAGCCGCCCAGAAATCCCGCTCCGCCCGTCACCAATACGTTCATCGGCTGGTCCGATCGTTCGCGCTGCTGGTGGGAACCGGGTTCAATGCTTGGCGTTCCGTTCGGCCAGCATCACGCTCATCAAGGCGACCGCGTGCTCGCTCGAATGCCTGGAGTGCACCTCGGCGGCCTCGCGTCCGAACTTGCGAAGCAGCCCCATCGCCTTGGGATCGAAGGCGGCCATCTGGCTGGCGACTTCCAGCGCGCGCTTCAACGTGGAACCGGCCGGTACGATCTCGGTCAGGATGCCGGCTTCCGAGGCTTCTTTCGCTGAAATCTCGCGGCTGGTGACGGCGAGTTCAAAAGCCCGCTTGTAGGGCACGAACCGGAACAGGTAGGTGAACACGATTAGCGGCGGCAGGCCATGGGACATCTCCGGCAGCGAGAACACCGCGTTTTCGGCCGCGACCGCGTAATCGACCTGGGCGGTCATGCCGAAGCCAAATCCGAAGGCCTGGCCTTCGACGGCGACGATGACTGGAACGCTTAAGGCGTTGAGCGCCGTATTCACCTTCAGGATCGCACCCAGGTCTTCGGCTACATCTGAAGCGCGCGTCAGGCCCTTGGCCCCGATCCGGCCGCCGCAAAACGTGTTGTTGCGGCCGGTGATGACGAGCGCCCGCAAATCCCCGTCGGAGGCGCATTTCGTGAGCACCTCGGCCAGATCGAGCAAATCCTGGGTGTAGAGGAAATTGCCGGCATCATGGCCTGCCAGGGTGATCACCGAAACGCCCTTTCCCTGTGCACTGATCTCAATCGCCATGAAGGCATCCTCCTTTTGACTTTTGATTGGGCTTCCCGCCGAGCGCCGGAAAGACCAGATTGTCTAACAATCTGTCAGGGCGTTGTCACGCCACCTGATGCCCACTTTCCGCAGTTCGTGCCCCACCTCAGCGCACACCTTTCACGAACTGCGGAAAGCCATGGGCATCAGCAGACCTATAATTCTAGTGCCGGTTGTCCATTTGAAGTTCCTGAATGCTCTCGCCGCCTGTGGTGCAGGAACTTCAAATGGCCGGCACTAGAGGTTGCGATCTTCACATCTTGCTTCTGCGCGAACCCATTCGAGGGCGACCCCGGTCCTTCTGCATGACAGGCCATCGTGTCGCATATCGGTCCGGCCGCTTTACGGTCACCGGCCGTCACTATAAAATCTCAAATATAACGAGAATAACGCTGCCGCACGACGCGGAGCCGATCAGGGAAGAACAAGGAAAGCACCATGGCTGTTTCACAGGCAATTCCGATCACGCGCCATCCCTACGCCGATGGTTCCTACAAGAAGATGTTGATTGACGGCCAGTGGGTCGATGCGGCGTCGGGCAAAAGATTCGAGACGCTCAATCCCGCGACAGGGGAGCTGCTGGCGACGGTCGCCGAAGGCGACGCCGAGGACATCAACCGCGCCGTTACTGCCGCCCGCCGCGCCTTCGAAGGTCCGTGGAGCAAGGTCAAGCCGTTCGAGCGGCAAAACCTGCTTTTGAAGCTCGCCGATCTCGTCGAGAAGCATTTCGAGGAACTGTCGCAGCTCGATACGCTCGACATGGGCGCGCCGATCAGCCGCACCCGCGGCAACAAGCTCCGCGTGCTCGGCATGCTCCGTTATTACGCCGGTCAGGCGACGTCGATCCATGGCGAAACAATCGAAAACTCGCTGCCGGGCGAAGTGTTTTCCTACACCTTGAAGGAGCCGGTCGGCGTCGTCGGCGCGATCATTCCCTGGAACGGCCCGCTCGGCGCCAGCGTCTGGAAGATCGGTCCTGCGATTGCGACCGGCTGCACGGTGATCCTGAAGCCGGCGGAAGAAGCGCCGTTGACTTCGCTGCGGCTCGGCGAGCTTTGCATGGAGGCCGGCATTCCCGCAGGTGTCGTCAACGTGGTGCCGGGCTTTGGCGAGACCGCAGGCGCGGCACTGGCTTCGCATCCGGGTGTCGACAAGGTCGCGTTTACCGGCTCGCATGTCACCGGACAGTCGATCGTGCGGGCCTCAGCCGGCAATCTGAAGCGCGTGTCACTCGAACTCGGCGGCAAATCGCCGGACATCGTGTTTGCGGACGCCGACCTCGATGCCGCGGTGCCGGGCGCGGCGATGGCGGTGTTCGCCAACTCCGGACAGATTTGCAGCGCCGGAACGCGGCTGTTCGTCGAGAGCAAGATCTATGACGAGTTCGTCGGCCGCGTCGCCGAATTCGGCAAGAAGCTCCATGTCGGCAATGGCCTTGATCCGAACACGCAGATCGGGCCGCTGGTGTCGCAGCAGCAGCTCGAACGCGTCTCCGGTTATCTCGACATCGGCCAAAAAGAAGGCGCCAAGGCGCTGGCCGGCGGCTCGCGGCTGACCGAGGGCGCGCTGTCGAAGGGTTATTTCGTGCCGCCGACGGTGTTTGCCAACGTCCAGGACAACATGCGGATCGCGCAGGAGGAAATTTTCGGCCCGGTGATCTCGGCGATCTCGTTCAAGGACTCCGACGATCTGATCAAGCGCGCCAACGCCACGACCTTTGGCCTCGGCTCCGGCGTCTGGACCACCAATGTCAGCAAGGCGCATCAGGTCGCGAAGTCGCTGCGCGCGGGTTCGGTCTGGGTCAATTGCTACCAGGCGATGGACCCGGCGGTTCCCTTCGGCGGCTACAAGATGAGCGGCTATGGTCGGGAGTCCGGCAAGCAGCACGTCGAGGAATATCTCAACGTCAAGGCGGTCTGGGTCAAGACGGCCTGAGACTCCAAACATCTTTCAAAAGCAAAGTGGCGGCCACAGGGCCGCCACTTTTTCTCTCCCTGGGGCCGGAGTTTATTTCCGCGTGACTTCCGGGAAAATCCACATCGCGACCACCATGAACGGTGCCAGGAACATGATCGCGATTTTCGGCCCGTGCTGGCCGATCGAG
This sequence comes from uncultured Alphaproteobacteria bacterium, assembly GCA_963748805.1. GTDB lineage: Bacteria > Pseudomonadota > Alphaproteobacteria > Rhizobiales > Xanthobacteraceae > Bradyrhizobium. The sequence continues at coordinate 2,879 of CAVVLH010000049.1, read as the reverse complement.
TCCTGGTAGAAATACGCCGCGAGCGCGACCAGCAGCACGATGATCGACAACGCAGTCTTGATCGGGAAGGGCATCGGCCAAAGTCCTTTAAAGTCCTTATAAAACGGATAATTGTTGAAGCGGCGCGACCAGCAGCGCCAGCGAAGCAAGCTGAAGCGCGACGAGCAAAGCGAGAGCGCCGCGGCTGTCACGCCAGCCGTTCGGAATGATCTCGAAGACTGACGGCACGAACAGAAAAATCAGGCCGCCGGCCACGACCACGGAGGTCCAGCGCAGCGTTTCGTGCGCAAACAGTGCCACGCCGGTCAGCAGCATCGCCAGCAGCGCCAGATTGAGCAGCACCAGCAGGCTGCCGGAAAGTCCCGCGAGCGGGAGCGGCCGGGCCCGCGCCGGAAACATGCCGGTCAGCGTAAAGAAGCTCAGACAGCATGCCGCGAAGGTCGCGGCGAACAATGCCAGCCCAGCACCATTGGGTTCGATCGCCTGCATTTCACTCGGCCGGGACCGAATGGATTTGCAGCTCGATTCGCGGGGTACGCGCCGTCTTGCGCATGTCGCGCTTGATGAAACGGGTGTCGTAGCCGTTGAAGACATGGCCGAGCAGGCCGCGGTTGAGATCGGAGGTGCCGAACAGCCAGTCCATGATCGGGAAGGTAAGGTTCATGTTGCGCTCCATCATGATCGACTGATCGTGGTGGGCCGCATGGTGGCGGCGGATCGTATTCACCATCGGCACGTTGCGGACGAACCAGTTCTCGTCGACATGGCAGCAGAAATGCATGAACTCGTAGATCAGGTACATCGATGTCGTGGTGGAAATCAAAAGCCAGCCGACGTTCGGCGAGATGATGGCGCCGGCTGCGATCGCCAGCGGTATCGACATCAGCGTGAAGGTCGCGAGCGCGTAAGGCGGGAAGAAGGTCACGCGCCAATCGTGGTGATCGGCAAAACGCATCTCGCTGTCGGTGAAGAACTGGTGATGCATCAAGGTATGACGGTTATATATCGCGCGGAACGCTTTGACCTGGGAAGGGCGGTGCATCACGTAGCGATGGATCCACCATTCGAAGAAGTTGGCGCCGAGGAACGTCACCGGGACGATCAGCAGCTCCCACGCGCGCAAGGCGTGCACGTTCGCCAGATAAATGTAGAGTGCGGTGAATCCGATCACATAGATGATGAAGACATGCAGCCAGCCATTGTACCATCCGGCGACGCGCTCGCGGTAGGTCTCGCGGTAGCGGCGCTGGCGGTCTGACATGGGGGTCGATGCGAGTTCCATGGGGCGTCCTTTCCATGTCGAAATCGGCGGTGACATCGGATTTGTAGTGTGATATATCACTCATCTATCAATGTCGCAAGCTGGCCGAGAGGGAATTACCATGAAGAAATTCAGCGGCGACCGCACCATCGACGGCGTCAAGGCTACCGTCGATGGCCGGCCGCTCGATCAACGGCTGGATCTTCACCGCTATACGGCCAACGGATTTGAATGGAGTTATGAGGGGGACGAGCCCCGGCAGCTCGCGCTGGCGATTTTGGCCGAGCATCTGAATGATCCTGCCGCAGCCAGGGCGCTGGTCGAGCCGTTCATGAAGGCGGTGGTCGCCAATTTCGGCAACGAGTGGGAAATGACCTCGGCCGATATCGACGCCGCGCTCGACGTGCTTCGGGGCGCGCCGCTCCGGGCTGCGTCCTGAATCTCTGAGCGGGAAGCTTTGCAGTGGCACTGACATATAAGGCGGCCGTTCTTCACACGCCGAAATCGCCGCTTGCGATCGAGACGGTCGAAGCCACCGATCTTGCGCCCGGCGACGTGCTGGTCCGGATCAAGGCGGCCGGTCTTTGCCACACCGATCTGGAGGTGATCGAAGGCTCCTTGCGCAATCCGATGCCGATCGTCCTCGGCCATGAGGCGGCTGGTATCGTCGAACAGGTCGGACGGGACGCGCGTGGCGTCGCCGTTGGCGATCACGTCGTGCTGTCGTGGAATCCGCATTGCGGGCATTGCTTCTATTGCGACCGCGATTTGCCGATCCTCTGTGAAAGTTATCTCGATCAGGCGCCGCTCGCCGTGCAGTTCGACGGCGCGAGCCGGGCGCGTTTGCGCGATGGGCGTGAGCTGAAACACCTGATGTATCTGGGCGCCTTGGCCGAATACTGCATCGTGCCGGCGCAGCAGGCTATTGTCGTGCCGAAAGAGTTGCCGTTCGATCAGGCGTGCCTGATCGGTTGCGGGGTGATGACCGGCGTTGGCGCCGCGCTGAATATTGCCTCGATCCGTTATGGCGATGCCGTGATGGTGATCGGTTGCGGCGCGGTGGGGCTCGCGGCCGTGCAGGGCGCGCGCATGGCGGGAGCGGAGGCGGTCATTGCGGTCGACCTTGCCGACGACAAGCTGCGTCTTGCCCGCAAACTTGGCGCGACCCACGCGATCAACGCCGCGAATGAAGACGTACTCGAAGCGGCGCGGCGGCTGACCGGCGGCCGCGGCGCCGATGTGGTGCTGGAAGCGGCCGGCAGCCCGCGCGCCTTCCGGCTGACGAGCGAGGCGGTGCGGCCGGGCGGCGAGGTGATCTGGCTCGGCAAGACCGACGTCTCCGAAGACGTGGCGTTTCGCTGGGGCTCCCTGATGCAGGAAAAGCGCATCCGCCGATCGAGCTATGGCGGCGCGCGGCCCTTGCGCGATTTTCCGATGCTGGCGCGGGCCGCGTTCGATGGCCGACTGAATCTGGGTAGCCTCATCACCGCGCGGATCTCGCTCGAACAGGTCAATGAGGGCTTTGCGGCGCTCAAGCGCGGCGAGGCGATCCGCAGCGTCGTGGTGTTCTAATCACACCTCAATGGTCTTGCGCGTGAAACTCTCGATGTAGTCGAGC
>CAVVLH010000048.1:0-14168 GCA_963748805.1 uncultured Alphaproteobacteria bacterium | reverse complement strand
GTCCATTGGCACTTAGCCTACATTGGGATTGGGAACGCCGAGGTCTGGCTTGACCCAAAGCGGACCTTATCTGCCGTTGGCCAACGCGGATGCATCAGCTTACGCCGCGATGGTTGAACGATTTTCGGCAGCCTCAGCGCAGCTAGGCACGTTCGCTGCGCAGATCACCCGGGTAACGTCATCGTGCGGCATTGGCCTCCCAAAAAGGAAGCCCTGCACGCTGTCGCAGCCTTCTTCACGGAGGAATTCCAAGTGCCGCTCTGTCTCGACACCCTCGGCCAGCACGGGAATGTTCAGGCTGCGGCCGAGCAGCAGCGTCGCCTTGATGATGGCTGCTGCATGCGCGCTGGTCTCGACGGATTGAATGAAGCTCTTGTCGACCTTGATTTTATCAAAAGGGAAGGCCTGCAGGGTCGAGAGGGATGAATAACCCGTGCCGAAATCGTCCATTGCTACGGTGACACCGATAGCCTTGAGAGCAAGTACGACCTGCAGCGCGTGCTGACGGTCGGCAATAATGCCGCTCTCGGTCAACTCGATTTCAAGTCGCGAGGGTGCAAGCCCGGTTTCGCTCAATGTGTCGGCGATACGCTTGGGTAATTCATGATTTAGCTGCATGGCACTTACGTTGACCGCTACGCGGAACGGCCGCGACCAACCGGCAGCAGTGGCGCAGGCGGTTCGAAGCACCCAGTCGCCGATGTCTCCGATCAGTCCGGTCTCCTCGGCGATGGGGATGAAATCATTTGGCGAAACGCGGCCTTTTTCGGGGTGATTCCAGCGCAATAGCGCCTCAAACCCAACGATCTCTCCACTAATGACGTCGTTCTGAGCCTGGTAATAGAGCTCGAACTCGTTACCAGCTAGCGCCCGCTTCATGTCGATGGCGAGTTCGGCCCGGGTACGGCTGGTTTCGTCCATCGACGATTCGTATGTGCAAATCTTGCCCTGACCCAGGCACTTGGCGCGATACATGGCGAGATCGGCGCGCGAGCACAAAATGTCGCCCGTCATGCCGTGTTCGGGAAACATTGCCACTCCGATGCTGCAGCCGACCGATAGATTGCGGTGCTCCCATTCGATCGGCTCGAGGACTAGATCGCGCATCCGTTCAGCGAATTTAATACCCTGGCCACGCGCGAAAACGTTACTTTTAACAGCTACGAATTCGTCGCCGCCGATACGGGCGAAGAGTTCGCCTTCCTCCAAAGCGGCGCCCACCCTGCGGGCGACCTCGGTCAGAACGGCGTCGCCGGCGGCGTGGCCATGCGCATCGTTGACGTCCTTGAACCGGTCCAGATCAATTGCGAGAACAACCACGCGTGCGGTATCGTCGGCGCTGCCGGCGAGCACCTCGGCAAGCCTCTGCGCCAAACCGTGTCGGTTCGGAAGACCCGTCAGCGGATCGTGAAGGGCGAGATGCCGGTAGCCCTCCGTTGCCTCCTGCGCCGCCTGCAAGTCGATCGCGTAAGCTGATGTCGCCATCGCGATGATCAGCGTAATGCCTGCGATCACGCTGCCCAACAGGAATGTATCTGATAAAGCCTGGAGAGGAATCTCCGTCCCCGACATAGGCACCACCGTCACCGCAGCCATGCCGATGAAATGAAGCGTGACGATGGCCAGGATCATCGCCAGCGTACCGCCATATTTGCAGAACCGGGTGACTGGCCGTGCGATGCGATTAGCGGCAACAGCGCCGAATAACAGTGCGCACAAAACCGAAACTAAGATGAGAGGCCTGTCCCACAGCAATATGCCGGGGACCTGAAAGGCCAGCATGCCGGTATAGTGCATCAGGGCAATGCCGGTCCCGAAAACAGCGCCGCCGCATTCGACCGCAGGTCCGAGACGCGTGCGAGTGGTTATGAAGAACCCCAGCCAAGCGAAAATCACCGCAATCGCCAGCGAGAAGAACGTTAGCGACGGCTCAAATGCGCGCGTAAGCGGCGATCCATATCCCAGCATGGCCGTAAAATGCGTGGTCCATACCGTGCCCCCGGCGACGAGCCCGGAGAGAAAAAGAAGATTGAAGCGCCGGGTCCCGGTATTGCGACGAACGCGGGCCAATAGCCGCATCGACAATAGCGAGCCGAACAAACACACCATTAGCGCCGCCGCCAGGTAGCGCAGATCGTGTTCAGCGCGGAGACAAGACAGAACGTTCAGCATGAAATCACCTTCCGATTGATCGAGTTACGATCTGGAGCGGCAACCAGATCAACTCGATCGGAATCTCGATTAACAAAACAATAACCGGTGTTCGCAAATGACAGCCGGGCCTTTATTCAGGGCTTTCTTATTTAATTCGCCGTTTAGGAATGTCGTGAGGCTGCAATGCTGATGCAAAAGCTGATGTGAGCCTGAATAATTGATAACCGGGAACCCAAGCGGACCTTATCTGCTGCTGGCCAACGTACCCGCACCGTGCATCCGTGGCCCAGGCATCCGACAAGAAGTTAAGCCAAACGGTCATCAAGGCGCCAAAGCCATCCGCGGTGATTTGCCCCGCTGTCCAGATCTCCAAAACAAAAATATTCGCTTCGGGCGCTTTCGTGCCGCAAGAACGCAACCGCATACACCGCATACCGAGAGGTCATCATCCAAAGGCGGCAATCGCGCGATCGTCAATCACGACAGAAATCAGATCGGCTTGCCGGCGTAGGGCATGGAGGCGGTGAGGCCGCCATCGACCGGAAATGCCTGGCCGTTGACGTAGGATGCTTCATCGCTCAGCAGGAACAGACCCATGGTCGCCAGTTCATGCGGCTGGCCGGCGCGCTTCAGCGGATTGAGCTGGCCGATCTTGTCCTGCGTGCCGCGTTCGCTGGCGCGATCGAATATCGGCTTGGTCATGCCGGTTTCGATCAGGCCTGGACACACCGCGTTGATGCGAACGCCGGTGCCGGAGAGCGAATAGGCCGTGGTTTGCACCAGGCTGATGACGCCGGCCTTGCTCGCCGCATAGGGATGGCCGCTGGCGCCGGATTTCAGTCCCGCAACCGAGGCGGTGCAGAGGATCGCGCCGGAGCCCTGTTTGATCATGTGCGGCGTTGCGTATTTGATGGCGAGGAACGCGCCGATCAGATTGATGCGCAGGATTTCCTGCCAGTGTTCCACGGTTTGTTCGGCGATCGGCACCAGGCCGCCGCTGATGCCGGCATTGGCCCAGATCGCGTCAAGCCGGCCGTAACTGGAAACGGCTCTGTCGATGTAAGCGATGACGTCCTTTTCGGAACCGGCGTCCGCCATGACCGCTTCCGCCGTGCCACCCGCTTTGCGTACCTGTTCGACGGTGTCTTTCACGCCCTCCGCGCGATCGACCGCGATCAGTTTGGCGCCTTCCTTCGCAAACAGCAGCGAGGCCGCGCGCCCGATGCCGCTGCCGGCGCCGGTGATGATGACGGATTTGCCTTCGAGGCGGCCCATGGTGTTTCCTCAGTGAATGGCTTTTCGCCTTGCGGAATTTCTTAAACAGCGTTTGAAACGTCGAAGTGACTTGAGGCGTTTGGATTAGTCACGTAGGACACCAACACTATTAAAGGGTTTTCCTGATGTCCAATCCCGACAAGCCGGCGGTCGTCACGACACGGTGGTGGTGGGTGCGCCACGCGCCGGTGCGCAGCGATGGCGGCAATATCTATGGGCAGAAGGACATCGCCTGCGACACCAGCGATCGCCACGTTTTCGAAGCGGTGGCGAAAATCCTGCCGCGCCAGGCGGTCTGGGTTGCGAGCAGTCTTCAGCGTACGCATCAGACCGCGCAGGCGATCTGGGATACCGGTTTCCCAAAGCCTGCGGCGATGGCGAAGGAGGCAGCCTTCGCCGAGCAGCATCTCGGGCAATGGCAGGGGATGAACCGCGCGGCCTTTCTTGCCAGTCGCCCCGCCGGCAGCCACTGGTTTGCCGATATCGGCGAGCCCGCGCCGGGCGGCGAAAGCTTTATGGATTTGTACAACCGCGTCTGTGGCGCGATCGATCGCATCAATGCCGAACACGCCGGCCATGACGTGATTGCGGTCGGTCATGGCGGCACGATCAAGGCGGCGATCGGGCTCGCGCTCGGCGGCCAGGCGGAAAAGGGCCTTGCCTTCGATATCGACAATTGTTCGGTGACGCGGCTCGATCACATCACAAGCCAGACCGTGAATGTCTGGCGGCTGCCGATGGTCAATCAACAGCCGTGGATGGCGGACGCCGCGCACAAGGCGATGCATCAGCCGGCGGGGCCGGAGGTGACGACCAGCAAGCTTGCTTGATTGTCGTTCGAAGGACGGGAGGAAACAAAATGAACCTGTTCGATCTGACGGGAAAAGTCGCCGTCATCACCGGCTCTTCGCGCGGCATTGGGCGAGCGATCGCCGAACACATGGCCGCTCACGGCGCCAGGGTCGTGATTTCCTCCCGCAAGCAGCAGGCCTGTGATGAGGTCGCAACAGCGATCAACGACAAGGCCGGCAAACAAGTGGCGCTTGCGGTCGCCGCCAACATCTCGACCAAGGACGATCTGAAACATCTCGTCGAGCAAACCAACCGCGTCTTCGGCGCCATCGATACGCTGGTCTGCAACGCCGCGTCGAATCCATACTATGGACCGCAGGCGGGCATTTCCGACGATCAGTTCCGCAAGATTCTCGACAACAACATCGTCGCCAACCATTGGCTGATATCGCTGGTGGTGCCGCAGATGATCGAACGCAAGGACGGATCGATCACGATCGTCTCCTCGATCGGCGGGCTGAAGGGCTCGACGGTGCTCGGCGCCTACGCAATTTCCAAGGCCGCCGACATGCAGCTCGCGCGCAACCTCGCTTGCGAATATGGCAGGCACAATATCCGCGTGAATTGCATCGCGCCGGGTCTGATCAAGACCGATTTCGCCCGCGCGCTCTGGGAAAATCCGGAAACGCTGAAAGCGTCTACCGCGCGTACCCCGCTGCTGCGGATCGGCGAGCCCGACGAGATCGCGGGTGCTGCGGTATTTCTCGCCTCCCGCGCCGGTTCTTTCACGACCGGCCAGACCATCGTGATCGATGGCGGCGCCACGATCAGTTGAGATCTATCCACCGTCATGCCCGGCCTTGTGCCGGGCATCCATGCTTACTTTTTATGGCCAAGACGTGGATGGCCGGGACAAGCCCGGCCATGACAGTAAACCGGCGCTACTCCACCGCCGCATACACCAGATTGCGCACCAGTGTTCGGGTGTAGACGCGCTGGCCGGGCGCCTGCGACATGAAGATGGCGAACAGGTCTTCCTTCGGATCGATCCAGAAGCAGGTACCGCCTATGCCGCTCCAGAAGAACTGACCGACCGAACCGGAAAACGGCGCGAGGCCTTCCTGGGTGCGGATGCCGAAGCCGAGGCCGAAGCTGTGTCCCGCTTGCGTCAGCGTGCCCATGATCTTGACGGAGGGGTCGAGGTGATCGGACGCCATCCATTCCAGCGTCTTGCGGCCGATGATCCTGACGCCGTCGAGTTCGCCGCCATTGAGCAGCATCTGCGCGAAGCGGGCGTAGTCCATGGTGGTGGAGACAAGACCGCCGCCGCCGGATTCGATCACCGGTTTTTCGAGCATGTTGAAGAGCTGCACCTTGTCGCCGGTCCAGGGATCGGTCGCCGCGGGCTCGGCCAGCCGGGTCGCATTTTCGTCGCCGGTGTAAAAGGCGGTTTCGGTCATTTGCAACGGCGTCAGAATGCGTTCGTTCAGAAACGCGCCGAGCGATTTTCCACTGACGACTTCGATGAGCCGGCCAAGGATGTCGGTCGAGCGGCTGTAGTTCCACTCGGCGCCGGGCTGGCAAATCAGGGGCAGGCTCGCGACGATTGCCGCATGCTCGGCATTGTCGATCTTGCGGCTGCGCACCCGCGACTGCTGATAGAGCTGTTGCACCAGACCGTTGCCGGTGTGTTCGTAGGTGATGCCGGAGGTGTGGCGCAGCAGATCCTGGATGGTGATCGGCCGCTTCACGGGTACGAGATCGAGCTGGCCGTTGTTCTCGACGCCGACTTTCTGATTGGCAAATTCGGGGATGAATTTGGCGATGGGATCGTCGAGCAGGAATTGGCCTTCCTCGAGCAGCATCATGATGCCGATGGAAACGATCGGCTTGGTCATGGAAAAGATGCGGAAGATCGTGTCCCGTGTCATCGGCGCGCTTGCGCCGGGGGCTTGCTTGCCGAGCGCGTCGAACCAGCCGATCTGGCCGCCTCTGGCGACCACGATGGTTGCGCCGGGCATGGTTCCCTTGTCGATCTCGCGCTGGAAGACGTCCGACATCCGCTGCAAGCGTGACGGCGACAGCCCGAGCGATTCCGGCTTCGCTTGCGGCAAAGGCGGGGTTTGGGGGCCAAGGGCTGGCCTGGTGGCGGACTCCGCGGGCATGACGTCTCCCTTTATTTATTGTCGTTCTCGGCTCTGCTCGATCTTGGCGCGGCCAGGTCGGCGGACCAAAACAGGGGTCAAGAATGCCACCGGACGCTTCACCCTTGCAATCCGCCCCCGCGCTATGCTTGAAACGGCGCGGAACGGCGGCAACGTCAGCTTCCCACAGGAGTGTAGCTCAATTGGTAGAGCACCGGTCTCCAAAACCGGGGGTCGCAGGTTCGAGCCCTGCCACTCCTGCCAGCTTAAGTCTCTGCCAGCCCTCTTATTTTTGATCCTTGAATTTGGGACGGCGGGAACTGCGTTCGTCGGCGCGGTAATTCTGCATGACTGCGCGGGCGACCTCGGACTGCGACGAGCATCGCCTGACCGCGATCCGGCCACGCTACGGACATCGCTCGGGAACCGGGAACGAAAGGCTTTCGCCGGCGATTGTTGGTCGTCCGCTTTGTCGGGCTCATCTTCACGCTAAAGGATGGAGTTTTGTGATGAGACTGCTATCGCTGGCTTTGGGCCTCATGGCTGCGGCGTGTGTCGCCACTTCCGCCTCCGCTGAAACGATCAATCTGACCGGCACCTACCGGTGCATCCAGATGTGCCGGGACGGCATGCTCGGCGCCCCCACTTTCGTCACGCAAAATGGGGATGCCGTGAATCTGACGACCGAGACAGGTGAATCATATCGGGCCTGGCCCGACTGGAACGCACCGGCCAGCCGGATCTGGATCGATGCGCGGGGCGAGGGCGCTGTGTACTCGCCCGACGGCATGCGCATCCAGTTCGATGATGGTCGCGTCTGGCAGCGCGAAATCATGCCGCCCGTGGTGGTCCGCCGCGCGCCGGTGGCCTACTACGCCAGATAAGCCGCCAGGTAAGCTTAAAGACCGGGCCGGTGCGCGGGTCGCGCTGTGCCCGGCTTTGATCTTGTGGGTTTTGACCTCGCGGTGAAGGTCTCATTAGCCATTATTGCCGGATCGGCCAGGCCGGGAGGGGCTTCCTGCTACCTTGACCTTTCGGCCGGTCCGCAGTACATAGCCGCCACCTGCTGCCGGCCCGTTAAATGCGGATATCCGGCGCGGCTTTTAAATCCCCGAACAATCGAGCCCGTGTGCCGGCTCAACCTTCAAACGAGGGCTGGGTCCTAGCGGGCTGTTTGGATTCCCTGAGATCAATAAGCTTTAGTTCGTCTGACGACGGATGCGGACCCCTAACGATGGCGATCAGCCCGTTTAAATTCTTGCAGGAAGTGCGCTCGGAGACCAACAAGGTCACCTGGCCGACCCGCCGCGAAACCATGATCACGACGATGATGGTGTTCGTGATGGTGGCACTCGCCTCGATCTTCTTTTTCGCATCCGATCAGATCATCCGTTATTTGGTCACCCTGGTCCTGGGCATCCGCTGATGGCAAGCACCGCAACGCAAACGATGGATAAGCGCTGGTACATCGTCCACGCCTATTCGAATTTTGAAAAGAAAGTCGCGGAATCGATCCGCGAGCAGGCCAAGCAGCGCGGGCTCGAGGAATTGTTCGAGCAGGTGCTGGTGCCGATCGAAAAGGTCACGGAAGTGCGCCGCGGTCGCAAGATCGACGCGGAACGGAAGTTTTTCCCGGGCTACGTCCTGGTCAAGATGAAGCTGACCGACGAGGCCTTTCATCTGATCAAGAACACCCCGAAGGTGACGGGCTTCCTTGGCGCCGAAAACAAGCCGATGCCGATCTCCGAAACCGAGGCGATGCGCATCCTGCATCAGGTGCAGGAAGGTGTGGAGCGCCCGAAGGCCTCGGTGTCGTTCGAGATCGGCGAGAATGTGCGCGTGGCGGACGGGCCGTTCGCCTCGTTCTCCGGCGTCATCGAGGAAATCGACGAGGCGCGCTCGCGCGTGAAGGTCGCGGTGTCGATCTTCGGCCGCGCCACGCCGGTCGAACTGGAATTCGCTCAGGTCGAAAAGGTGGCCTGATCGGACGTGGAGGCGGCAATGCCTCCAGAGAAAAGGACGTGGGAGGTGAGGGCGGTTGCCAGCCGCACTCGAACCGAACCACGGAACCTGAAACCGCTGACCTCTCAGGGTCGGCACAACAGGAGTGATGCATGGCAAAGAAAGTGACCGGATACCTGAAATTGCAGGTGCCGGCGGGAGCGGCCAATCCGTCGCCTCCGATCGGTCCCGCGCTTGGTCAGCGCGGTCTCAACATCATGGAATTCTGCAAGGCGTTCAATGCGCAGACGCAGAAGGAAGAAAAGAACACCCCGATCCCGGTGATCATCACCATTTACGCGGACCGCTCCTTCACCTTCGAGATGAAGACGCCGCCGATGTCCTTCTTCCTCAAGCAGGCCGCTAAAATCCAGTCCGGGTCGAAAGCTCCGGGCCGCGACAAGGCCGGCAAGGTGACCAAAGCGCAGGTGCGCGAGATCGCCGAGAAGAAGATGAAGGATCTCAATTGCGACACCATCGAGTCGGCCATGAAGATGGTCGAGGGCTCAGCCCGCTCGATGGGTCTCGAAGTTGCGGGGTAAGGGCCATGGCAATCGGAAAACGTACTGAGAAGGCCCGCGAGGGCGTCGATCGCGAGAAGCTCTATCCGCTCGTGGACGCCATCAAGATGGTCAAGGAACGGGCGAAAGCGAAGTTCGACGAAACCGTCGAGATCGCGATCAATCTCGGCGTCGATCCCCGCCACGCCGACCAGATGGTCCGCGGCGTGGTGACGCTGCCGAACGGCACCGGCCGTACCTTGCGCGTCGGCGTGTTCGCGCGCGGCGCCAAGGCGGAAGAAGCCAAGGCTGCGGGGGCTGACGTCGTCGGCGCCGAAGACCTCGTCGAGAAGGTGCAGGGCGGCACGATCGATTTCGATCGTTGTATCGCCACTCCCGACATGATGCCGCTGGTCGGCCGCCTCGGTAAGGTGCTCGGTCCGCGCGGCATGATGCCGAACCCGAAGATCGGCACGGTGACGATGGACGTCGCCACCGCCGTGAAGGGCGCAAAGGGCGGTTCGGTCGAGTTCCGCGTCGAGAAGGCCGGCATTGTCCAGGCCGGTATCGGCAAGGCCTCGTTCTCGGAAGAAAAGCTCGTCGAAAACGTCAAGGCGCTCACCGATGCGGTCGCCAAGGCGAAGCCGGCCGGTTCGAAGGGTACTTACATCCAGCGCGTTGCGGTTTCCTCCACCATGGGGCCGGGCGTGAAGGTCGAGCCCGGCAGCATTCTCGGCTAAAACATTTTGAATGGCGGATCGAAGCAGGAGCGGAATCGGGACAACCGGTTCCGCTCTTTGCTTTATAAGTGGCGATCATGGGGTCAAGGCATGCCCGAGAAGGTTTTGATCTATTCGCGTTTTCCCAAGGCGCTGATGGTGCGGATCGGCGAGCGCTTCGAATTGCTGGATGCGGCCGGCAAGCCACCCGCTGAAGTTTTCGCTGCCGACGAACTATCCGGCATTCGTGCCATGATCACCGCCGGCGGCACCGCGCTTCCGGCCAGCGTCATGGATACGCTGCCGTCGCTGCGCGCGATCGTCTGCTACGGCACCGGCTATGACGGGGTAGATATCGCAGCGGCCAAGGAGCGTCAGATCGCCCTCGGTCACAGTCCCGGCGCGAATGCGGCAAGCGTCGCCGACCTTGCCGTCACGCTGATGCTGGCGACAACGCGACGGATTCTTCCTGCCGATGGATTCGTGCGCGACGGAAGCTGGGCCGCATCAAAACCGTCGCCGCTGTTACGCGCGCCGCCAGGAAATCCCGGCCGCCGTGTCGGCGTCTACGGCATGGGCGAGATCGGCCGCAAGATTGCGGGCCGCGTGGCGGCGTTCGAGACCGAGGTCGGCTATTTCAGCCGCAGCCGGCACGAGGTGCCGTATCGCTACTTCGAAAGCCTGGAAGCGTTGGCGGAGTGGTGCAGCGTGTTGATGATCGCGGTGCGCGCCAGCGCCGACACCCACTACGCCGTCAATGCCGATATCCTGCAAAAGCTTGGGCCGGACGGGTATGTCGTCAACATCGCGCGCGGCTCCGTCATCGATGAAGCGGCGCTGGTTGCGGCGCTCGCGAACAACACCATTGCCGGCGCCGGCCTCGACGTGTTCGAGAAGGAACCGCATCCGCAAGACGCGTTGACGGCCTTGCCGAACGTCGTGCTGACCCCGCATATCGGCGGCCATACGGCCAACTCGCACGCCGCGATGCAGGACTGCGTGATTGCCAATCTCGAGGCGTTTTTTGCCGGGAAACCGCTGGTCTATCCGATTTTCACTGCTCGAAATTAGCCCTTGGCAAGGCGGAAAAGACTCGTTAAAGAGACCGCTTCCGGACGTGCTGGCGATAGCTGGCGCGTCTGTGCTCGCTTTCCGAAAGAGAACGAATAGGAGACCTTATCCTTTCAGGACATTCCGCATGGATGGCTCGAAAGGACAGGGAAAACCGTCGTTTGAGAGGAGATCGGGCAGGGGCCGACCGGTTTACCGGTTCAGCCTCGATCCTGTCCAAGACTGCAGGCGCCCGCGATAAACGAAAGTTTTTCAACGGCTTAATTGCATGGCCTGCATAGACGGGTGAAGACCAGATTTTGCTCCGAAGCCGCGGGTGACCGCTGTTCGGAGATTTGGTTCGAACCTCGACACCCCGCGCCCACAAGGCTCGGGAGGGCAGGCGTTTCAATGTCGTTCTGCCCGACGGGTCCTTAAAAGCCTTCGTGTCTTTGAGGTCAGGTTGAGGCGGGACGATGGGTGCAACCCGGCGGTCCTTAGCCTTTGGGCTTTTAGACCGCCAACCGGAGAGAGCTTGCTGTGGAAAGAGCGGCAAAAAAGGACGCGGTCGAGGAGCTGAACGGTCTGTTCAAGACCACCAGCGTTGCGATCGTCGCCCACTATTCCGGCCTCACCGTCGCCCAGATGCAGAAGCTGCGCATGCAGATGAAGCAGGCGGGCGCCTCGGTGAAGGTCTCGAAGAACCGTCTCGCCAAAATTGCTCTTGAAGGCACTGACGTCGTTGCCATCGGTTCCCTTTTGAAGGGGCCGACCGTGATCGCGACTTCCAACGATCCGGTGGCGGCGCCAAAGGTTGCCATCGAATTCGCCAAGACGAACGAACAGTTCGTCATTCTCGGCGGCTCGATGGGTAAAACCGTCCTGGATGTGAACGGCGTGAAGGCGCTTGCCTCGCTGCCGTCGCTGGACGAACTGCGCGGCAAGATTGTCGGCCTCCTGGTGGCGCCGGCGACCAAGATCGCTCAGCTCTCCACCGCGCCCGCGGCCAAGCTCGCGCGCGTCATTCAGGCCTATGCCTCAAAGAGCGAAGCGGCCTGACCCTTCGCAATTCAAACCTGGTTCGAACCAATACGCTTAAGGAAACAGATCAATGGCTGACCTACAGAAAATCGTCGACGACCTTTCGAGCCTGACGGTGCTCGAAGCTGCCGAGCTCGCAAAGCTCCTCGAAGAGAAGTGGGGCGTGTCCGCCGCAGCCGCGGTTGCGGTTGCCGGCCCGGCCGGTGGCGGTGCTGCCGCTGCTCCGGCTGAAGAAAAGACCGAGTTCACGGTCGTGCTTGCCGCCGCCGGCGACAAGAAGATCGAAGTCATCAAGGAAGTCCGTGCCATCACCGGTCTTGGCCTCAAGGAAGCCAAGGACCTGGTCGAAGGCGCCCCCAAGCCGGTCAAGGAAGGGGTCAACAAGGACGAAGCCGACAAGATCAAGGCTCAGCTCGAAAAGGCTGGCGCCAAGGTTGAGCTCAAGTAACCGCTGGTTACTCGCAGCGAAATCCCGGGCGAGCGCAAGCGAGACCCGGGATCTGGACGAACAAGCGGTGGCCGGACAGGCCGTCGCAAACCCCCCGCCGGGTTCCACCCGGCGGGCGGCCTACACGAGAATGTGTGGGGATTGGTGGGGTTACCCCTCGAATTTCCACGATTGCTATCCCATATCGGGGCAGCAGCACGAAAACACGGCAGGCAGGAGGAACCGCAGGGTTCCGCCGCAAGCCGTTGGGAGATTGGCAATTTCGGGCTTTGCAGTCCGTGACGAAGCGGTTTTTGACGTGCGGGTGCGTTAGAGCGCCCCGTGCGTCGTTTTGCGTTCTTTGAGACTGGATACTTCGATTCAGGATTTTGGCGTCCTGGCGAGAAGCGAACTGTCTGAAGGACGAATTCAGAATTCAACTCCGAAAAGCGATTTCGACAATCGCGCGTTCGGAAAGGTTCGCTCCTTTCGGAGCGACGAAATGAGAGGCCACGATGGCGCAGCAGACGTTTACCGGTCGCAAACGCGTTCGCAAGTTTTTCGGACACATCAAGGAAGTCGCGGAGATGCCGAACCTCATCGAGGTTCAAAAGGCGTCCTATGACCAGTTCCTGATGGTGGACGAACCGCCGGGCGGCCGGCTCGACGAGGGCCTGCAGGCGGTTTTCCGCTCGGTATTTCCGATCTCGGATTTCTCCGGCACCTCGATGCTGGAATTCGTCCGCTACGAATTCGAGCCGCCGAAATATGACGTCGACGAGTGCCGTCAGCGCGGCATGACCTTTGCTGCGCCGCTGAAGGTGACGCTGCGCCTGATCGTGTTCGATATCGATGAGGAAACCGGCGCGAAGTCGGTGAAGGACATCAAGGAGCAGGACGTCTACATGGGCGACATTCCGCTCATGACGATGAACGGCACCTTCATCGTCAACGGCACCGAGCGCGTCATCGTCTCCCAGATGCACCGTTCGCCCGGCGTGTTCTTCGACCACGACAAGGGCAAGACGCATTCGTCCGGCAAGCTGTTGTTTGCCGCGCGCGTGATTCCGTATCGCGGCTCCTGGCTCGACATCGAGTTCGACGCCAAGGACATCGTGTTTGCGCGTATCGACCGCCGCCGCAAGATCCCCGTGACCTCGCTGATGTTCGCGCTCGGGCTCGACGGCGAGCAGATCCTTTCGACCTTCTACAAGAAGATCGCCTACAAGCGCGGCAAGGAAGGCTGGCGTGTGCCGTTCGACGCCGCCCGTTTCCGCGGCTATTCCACCATCAACGACCTGATCGATGCCGATAGCGGCAAGGTGGTGCTGGAAGCCGGCAAGAAGCTTACCGTGCGCGCGGCCCGCCAGCTCCAGGAAAAGGGCCTGAAGGCGCTGCGGATGTCGGATGAGGAGTTGGTCGGCAACTATGTCGCCGAGGACCTCGTCAATCCGAAGACCGGCGAGATCCATGCCGAAGCCGGCGAGGAAATCACCGAGAAGCTCGCTGAAGGTGCTGAACGAGCAGGGCTACAAGGAACTGCCGATTCTCGACATCGACCACGTCAATGTCGGCGCCTATATCCGCAACACGCTGCACGCCGACAAGAACATGACGCGTGAAGACGCGCTGTTCGACATCTACCGCGTGATGCGTCCGGGCGAGCCGCCGACGCTGGATTCGGCGCAAGCCATGTTCCAGTCGCTGTTCTTCGATTCCGAGCGCTACGACCTTTCCGCGGTCGGCCGCGTCAAGATGAACATGCGCCTCGAACTCGATGCGCCCGACACCCACCGCACGCTGCGCAAGGAAGACATCCTCGCCGTCATCAAGACGCTGGTCGACCTGCGCGACGGCAAGGGCGAGATCGACGACATCGACCATCTCGGCAACCGCCGGGTGCGCTCGGTCGGCGAATTGATGGAGAACCAGTACCGCATCGGCCTGCTCCGCATGGAGCGTGCGATCAAGGAGCGGATGTCGAGTGTCGATATCGACACCGTGATGCCGCAGGACCTGATCAACGCCAAGCCGGCGGCTGCCGCCGTGCGCGAGAGCAATACAT
>CAVVLH010000047.1:0-6121 GCA_963748805.1 uncultured Alphaproteobacteria bacterium | reverse complement strand
ATCACTTAGAGGCTTTGTAATTATTGGTCTGTTCGTTGAGTTTCTTAAACTTAACGTTGTTCCGTTGTTGACTTTTCTTCAAACCTGTATGGTTGTGTCTCCCTAATCTTATTAGTTAAGTTTCTCCGTCCCGTTACGGTGCCAGAGTAGTTTAAGTGCGTCATCACTGTTGGATGTGTGTCACCCGTGAATCTTGAATTGATTAGAAGTATAGTTGTGAGTGACCCTTAACTGCCCAAGTTAATAACTGGGGCCATTGCTGCCCTTTTCTCCTTTGCCCTCCACCTGCCGCTGCACGTCCCTGAGGTGATCTAGAGCCCAGTCGGACACGACTCCTAGGCATGTATTTGAGACCCTAGGCATCTCTTGTCCATTTTGCCTGTTTCTTTTTCCACATTAAACACTTTCAGCTGTGGAGCAGGCACAACAGCATCACTTGCGATCGTGATGAAACTAAGCCGCCACGTTCGGCAATACCTAACTGAACCAGTAGCGGCAGGAACCGTTACGTATTGCTCTTGTCCGGATGATTCCTGAAACTTCCGTGGGAATGGCGGAGATCGATTCCCCCGCCCTGCACCGCGGCGCTACTCCAGGGCTCCCTGTGTCTGGTCAAGGGACCACGCCCTCGGAGAGTTTCCTTCCCCATCGCGGTCGTTTGCGGACGACGTGAGATGTGGAGGCGAAGTGGACGACATCGCGTTGAGCGAGATGTCGGACGCGCCGCCCGCGACCGCGGGGGGGTCAGTGGGGGAGGCGCGAATGCCGGCTTCGCCGAGCTCCATCGCGACGCATTTGGTCAGATGAATGACGGCGGCCTTGGCGGCGCTATAGACCACCGACGACGAAAAGCCGGCGAGGCGGCCGGCGATGCTGCCGTTGTTGATGATGCTGCCGGAGCCCTGACGCCGCATATGCGGAGCGGCATGTTTCATGCCGAGCATCACGCTGCGCACCAAGGTCGCCATCGCCGCATCGAAACGATCGACCTCAAGCCCTTCGATTCCGCCGGTCTGTGCCGGGCCGCCGGCATTGTTGAACAGGCAGTCGATGCGGCCGAATTTATCGACCGCCTCACCAATCAAGCTGCGCATGTCGTCTTCGACGGTGACGTCGGTGCGACGGAACAGGCATGCCGCGCCGAGCTTCTTGGCCAGCGCTTCGCCTTCGCTCGTGCGACGGCCGGCAATGACGACCTTTGCGCCCTCGGCCACGAAAACTTCCGCGGTGCGCAATCCGATGCCGCTTGTCGCACCGGTGATCACCGCAACCTTGCGATCCAGCCTTCCCATAACGCGTGTCCTCCTTTTGACATTCTCCCGCTAAAATATCTGCGGGTTGCCCCGGCAAGGCAAGGGCAAGGCAAGCACGCCTTACAGCTTGACCCGCTGTTTACCCCTCCCTCGCTGCTCGGCCCCCACCTCACGGAACGCTTGAATGATCGCAACATTGAACAGGCCTGGCCGTTATTCGAACGGCCGAGCCGTCCCGGTTCCGCTATGCTTGACCTGACCTCGGATCAGAGCCACCCGTGATGCGACCCATAACGAAACGGCTAGCCGACGAATTTCGACAAGGCTGGCAAGGCACTTCCCGACCCTCGTTGCTGTTCAGTGTTTGCTTTTCGGGAAGCTGTCTTGCTGTGTCGACGGCGGCGCGGTGGCTTCTCGCCGAGCTGCGGCCGGACGTCTATTTCACGCCGTATTTTCCCGCCGTTTTCTTTGCTACCGCCCTGGCCGGCTATCGCACCGGTATCGCCACTGCGCTGGTGGGCGGCGGGCTCGGCGTCGTCGTGAATTTCGGCGATGTGCCGAGCCATTTCTTTCCGCGGCTGGTGCTCCTGGCTATCTATGCGATCGTATGCGGGCTAACGATCTGGGGGGTCGAGCACTATCGTTCGGTGGCCTCCGATCAGCGCGAAATTTCCAGGCGGCTGATTCGGGAAGAAGAGTATCGCAAACTCGTCGTCGATGAATTGCAGCACCGGCTGAAGAACAAATTGTCGACCGTCCACGCCGTGCTTCATCAGGTGTTGCAGAACCAGCCGCAAGTCTGGGCCAGTATCGATCATCGGATTCGGGCGCTGTCGGCGACCGACGAACTCATCACCAAGGTCGACGGCGGCGGTTGCGACATCCAGGATCTCCTGCTCTCCGAACTCGGGCCGTATGGTCATGTCCGGTTCACTTTGAACGGCGAGCGGCTGTTTCTCCCCGCCAAGCTTGCTGTCAGCCTCGCACTGATCTTTCACGAGCTTGCGACCAATGCCGGGAAATACGGCGCGTTTTCCGCCGCGCGCGGCATGTTGCAGGTGTCGTGGTCCATGACCGACGACCGGCTGAATATCGCCTGGGACGAGACCGAGGGGCCTTCGATCGGCGTGGTCGGTGAAGCGGGTTTTGGCACCAAATTGCTGGCCTCGGCGCTGAGGCCGTTCGATGGCAAGACCGAAATCAGTTTCCTGAAAAGCGGAGTCCATTGCACCATGCAGTGCCGCGTACCCAAGGCATAAAGGCATCGTCTCAAGCCGGATTACCCGCGTGGCGCCGCTCGTTGACGTTCTGTTAATGACGATCGCGGTGGCTGGTGAGCCGGGCGCCTATGCTTGCATCCTGGACGGCTCACTTAACCAAAACTACAAGAGACTTTGCCAACCTCTGTCCCGCCATGAAAAGCCCGCTTCCGAGTCAAATCCCGCCCCATACTCCGCAACACGAAGACGAATTCGCAATCGAGGGTGACCTCGACTTTTTGCGGGACGTCATCCGGCTGCTCCCCGCAGGCGTGACGGTTCAGGACGAAGATGGCCGCTTTCTGCTGATCAACGACGCGGCGGCCTCGCAGCTCGGCGTCGCCGCCGAGCCGCCGGGCGAACTGCCTGCAAAACGTCTAAACGAACGGCGAGAGATGGCGCTGGAACTGCTCCGCGCCGGGCGCGCGACTGTGGCCGAGATGAAAGGTGCCGACAGCAAGGGTGAACAGGTGCTTCTGGCGGCCCATCGGCCGGCTCGCATCGCGGGCCGCAACCTGTTGCTGTCCTGCTCGGCCGATATCAGCGAGCAGAAAGCGGTCGAAGATCATCTGTTTCGTTCGGCCTATTTTGACGAACTGACGGGCCTGCCGATGCGACGGGTGATCGAACACCGCGTGCAAAGCCTGATCCAGAACCATAAGCCGGGCAGCGCTTTTGCGCTCGCCTTTCTCGATATCGATAATTTCAAGCACATCAACGACTATTACGGGCACTCGGTCGGGGATGCGCTGCTGGTCGAGGTCGCCAAGAAGCTCGGGCTCAACCTTCGCGAAAACGACATGTTGTCCCGCATCAGCGGCGACGAATTCCTGCTTCTGCTCAGCCCGATCGACAGCGAACAAGAAGTCGCCGAATATGTCGAGGCGACCTTGCAGCGGCTGAAAGCGCCGTTCTTCATCGATGGATCGGAGATATTCGCCTCGACCTCGATCGGCGTAAGCCTGTTTCCCGATCATGGCCGCAGTTACGACGCGTTGCTGCAGAATGCCGACATCGCGATGTACCGGATCAAGAACGACGGCAAGGGCGCGGCCGCCTTCTTCAATTCCAGCATGGAGCGCGAGGCGCTTGCCCGCATGAAGATCGAGCAATCGCTGCGGCACGCCATCCTGGAAAAGCGGTTCTGCTGCGCGTTCCAGCCCAAGGTCGATATCAGGACCAAGGAGATCAAGGGTGTCGAGGCGCTGGTCCGCTTGCGCGACGACGAGGGGGTCATCCAGGCGCCCGGCACCTTCATCAATCTCGCGGCCGAATTGGGATTGATCGACGAGCTAACCCATCTGGTGCTGGCGGAGATCGTCAGGTCGATCGACCTCATCAACGAAGCTTTCGGAGCAACGGCTACGATCAGCATCAATGTCGCGGCAAAGCAGGCCGACAATCCTGCGTTCATGCGGTCGTTTGCCGAGGCGCTGGAGGCCACCGGCTTTCCCCGCCGGTTCATGATCGAGGTGACGGAGGACGCTTTCGTCACCAAGACGCGGTTCCAGGATGAAGTCGTGCCGATCTTCCGCAAGCTGGGGGTCGGCATATCGATCGATGATTTTGGCACTGGCTATTCGTCATTGTCGGCGCTGGCCGATATCACCGCCGACGAGATCAAGATCGATCGGTCCTTCATCAAGGACATCCATCTGCGTCCACGCAGCCAGGGAATTCTGCGGGCGATCGAATCGCTGAGCGATGCGCTCGGCATGACGATGATCGCGGAAGGCATCGAAACCTTCGAGGAGCTAGCTTACTTGCAGGCGGCGACCCGCATTCGTTACGCGCAGGGCTTTTACTTCGCCCATCCCGTTTTTCTCGAAGAACTCAAGATCGCCGCGCCCGCCGCCAGCGAAACCCGCGTCAACGAGACAAGCCGGCCGGTGCAGGAAAATCGTCAGGCTTATGCGCGCCCCACCCGTTATCGCCGCTGAGCGGAGAACCGATCGATGGATGCCTTATTGGTGTCCAGATTGACATCTTGATTTTTATCTTGGGTCATTCCGGTCCGGCCCTTTCCTTGCTATCTTCGTTGAGATCGCTAAAGCGCGATGAGATTTGGTTGGATCGTCATCGCGCTTTAGTCCTTTGATGAAGCATGATCTTTTCGGAAAACCGCTTCACACTTTTCCGGATCATGCTTTAGCAGCGGCGTTTTCGATGCACGCTATGGTCCCGCGTAGCGCATCGCGTCCTGGAGAGGTGACATGCAACCGGTCTCGATATTTCTGAACATCCTGTGGCTATTGCTCGGCGGCGTCTGGATGGCGGCCGGCTGGGTTGTCGCCGCGATCATCATGGCGATCACCATCATCGGTCTGCCCTGGGCGCGGGCGGCCTTCAACATCGCGGTCTATACGCTGCTGCCATTCGGTCAGCGGGCTGTGCGCCGCGACAGCCTGACGGGACAATCAGACCTCGGTACGGGACTTTTCGGCCTGATCGGCAACCTGATCTGGCTGGTGCTCGCAGGCTGGTGGCTGGCGCTGGGCCACCTCGTCACCGCGGTCGTTCTGGCCGTGACGATTATCGGGATTCCGTTCGCATGGGCGCACCTGAAACTCGCCGGCATTGCGCTATGGCCGATCGGCAGGGCGATCGTTCCCGCGTAAGGCCATAGCGTTTTCGAGCGAGGTGGGCGCCGTTTCGCGTGAAGAAAACGCGTCAAAATAAACTCTATGTTTTCTTGCCGCAGCCGCGGATAGCCTCTTCCACGCTCTGATACTGGCGAGCCGGGCCGAGCAGGGCAGCGATGCCAAAGCGCACGATCGCCTCCTGCGCACGCGCCAATTCGAGCCGGGCGACGGCAAAGTCGACGCCGTCCTCGTGACACTGGTTGATGACCTCGGTCAGAACCTGCGCGGCGGTAAAGTCGATCTCGACGATGCCGGTGGCTTCCAGCACCAGCAGCCGTACTTTTTGCGGCGAGGACTTCAGCGCCGCGAGGATATCGCGCCGGAAGTCGTAGGCATTGAGGAACGACAGCGGGGCTTGAAATCCCGCAACCAGCACGCCGGCTTCCTGCTCGCCGGGAAAATTCGGGCTTACCGGCCACCAGATCGAGGTGCCGGGCACGCGTTCGAATGGCCGCACGCGGGCCCGCGTCGTGCTCCAGATACCGTGCAGCAGCGACAGCGCGATGCCGAGGCCGACGCCTTGTTCGATCGGCAGCACGATGATCGCCGCCGCTGTCACCAGGATCAGCAGAAATTCGCCAAACGATTGCCGGGCGACCGTAGCGATCTGGCGGAAGCGAATGATCCGTAGCGCGACGAACAACAGCACCCCGCCGAGCGCGGCGGTGGGGATTCGATGCAGCAGCGATGTGCCGAAGGCCAACAGCGCAATGACGATGGCAACAGCAACGAGGCCCGCGATCTGGGAGCGGCCGCCGGTCTCGGAAACCACCGCGGTTCGCGGCGGGCTCGCATCGACGGGAAAGGCGCCGATCAAGCCGGCAAAGATGCTGCCGACGCCAACCCCGATAAAGTCGCGGTCGACATCCGGCGGCTCGTTGGGGTCGGTCGGAAACGACCTGGTCGTTGCCGCTGTCTGCACCATCACGACCACCGAAATGATGAGGCTGAGCGACAGCAGGCTGGT
>CAVVLH010000046.1:0-261571 GCA_963748805.1 uncultured Alphaproteobacteria bacterium | reverse complement strand
ACAATTGGGTGACATTCGTGAGTACGAAATCGCCGGAAACCTAGGCTGGCTGCGGAGGAGCAGATATATAGTTAACATTTCGTTAACGAAATTTGTGATAGTCTAAAATAGAGGCATGATCCGCATCACGCAACAGGACAGTGCCAAGGCTGCCAAGCGTTACTACGCGACGGCGGATTATTACAGCGAAGGGCAGGAAATCGTCGGCTCCTGGGGCGGCAAGGGTGCGTCCCGGCTCGGTCTTGAAGGGACGGTGGACAAGGTCTCCTTCGAGCGGCTGTGCGACAACCTCGACCCGAGGACCGGCAAGCCGCTGACGGTGCGAACGCGCACCGAGCGGACGGTCGGCTACGACTTCACGTTCTCGGTGCCGAAGTCGGTATCGCTGCTCTACGCCATGAGCGGCGACCAAGGCATCCTCGATGCCTTCCGTGGCGGCGGTCGATGAGACCATGCGCGACATGGAAGCGGAAATGAAAACCCGCGTCCGCAAGGACGGCAGGACACCGACCGCACGACCGGCAACATGGTCTGGGCGGAATTCATCCACACCACTTCACGGCCGGTGGACGGCATTCCCGATCCGCAGCTTCATGCCCATGTCTTTGTGTTCAACACGACCTGGGACGAGGAAGAACAGCGCTGGAAAGCGGGCCAGTTCCGCGAACTCAAGCGCGACGCCCCGTACTTCCAGGCGGCGTTCCGCGTGCGGCTGGCGAACAAGCTTCAGGACCTGGGCTTCGGCGTCGAGCGGAAGCGGGATGATTTCGAGATCGCGGGGATTCCGGCGGATCGTGCTCAAGCGATTCTCCCGGCGCACGGCCGTGATCGAGAAGGTGGCCGAGGAGAAGGGCATCACCGATCCCGAACGCAAGGCCGAACTGGGAGCCGAAGACCGCGCGAGAAGAAGGAACCAGCTCTGAGCTGGGAAGGCTTGCGCAAGGAATGGGACTGTCGCCTGACCGACAGCGAACGCAAGGCGCTGGCGGCGGTTCATCGCCGCGAGCGTAGTCACGCCAGGCCGGATCGGGGCGAGGGGCAGGCGGTCGATCATGCCATCGCAGCATAGCTTCGTGCGCGAAGCGGTGGTGCCCGAACGCAAGCTGGTGACCGAAGCCCTGAAACGCGGCCTCGGTGCGGTCACGGTCGAGGGCGTCAGCCAAGAGCTGGCGAACCGTCCGCTGATTCGCAGCGACGTCGACGGCCGGCAGATGGCGACGACGAAGGAGATGCTGGCCCTGGAATCGACGCTGATCGCCTTTGCCCGCGAGGGGCGGGGGCGCTGCCGGCCGCTGGGCGATCCCGAGCGGCCATGCTCGCGCGACTGGTTCAACGACGGCCAGAAGGCGGCCGTCCGCCATGTGCTCGGCTCCCGCGACCGGGTGATGATCATCCGCGGCGCGGCCGGCACGGGCAAAACACGCTCGAACAGGAGATCGGCGAGGCTCTGGCCGAAGCCGGGCGTGCCGGTGGTCGCGCTGGCGCAGTCGGTGAAGGCCAGCCGCGAAGTGCTGCGGCAGGAAGCGGGTTTCGCCAAGGCCGACACGGTCGCCCGGTTCCTCAAGGACGAGCAGATGCAGGAATCGGCCCGCGGCGGCGTGATGCTGGTCGATGAGGCCAGCCAGCTCGGCACGCGGGACATGCTGCAACTGTTTGACATCGGCCGAGAGGATGAGGCCCGGATCGTGCTGGTGGGCGACCGGCAGCATCGCAGCGTCACGGCCGGCGAGCCGCTGAAGCTGCTGGAGGAAAAGGCCGGGCTGCAGGTGGCCGAGGTGACGGAGATCGTGCGCCAGGAGGGCGACTACAAGAAAGCGGCCGAGGCGCTGAGCGAAGGCAAGACCGAGGAGGGCTTCGCGGAGCTCGACAAGCTCGGCTGGATCAAGGAAGTGCCGGACGCGGAGCGCTATCAGGAGCTGGCCGAGGCGTATCTTGCGGCCGCCGCCGAAAAGAAAAAAGACGGGACACCGAAATCGGCCCTGGTCGTGTCTCCGACGCACGCCGAAGCGGCTCGGATGACCCAGGCGATTCGCGATGGACTCAAAGCCGAGGGCAAGCTCGGCGACGAACGAACCATCACGGCTTGGATTCCGACCCACCTGACCGAGGCCGAGAAAACCGACGCCACGCAATACGAACCCGGCGACCTGCTCCAGTTCTATCAAAATGCACCCGGCTTCACGAAGCTACTGCGGCGCCCGCATGATCATGCTCGGCCTTGAGTTGACTGACGAGGTGCCCTTCCGCTATGTCCACTTACACGGACTGGTGCGCGATGCGGAGCGGCAAAAGATGTCGAAGACCAAGGGCAACGTGGTCGATCCGATTCTGATCAACGACAAGTATGGCACCGATGCGGTGCGGCTTTCACTAGTGCTCGGTGCGGCCTCGGGACGCGATATCGCCTTCACCGAAGACCGCATCGAGGCGGCGCGCAACTTCGCGAACAAGCTGTGGAATGCGACGCGTTTCATCTTCATGAATATGGAGCGTTCGGGCGTCGAGACCAGGATCCCGGCCGAATCCGCGGCTCCGCGTTTTGAAGACCGCTGGATCCAGAGCCGGCTCCACGCGACGATCGAGTCGATGAATTCGTCGCTTCAAAACCATCGTTATCACGAAGCCGCCCAGACCATCTGGCATTTCTTCTGGGACGACTCCGCCTCTCGGTATCTCAAATCAAGAAGCTACGCTTCACCGCCGATTCCGGATTGAACGACGACTGGCGCTTGCTATTGACGACGTTCGAAAAGCGGATTGCGTCTGCTCCATCCGATCATGCCATTTATCACGGAGGAGATCAGCCATCGCTTCGATGAAGACGACGTCGATCTCGCTGAAGAAGTATCCCGACGCGTCGTTTGCGAAGAACGATGCGGCTGCCGACCATGAGATGGATTTGCTCAAAGAAATCGTCGCCGCCGCGCGCAACATCCGTCAGGAGCGCAAGCTCGATCTGAAGCTGGTGCTTAAAGCGACGCTCAAAACGGAAGCGGACCTCGATCGCGCGGTGATCGAAACGCTCGCTCAAGGTGCAACTGATCGATGACGCGAAGGGAGTTTCCCGCCCCGGCGGCCTGGTATAGCACTCATCTGGGGATTGCAGGCGCCGACGGCTATCTCAGCTTTGAGGGTCCGGAGTCGATGGGCACGACAGTCTTGCAGCCATTTTCCGGCCGATACAAAGCACTTCGGCGACGGGCCGCAGCAATCGATGATCAACTTCAGGGTCGACGATCTGGACGCGCTGCTGGCTCAACTGGCTGCGGCCGATGTGCGCATCGATCCCAAACGCGACGAAGCTTCCTATGGCAAGTTTGCATGGATCTGGGACCTGGAAGGGAATCGCGTCGAGTTGTGGCAGCCGATGGAGTAGTCCCAGCGCGGGCGGGCTACGCTTGTAAGACACGTGACCTGCAAGCAGAGGCGCCGTTGGACGTTCCCTTGGCTCTGCGTAGAAACGTAAGACAAGCGTCTTACGTTTCGATGTGCTTGTAAGACAGTTAGCTCAACCGCTATTGGGTCTGGGTCTTAGCCTGGGCTTGGGTCGTTCGCGCGGCCTGCAGCGTATAAGGTCCGGGCAATGGCGCCACCTTCGGCTTGTCCTTGTCTTCAGGCTTGCTGGCCACGTTGGTGCGCTTGGAGTAGATGCGGAACTGAACCACCAGGTCCAGCACCACTGGCACGGGTTTGCCGTCCTTCATAGCCGGCTGAAAGCTGGCTTTGCGAATAGCAGTAACGGCGTTTTCATCGAGGCCGAAGCCGATAGGGCGGGCTACGGCGATCTCGCCCGGCTTGCCGTCGGCGCCAATCACGGTGTGGTAGAGGCACATGCCGGCCACGCCGTTGTCCTGCGCAAAGTCATTCGACTCGGGCTCAAAGGTTGAGGTCAGCGCGGCCTTCTGGTCGACCGCCCCTTGCCGGAGCACAGTGGGATCTTTGGGCCGATAGTCAGTGCGGGCGGCTGCGGCTTCGTAGTAGCGCTTCCAGAATTCCGGCATGGCGGCCATCATCCGCTCGTCAAGGCCGGGCGCGAAGATCTTATCCAGCGCGTCTTTCAGGATTTTGGCGGCGTGCGCGGGCGAGGTTGTCGTCGTGACGCTGTTGGGATCTGCGGGACGCTCTTCCTGCGGGGCCGCGGCCATGTCGGCCTTCGCTTGCTCTTCGTCGGTGAGCTCCTTGGTTGCGCCTGCGGCCTTCGCCGCATCTGTTGCCGGAGCGGTGGCTTCTGCCGGAGCGGCGCTCGCGGTTTGAGTCGCGTCCGCGGGTTGAGGATTGTCTGGGGTCGTGCTCGCGGTGGCGCTCTCGGGAGCCGCACTGGCCTCAGCCAGTGTACTGGCGGGCGTTGCGGCAGGCTGCTCGGCCGGCATGACGAGTCCGCCGGGGCCGACTTTGGCTTTCGTGTTTTTGTCCTGATCCTTGTTCTTTTTCTTCTTTGGAGTGACGATCAGCTCGCGATCGATGGTGATCTTGACGAACTTCTTTTTGGGCGTGATCTTCACGCGGTCGACGGCCTTGGTGGGGTCCTCGTAGGGCAGTGCGCCGAGGAAGTGCAGCCCGTAGCGCGAGCCCTCGAGTTCGACCTTGTGCTTGCTCAGGTGGACGCGGTCGATCTGAATGCCGCGATGCATGAGGCGCTCGATAGCTGCGGTGCAGGCGCCGGCGGCACGCGTAATATCGCCGGCACCAACCATTATCACGTGTTGCTGGAACAGGAGCTGGCCGCCTTGCACAGCAAGGAAGCCGCGCTTTTATTCACATCGGGCTACGTCTCCAATATGGCGTCGCTGAGCACGCTGGCCTCGCGGATGCCGGGCTGCACCATCCTCTCCGACGAACTCAACCACGCCTCGATGATCGAGGGCATCCGGCACAGCCGCAGCGAGACACGCATCTTCGCGCATAACGATCCACGCGATCTTGAACGGAAGCTGTCGGACCTCGACCCGCATGCGCCGAAGCTCGTGGCGTTCGAATCGGTATATTCGATGGATGGCGATATCGCCCCGATCGCTGAACTCTGCGACGTCGCGGATGCTTATAACGCCATGACCTATCTCGATGAAGTTCATGGTGTCGGCCTCTATGGCCCGAATGGCGGCGGCATCGCCGACCGGGAAGGAGTTAGCCATCGGCTCACCGTGATCGAGGGGACGCTTGCCAAGGCGTTCGGCGTGATCGGCGGCTACGTCGCGGCCTCCGCCACGATCTGTGATTTCATCCGCAGCTTTGCGTCCGGTTTCATCTTCACGACGTCGTTGCCGCCCGCGGTGGCAGCCGGGGCGCTGACCAGCATCCGCCATTTGAGGTCGAGTGCCGTGGAACGCGAGCGGCATCAGGATCGCGTGGCCCGCTTGCGGCGTCGGCTCGATGAGGCCGGCGTTGCACATCTCGACAATCCCAGCCACATCGTACCGGTGATGGTCTGCGACCCCGTACTTTGCAAGCAGATCAGCGACGTATTGATTGATCGGTACGGCATCTATGTCCAGCCGATCAACTATCCGACCGTGCCCCGCGGCACCGAGCGATTGCGCATCACGCCGTCACCGCATCACACCGACGCGGATATCGAGCATCTCGTACAGGCGCTTGCGGAGATCTGGGCGGAGGTCGGACTGGCCAAAGCGGCTTGATAAAGGCGGCTTGATGCCGCCCGAACATGCCGTCTTGATTTCTGCTTCACCTTTTCCGGGCTCGTACCGGTGATCGGGTCAACCGAAGCCTGCCGTGAGTGCGCGGCAGGAATTGCGCGCCACGGACGCCGAGAAATTCCAGCATCGCGCGAGCCGGGGGCAGCAGCACCTTGTCCTTGCGGGCGAGGACAAACCATTGCCTGACAACGGGGAGGCCATCGACATCCAACGCCACCAGCCGCCGCTCATCAAGTTCGGTCGCCACTGTATGGGCCGAGATAAACGCAATGCCGAGGCCCGCGATGACAGCTTGCTTGATGGTTTCATTGCTGCTCATGGCCATGCCGATGGTGGGGCTGACGCGCGCGGCTTCGAACAATTGCTCCATCAGGCCTCGGGTGCCGGATCCGGGTTCGCGGGTCAGGAAAGTTTCCTTGGCGAGGTCGGCCAGCGCGATCCCGGCCTTTCGCGCCAAGCGATGGCCGGTTGGCGCGATGATGACATGGGGATGATCGCCGATCAGGCGCAAATCCATATCGATATCTGCCGGCGGCCGGCCCATGATGGCGATGTCGAGATCATAGCCACGCAGCGCCATGCCGATCTCCTGCCGGTTTCCGATCGACAGCGTCACGTCGACGTGCGGATGCAGTTTCGAAAATCCGGAAATCATGAACGGCACGAAATATTTTGCGGTGCTGACAGCGCCGATCGAAATGCGCCCGGCGGTTTTTCCCGTCATCATCTCGATGGAAGTTTCGCAATCGCGGATTGCGGCCTCGATCCGCTCGGAAAGGGCGAGCACGTTGCGCCCGGCGTCGGTCAGGAGCATGCCGTCGCTGGTGCGTTGAATCAGGGGAATACCGGCAAGCGTCTGCAAGTTCTGGATCTGCAGCGTGACGGCGGGTTGCGTCAGATGAAGCTGTTTGGCGGCAGCGGTGACCGAGCCATGCTTTGCGGCCGCAGCCAGTGCGCGCAACTGGCGAAGGGTCAATTCCCGCATGAAGCGGCTTGCCATCGCGACCTCCATTATAAGAAATACTTTGGTCAAACCAAAGATAAGAAAATTTCCTTAATTTTGCAAACTGGAGTGTTGTGAGGGGCGGATTGCCGAGCGGCAAGACGTTTGGATAGCCCCGAAGAGGGCGGCGACAGGGGAACGGCCATGGACGAGCGCGTGACGCTGCGTTCGCATCTCGATCAGGTGTCGGCGCGCTCGCCTAACGGGCCTGCGGTCGCCGCTGTAGTTGAAGCGATCGCCGTCGCATCGATCGAACTGGGCGACGTCATCGCCGACGGGCCACTGGCCGGCATTACCGGCCGGCTTGGTGGCGTGAATTCGGCTGGCGACCAGCAAAAGGACATCGATCTTGCCGCCGATGGCATGATGCGCCGCGCGCTACTTATAGCACCGGTCGCCGCGATCCTCTCGGAGGAATCCGAACTCCCCGAAGTCTTCAATAATGGCGCGCCGCTGTGCGTTGCGATCGATCCGCTCGACGGATCCGCCAATCTCGAAAACAATATCTCGGTTGGAACCATTTTCTCGATCCGCCCTTGCGGTGGCGACGTTCTTTCCACTTTCTTCGAACCCGGTACCACGCAATGCGCCGCTGGCTTCGTGGTCTACGGGCCGCAGACCACGCTGGTGCTGGCATTCAACAACAGCGTCGACACTTTTATTCTCGACCGACGTGGCCGGGAGTTCTTGTTGACCGCACGAGGCGTCAAGATCGCGCCCAACACGGCGGAATTCGCCATCAATGCATCCAATCGTCGGCACTGGCATGGGCCGATACGAGCCTATATCGACGATTGCCTCGCGGGGACCGATGGCAATGGTGAAGCGAATTTCAACATGCGCTGGATCGGCTCGCTGGTGGCAGAGTCGCTTCGTATTCTCGTTCGCGGTGGCGTGTTTCTATATCCAGCGGACGCCCGTCCCGGTTATCGCGAAGGACGGCTACGCCTGATTTACGAGGCCCACCCGATGGCTCTGATCATGGAATGGGCGGGAGGTGCTGCGACTACCGGGCGCCGGCGTATTTTGGAGCTCGCCGCGAGGACTCCGCACCAGCGCGTACCACTGATCATGGGCTCAATGCGGGGAGTTGGCGACGTCGCCGCCATCCACGAAGGCACTGAACCAATGTTCGACAATAGTGACGCCCCGCTGTTCGCGCGGCGCGGCTTGTTTCGCTAGAGCCTGGAAGAGCCGATGTCGCGCAGTTATCCCATCATTTCGATCACGGGTTCATCGGGCGCCGGAACGACGTCGGTGAAGAAGACATTCGAGAATATCTTTCGACGGGAACGGGTTACTGCGGCCTATGTGGAAGGCGATGCCTTTCATCGCTACAACCGCGCCGAGATGCGCGCGAAAATGATGGAGGAGGGCGAGAGGGGCAACAAGCATTTCAGCCACTTCAGTCCCGAGACCAATCTATTCGAGGAACTCGAGAAGTTGTTTCGCGACTATGGCGAATCCGGCACCGGCACCACGCGCCATTATGTTCACGACGATGCAGAGGAGAAATTGTATGGGGCGCCGCCCGGCACCTTTACCGAATGGGGATCGCTGCCGGAAAAGTCTGATCTGTTGTTCTACGAAGGTCTGCACGGCGCTGTCGTGACGGACAAGGTGAACGTCGCGCAATATGCCGACCTCAAGATTGGCGTCGTGCCCGTCATCAATCTCGAGTGGATCCAGAAGCTGCATCGCGATCGCAACGATCGCGGTTACACCGCAGAGGCGGTAACCGACACGATCCTGCGTCGGATGCCGGATTACGTGAATTACATCTGTCCGCAATTCGCCGAAACCGACATCAACTTTCAGCGCGTGCCAACGGTCGATACGTCGAACCCGTTCATCGCGCGGTGGATCCCGACCCCCGACGAATCGATGGTGGTGATCCGCCTCAAAAATCCGCGCGGCATCGATTTCCCCTATCTGCTCTCGATGATCCCGAACAGCTTCATGTCGCGCGCGAATTCGATCGTGATCCACGGTTCCAAGCTTGACCTCGCGATGCAACTCATTCTCACCCCGCTGATCCTGCAACTGATCGAACGCAAGAGGCGCACGGTATGACCGCCAGATCATTGTCTCTCGCCCATCGTCCTGAGGTGACGCATGCCGATATGGCGAACGCAATCCGCTTTCTGGCGATCGACGCCGTTGAGAAAGCCAGATCGGGCCATCCAGGCATGCCGATGGGTATGGCTGACGTCGCGACGGTGTTGTTTTCGCGCTTCCTGAAATTCGACGCCGCCGATCCGTCCTGGCCGGATCGCGACCGCTTCATACTCTCGGCCGGTCACGGCTCGATGCTGCTGTACGCGCTGCTTTATCTGACAGGCTATGAAGGTGTCACGGCGGACGAACTGAGGGCTTTCCGGCAGTGGGGATCGAAGACGCCGGGGCATCCCGAATACGGCCACACGCCCGGAGTGGAGACGACAACCGGTCCGCTCGGCCAGGGCGTCGCCACGGCGGTCGGCATGGCACTGGCGGAACGGCTGATGAACGCTCGTTTCGGCGATCATCTCGTCGATCATTATACGTATGTGATCGCCGGCGATGGTTGTTTGATGGAGGGCCTCAGCCAGGAGGCGATTTCGCTGGCCGGGCACCTCAAACTCAATCGTTTGATCGTGCTGTTTGATGACAACCAGATTTCGATCGATGGATTGACATCGCTGTCGTGTTCGGATGACCAAATCGCGCGTTTTTCAGCCTCGGGATGGTCGGCGAGCCGCGTCGATGGGCATGATCCCGAAGCAGTTGAGGCAGCGATAGAGCGTGCTCGGCACAACGATCGGCCGTCGTTGATCGCGTGCCGCACCGTGATCGGCTTTGGGGCCCCAAACCGTCAGGGCAGCGAAAAGGTACACGGCGCGCCGCTCGGCGCCGATGAGGTTGCCAAGACCCGTGACGGGTTGGGCTGGCCGTACCAGCCGTTTGAGGTTCCCGAAGCCGTGCTTGAGGCCTGGCGTGAGATTGGTGCGCGAGGGCAGGATGCGCGCCGGGCCTGGATCGAGCGAAGCAAGCGCCTTTGTTCGGGGGAACGCTCGCCCTTTCACGATGCGCTCAATCGAAAGCTGCCTGGCGCCTATACGATGGCGATCACGCAGATCCTGGATCGCTTTGCGACGGAGCGGCCGACAATCGCCACGCGGCAGGCATCGCAGCTGGTGATCGATGGCATCGCAGAGGTGCTGCCAAACTTGCTTGGTGGCTCGGCCGATCTGACCCATTCCAATCTTACCCGTGCCAAGACGCAGAAGCCGGTGCGGCATGACCGTCTCGAAGGCAACTACATTCATTACGGCATCCGTGAGCATGTGATGGCAGCCGCCATGAACGGCATCGCGCTGCACGGTGGCTTCATTCCTTATGGCGGCACTTTTCTGACGTTTGCCGATTACAGCCGGCCGGCGATCCGGCTTGCCGCTCTAATGGGTATCCGTGTCATTCATGTCATGACCCACGATTCGATCGGGCTGGGCGAGGACGGTCCCACCCATCAACCCGTCGAACATCTCGTGGCGCTGCGCGCGATTCCCAATTTGCTGGTGTTTCGTCCCGGCGATGCCGTCGAGACGGCTGAAGCCTGGGACTGTGCGTTGCAGGCGTTGTCCAGTCCGTCGGTGCTGTGCCTTTCGCGGCAATCTCTGCCGGCGTTCCGAACGGTCGCAGGCGAGCCCAATCGTGTTGCTCGCGGTGCCTACGTCGTGGTCGAGCCGGATGGCGGTCGTGACGTCACGTTGATTGCAACGGGATCGGAGGTCGCGATCGCGCTAGAGGCGGCGAAGAGGCTGGCGGAAGACAATGTCCGCGCCGCTGTTGTTTCAGCACCTTGCTTCGAACTTTTCCGCCAGCAATCGCGTGACTATCAGGCAGAAGTTCTCGGTAATTCTCCAAGGGTCGGTGTCGAGGCGGCCGTCGAGGGCGAGTGGGCGCGCTGGCTCGGCGACGCCGGCGAATTCGTCGGCATGACCGGCTTCGGTGCGTCGGCTCCTGCCGAAGTATTGTACCGCGAGTTCGGTATCACCGCGGAGGCCGTCGCGGCAGCGGCCATGCGGCGTATGGTGCGCCGGCGAATGGCGGCCACACACTCATGATGTCCCCGCGGAACTGAAAGGATTTGCGATGGCACGGATTACGCTGAGACAACTGCTGGACCACGCCGCTGAGCACGGCTACGGCGTGCCGGCGTTCAACATCAACAACATGGAGCAGGGGTTGGCGATCATGGAAGCCGCTGCTGCCGTCGATGCGCCTGTCATCATCCAAGCCTCGCGCGGTGCGCGCTCCTACGCCAACGACATCATGCTGTCGGGGATGATCGATGCGCTGGAACAGATGTATCCGCAGATTCCGCTTTGCCTGCATCAGGACCATGGCAACGAGGAATCGACCTGCGCTACCGCGCTCCAGCACGGCTTCACGTCGGTCATGATGGACGGATCGTTGAAAGCGGATGCAAAGACCGCAGCCGACTATGACTACAACGTCGATATCACCCGGCGCGTCGTCGAAATGGCGCACTGGATCGGCGCTTCAGTAGAAGGAGAACTGGGGGTACTCGGCTCGCTGGAGCACGGCGGCGGTGAACAAGAAGATGGTCACGGCGTCGAAGGTAAAGTCAGTCACGATCAACTGTTGACCGACCCGGACCAGGCGGTTGATTTCGTTCGCGCCACCAAGGTCGATGCATTGGCGATTGCGATGGGTACCTCGCATGGCGCCTACAAATTCTCGCGCAAGCCGGATGGCGACATCCTGGCCATGAAAGTGGTCGAGGAGATCCACAGCCGATTGCCGAACACGCATCTGGTGATGCACGGCTCGTCCTCGGTGCCACAGCCGCTGCAAGACATATTCAATCGATTCGGCGGCGAGATGCCGCAGACCTGGGGTGTGCCGGTCGAGGAAATCGTTCGCGGTATCCGGCATGGCGTACGCAAGGTCAACATCGATACGGATTGCCGGCTGGCGATGACCGCGGCATTCCGGAAAGTCGCGGCCCAGAGCAAAACGGAATTCGATCCACGAAAATTCCTCAAACCGGCCATGGATGCGATGCGCGACTTGTGCCGTGAACGCTTCGAACAATTCGGCACGGCCGGGCACGCGAGCAAGATAGAGGTGATGCCGTTGGCTGAAATGGCCAGACGTTATCGCTCAGGCAGCCTCGATCCGCGGATCGGATCGATAGCCGATGCCGCAGAGTAGCCGATCACCCGCACATCCCCAAAGGAGAACATCATGAACGAGCACTCGATGACGGTTCGCGGCAAGGATCGCTACAAATCCGGCGTAATGGAATACAAGAAGATGGGGTATTGGGAGCCGGACTACGAGCCCAAGGACACCGACATCATCGCGCTGTTCCGGGTGACGCCACAAGACGGCGTCGATCCAATCGAGGCGTCGGCGGCAGTGGCCGGGGAAATCGTCGACAGCGACCTGGACCGTGGTGTGGACCGATCGGCTGACGGCGGCGGAAAAGTATCGCGCCAAATGCTATCGGGTCGATCCCCTGCCAAATTCGCCGGGACAGTACTTCGCCTATATCGCCTACGATCTCGACTTGTTCGAGCCCGGCTCGATAGCCAATCTGACGGCTTCGATCATCGGTAACGTGTTCGGTTTCAAGCCGCTCAAGGCGCTCCGCCTCGAAGACATGCGGCTGCCGATCGCCTATGTGAAGACATTCCAGGGCCCGGCGACAGGAATCGTGGTCGAACGCGAGCGTCTCGACAAATTCGGACGGCCACTGCTCGGCGCAACGGTGAAACCGAAGCTTGGCCTCTCGGGCCGCAATTATGGACGCGTGGTCTACGAGGCGTTGAAAGGTGGTCTCGACTTCTGCAAGGATGACGAGAACATCAACTCGCAGCCATTCATGCATTGGCGTGATCGATTTCTGTACTGCATGGAAGGCGTAAACCGAGCGCAAGCGGCGACCGGCGAGGTCAAGGGCACATATCTCAACGTGACCGCGGCGACCATGGAAGACATGTACGAGCGCGCCGATTTCGCCAAGCAACTCGGCTCGGTTATCATCATGATCGATCTGGTGATCGGCTACACCGCGATCCAGTCGATGGCGAAGTGGGCCCGCCGCAATGACATGATCCTGCATCTGCATCGCGCCGGCCACTCGACCTACACCCGGCAGCGCTTGCATGGCGTATCGTTCCGTGTGATCGCGAAATGGATGCGGCTCGCGGGCGTCGACCACATTCATGCTGGCACCGTGGTTGGCAAGCTGGAAGGCGATCCGGCGACCACCCGCGGCTACTACGACATCTGCCGCGAGGACTACAATCCGATGACGCTGGAACATGGCGTGTTTTTCAATCAGCACTGGGCCAGCCTTAACAAACTGATGCCGGTGGCGTCGGGCGGCATCCATGCCGGTCAGATGCACCAGCTTCTGGATCATCTGGGTGAAGATGTCGTTCTGCAGTTCGGCGGCGGCACCATCGGACATCCGAAGGGAATCCAGGCTGGCGCGACCGCTAACCGCGTTGCACTGGAGGCGATGATTCTCGCCCGCAACGAAGGACGCGACTATCTGCACGAGGGCCCGGAAATCCTTGCCAAGGCGGCGCAGACTTGCACGCCACTGCGGGACGCGCTGGAAATTTGGAAAGACATCACCTTCAACTACGAGTTGACCGATTCGCCTGATTTCGTGCCGACCGCAACGCCCGCGATGTAACGGAAGCAATAGGAGAACCGCGATGAGAGTGACCCAAGGCTGCTTTTCCTTTCTTCCAGATCTGACCGATGGCCAGATCACCGCCCAGGTCCAGTATTGCCTCGAAAAGGGTTGGGCGGTGAATATTGAGTTCACCGACGATCCGCACCCGCGCAACACGTATTGGGACATGTGGGGGCTGCCGATGTTCGATCTGCGCGATGCCGCCGGAATACTGATGGAGCTCAACGAGTGTCGCAAGGTCTATGGCGACCGATACATCCGCATGTCGGCGTTCGATTCCAGCCATGGCTGGGAATCCGTCAAGCTGTCGTTCATTGTCAACCGCCCGAAGGAGGAACCCGGCTTCCGGCTCGAGCGGCAGGAGGTCGGCGGTCGTAACATCAGCTACACCACGAAATCCTATGCCGTCGATCGTCCCGAAGGCTCGCGTTACGGTGGCAAGTGAGCGCGCTGGCCAGTCCACCTCTCGCTGCCGCGACCGCAGCGCCGCCGCCGGAACAGGTCGACTTGCGTCGCGAGTTCAACGAGGTCGGCATCGGCGAGGTCCTTGATCAGCTTGATCGTGAACTGATTGGCTTGAAGCCGGTCAAGACCCGCATTCGGGAGATTGCCTCGCTGCTGCTGATTGAACGCATTCGCAAACGCATGAACCTGACGTCGGATGTGCCGACGCTGCACATGTCGTTTACCGGAAACCCCGGTACTGGCAAAACTACGGTGGCACTGCGGATTGCGAGCATTCTCCACAAACTCGGCTTCGTCCGCCGCGGGCAGGTGGTGTCCGTGACGCGTGACGAGCTGGTCGGACAATATATCGGCCACACCGCGCCGAAGACAAAGGAGATTCTCAAGAAGGCCATGGGCGGCGTCTTGTTCATAGACGAAGCCTATTATTTGCATCGTCCTGACAACGAACGCGACTACGGCCAGGAAGCGATCGAGATCCTGCTGCAGGTGATGGAATCGCAGCGTGAAGATCTGGTGGTGATCCTCGCCGGCTATGGCGACCGCATGGACAAGTTCTTCGCGAGTAATCCGGGCTTTCGATCTCGGATCGCGCACCACATCGATTTTCCCGACTACGCCGATGCTGAGTTGCTTGCCATAGCCGAATTGATGCTGCGAGACATGAATTATAAGTTCAGCCCCGATGCGCGTGAAGCGTTTGTCGACTACATCACACTACGGAAAACCCAACCGCTGTTTTCCAACGCGCGCTCGATCCGCAACGCACTCGACCGCATGCGGCTGCGCCAAGCCAACCGTCTGGTCGCCGATCTGGATCGCGTGCTGACCGCCGAGGACATCATGTCGCTCGAAGCGTCGGATGTATTGGCGAGCAGGGTATTCCTGTCCAAACCGGCGGCCGAATTTAGCCAAAGCAATTCCTGAGCGATTTCGAAAGAACGATCTTGGCGCGGACGCTCGCGCTTTTCTTAGCGATCCGGCATAGTCAGTGGAAGAAAAATCATGGCGCGCAATATTCTGATCCTTGGAGCTTCATACGGCTCTTTGCTGGCGACAAAGCTATTGATGGCGGGGCACAACGTGACTCTGGTCTGCCGGAACAAGACTGCCGAACTCATCAACCGCGAAGGAACCGAAGTCCGTATCAAGCTGCGTGATGAGGCGACGCACCGCGCGATCTTTTCGCGCGATCTGCCCGGAAGGCTGGACGCCACGACGCCGGCTAACGTCGAACTGTCTCGTTACGATCTTGTGGGTCTTGCCATGCAGGAGCCGCAATACACCAACCATACGATCCGGGTTTTGATGATTAAAATTGCCGAGGCGAAGTTACCTTGCCTTTCGATCATGAATATGCCGCCCTTGCCCTATCTCAAACGGATACCGGCATTGGCCGAAATGGATCTGGAGGAAGCCTACACCAACGCCAGCGTATGGGAGCGTTTCAAGCCAGGGCTGGTGTCGCTTTGCTCGCCAGATCCGCAAGCTTTTCGCCCGCCGGACGAGGCTGCGAATGTGCTTCATGTCGGCCTGCCGACAAACTTCAAGGCAGCGGAATTCGCGGACGAGAACCACAACCTCTTGCTTCGCGAACTGGAAACGGACATCGACGCGGTAAAGCTGGATGGTCAGGACGTTCCGGTGAAGCTCAAAGTATTCGATTCGCTTTTCGTGCCTTTAGCAAAATGGTCGATGTTGTTGACCGGGAACTACCGCTGCATCACGCTGCATGAGCCGCAATCGATCCGCGATGCGGTACACGATGATTTGGAACTATCGCAATCGATCTATGAGCATGTAGATGCCATTGCCCGGCGCCTGGGTGCCGATCCGAAAGACCAGGTGCCTTTCGAGAAGTATGCAAAAGCTGCGGAAAGCCTTCTCAAACCCTCGTCGGCGGCGCGGGCGGTGGCTAACGGAGCGCCTTTCATCGAGCGTGTCGACTTGCTTGTGAAGTTGATTTCGCACGAGCTCGGCGTGCCTTCTGACGAGATCGACCACACGGTCCAGATCGTTGATCAAAAGCTGAGTGAGAAGATCGTGGAGGGCGGATCCGGCGGATTATGATCGGGTTTGCCGGGGACGTCTTGGAAACTGTATCGTTCGGGTACGATGCGACGGCTTTTAAAATTCATGCATACGATGGGAGCAATCGGGTTGATGGGCGCGATGGCGTCCCTGCTCGTGCTGCTTAGTTTTACTCCGGCGCCTGCGTCGCTTTCGGAATATGCGCTGATGCGCATGGCGATGGGCGGCATCGCTACCTGGATATTTTTGCCGTCGCTCGGGCTCACATTGGTTGCCGGGTTGGTCGCAATGGGCATTAACCGCCCCTATCAAAGTGCCGGGTGGGCTTGGGCCAAACTTGCTTCGGGCATCCTGGTCTTCGAATGGGGCTTTGCGGCCATTCAAGGACCGATGCAACAGGAAGCAGAACTAAGCGCTCGCGTTCTGGCCCATGAGGCTGATCCCGGTGCTCTCGCGGCATCGCTGGGTGCCGAATGGAATTCGCTTTGGGTGATGCTTGCGGTGGCGACGGCAAATGTGATTCTAGGCGTATGGCGGCCGCGCCTGACACGGCTTCCCGATTGATGCTCAACCAACCGGCAGGCCGCCTGTGTCGGCGCTCCCGTCTACATAGATCGCCGGCTGGTCGGCTAGGCTGCTCGTCGATACGAAAACAAGGCTTTCGAAATAGTGGGTTTCGCGATGTAGCGGATCCCCGCTACCAGACTAACCTCCGAGATTGAAGCGGAAGGAAGCACCAGCGCGGCGGCCTTCCTTGAACACTGATCTCAAGCGGTTCGCGCGACAATCCGCTGGACGCTTGGCTTGCGCCTTGGGGGTTGGGCGATGCGATTGATCTGCGGAATCTGCGAGGGCTATTAATGCGGGCAACTCCAATCAGTCGGCGCCGGCTCACCGCGATCAATTAAATCGGGCAAGAGCCGAAATCGGCATTGCCGCGAAATTACAGATCCTCGTCTTGACGCCAAAGCCGAATGACGAAAGCATCCGGTAGTCTTGGAAGCGTGGCCTTGGAAGCGTGGCCTTGGAAGCGTGGCCTTGGAAGCGTAGTCTTGGAAGCGTGGCCTCGGAAGCGTGGCTTTGGAAACGGCGGGAGCATTGGCGTTATGAGAATTTTGTTGGCTGCGGCGATGATCGTCGCGTTAGCCTGGCCCGCCTACGGTCAGCAAAAGCAAACGCCGCAGCCGGCGCCGGGCGGTCCGCCCAAGACGCAAAAGGAAATTGAAGAGGAGAAGGCGGCCGACCGCGCCTACCAGAAATCGCTGGGAAATATTCCGGACCAGCCTCCAGCGGACCCGTGGGGCGGCGCCCGCAGCACGGACGCACCCAAGACGGCAGCCAAAACAGCTGCCAGATCGAAGCCTGCCGCTAAACCTCCGGCAAATTAGCGCGGCGGTGCGGGTGTTCCCCCGCGCTCAGTGGCGCGGCACTTGCATATCTTTTCGCGGGGCTAGGACACGGCCCGGCGCTGCGATCCCGGCAAATGCGGGGTCGGGCCGACTGTCCCTCCTCGTTTCCTCCCAATAAACTGGCCCGGCGCCTTCAATTCTGAAGGCGTCGGGCTTCTCTTTTGGGCACGCGCGGCTTTCAATCATGGCGAGGAGGGAGGCCGACTTTTTGACGCGTTTTCTTCACGCGAACCGGTTTCCACCCCCGGATACCCCCTCCGCCAAGCTTCGACGGGCCACTAAGCATGATCCGGAAAAGTGTAAAGCGGTTTTTCCGAAAAGATCATGCTTCATCAAAGAACTAAAGCGCGATGACGATTCAACCAAATCTCATCGCGCTTTAGCTCGCTCCCGCCGGAGTTTTAGCGAAAGCGGCAAGTCCGAGGGCATGCTTCGCTCGAAAACGCCGTAGCCGGCGACCTGTTTGATGGGCGCTCGGTGACGAAGTTCACGCCGCGCGGAACTTAATCCTCAACGGACTGTTCCCTCCATCTGAAGTCGTTATCTCAAAGGAGACTTCGAATGGACTTGATCCTCATTATTATTGTGTTGGTTCTGTTGTTTGGTGGTGGCGGATATTGGGGACGCCGGAGGGGTCATTGGTAGATTGCAGGGTTAAAACCCCCGGCGGTGTTGCCCTCTAAATCAGGGCAGCACCGGCGCGTGATAGGTGAAAGTCGTCATCAGGATCGCGGCCAGGATCATGATGATCGGAAAGTGGATGAAGAACTGCACCGAAGTGTAGCCGATCAGGTCCTTTGACTTCAGGCCAAGAATGCCGAGCAAGGGCAACATCCAGAACGGGTTGATGAAGTTCGGCAGCGTTTCGGCGATGTTGTAAACCATCACGGTCCAGCCGAGATGCGCGCCGATTTCATTGGCGGCCTTCATGATATAGGGCGCTTCGATTACCCATTTGCCGCCGGCCGACGGGATGAAAAAGCCGAGCACCGCCGAATAGATCCCGACCAGGAACGAGAAGACGGTCGAATTGGCGGACGCGTCCACGAACCAGTGCGCGATGGTGTCTGACAGCGTGATGCCCTTGCTGTTCGGCACTTTGGTCAGCATCTGCGCAATGCCAGCATAGAATGGGAATTGCAGCAGCACACCCGAGATGCTCGGCATCGCCTTGGAGAAGGCTTCGAGCAGGCTGCGCGGGCGCCAGTGCAGGAGAATGCCGAGGATGAGAAAGACGAAATTATAGGTATTGAGGCCCGACAGCGTGATCAGCGGATTGCCGGACTGAAACGTCTGCCACAACCAGCCCAGCGCCAGCACGACAATCAAGATCGTCAGAATGGGGCTGAATTCGAGAAAGTCACCGGGCCGCGCCGGCTTCTTCGCTTCGATCCGGTCTTCGTCGAGGGATACGCCGAGGTCCTCGGCTGTCCTGACCAGCATCGGATTGGGCGCGGTCAGGTAGCAGATGACGGCGGACAACGCGGTCACGACCACCGTCGTCAG
This sequence comes from uncultured Alphaproteobacteria bacterium, assembly GCA_963748805.1. Lineage (GTDB taxonomy): Bacteria > Pseudomonadota > Alphaproteobacteria > Rhizobiales > Xanthobacteraceae > Bradyrhizobium. The sequence goes on along the minus strand of CAVVLH010000046.1, from coordinate 242,785 downwards.
CACGTTTTGCCAGGTGAGAATGGTCTCCGAGAAGCCGATGACGCCGGTGATCGGCAACAGCGAACTCGGAATGCTGGCGGCGTTGGCCTGAAGCTGGGCGGCCGATGACGTGATGCCGAGCGTGAAGCCGCAGCCGAGGCCGAGATAGCCGGCGGCGCCCGCCGCGCGGTAGTCGAGCCGGATGTCCTTGCGTCGCGCGATTTCACGCACGAGAAGGCCGGAGAAAATCAGGCTGAGCCCCCAATTGAGCAACGAGAGCAGGATACTGAGCACGCCGACAAAGACAACGGCGCCGCGCGCGGTGGAGGGCACGCCGGCGAGCCGCCGCAAGGCGGCCGCTATCGGTGGCGACATCGCAACCACATAGCCACCGACCGCGACCAGCGCCATCTGCATCGTAAACGGGATCAGATTCCAGAATCCGTCGCCAAAAGCGCGGCTGACAGCAAGCGGCGAGCCGCCATGCGCGATGGTGCCGAGCGCAATCACGACCACGGCGATCAGCACGAAAACATAGGCATCCGGGAACCATCGCTCCGCGAAACCGACCATATGCTGCGAGAAATTGGCAAGCGGGTTGCTCCGGGCCGGCGCTTCCTCCGGGAAAGAATTTCTATGCGTCGTCTCGGTCATCGGAGCCCCCATTGTCCTGGTTAGTTCAATCGTCGTTTCTTTTTATTCACCGTTGCCGTCAAAGCGCGAGCGTCAATTCGGACAGAGGAACGGTCTGGCAGGTCAGACACTGATCGGGTTCTCCTTCCTCAGCGCCAAGCCGCGCGACGCTGCCGTCGACGATGCGCATCGCGCAGCTTTCGCATTGGCCAACCCGGCAACCGCTCGGAAGCGCCAGACCCGCCGCTTCCGCGGCATCGAGGATGGTGCCGAGCTCGGGAGCCCATACAAAGCTCCTGTCGCTGCCGGCGATATGGATGGTCTGTGATGTCAACGAAGGTGGGACAATTGGCGGAGACACAAAGGCTTCCACAAAGATGTCGAAGCGGGGCACCCCGCGCTCGATCAGCTGCGCCGTCATCGCGGCCGTAAAATCCGGCGAGCCGCAGAGATAGGCGAGGGGACGTCGCGGCAACAGGGCATCGACAGGCGCCAGATCCAGCCTGCCGGCGTAATGATAGTCCTGCGGGCAGCGATCCCTTGGCCGCGGTGCCGAATACGCGGTCACGAGTTCGAGTTGCGGCAAACGGTCCGCCAATTGCCGCAGCCGGTCTGCAAACGGATGCTCGCCGCCGTTGCGGCAGCCATGAAGCAGCAGCACCTTGGCGACACGATCGTCCGGCTTGCGCTCAGCCAGTGCCTCGAGGTGACCGACAAAGGGCGTGACGCCAATTCCACCAGCCAAAAAGATCAGCGGCCGGTTTCCCTTCAGCGGTGGCGTAAAGATGCCGCGGGGCGGCTCGATCCACACTTCGTCGCCGGTTTTGAGCCGATGCACATGATCGGAAAGATGAATCGCCTCGCTGGTCAAATCGGCGCCCTTCTTGATCGCGATCGACAATGAGTTGCGGCCATCATGGTTCGTCAGTGAGTAGGCGCGGGAAAGGTCAATTCCCGGCAGGCTCAGCATGATGTGCTGGCCGGGGCGGAAGGCGGGCAGGGCACCGCCATCGCATGGCACGACCTCCAGTTCGACGACATCGTCGGCTTCGCGGCGAACGTCGGCGACCGAAAATGCGCGCTGTCCACTCCAGCGGCCATGGCTCGCAGGCTCGTCCTTGCGAATATCGCAGCTCGTCGCGCGCAGCGGCACCGAGCCGCTGACCGGATCGCGCGCCGCGTCGCTCAAGGCGTCATTCATGTTCGATGTCTGCAAGCCGGTGGCGCCCACCTCATCGAGGCCCAACGGCGGACAATCTTCCCACCAGCCGAACTCGGCGACGGCGACGCGATCGTCCAGCGCGTCGTTGAAGCGCACGCGCAGCCGGACCTTTCCGGTGGGCGTCTCGACGACGGCCCAGTCGCCCTCCTTCAGCCCACGCTGTGCGGCGAGCGTTTGGTTGATTTCGATCGCCGGTTCCGGCGTCTTCTTGCGAAGGGAAGCGACGTGGCGATGCGAACTATGCACGAACCAGCCGCTCTTTGCCGTCGTCAGCACGAATGGAAAACGCCCGTCGAGAGCTTCGGCGAATGGGCTCTCGGCCGGCTCGATATGACCAGGCAGCGGCGCATAGCCGTGATCGAGCATCAGTTCCGAGTAGATTTCGACGCGGCGCGTGGGCGTGGCAAATCCCTTGATCGTCGCGTCCTTTTGCCTCGCGGCGTATTTCTCATAACCGAAGATTTGCGGAAAACGACGGCCCGTTGGATGCCGCCGCAGGTCGTCGATCGTCACGCCGAGCGGCGCGAGCTGATAATTCCAGCCGGCGCGGATATCCCCGCCGAAAAATTCGTTCGATAGTCCGAGCCTGACGGCGAGTTCGGCCGCGATCTCGTAGTCGGCTTTGCATTCGCCGAGTTGCGGAATCATCTGCGGGCGAAACTGAACGGTCTCGACGGCCGCCTGCGTGATCTCGAAACCGATTTTCAGCGCGTCACGCTCCCAGGGCATGCTGGCCGGCAGCACGATATCGGCATTTTCGGCCGTCGGGTTCATGAACATGTCGACGTGAACGTGGAAGCCGAGTTCGCGCAGGGCGCGTCGGTTGCGCGAAGAATGTCCCTGCGACACTACGAGATTGGTCCCGAAACTCATCAGCGCGCGGACGCGGTAGGGTTCGCCCTCAAGTACCGCCCGGCAGAAATCCCGCGCCGTGATCCAACCCCGGCTCGGCGGCCCAAGCGGCAACTCGCCGATACCGAGCGCCTTGGCCTGCTGTTCCTTCGGCAGCAAGGCGTAGTCGTTGACGGTGCGCGTCGGCGGAGGCACCGGCCAGACATTGCCGCCCTGCCGGTCGCAGGCGCCGGTCAGCGCGTACAGCGTTCCGATTGCGCGTTCGGTCATGGTCGCATTGGTGTGCTGCCCGACGCCGGTCCATGAGTGATAGGCAAGGCGCGGCTTGTTTTCGAACAGCGTGTAAAAGGCTGCGATCCTCTGCTCGTCGACCCAGGTGATCTTTGCGACGTGGTCGAGGGTATAGGGCGCGGCTGCGGTGGTGAGCAGAGAGAACGCCGTCGCGGCCGCAATCGAGCGGCCGTCGCGGGCCGCAAGGGTCGCGCTACGGTCGAGCTGGCAATGGCTCCGATCGCTCACCGCGAAACGGGGATCGAAGGCGCGCGCGTTGCCGGCATGATCCAGCACGACAAAAGCTTCCAGCGGCTGGTTGTCCCAGATTTCATTGGCGCGAACAAAGCGGCCCGTATGCGTATCGACCAGCAGCGGCCCATTGGTCCAGCGCGTGACAAAATCCGCGTCGAACGACTGGGTCGTGACGAGATGACGGATAGCGCCCATCGCCAGCGCGCCGTCGGCGCCCGGCCGAATTCGCAGCCAGATGTCGGCTTCCTGCCCCGAGCCATTCGGCTTGGGATCGACCACCGCGACGCGCGCGCCGCGCCGTCTTGCGTCGGCGACGCGCGTGGCCTGCGCGAGCCACGTGCGCGCCGGATTATGTCCCCACAAGACGATGGCGTCGGCCTGTTCGTAATCGGGAAAGCCGATGCCGCGCCCGTAGGTCAGGGCATGGGCGTAATCCTTGTGCCAGCCGCAGATCTCGACCGCGTAGATCAGGTTGGGACTGCCGAAGCAGCGGATGAAGCGCTCAACCCACTCAAAACTGTCGACCATCGGCGTTCCGCTCGGCGTGGTGACGGCAAACGCCACGGCTTCGGCGCCGGAGGTTTTTCTGATATCGCCAAGTTTTTGGGCGATCTCGTCCAGCGCTTCATCCCAGGATATTTCAGTCCAGCCGGGATCGGCGGCGTCGCGCGTCGCGGTCCGGCGCAGCGGTTTGGTCAGGCGGCGCGGACTATGCACCATCTCGGGCGCGGCGCGGCCCTTGGCGCAGAGCGCGCCTCCGGTCGGATGCTCCGGCAGATTCTCAACGCCGATCATGCGCCCGTTGTCGACGATCGTGGTAGAGCCGCACCGCGATCGGCAAAGCGTGCAATAGCCGGGAATGCGCTCAACCATAAAATCGTCCGATATCAAAGAGGTAGCGCGTCACTTTAGCTCTTTCGCATCATCACCTCCCTTGAACTTCCGTCAAGGGCGTTTGACGCGCGGCCACATGCGCCGTCGAAGGGTATTTCGGCGGGAGGGTGATCGCGATCGCGAGACATATGTCCGCGGCTGGCTCTTGGCGCCCGGCAGTAGCCAGGCAAGAAGCTTAACGAGGCTTTCTGCAATTACGCACAGCAGAGGCTGCTGAGGCGTGCACCAATCCAGGTTCCATCGGAACGATCTCTGCGGGTTTGAGTTGGCGGAAGGGCGTGGGGCTACGCCATTCAAAAGGAGAAGATGGGATGACGTTTATTGGCAAGAGTCTGCTCGGTACGGCTGTGGGCGCGGGACTGCTCGCGCTGTCCAGCATCAGTGCATCGGCCGCGATCGTCTGCTCCGGCAATGTGTGCTGGCACGCCCATGAGCGGTTCGATTATCCGCCGGGCGCCAGGGTCGTGGTCCATGAAGACGATTGGCGTCCCGGTCCGCGAATAACCTTCCGCGAACACGAAGGTCGCGGTTACTGGAAGGGCGATCGCTGGGCGGCGTGGTAATCGTCGGAGCCGAGCAAAGTTCGAGAGGCTGTCCGCTGAGCGGACAGCCTCTTTTTTGTTCTTGCTCTCCCGCGCTATTCACGGAGAATTTAGCCGGAGAAAGAATTGCATCGCCGCCGCCGCGGTACAACAAATGGGTGTTCCCGTCATCGTCAAAATAGGAAATTCCATTTGCTTGCGGGTGTTATTCGCTCGTGCTGACTAGTGTGGCGACTCTGACGTTGCTTTCAGCGGCGCCGCGAGTTCTTTGAAGGAACGACAAAGTCAAAGCCACACTAGAATCATATGGTTGCTAGTGTTCCTTTGGTTCTGACATTCGCAAAAGCGCCTGCCGCAATACGATACGAATGTCAGAACCGGAACACTAGGCTCGATCGCCACAGGGATTGATCGTCAATGGTGCTTGTCGTCGGAGCTCATCCGCAAAACCTGTCCCTGTCGCTGTTGTCGCGCCGGCGTGACAAGGTCGAAACCTTGCGCAAGGCAGGCCTCGAATTCTTCGTTTACGAAGCGGGTTCACAGACGATCCCGTTGTTGAAGGCGGGTGTGCTGCATTTGGCAGGCACCGGCGCGACGCCGCCAATCCTGGCTGAAGCGCAAGGGTTGCCCTCCGCCGTGTTCGGAATTTCCGGCTCCCGCCACGAAAATGGCGGCCTGCTGGTGCGTGCGGATTCGGACATTCATTCGCTGCAAGGTCTGCGGCGTCGCGGTATCGGGCTGATGCCGATATCATGGCACACTCAGTTTCTTGCCGCAGAGCTCGATGCCGTCGGCATGTCATGGCGCGAGGTGAACGCTGCGGAGATCATTCCGGCAACCGCGCGCGACGCCTTCATTCAGGGCAGGCTCGACGCCATCGTCGCGACCGACCCCCTATATTCAAAGATTGCGGCGCGCGTGCCGGTTCGCGTTCTCGTTTCGCCGGGACAGGCCTTCTCCAACCGATCGATCTATTGGGCACGCCGCGAAACGCTCCGGGATCATCCTGAACTCGTCAGGTTGCTGCTCGAGGCGCTGATTGAATCCGATCGCCTCACGCTCGAGAATCCCCAAGAGGCTGCCTCGCTGCTTGACGGCCTCAACGGCAATTCGCCGGAGGAATGGCTTCCCGCGATCACCTCACGACCATGGGGTGTGGAAGCGCCGCATGCCGAATTTGCCGCTGAGCAGCAGGCCCATGCGGACATTTTTGCGAAGTTCGGTCTGATCCCGGCGCCGATCGATGCCACGCCGACGGTCAATCCGACATTTCTGGCTAAGGCTGCCTGACACCAACGACAAGAGGTCGCGATGGAGGTTCTTTGGTATCTGACGGGCCCGGACGGCCGGTATCCCTGGCGGCCGGACGGCGCACGCGAACTGAGCTACGCTTATTTCCAGCAATTGGCCCGCGCGGTCGATCACCTCGGCTTCACCGGCGCGCTATTGGCAACGGGTTCGCATGACGCCTGGGTGCAAGGCTCATCGCTCATTCCCTACACCGAGAATTTCCAGCATCTCATTGCCGCGCATCCGCCGATGCTGTCTCCGACGCTGCTGGCGAAGATGATGACGACCTTCGATCATTTTTCGAAGGGCCGTCTGCGCGTGAATATCGTCAACGGCGACGCCAAGCTGATGGCGCAAAGCGGCGTTCATTTGAAGCATGACGAACGATATGCCTATACCGACGAGTTTCTCACGGTGCTCAGCGGCCTCTTGCGCGGCGAATCCGTCACGTTCAAGGGCAAGTTCATTCACGTGGTCGATGCCGGCCTGCCGCTGGCGCCTTATCAGAAATCAGGCATTCCCTTATGGTTCGGCGGCTCTTCGGAAGCGGCGCACGAAGTCGCGGCCAAGCATATCGACACTTATCTTTCGTGGGGTGAGACGCCGGAGCAAACCGAGACCAAGATTCGCCACGTCAAGTCGCTTGCCGCGAAGTACGGCCGCGCCGACAAAATTCGGTTCGGAGTCCGGCTATATGTGATCGTGCGCGAGACGGAAGAAGCGGCTTGGGCCGCGGCTCAAGATCTCTACGATCACATGGACGAACGCGCGATCGCCGGCGCCCAGGCCTATGTCGCCGGGATCAACTCGATCGGGCAGCAACGGATGTCCGCGCTTCATGGAGGCCGCAAGCCGGCTGATCTGCGGGAGCTCGAGATCGCGCCAAACTTGTGGTCCGGCGTCGGATTGGTGCGTCACGGTCCCGGCACCGCGCTGGTCGGCAGTACCAAGCAGGTTCTTTCCCGCCTCGACGATTATCGCAGCGCCGGGGCGGAGGTCTTCATCGTCTCCGGTATGCCGCTTCTTGAGGAAGCCTATCGCTTCGCCGAACTCGTACTGCCGCATTTGCCGGTAACGCGTTCGACCAAAGAAGGAATTACGTCAGCCTGGACCAGCCAACGTGATGCCGGCTGGAGGGAGAGTGTGGCCGATCGGGCCGCAGGTTAAGGTAGAACTTCAAGTCCAGCATCGAGTGGGGTTCCGGGAGGCTGCCCGTTAGGCAGCCTCATTTGTATTCGCCACGGTCTCCGTGCCAATCAACAATCAAACTCCCAATCGCCGCATCGAGAGATAATTCATCTCTCTTGTGCCAAAAAAAGAAGCTGTTACGGCCTTGCTACTTGGGTTGATTGCAAGGAATTATCGTTGCCAATCTGGGGCTTGGGGCCGTGAATGAGTGAAGAATCGCAGAAGCCGCTCGATCGGCACGCCTGGAATGTCCTGATTCTGGCGACGGTCTTCTGGATCGCGGACGGTTATGACACGTTCGTTCTGCTAATCACCGCACGCCCGACCCTGCACGACATCCTGCCACCCGAGGCGCTGCCGCAGTTCTCAACCTATCTCGGCCTGCTGGTCGCGATCACGCTGGCCGGCTGGGCAACGGGCGGGATTCTCGGCGGCTGGCTCGGCGACAGGCTCGGCCGGCGCAAGACCATGATCGCCGGTGTTCTGCTCTATAGCGTTGCGACGACGCTTTCGGCAGCAACGTCTTCGCTTGTTCCATTCGCTCTGACCCGCTTCTTTACCGGCATTGGCATCGGCGCCGAATGGGGTGTGGGCACCTCGCTGCTTCAGGAGGTCTGGCCGGAAAAGTGGCGCACCAAAGGTGCGGGTTTGCTGCAATCCGGCTTCTCCATCGGTGGCGTGCTGATCTCGGGTGTCTGGATCCTGGTCGGTTCGACGCTTGGACTGTCCTGGCGCTGGATGTACCTGTTCGGCATCATCCCTTTGATCATTCTTGCCTTCGTGCACAAGTCGATTCCGGAATCGACGCGCTGGGTGAAGCAGCGCTCCCGCGACGCCGGGCAAGCGTTGTTCGGAACGCCGGCGCTACGCCGCAACCTGATCGGCGCGTTGTTGGTGTCGATTTCCATCACCGGTGGCTGGTGGGCAGTCGCATCGTTCCTCCCGACCTTCGTCTCCAGCCTGGCGAAAGATCCGCGCGACGCCGCCTTCTATGCCGGCTGGGCGGGTACGCTCTACAATGTCGGTGAGATCGCGGGCTGCATCGCGTTCGGCTTCCTGGCCGAAAGCTGGGGACGCCGTTCCGCAACCGTATTCTACTTCGTCGGTTCGCTGATCGCAGTCCCGGTGGTTTTTCTCGGCCTGAGCACGGTCGGCGAAGTAACCTGGGCACAACTCCTGGCCGGCTATTTCACCGGTGGTCTTTATAGCTGGTACACGGTGCACACGCCGGAACTCTTTCCCACCCGCTTCCGGGCGACCGCGATCAGTATCGTTTTCTCCGGCTCGCGCTATTTGGCGATGATCGGCGCAATCACTGCCGGCAGCCTCGCGTCGGCGCTCGGCGGATTCGGCAAGGTGGCGGTGTATTTTGCACCGATCTACCTCGTTGGTATCCTTGCCGTGCTCTGGCTGCCCGAGACCCGCGGCAAGGGCTTGCCGGATTGAGGGGAGGCGGCAATTCCCGGGAGAACTAATCGCATCGACGACGCCGACGCATCCAGCCTTTGGAGCGGTCCTTCGCCCGGTTCCTGGATTGGCCGTAGTATCCCGCGCGTCGAGGATGCCGTGCTGCTACGCGGCGGCGCTTCTTTCGTCGACGATCTGCCGTTTCCTGACGCGCTGCACGCCTGCTTCGTCCGCAGCCCGCTTGCACACGGATTGATCCGTCATATCCGCACTGAAGCCGCGCGGGCCGTGCCTGGCGTGCATGCGGTGCTGTGCTTCGCCGATCTGCGCGCTGTACTGACGATGGATGACATCCCGCTGAATCTGCCGGCCGGCGGACTGCGCTTCGACGTGAACCCGACTTGCCTCGCCATCGAGGAAGTCAGCTATGTCGGCGAGCCGGTGGCGATCGTGCTGGCGGAGCAGCGCCACATTGCCGAGGATGCCGCAGCTCTGGTGGAGCTTGAAATCGAGCGGCTGCCTGCGGTGGTTGATCCGGTCGAGGGGCTCGCCGCCAACGCGCCGCGTGCGCGGATCGGCTTTGCCGATAATCTGGTGGCTCAGACCAAGGTTGACTATGGCGACGTCGACGGTGCGTTCACGTCGGCAGCCCATGTGCTCACCGAGGAGTTTCGCCTGCACAAGGGCGGCGGCCATCCGGTCGAGCCGCGCGGGCTGGTGGCACGGTTCGACGAGATCGAGCAGCGGTTGACGCTGTGGGATTCCACGCAACTGCCGCATCGCGCCAAGGCGATGCTGGTCGCAACGCTGGGCCTTGGCGAACACCAGGTGCGTGTGGTGCCGCCCGATGTCGGCGGCGGATTCGGCACCAAAGCGGTGTTCCACCCGGAAGAACTCGCGATTCCCGCTGCCGCCATGTTGCTGCGCCGCCCGGTGAAATGGATCGAGGACCGGTTCGAGAGTTTCACCGCCAGCATCGGCGAGCGCGACCAGGTCTGGCACATTGGCGCCGCTTTCGATGCCGATGGACGGCTGCTCGGCGTGCGCGGACAGCTTTGGCACGATCACGGCGCGGCGACGCCCTACGGCATCGCGCTGCCCTTCAACGCGGCGACGAATTTCATCGGTCCCTATATCCTTCCGGCCTGCCGCATCGGCATCGATATCTGTCTGACCAACAAGACCCCGGCCGCACCGACCCGCGGCGCTGGCCGCCCGCAGGGCGTGTTCGTGATGGAGCGGCTGCTCGACCGCATGGCGCGGCAACTTGGTATTGGCCGGGACGAGATACGTCGCCGCAATCTGATTCCAGCCGAGAAGATGCCGTACACGATTCCGGTCAAACAGCGCGACGGCAGCCTGATGACTTATGACAGCGGCAATTATCCGGAAATCTTGCGCCGCGCGTTGGCGGTCGCCGAATTCGCCGACTTTCCGGCGCGTCAGGCGGCGGCAAAGCAGGAGGGACGGCAGATCGGTCTCGGGCTTGCGATGTATGTCGAGGCCACCGGCCGCGGACCATTCGAGAGCGCCAATATCAGCATCGGTGCTTCCGGCCGCATCGTGGTCCATAGCGGCGCCACCGCGCAGGGCCAGGGCGTCAAGACGATGCTCGCCCAGGTCGTTGCCGACGTGCTCGATGTCGATCCCTCCGCGATACACATCGTCACCGGTGATACTTCCGGTACTTCGGAAGGGCTCGGCGCCTTCGCCAGCCGGCAGGCGGTCACGGCGGGCAACGCGGTGCATCAGGCCGCCATCATGATCGCGGAGAAGGCCAAGCAGGCGGCAGCCGAGATGATGGAAGTCGGCGTGGACGATCTCGAACTCATCGGCGGAATGGTACAGGTCAAGGGCGCGCCGGGACACGGCCGCAGCCTGCAACAGATCGCCAAAGCGCTGACCGGCGCGCCGGGCTTCGCCCTGCCAGGCAATCTCACGCCGGGTCTTGCAGCCGCAAAGGACTTCATGACCTCCGGCCTCTGCTACACCAATGGCTGTCATTTGGCGGAAGTCGAGGTCGATGCTGCGACCGGCGGGGTGAAGATACTTCGCTATGTGGTGATGCACGACTGCGGGCGGGTCATCAACCCGATGATGCTGGAGGGCCAGATCCTCGGCGGCGTGGTGCATGGCATTGGCATGGCCCTGTTTGAATGGATGAGGTACGACGAAGATGGCCAGCCGTTGTCGGGCACCTATGCCGACTATCTGTTGCCGACCTCCGATGTGGTGCCGAACATCGAAATTCATCACATGGAAAGCCCGAGCCCGCTGAATCCGCTGGGAGTCAAGGGAGCGGCGGAAAGCGGCACGATCGGCGCGCCGGCCGCGATCGTCTCGGCCATCGAGGACGCGCTGCAACCGCTTGACGTTCGGATCAACGAACTCCCGGTGACACCAACGCGCCTGCGCGCGGCGATCAAGAGCGCGCATCAGAGGCAGGCGACATGAAGGCCGCGCCGTTCCGCTATCACCGTCCGTCGACCATCGTGGAAGCGGTGGAGCTATTGGCCACGCTGGATGATGCTAAGGTGATCGCGGGCGGCCAATCGCTGATGCCGATGATGAATTTCCGGCTCGTCACGCCCGAGCACCTGATCGACCTCGGCGGTATCGAAGAGCTTGTAGGTCTCTCCGAGGAGAAAAATACACTCACCATTGGTGCGATGACGACGCAGCGTACGCTCGAGCGCTCGCAACTTTTGGCGCGCGATTGCCCGCTGATCACCGCAGCGCTTCGCCATGTCGGGCACCAGCAGACGCGCAACCGAGGCACCATCGGCGGGTCGCTGTGTCATCTGGATCCCGGCGCCGAATTGCCGGTTGCGGCGGCAGCGCTCGATGCGGTGTTGATCGCTGCTGGCCGTTCCGGCGAGCGGCGGATCCCGTTTGATGAATTTTCGGTCGGGCTCCTGAGCAATGCGTTGTCTCCCGGCGAATTGCTGGCGCGGATCGAATTGCCGAAGGCAGCACCGCGCACGGGCACCGCTTTTCTGGAATTCAACCGCAGGCCGGCCGATTTTGCCGTGGTGTCGGTGGCCGCGAGCCTCGCGCTCGATGCGGCAGGACGCATCGCTCACGCCGCCATTGCCGTCGGCGGCTCATTCGAGGCTCCCGTTCGGCTGCGGGCCTTTGAAACCGCCGGCGTCGGACAGAGGCCGGAGCCTGCGCTGTTCGACACAGCCGCCCGTGAGGCCGAAGCGATCGAGTGTGTCGGCGACGACGTCTATCCGGCGGAGTATCGCCAGGAACTGGCTGGCGTTCTGGTTCGCCGGGCGCTGGACGCGGCGCTTGTCGACGTGGAAAGCCACGCCGATGCATGACCCGCGGCCAATCGCCTTCGACGTCAACGGCCGGCGCATTGAGGCGGTGGTCGATGCGCGGGTCAATCTTGCCGACTTCCTGCGTCACGAGTTGCGGCTGACCGGCACGCATGTCGGCTGCGAGCACGGCGTTTGCGGCGCCTGTACCGTGTTGGTCGACGGCGCGTCGGCGCGCTCCTGCCTGATGCTGGCGGTGCAAGCGAACGGGCGCCACGTCGAGACGGTCGAAAGCCTCGCCGACGGCTCCGATCTGCATCCGCTGCAACAGGCGCTCGCCCGGCATCATGGGCTCCAGTGCGGCTATTGCACGCCGGGCGTGTTGATGACGCTGCTCGAACTCAGCCGCGAGACCGCAGGTCGCGATGTGACCGAGGCGGAGGTTCGCACGGCGCTTTCCGGCAATCTGTGCCGCTGTACCGGTTATCAGGGCATGGTGCGCGCGGCGCTTGAAGTTCTCAATAATTTCGCGTGATGGGAACCTTGCCTCTTTGGGATATCCTGACCTGAGCCCGTTCATTGGGCGCATAGCAGACCGGATAGGTCGCTTTCAAAAACATTGGTGTTATGGCCATGCTGTCGCTATCTGTGCTTTGTTTTTGATGGGTTTGCGTGAACCTGCTCCGGCTTGCGCCGGAGGATTCTACGGACAGGGATTGTAAAGTGCCGCCGGAAGTGATGACGCCTCTTGAGACCGATGTTCTCGTGATCGGCGCGGGTGGGGCAGGGATGTATGCCGCACTGGAAGCTGCTCGCGCCGGCGCCGATGTGATCCTGGCGGACCGCAGCCTGATCGGTCGTGGCGGTGCCACCGTCATGGCGCAGATGACGGTCGCAGCCGCCCTCGGCGAACAAACGCCGGATCATTGGGAGCATCATCTCACCGACACGCTGGCCGCAGGGCGCGGCCTTTGCGATGAAAAACTGGCCGCCATTCTCTGCGAAGATGGCCCCCGCCGCATTCGCGAGATGGACGGCTGGAAGGTCGGCTGGGCCCGCGAGGACGGTCACATCAAGCAGGTTCAGGCTCCCGGTCATGACCGGCCACGTTGTGTCTATGTGGACTTTTTGTCGACAGGTCCGGCGGTATCGAAAACCCTTCGCACCCGGCTGAACGATGCAAGTGGCATTCGCCGGATCGGCGACCTCCTGATCACCGATATCACCGTGCGTGACGGTGTAGCCCATGGGGCCACCGCCTTGCATATCGCAAGCGGTCGCATCGTGCCGATCGCAGCCAAGGCCGTTGTGATCGCAACCGGCGGATTGACGCGGCTCTATCGGCGCAACAGCGCCTCGCTCAATATGGGCGGCGACGGCTACGCGCTCGCGGTTCGCGCCGGAGCCGAACTGATCGATATGGAGTTCGTTCAGTTCTTTCCGATCGGTCACCTGGCGCCGCGGCTGGTCGGCATGGACCCGATCATGTGGGATCCCTTCCGTTACAAGCTCGGCGGCAAACTTTTGAACGCCGCGATGCGCGAATTCGAGGCCGACTATGCGACGCTCGATGCGCGCAGCGACGGCCGCTATGTGCTGACGCGCGATCTTGCAACGTTTGCAATCACGAAGGAAGTCGAGGCCGGCCGCGGCAGTCCGGCCGGCGGCGCCTATCTCAGTTTCCAGCATGTACCGCCGGAGGAGATACGGCGCGCCTTCGGGCCCGTGGTTGACCGGCTTGCCGCCAACGGAATCGATCTCGCGCGCCAGCCGATCGAGGTCGCGCCGATCGCGCATTATCACATGGGTGGAATCCGCGTGAACGACGCGCTTGAGAGCGGAATCGCGGGGCTATTCGCCTGCGGCGAGGCGATCGGAGGCGCCAACGGCGCCAACCGTCTTTCAGGTAACGCCATCACCGAAACCTTCGTCTTCGGCGCCCGCGCCGGTCACCATGCCGCATTACGCGCGGCACAGCGGTCAATGCCGTTGCCGGAGGTGGCCGGTTCTGCCGTCGATTTTCTGCGCAGCGCCGAGCGACGCGACGCGCCGAACGTCGCCGCCAGCATCGCCTCGCTGCAATCTCTGATGTCGGACCATGTCGGGCCGTTCCGCACCGCTGATAAACTTCGCATCGCCATCGACCGGCTTGCAGACCTCAGACGAGACGTCGGCGATCGGCCGCTGCTCTCTTCCTCGGGCGGCTTCGATCCGGTGCTGATCGATTGGCTCGATCTCCGGAACATGCTGCTGGTGGCGCAGGCTGTCGCGCTGCCGGCGCTCGCGCGTACCGAAAGCCGTGGCGCGCATCAGCGCGAGGATCATCCCGGTCTTGATGACGGTTGGGAGGTCAACCAGATCGTAACGATGACAGACGACACGCTGAACATCCGGCCGGCGAAAGAGATGGTCACCGCATGAAAGCCTTGCTTGCTATTCACCGCGGCGAGCCCGAAGCCCCGCCGCGTGTCGATACATTCGCGATCGAGTTCGAGCATGGGCAGTCCGTGCTCGACGGTTTGCGCATGGTTCGTCGTGACCAGGACCCTTCGCTCGCTTTTCGCTTCTCCTGTATCAACGCCAATGCCTGCAAGGAATGCATGATGTTGATTGACGGCGAGGTCGACTATGCCTGCACGGCGCGGCTGAAAGAGGGGACGACGGCGCTCGCGCCGTTGCCAAAGAAAGCTCTGATCCGTGATCTCGTCACGGAAATCGCGCCGCCGGACGAACGGCTCGAACGGTCACCTCGGAAGAAATGATTTTTGAGACGATGACGCGATTTGTCGCGTTATTTAGAGCAGAAGCCCCTTATTAAGAGAAGAAAAGATAAAGTATCTACAATGCTTTACATCCGATTTGTATAATTTTTGAGATTAATATTGTAATTGATACAAAATTGTGACATCTTCCTTTCCGCCGGGGATTTCAAACGAGGAGGGGTGTCAAAATGAGCATTACGGCTGACAGCATCGAGAGCGTGCCGACCACCGTCGATCGCAACGCATGGAAGGCGTTGGCGGGTTCGGCGCTCGGCTATGCGATGGATGGATTTGATCTTCTTATTCTCGGCTTCATGCTGCGGACGATCGCAAGCGACCTTCATCTTTCGCAGGCGCAGTCAGCGTCGCTGGTGACGGCGACCCTGATCGGCGCGGTGATCGGCGGCATCGGCTTTGGCATGTTGTCGGACCGCCTCGGGCGCGTACGCATCCTGACCTGGACCATCGTCGTGTTCGCGGTGTTCACCGGTCTTTGCGCGTTTTCACAAGGTTATTGGGACCTCTTGATCTATCGGACGCTTGCCGGCGTCGGGCTTGGCGGCGAATTCGGGATTGGCATGGCGCTGGTCGCCGAAGCCTGGCCGGCATCGAAACGCGCCCGCGCGTCTTCTTATGTCGGTCTCGGCTGGCAGACCGGCGTGCTGGTCGCCGCCATTGCAACGCCGTTACTGCTGCCCGTGATCGGTTGGCGCGGCATGTTTGCGCTTGGCGTGTTTCCGGCGGTCGCGGCTTATTTCATCCGGGCCTCGCTGCACGAGCCTGAAGTGTTCGTCGAAAGGTCCAAGGATCATCCGAAGGAGTCGGCGCTGCATCTGCTCGTGAAGGACGGCGAGACGGCCAAGCTCAGCCTCGGCATGGTCATCCTCTGTTCGGTACAGAATTTCGGCTACTACGGCGTGATGATCTGGCTGCCGAATTACCTGTCGACACGTTTCGGTTTTGCGTTGACGCAGTCGGCGACCTGGACCTGCGTGACCTTGGCCGGCATGGCGCTTGGCATTTTCATGTTCGGCCATATCGCCGATCGCATCGGCCGGCGGCCGGCCTTCTTCAGCTACATGCTGGGTGCGGCCGTCATGGTGCTGATCTATTCGCGATTGACTGATCCTTATCAGTTGCTCGTGGTCGGCGCGATCATGGGCTTCTTCGTCAACGGCATGTTGGGCGGCTACGGTGCGCTGATCAGTGAGCTGTTTCCAACGGCAGCGCGTGCCACGGCCCAGAACGTTTTGTTCAATATCGGCCGCGGCGTCGGCGGATTTGGTCCGGTCGTCGTGGGTGCGATCGCGGCTGCCTATTCGTTCGAAACCGCGATCGCGCTGCTCTCGACGCTTTATATTCTCGACATTCTGGCGATGTGGTTGCTGATACCCGAGCGCCGCGGCGCCCAGCTCACGTGAACTGTGAAGAGAGAGACATGTCGCTCAATCATCCATCACATCAGATGCAGCCGGCGGTAACGCCGCCTGCATCACCCCATGCGCCCTGGAAGCCCAGCGTCGTCGCTGAACTCGCCAGGGTCGTCGCCAACACGGCGGTCAATGCCGAATATCGCCATCTCGTCGTCGATTGCAGCGAGGTCGCCGCGGTCGCTCAACCCGGCCAATTCTTTCAACTGCTCTGCCCACATCCGGCCGGCGAGCAGCCGTTCCTGCGACGTCCGATGAGTCTCTACGGCGCCGACCCGGTCACGCGTCAGGTCGAGTTCCTGTACAAGGTCACCGGCGCCGGAACGCGCGGGCTGGATCTGATCAAGCCCGGCGATCACCTCGACATCATGGGACCACTTGGCACCGGTTTCACGCTCGCTTCCAGATGGCGGCATATCGTGGCGGTGGGGCGCGGCGCCGGCCTTGCCACGCTGGCACCGCTTGCGAAAGCGGCGAAGGCCAACGGCACTAAGGTCACCGCGATCTTCAGCGCACGGCGGCCCGAGCTATTGGTCTCGGTTGATCTCTTCAAGAAACACGGCGCCGACGTCGTGCCGGTGACGGATTCCGAACAGACTAGCGGGCCGGGCAATGTCGAGCGCATTCTTCGTGGCCTGATCGCGCAAGGCAAATGCGATGCATTCTTCACCTGCGGATCGAGCCGCCTGATGCGGGTGCAACAGCGGCTCGCGATCGAGTTCGGTCTTCCTGGACAGGTCGCGATGGAGCAGCAAATGGCCTGTGGCATCGGTCTTTGTTACTGCTGCGTGCGCGACTTCAATATCGGCGGCGAGATTGTCAATCGCAGGGTCTGCTGGGATGGACCGGTATTCGATCTGTTGGAGGCGCTGCCATGATCAAGCCGTTTTCCATCGATCTCTCCGTCGATGTCGGCGGGCTCAAATTGCGCAATCCGGTGATGCCGGCGTCGGGTACCTTTGCCGAAGGGCTCGATAAGGTAATCGACTTCAATCGAACTCGGCGCCTTTGTGACCAAGACGGTGACCCGCGAATTGCGTGCGGGCAATCCGTTGCCGCGTGTCGTCGAGCGGCCGGGCAGCCTGATCAATGCGATCGGGATTCCCTCCAAAGGCGTGCCGCATTTCATCGAGAAGATCATTCCGCAATATGCCGCCTACGAGCCGCCGCTGGTCGTCAGCATTTCGGCACCGACCGCGGAAGGATTTGCAAGCCTTGCGGCTGAACTCACGCTGCCCGGCGTCTCGGCGATCGAAGCCAATATTTCCTGCCCGAACATCGAGGAAGACGGCAAGGCTTTCGCGATGCGGGCAGAGTCGAGCGGAAAAAGTCACGCGTCAATTGCGCGCCGCGACCAAACTGCCGCTCTGGGTCAAGCTCACGCCCAACACCGGCGACATCGCTGAAGTCGCGCGTGCGGCGGAAGCGGCCGGCGCCGATGCCGTCGTCGTCGCCAACACGTTCCTGTCGATGGCGATTGACCTCAAGACATTTAAACCATGTCTCGGCAACGTCATGGGCGGATTGTCAGGCCCGGCGATCAAGCCGATCGTGCTGCGGCAGGTGTTTCAATGCGCCAAGGCGATCAAGATTCCGGTCGTCGGCTGCGGTGGCATTTCCACCGCCGAGGACGCGATCGAATATATGCTGGCCGGGGCTACAGCCGTGCAGGTCGGAACCGCGACGTTTTTGCAGCCGGCGGCGATGATCAGCGTGATTGACGGGATCGAGATGTTCTGCCTGCAACGCGAGATCAGTCGCGTGACCGATCTGGTTCATGGCGTCGTGATCGAGGAGGCTGACGACCAGGATCTCGCCTGGCTCAGTCCGCCGACATGACGACGGAAACCACAGAGAATCGCAACGTGTTCATGGACGATGCGGAGGATCGCGCGCTTGCCGGCGAATTGTTCGACGCGCTTCGTGCCGCGTCGTTCGATGGCGTCGGTATCACCCGCGAAAGCTACAGCAATCGTGAATCCGCAGCGCTTGACATCATGGAAGCCAAAGCGCGCGAGTTTGGTCTTGAGACGGCGCGCGACGCCGGCGCCAATCTGGTGGTGACGCTCGCAGGCAGCGAGCCTGATTTGCCGTTTCTCGCCTGCGGCTCGCATCTGGATTCGGTGCCGCAAGGCGGCAACTTCGATGGCGCCGCCGGTGTGGTCGCAGCTCTCGCCGTGCTCGCACGCTTCAAGCGCGACAAGATCACGCCGCGCCGAACCCTCAAGCTTTTTGGCCTCCGCGGCGAGGAGAGTTCCCGCTTCGGCAAGGCCTATATGGGTTCGCTCGCGCTGTTTGGAAAATTGACGGCCGAAGACCTCCGGGTCGCCGATCGCGATGGCCGTACGCTCGGCGATTGCATGCGTGACGTCGGCGCTGATGTCGCGCGGATCGGGAAAAGCGAGCCGCTGCTCGATACGAAACGCATCGCCGCCTGGGTTGAACTCCACATCGAGCAGGGCCCGGTGCTGGTGGCGCGCGACCTTCCCGTCGGCATCGTCACCGGTATCAGAGGCAATGTGCGTCATCGTGTCGTCCAATGCATCGGCGAGGCCGGCCATTCCGGCGCGGTGCCGCGTTGGCTCAGACATGATGCGGTGTTTGCCGTGGCGGAGTTGATGACCCATCTCGATCGGCATTGGCGCACGCTTTTGGAGAGGGGGCGCGACGTCGTGATTACGTCAGGCGTATTCGGAACCGATCCGGCGGAACACGCGATTGCGCGGATTCCAGGCAAGGTGTCGTTCAGCTTCGAGGTGCGCAGCCAGAGCAAGGAAACCCTCGAAGGCTTCTACGATCTGTTCCGCTCGGAATGCAATCTCATCGCTGAAGAGCGCGGTGTGGAATTCTCCTTCGACCGCCGGCTGGAAGCGGCACCCGCGACCATGGATGCGGAATGGGTGCGGCGCCTGCGGCAGGCCGCGCAATCGCTCGGCCTGCCGGACGAGGAAATCCCCAGCGGCGCCGGGCATGATGCGGCGGTGTTCGCCAATGCCGGCATCCCCAGCGCCATGGTGTTCGTGCGCAACGAAAACGGCTCGCATAATCCGAAGGAGGCGATAAATCTGGATGATTTTGTCGCCGGAATCGCTGTAATGCGGGCTGCGATTGAAGAGGCCATCCAATGAGCGTGACTGAACTGTTCGACCGGGCATCGCCAAAGCGAGTGGATCGCATCACGATCCGCCGGCCCGATGATTTTCATGTGCATTTGCGCGACGGCGCGATGCTGCGAGCCGTGCTGCCGTTCACCTCAGCGCAGTTTGCCCGTGGCGTGATCATGCCCAATCTGGTGCCGCCGGTCACGTCAGTCGCGGACGCCAGAGCCTATCGCGAGCGCATCCTGGCAGTTCGCGCGGCTATTTCAGACTTTCAGCCGCTGATGACCTGCTATCTCACTGATGCGACCTCGCCGGACGAGATCGAACGCGGCTTCAAGGACGGTGTCTGGGTCGCCGCGAAACTTTATCCGGCCGGCGCCACCACCAATGCGCATCATGGCGTGACCGATATTCCGGCGCTCGCGCCGGTGCTGGAGCGCATGGAAAAGATCGGCATGCCGGTCCTGATCCACGGCGAGGCGACCGATCCTGCGGTCGATATCTTCGACCGCGAAGCGGTATTCATGGAGCAGAGCCTGCTGCCGATGCTGAAACGGCATTCTGGCCTGAAGGTCGTGGTCGAGCACGTCACGACGGCGGAGACGGTCGACATCGTACGCGCTCATGCCTCGCACACGGCCGGAACGATCACGCCGCATCACCTTGTTATCAACCGCACCTCGCTGTTTCAGGGCGGACTGCGTCCGCATCTCTATTGTCTGCCGGTAGCCAAGCGCGAGCGTCATCGCCTCGCGTTACGCAAGGCGGTCACCTCGGGGGACGCTTGCTTCTTCATCGGTACCGACACCGCGCCGCATCGCCGTAACGCCAAGGAAGCCGAATGCTGCTCGGCCGGCGTATTCGGCGGCGCCACCGCGTTGCAGACCTATGTGCAGGTGTTCGACGAGGAGGGCGCGCTCGATCGCTTCGAGGCCTTTGCCTCCGTCAATGGCGCGAAATTCTACGGCCTTGAGCTCAATCGCGGCACGATCACGCTGGAACGGCGCGAGGCGCCTGTGATGGCTGCGGTCGCGGTCGAAGACACCGAAGTCGTGGTGTTCCGCGGCGGCGAGAAGCTGCCGTGGTCGGTCGGGGAGGTGAAGCCATGACGGTCAACGCGATCAGGAACGAGATCGGCGGGGCGGTTGCGCAATTGCTGTTCGAGAGTGGTGCCATCCATGTCAGCCGGCAGCAGCCATTCATTCTGGCAGCAGGCTGGGCGAGCCCGGTCTATGTCGATGTCCGTATTATCCTCGGCGATCCCGCATTACGCCAGGCCGTGACGCAGCTCGCCGTTCGCTACGTCACCGAGGTGCTGCCGGAGGCTTCAATCGACGCGGTCGCCGGCGCAGAGACCGCCGGCATTCCCTTTGCGGCATGGCTTGCCGACAAACTGAATGTGAAGATGCGTTACGTGCGCAAGCGGCCGCTCGGCATCGGCCGTAATGCGCAGGTCGAAGGCGGCGATGTGGATGGGCTCAAGGTGTTGCTAGTCGATGACCTCACCACCGACGGTGGCAGCAAACTCGGTTTTGCGCGGGGGCTGCGTGCCGCGGGCGCTGATGTCGAGCATGTCCTGACGATCTTCTACCACGACGTCTTCCCCGGCGCGTCCGAACGGCTTGCGGAGGCCGGATTGATGCTGCATCCGCTCGCGACCTGGGCCGACATCCAGCGTTCGCCGGCGGCCGACCAAATGTCGCAGCAGGATCGCGCCGAGATCGAGCGTTTTCTTGCCGATCCCGTCGCCTGGTCGACGCGGCATGGCGGCCGCGCCAGACTGTCGGCACGAAGCTAAAGCGTTTTCGGGCGAAGTGGGAACCGGTTCGCGTGAAGAAAACGCTTCAAAACAAAAGATCAGGGCCCGTTTAATTCAATCAAAACCGAATGGGCCCTGAAGTTACGATGCCTTGCGCGCGCCGGCCGATTTCATCGCCGACCGCTCCAGGATCATGCGCAACTGTTGTGCCGCCTCGCGCCCCTTGTGCGCACGCCGCCATAATCGCTCGACCAGTTTCTCGTAGAGCCGTACCGGTTCTTCGTCCGCGGTGAGCATGGCAACGCCGGTGCGGATGTTCGGCAATTCGCCGCCGAGCCGGAACGGGCTCAAACCCAGCAGCGTGCGCTCGGAAGTGCGGAATAATTGGAAGGTGATGTTCGGCAGCGGCTCCTCGATCAGGCCGATCTGGATGCCCATCGGTTCCTGCTCGATCAGCTTGATCAGGTGCTCGATCTCGGCGCGCGCGGCGAGCCTGCGCTCGACGATCTCGTTCGCGGGCAAGTCAAAGCGGCCGACGAGGCCGAGCTTCAGCCAGCGCTCGATCTCCGGCATGTTGACGAAATTGACGACGGAGAGATGCCGGCGGTGGCGCGCATGCTTGCGCTCCTCGAGCACCGCGACGATCGTGTCGATCTCGGTCTCGTAGTCCTTGCCGTCTTCGGCATAGGACGGTGCTGCCTCCATCAACGTCTGCTTGAGCTGCCGCGAGTAATTGTCAGACGTCAGGAGATAGGACAACGGCGGGAAGTGCGCGATGACCTGTTCGGATTTCTCCTCGATCTGCCGCATCCGCTCAAAATAGCTGATCGCGTTGGCGTAATATTCGACGCCGAGTCCAAGCAGGGAGCCGACCGAGGTTTCCAGCACATTGGCGAGCCGATCGAGCGTCTCGATCTTGACGACCTCTCCCGCCTCGATCCGGTAGACCGCGGCGCGCGACACGCCGAGACGTTCGGCGACCTGTTCCGCGGCTAAGCCGCGTCCCATCCGGTAGGCGCGCAGCCGTTCCCCGATCTCGGCAAAGCGGTGGCTCGTCGCGTTCATGCTCGCCCGTTTCGTCTGTTGTTTCGCCAGTGTTGTAGCTTGTCTCATATTTGAGACGAGCGATACATGATTTTTGATCTGCAGGGAAGCCCAAAATGGACGTCCTTTTGGCGGCATCAATAAAAAGTGGTCAGGGCGAAATGGCCGGTCAGATCAGCTCGACCGCGGCATTCCTGTTCAACGCGTCGATCTGTCGGCCCGGGGCGAGGGCGATCGCATTGTCGGCGTCGCGGACGACGGCAAGCAACCGCCGGAAGGTGGTCTCTGCGACACCCGCGGGCAGCGGCTCTTCGCCAAACCAGGCAATGAAGGGATCGAGGATCGACGACAACAGTCTGTAGACCGTGCGATGCTCCGCATCGGTCTTGGCCAGTTCATCCGTCATTTTCTGAAGGGTGACATAGGTCCGAAGAGCTGAATGCTGATGCGAAAGCCAGTTATGCAACTCGGCCATCTGTTTCCTCATCGATAGGCGAGAAGAAACAACAAACGACGGCGTAAAAACCCTTTCAAAGCAAGATTTTCCGGGAGTTTCTTGAGAAGGCTGCGGCCCGGCCGCGCAGCTGACATTGGGGGAAAACCCCTGCTCATAGTCCGGCATATATCTTTAAAGCATCACACAAGCTTGGCGGCAGCCAGTTCGTTCAAGATCTGAATCTGTTGCTGCGGCGAGGCCGTCAATGCGCCTTCCGCCGTGGCGACGATTTCAAGCAGGTGCCGGTAGGTCTGCTCGGCAACATCGACCGGAACGGCCTCGCCGTCGTAGCGGGCGATATATTCGTCGGTCAGTCCGGCAAGCAGGCGATACAGCGCGCGATGGGGCGTGTCGGTCGCGACACGGTCGAGCATGTCGTGCCGCAAGGCCTTGAAGGTTTTCAGGCCCGGATGCTGGTGCGACAGCCAGTCATAGAGTTCGCCCATGGTGCTTTCTCCCTTTCGACGCGCGAAGAAAGCGATTGTCTATAGCAGCGTGAAGACGCCGCTGCAACAAAATTTGAGACTGGTTTATAAATTTATACAGCCTATCCGAGGCGCGGCGGACGCCTACTCGCCCTTCAAGCGCTGATCCTCGGTGACCCGGACGCGTTCGGCGCCCCTTGCACCCGCTTCGGACAATCGGAGTGCGCTAAGGACCGCGCCGGTGATCGCGAAACCGACCCCGACCAGCAGCGCGATCCGGCTGCCGTCCAGCGTGAAGCGGCCGATCAACAGCGACACCAGCGCAGCACCAATGGTCTGTCCCAACAGCCGCGCGGTCCCGAGCATGCCGCTGGCCCCGCCCGAGCGTTCGCGCGGAGCAGCGGCGATCATGGTGCGGTTGTTCGGGGTCTGGAACAGGCCAAATCCAGCCCCGGCCAGCGCCATCCGCCACGCCACGTCGAACAGCGAGGGATGTGGCGGCAACCATGCGAGCGCGCCGAGGCCGAGCGCGAACAGCACAAGTCCAATTCCTCCGAGAAGCCCGGACGGGTAGCGCTCCACCAGCCTTCCGGCGAAAGGCGCCGCAAAGCCAACGGCGATCGGCCAGGGCGTGATCAAAAGACCGATCTGGACATCCGAATATCCAAACCGGCTCTCGAGATAAAACGGCAGCGCGATAAAGGCCAGCATCTGCCCGCAGAAGGAGGCGATCGAGGTCGCAATCGACAGAGCGAAAATCGGAATGCGCAGCAAATCGAGTGGCAGCAGCGGCGAGGTTACCTGCGCTTGCGCGCGGACCAGGAGGAAACCGGCGACCGCCGCGGCGCCAAATTCCGCGAGCGCAATCGCGGCGCCTTCATCGTGGCCGATACTGTCGATGCCGGCGAGACCGAGGCCGAATGCGATCGCGCTGAGGCCTGCACTCTTCCAGTCGAAATCGTGGCCTGCGGGTTTGGTGTACGGCAGATATTTGATGCCGAGTGCCAGCGCGCCGATGCCAAGCGGAATATTGATCGCAAACAGATAAGGCCAGGGCCCGACCGCAAGAATACCAGCGGCAATCGTAGGCCCGGCCGCAGCGGAGACCGCGACCACCATGGCGTTGATGCCGATCCCGCGTCCCAGTTGCGCGCGCGGATAGATATGCCGGACCAGCGCCATGTTGACGCTCATGATCCCGGCGGCGCCGAAGCCCTGAAGGATGCGGGCGATCGTCAACAGCGTCAGCGTGTCCGCAAGCACGCAAAACAGCGACGCGATCGTGAACAGCAACAGCCCGCCAATATAGACGCGGCGATAACCGATGATCTCGCCGAGCGAAGCCAGCGGCAGCAGCGAAATCGTGATCGCCAGTTGATAGCCGTTGACGATCCAGATCGAAAAGGCGGGGCTGGCGTGAAGGTCACGCGCGATGGTGGGCAGCGCCACATTGGCAATCGCGCCGTCCATCACCGACATGATGAGACCGATCGCAATCGTCACGATGGCCCAGCCGCGCTCCGGCTGCGGCAACCCGTCGGGATGATGGTTCATTTCGCCTGACTTCACGTGCCGATCGATCTCATGTTATCGAATGAATGGCGTTGTCGAATGTATGACTCCACGGTACCAGACCTCCGTCACTGGCAAATGTCGAGAGTTCCGCGAAGCCATGCGTCCATCAAGATAAACAAAAATGTTTGAGATACCGATGAGCACAGCGACGGCCCGGTTTCCGGATTGGAGTTCGCTTTCGGAACTGGGTCGGACAGCGGCGCTCGAGCAATGCCGCAGGCGCCTTGCCCATCTGGGGCGAAAGCTCCACGCCGTCGAACATATCTATCACGCCGAGCCGCCCCGTCAGGGGCCGCTCTCGGGGCTGCCTTATGTTGCCAAGGACCTGTTCGCAACCGGACGCAGCGCACCGTCGTGGGGCTGTTCGACGCCGCAGGTGCCGGCGCTGCCGCGCGCGTCGGTGATCGATCGTCTCGATCAGGCAGGCGCCAGTCTGATCGGTGCCGCAACCATGACGGAACTCGCTTATGAGGCCTCCGGCGTCGGGCGGAGCGGCGCGCTCAATCCATGGCAGTTCGACGCAATCCCCGGCGGGTCCTCGACCGGCTCCGCCATCCTTGTCGCCTCCGGTTGCTGCTTTGCCGCGCTCGGCTCCGATACCGCGGGCTCCGTGCGAATCCCGGCGCATTGTTGCGGCGTTACCGCGCTCAAGCCGGGTTATGGCAAGATCCCGTTGGACGGCGCCATGGCGCTCGCGCCGAGTCTCGACACGTTCGGTGTTTTCGCGCGAAGTGCGGCCGATCTTGCCTTGCTGTGGCCCTCGATTTGTGGCGAGCCGCTCGCCGCATCGGAAGAACTTCCGCGAGCGGTTGTGTTGCGGGATGCGTTCGATGGCAGCGACGTTGAGATCGCGACGGTTGTTCGCGGCGCGGTGAATGTACTCGCCGAGAGCGGCATGAGGATTGAAGAGCGGTCCGGTTTTCCCGAGGAGGCCGACCGGCAAACGCTGACCGTCCTGCAAGCGGAGGTCGCCCGTGAGCACCGAACGCGACTCGACGATCCGAAAATCGATGCGACGCTGCGCAAGCGTATAGGCAAGGGGCTTTCGATTACCGACGATGAGCTTGCAGCGGCGATGGCCGCGCGCGATCGGCTTCGCGATCAATTTATCTTGTCCTGTCTTGCTGAGGCCGGCGTCGCCATTCTTCCGGTGATGCCGATCAGGACTCCACGCGTGAGTGAAGTTGATCCGGCGTCAGCGCAGTTCACTCCGCGAGTGCTTTACGCGCTGAGCCGCTTCACCCGCTTCGTCAATTATCTCGGCCTGCCCGCGCTCGCTGTTCCGGCTGGCTTCGACAACCTCGGCATGCCGGTCGGCCTGCAACTGATCGGGCGGCCTGGCAGCGAAGCTGTCCTGCTTCAGATCGCCGCCCGGTTGCAGGAGCGGACCGATTGGCACGGCCGCGTGCCTCTGGCGATCGCGGCGGAGATTGCCGACGGGCGATGATTAAGGGGATGATCTCTGTCGGTGCCACATTGCAGAACAGGACGCGATATGGTGCAGTCTTTGGCTTATGAGGTCGCTGATGACGGTGCGGCCATAGGTTGATCGAAACGGCGGTTGATCGAAACGGAGGCAGATCGTGCGGATATTGAGGCAGGTTGCTAGGCTTTTGTTCGCAGTCACGGCGATCGGATGGTTGCCGCTGCCGGCCCATGCGGTCGGCCCGGAACCGGCGCCGCTCACGCAGCCGGTCGAGCTGACGGTCGGCTATGTGAAGGTCGGCCATTTGGCTCCGATCATTTTGGTCGCCGACGAGCTGAAGAGGCTCGGCGTCAACCTCAAGCTGGTTGAATTCGTCCGTTACGCCGATGCGCGCACTGCGCTGCTTGCCGGTTCGCTCGATGCGGCTTCCGTCGGTCCGGCGGATCTCGCGATCTCGCTGGCGCAGGGCTCGACCAATGTGGTTGGGCTGATGGGCGTCGGTTCGTCGCCCAAATATGTCATCGGTCGTAACGGCGTGAAGTTCGACAACTGGGGCGATCTGAAAGGCAAGAAGATCGCGATCGCGCCGGGCTCCGCGGTCTGGTTCCAGTTCGCCGCGACGCTGGTTGAAAACGGAATCCCCTATAACAGCTTCGAGGCCGTGAACATTCAGGGCGGGGGCGCCAATTTCGATCAGGCTTTGAAGAAAGGCGACGTCGACGGCCTCGTGACCTGGGAGCCGTTCGAATCCATTCCCGTGATGGACGGTTACGGGTTCTTCGCCAAGGGGCTCGAATATGGCTCGTCGAAAGCAGTCGGCGCCGAGCTTGGAATGTTCATGACAACGAAGCAGGCGATCGACGGCAAGCGTGCGGCGCTGGAACGTTTTGTCTGGGTCTATCTCGAGACGGAAGAGGAACTGGCTAAATCGCCCGCTGCCTTCGCCGATGCCTATGCGAAACTCACCGGCCTCGCGCCGGAGGTCGCAGCCCAAGCCGCGAAGATCATCAAGCTTGGGGAGGTGATTTCGCCCGATCAGATCAAACGTCAGGCCAAGGGCTTTGCCGACCTTGGTGTCATCCAAAAGGATGTTTCCGGCGAGGTCGATGCGCATTGGGACAGTTCGTTCGTCGACAAGGCCTTAGGCAAATAGTTTTGGGCAAATAGTCTTGAGCAGGTAGTTGGGAGAAAGCGTGCCGAAATACAGCGCTGCTCCGCGAGGATTTTCTTAAGATGTCGATCTCGACGGGACCACTCGCTTCAAGACCGGCCTCGTCCGCTTCGACGTGGCTGGTGCTGTCACCGGCCGCGCGTCGGAACTTAAGGCAAATTCCGCTCGCCATCGTTCTTCCCGTGGCGGTGATTGCGCTCTGGCAGTGGGCGGGCCACGGCGGCTCGCTGTTCGGCGGCGTGCTGCCGACGCCGGACCGGGTGTGGCAGGCGTGGAAAGTGTGGGCGTTCGGTGTGAGCGGCCTCGGCCTCAATCCCTATAGCGGTACCTGGCTTGCCAATTTGTTGTTTTCCGCCGAGCGCGTCGGCCAAGGATTTCTCGTCGCGATTGTCGTTGCCGTGCCGGTTGGGTTGGCGATCGGATGGAATCGGATGGCTTCGGGCGCGCTCGACCCGACGGTGCAACTGTTGCGGCCGATCCCGATCACGGCGTGGTTGCCGTTCTCGATCGCGGTGTTCGGCATCCGCGATATGGGGGCGGTGTTCCTGATCGCGCTCGGCGCCTTTTATCCGATCGTGGTCAATACCGCGCAAGGCGCGCGCGACATCGAGCGCAATCTGGTTCGCGCGGCGATGATGATGGGTGCAGGACGATGGACCATCCTGCGGCGGGTGGTATTGCCGGCGTCGTTGCCCTCGATTTTCACGGGGCTTCGGATCGGGCTCGGGATCGCCTGGACCGCCGTGATCGTTGCCGAAATGGTCGCGGTCAAATCCGGCCTCGGTTACGTCTTGTGGGACGCCTACTATGTTGGGCGAATGGACGTTGTGATTGCGGATATGGCGACCATCGGTCTGCTCGGCCTGATCAGCGACCGCGTTATTCTCTGGATTGAACGATGGGTGCTGGCGTGGCGGCGCCTGCAATCCTTCCAGTCATAATGGTGTAATGATGGGCACCATCGCTTTCGAAAACGTATCAAAGACTTTCTCGGGCCAGACCGAGGTCCGGGCTCTGGACGGGATCAATCTCGCCATCGGCGAAGGCGAGTTCGTGGCACTTCTGGGTCCGTCCGGCTGCGGAAAATCGACGCTGCTCAATCTGCTGGCGGGCTTCGAGAAGAAGACCGAGGGTACGTTGCTGTTCGACGGCAAGACGGTGACGCGACCGGGACCGGATCGCGGCGTGGTGTTTCAGGAAGCCGCCCTGTTTCCCTGGCTCACCGTCTGGCAAAACGTGATTTTCGGGCCGCAGGTTCAGGGCGTCTCGCGTTCTGAATATGAAAAGAAGGCGCAAAACCTGTTGCAACTCGTCGGCCTGGAATCGTTTGCCGATGCCTTGCCGGTGCAATTGTCCGGCGGCATGCGCCAGCGAGTCGGCATTGCGCGGGTGCTGGCGATGTCGCCGAAAGCGCTTCTGATGGATGAGCCGTTCGGCGCGCTCGATGCGCAGACGCGCCTGTCCATGCAGCAATTGCTGCTCGATGTCTGGCAATCGCTCGGCACCACGGTGTTGTTCGTCACCCACGACATCGACGAAGCGATCCTGTTGTCGGACCGTATTTGCGTGATGTCGGCCCGGCCCGGCCGGATCATCCGCACCATTCCGATTGCGCTGCCGCGTCCGCGCTCGATCGCCAGCCTCACCAGCTCGGAGTTCATGACCTACAAGTCGCGCATCATGTCCGACATGAAAGTCGGCGCCGCTCACGTTTAAGGTCGCCATGGCAAACCCACGTATTCCCTATCAGCTTTCGTCGGCCCGCGCGGCGTTGCCGCCGCTCAAGGGAAAACGAATCCTGGTTCATCTCGTCGTCAACGTCGAGAACTGGCAATTCGACCAGCCGATGCCAAGAACCATTGTGACTCCGCCGCACGGCCGCGAAACCGTGCCGGACGTGCCGAATTTCTCCTGGGCCGACTACGGCATGCGTGCGGGACTTCCCCGCATTCTTCAGGCGTTTGGTTCGCGGTCCTTGCCGGCTTCCACGAGCTTCAATGCCGGCGTCATCGATGCTTATCCGCAAGCCGCACTCGCGATGCGCGATGCGGGTTGGGAATTCATCGGTCACGGCATGCATCAGAAAGCCATCAATCATGTCGAGGGCGGTGAAGCGGCGGTGATCGGCGCGAGCCTCGACAAGATCGAAAGTTTTACCGGGCGGCGGCCGCGCGGCTGGCTGTCGCCGGGATTGCGCGAGACTGTCGACACGCCTGATATCCTCAGGCGCAAGGGGATCGATTACGTCTGCGATTGGGTGGTCGATGATCGGCCGGCATGGATGAATACGTCGGAAGGTCCACTGATCGCGATGCCCTACAACCTCGAGGTCAATGACTCCATCATCTATGCCATCGAGCGGCACGCGACCGGCGAGATGGCGAGACGTCTGGAATTCACGCTGCGCCGGTTCGAGATCGAATGCCGCGACAGTGCCATCGTTCTGGCGATCGGCTTGCACCCGCATCTGATAGCGGTGCCGCACCGCATCCATGAGCTTGAGCGCATGCTCGATCTGCTGACTGCCTCGCCTGACGCCGGCTTTTTTACCGGCAGCGAGTTGGCGGACTGGTACACCGCAGCAGTGCCCGCGACAAATGCGGCGCGCACATCGCGATAGCGGAAAATGTTCCCGGCTTCCGCGCGGGTCGAGGGTGTGATCGCCGATCGTTCGATAGCTGGCGGCGCCGTTATCGTTGGCTCATGCTTGACGGGCTGAATGGCCTTAGGCTTAGCTTGCCACCAATCAAATCAAGACAGGCTGGACCTGAGATCGGATGATGGGGGAATCACGACATGACAATGCACGCCAAGCTACTCGTTCTTTTGCCGGCAATGGTTGTCCTCGGGACGTCGGCAGCTAATGCGCAATACACGGCCAAAGAATGGCCGGAGGGGCCGAGCAAGCAGCGCTTCGTCGACACCTGCAACGGTTGCCATGACATCAACCGGGTTCGCGGCGGCTATACGGCGGAAGGCTGGCTGACGGTCGTGCGCATGATGCAGAATATGGACGCGCCCGTGCCCGCCGAGGAATGGGGCGCGATGACCGACTATCTCATGAAGAATTTCCCGGAGCGCAAGCGCCCGGAGGCCGTCATCATCGACGGACCGGTGAAGGTCGATTTCAGGATGTGGGATGTGCCGACGCAAGGCGCGCGTCCGCACGATCCCCTCGGCGCCCGCGATGGCTCGGTTTGGTGGGCTGCGCAACTAGCCAACAAACTAGGCCGGGTTGATCCCCAGACGGGCGCGATCAGGGAATATACGCTGAAGTCGGCCTTCACCGGCCCGCATGGGCTGGTTGACGATAAGGACGGCAACATCTGGTTCACGGGAAATCTAGCCGGGTTGATCGGCAAACTCGATCCCAAAACGGGCATCGTCACCGAATATCGGCTGCCGGACCCAAACGCGAAGGATCCACATACCCTCAATTTCGACCAGAAGGGCATTTTGTGGTTCACCGTGCAGCAGGCCAATATGGTGGGCCGCCTTGATCCGGCTAACGGAGCGATCAAGCTCGTGACGTCGCCGACGCCAAAATCGCGTCCTTACGGAATCCAGATCAATGCCAAAGGCGTGCCGGTCTTTGTCGAGTTCGGTACCAACAAGATTGCCACGATCGATCCGGATACGATGGCCATCAAGGAATACGCACTGCCCGATCCGGCGGCCCGGCCGCGACGTCTCGCGATCGGACCTGACGGCGCGGTTTGGTACGCCGATTTTGCACGCGGATATATCGGCAAGCTCGACCTTGCCACCGGATCGGTCAAGGATTGGCCGTCGCCAAGCGGTCCGAAGTCCGAGCCTTACGGCATGGTCTTCACCAAGGGGGCGGTTTGGTACAATGAATCAAACGCCAAGCCCAACACGATCGTCCGCTTCGATCCGGCGACCGAAAAATTCCAGAGCTGGGCGATCCCCGGCGGCGGTGATATCGTGCGCAATATGGTGGTTGCGCCGAGCGGCAATCCGGTCATGGCCAACAGTCTGGTCAATCAAGTCGGAATAGTCGACATCAAGTAGTGCGCTCGGGCTCACTGCGATCTAGACGTGTTGCTGAGAGACGGGCGCCCGATCGTGGATATCGATCGGGCGCCCTTTTCGTTGGCTGGTGAAGTTATTCTCGTCGCACTATGTCGCGACGGTGTGACGAAGTCGCGCACTAGTGTGGCGGTTCAGAAGTTCGTATCGTCTTTCTGCCGCACAGTTACGAACTTTTGAACCGCCACACCAGTCACGCACACCAATCCCAGTCCACTGATTGACTGATGATCGCGTAAAGTTATTGTGCGATTCAATCATCTGCTCTCCCTGTATCGATCTTGAAGAAACAACATGAACCAAAAGGTCGCGTCAGGCTCCGATCAACTCGAATTTGATTACATCATTGTCGGAGCGGGATCGGCAGGATGCGTGCTCGCCAATCGACTGACTGCCGACGGCAAACATTCGGTCCTGCTGCTCGAGGCGGGACCGGAGGATAGCCATCTCTGGATTCACATTCCGCTCGGCTACGGACGGTTGTTCAAGGAAAAGGCCGTCAACTGGATGTACCAGACCGAGCCGGAGCCAGGGCTCAACGGTCGACATGTTTTTCAGCCGCGCGGCAAGGTCCTGGGTGGATCGAGTTCGATCAACGGGCTGCTTTATGTCCGCGGTCAGCACGAAGATTACGACCGCTGGCGCCAGCAGGGCAATCTCGGCTGGGGCTTTGACGACGTGCTGCCTTATTTCAAGAAGGCCGAGGACCAGACGCGCGGCTCGAATGATTTTCACGCAGTCGGCGGCCCCTTGCCCGTCTCGGACTGGCGGCACGCCGACCCGCTATCGGCGGCGTTTGTCGATGCGGCGGCGGAAGTCGGCTACCCCAAAAATTCTGACTTTAACGGCGCGACGCAAGAAGGCGCCGGCTTTTTCCAGACCACGACCAAAGGCGGGCGACGGGCGAGCACAGCGGTCGCTTATCTTCGCCCGGCCAGGGCCCGACCCAACCTGCATGTCGAGACCTCGGCGCTCGCCGAGCGAATCCTGTTCGAGGGACGCCGCGCTGTCGGCGTTGCGTATCGCTGTGCCGGCATTCCGCGCACGGCGCGGGCGCGCAAGGAAATCTTGATCTCGGGCGGGGCGTTCAACTCTCCGCAACTGTTGCAGCTTTCGGGCGTGGGACCTGCGGATCTGTTGCGCCAGCACGGCGTCGAGGTCGTGCTGGATGCGCCGGGCGTCGGCAACGACTTACAGGACCATATGCAAGTCCGTGTCGTCATGCGCTGCTCGCAAGCCGTCACCCTCAACGACATCGTCAACAATCCCGTCCGCAAGGTTTTGACCGGCTTGCGCTATGCCGCGTTCCGAACCGGGCCGCTGACGATCGCCGCCGGCACCTCAGGCGCGTTTTTCAAGACCAATCCGCGGTTGGCGACACCGGACATCCAGATCCACTTCCTGCCGTTCTCGACCGACAAGATGGGCGAGAAGCTGCATCCATTCTCCGGATTCTCGGCGTCGGTGTGTCAATTGCGGCCCGAGAGCCGCGGCTCGCTTCGGATCAAAAGCGCCGATCCGGCCGCGCCTCCGGAAATAAGGATCAATTATCTCGCGAGCGAAGTGGATCGCGCGACCAATGTCGAAGGCTTGAAGATCTTGCGCAAGATTTTGCGTGCGCCGGCTCTCACGCCCTATGTCGTCGAGGAGATCGATCCCGGTGACAAGATCACGAGCGACGAGGCGTTATTGGCCTACTGCCGCGCCCGCGGTACCACCATCTACCATCCGACCTCGACCTGCCGGATGGGGAACGATCCGCTCGCCGTGGTCGACCAACGGCTGCGCGTTCGTGGGGTGGATGGCTTGCGAGTGATCGATGCTTCCGTGATGCCCGACCTCGTCTCGGGCAATACCAACGCGCCGGTGATCATGATCGCGGAAAAGGCCTCCGACCTGATCCTACAGGACGCGCGCTAGCCGCTCTCCAGCCAAATCTGTTTTAAACCAAGACTGTTTTGCATTCGACGCCCGCGCGTTCTATTCTTCGCGCTCTGCGCCGGTGCCATTGCATCGGCAGCATCGAGACTGAGCGAGCACCCGTTTAATGCGACTGCGGATCGGCACGCGCAAAAGCGCCATGGCCCTGGCCCAGACCGAGGAAATCGCCCGGCGTCTTGCGGCGGTTGCCCCTGACGTCGATGTCGAGATCGTCAAGTTCGAGACGACAGGCGACACCGACCAGACCGGTAAACTCTTGCCCCATGGCGGCAAGGGCGGAGCTTTCGTTGCCGAGATCCGAGAGGCTGTCCGCGCCGGAAAGTTGCAGGCGGCGATGCATTCGCTGAAGGACATGCCCGGCAACGAAGACACGCCGGGACTGGTGATCGGCGCGACGTTGTCGCGCGATTCCGCGAGCGACGTGCTGGTGCTGCGGCCGGGGCTTTCGGTCGACGAATTGAGAGATTCGCGCGGCAGGGGCTTCAAGATCGGCACCAATGCGGTGCGCCGCGCTGTCTATGCGCGCCGGCTCTTTCCCGACATCGAAGTGATCCATTATCGCGGCGCCGCCGATACCCGCATGCGCAAGCTCGACCGTCTGGAAAAACAGCGGCTCGCCGATGGCGGTGCGGTTGGCCCCGCGGACGCATTGATCATGGCGCGCTCGGGTCTTGAACGCGTGGGCCTTGCCGATCGTATCGCTTATGAGTTTTCCACCGCGGAGATGCTGCCGGCGGCGGGGCAGGGAATTGTTGCGGTGGAATGCGCCGCCGACGATTGGTCAACGCGAGGTCTTCTGGCGAAGATCAACGACCTCGCCGCGCGCCGCTGCGCGGATGCCGAGCGCGAGGTGCTGTGGGTGCTCAACGGTCACTGCAATTCTCCGATCGCGGGATTGGCCACGATCGATGGTACGCATATGTCGTTGACGGCGTCGGTGCTGGACGAAGGGGGACAGCGCTTCATCGAGGTTTCGCATTCCGGACCTGCCGACCGGCCCCGCGAACTCGGCCGCGCCGCCGGCCTCGAACTGCTGGCAAAGGGCGCAGCCGAGATCATCGAGCGCAGCCGGCCCAAATAAAGTCTAGGCTTTGTAGCTCCGCACCCGCTTGATCATCTGCTCGACATGCGCAATCGGGGTTTCCGGCAAGATCCCATGGCCGAGATTGAAGATCAGCCGTCCCCTGGCGTAATTTTCCAGGACATCGTCGACTGCGCGATCCAGCGCTGCGCCGCCCGCGATCAGGACAAGCGGATCGAGGTTGCCCTGAATGGCAACGCGGCTTTGCACGCGTTCGCGGATCAGCGATGGTTCGGCCGCCCAATCGATGCTGACGCCATCGACGCCGGTTGCTTCCACATAGCCCGGCAGCGAAGCGCCAGCGCCCCTCGGAAAGCCGATGATCTTCGCGTCGGGCACTTGCTGGCGTATGCCCGCGACGATGCGGCGCGTCGGCTCGACGGACCAGCGCGTGAACTCGCGCGGCGGCAGCACGCCGGCCCAGGTGTCGAAAATCTGTAGCGCGTCCGCGCCGGCCTTGAGCTGGCCGAGGAGATACTGGATCGAATTCTCGACCAGCACGTCGATGATTTTTTCGAACGCGGCGGGATGGGAATAGGCCAGCATCCGCGCCGGTGCCTGGTCGAGCGTTCCCTGGCCTGCCACCATGTAAGTAGCCACCGTCCAGGGCGCCCCGCAGAAGCCGATCAAGGCGGTCTTGGCATCGAGTTCGCGCCGGACACGGCGCAGCGCCTCGAACACCGGCTCCAGTTTGGCGAAGTCGGCCTGCGAGGCGAGTGTTGCGATTGTCTCCGGCCTATCCAGCGGATCAAGCCGCGGTCCTTCGCCGGCCTCAAATCGCACCGAGCGGCCGAGCGCGTAGGGAATGACGAGGATATCCGAGAAGATGATCGCAGCGTCGAAGCCGAAGCGGCGGATCGGCTGAAGGGTCACCTCAGCGGCGTGTTCCGGCGTGAAGCACAGATCGAGAAAACCGCCCGCTTTCGCCCGCAACTCCCGGTATTCCGGCAAATAGCGACCGGCCTGCCGCATCATCCAGATCGGCGGCACCACCTGCTTGCGGCCGGAGAGTACGTCGAGGAACGGCTTGGTCATGCTTACTCAAGGATACGATGTGATCGACAAAACCTGATACACCAAGAAAGGCCCGGAAAAACAAGTTTGTTTGCCGGGCGAACCGTCACTTTCAGTACGGTCACTTTCAGTAATGCGGCGGCGGCTCATTGGCGAGGCCTGGCATATGGCTTTCGGCCTCCCGCAACTGCTCGCGGAGCGTGACAAGCTGTCGCGTCAGCGCATCGATCTTCGCCCATTGTTCGGTGACGGTCTTGTTCAGTGCCTCGATGGTGTGATCCTGAAACGCCAGCCGCGACTCCAGCGTATCGACGCGATCGGCGAGCGTCTTGAGATCACTCATTGCTTTCCTGCTCCGTCTGGCGTTCGCGCAAACCGTGGCCCAACGCGACGCGCTCGTCGAAGACGAAGCACTCGCCGCGCCAGCGGCTTTCAGTTTCGGCAACCTGTTCGAGATAGTTCAGGATGCCGCCCTTCAGGTGATAGACCTCGGCAAAACCCTGCGCGAGCAGATAGCTTGAAGCCTTTTCGCAGCGAATTCCGCCGGTGCAGAACATCGCGATTTTACGATCCCTCGACGGATCGAGATGACGTGCGGCAAATTCCTTGAATTGTCCGAAGCTCGCGATGGCAGGATCGATCGCGCCTTCGAAGGTGCCGATCGCGACCTCGAAGGCGTTGCGCGTGTCGATGACAATCGTATCGGGGTCGGCGATCAGATCGTTCCACCCCTCAGGCTCGACATAGGTGCCGACCTGACGCGTCGGATCGGCAGCCTTGTCGCCGAAGGTGACGATCTCTTTCTTCAGCCTGACCTTGAGCCGGCCGAACGGCAGCGTCGCGGCCGATGAGAATTTAAGCTCCAGATGGTCGAGGCGGCCGCCAAATAGCTCGCCATCGCGAAGCGCTTCGACGAATTCGTCGATGGCCTCCGGGCTTCCCGCTAATGTGCCGTTGATCCCCTCATGGGCCAGCAGCACGCTGCCCTTCAATTGGAGATCGCCGCACAGCTTCCGCAGCGGCTCGCGCAATTCGCGAAAGTCCGGCAGGGATGCAAATTGGTAAAAAGCGGCGACCTTGGTAGGCATTGTGGTCATCTAGCAGGAGAGCGTTGGCGAGGGCAGGGGGCACCCTCCACTTATGCATCATCCAAGCATTGCGCAGGTGGTATTGAATATGCCAAGTAACCCCTAAAGAGCCCTGCAAACCGGGAAAACAGCGACAAGTGAGCCATTTCGCATGAGGAATTTCCATCTCGCCGGCCGGTCGACGGTCCATTCCCAGAACGCCATGGTGGCGACGTCCCACCCGCTGGCGGCGCTGACAGCCATCGAGGTGCTGCGCGCTGGGGGGGCCGCGGCGGATGCGGCGATTGCGGCGTCCGCGCTGCTCGCGGTGATCGAGCCACAATCCACCGGCATCGGCGGCGATTGCTTTGCACTGGTCCAGCCGAAGGGCGAAGGCAAGATCGTCGCCTATAACGGTTCAGGCCGAGCGCCGAAAGCGGCGACGCCGGAATGGTATCTCGAGCGTAACATCCACGCGATCCCGCTAACTTCAGCGCATTCGGTCACCATTCCCGGCTCGATCGATGCCTGGGCAACGATCCTGCGCGACCATGGCAAATTCGGCTTCGACACCTTGTTGCAACCGGCGATCAAGGCAGCCGAGGAAGGCTATGTCGTCGCCCCCCGCATCGCGTTTGACTGGAAAAACGGTTTCGAGAAGCTGAAGAAGGGCGTCCACACCGAGCGTTATCTGTTGCCGCACGGCAAGGCGGCGGTAGCTGGCGACGTCATCAAGCAGCCGGAGCTCGGTCAGACGTTGCGGGCTATCGCCAAAAGCGGACCCGATGCTTTCTACAAGGGCGCGATCGCCGAGGATATGGTGGAGACCCTGCGCGGCGCCGGCGGTCTGCACACCCTGGAAGACTTCGCCAATCACGCCACCGAGACCACAGTGCCGATCGGCACCATGTATAAAGGTCTCGACGTCTGGCAGTGCCCGCCGAACGGACCCGGCATCACCATGCTGGTGATGCTTAACATCCTGTCGCATTTCGATCTGACGAAATTTGCGCCGTTAAGTGTTGAACGTTTTCATCTCGAGGCCGAGGCTGCGCGCGTTGCCTACATGATGCGCGAGCAGAACATCGGCGATCCCGCGCATGTCAAAGTCGATGTTGCGAGGATCCTCGCCAAGGAATTCGCCGACGAATGGGCCGGCAAGATCCGCATGGACCGGATGCTGGACCTGCCGAAGGTCTCGCCGCCGATGAATCCCTCGACGATCTACATCTCTGTAGTCGACAAGGATCGCAACGTCTGCTCGTTCATCAACTCCGTCGCCCATTCATGGGCCTCCGCCATCGTTTCCAACAAGACGGGCGTTCTCTTTCAAAATCGTGGCGCTGGTTTTCGCATCGAGCCCGGCCATCCGAACTGTATCGCGCCGGGCAAGCGCCCGCTGCACACCATCATTCCCGCGCTCGCAACCAAGGGCGGCCGCGCGGTGATGCCGTTCGGCGTCATGGGCGGCCAATACCAGCCGGTCGGCCAGACCCACGTGCTGACCAACATTCTGGACTACGGGTGCGACGTGCAGGAGGCGATCGATATGCCGCGCGGCCTGCACTATGAAAACGTCTATCAGCTCGAAGACGGCGTGCCGGCCGACATCGTTGCAGGTCTGCAAAAGCTCGGACACCAGACCACCAAGGTCGTCCCGCCGCTGGGCGGCGGCCAGGCCGTCTGGATCGACTGGGAGAAGGGCACGCTGACCGGCGGCTCCGATCCCCGCAAGGACGGCTGCGCGCTCGGATATTGATCAGGCCGCGCCCCGCGCGAGCTAGCCTCTATCAAGGCTGGTTTTGCCGGGAACGTTGAGCTAAAGCATGATCCGGAAAAGTGTGAAGCGGTTTTCCCTCGCGACAAACGCGGAACGCGTTTGCGCGGAGATCATGCTTCATCAAAGAACTAAAGCGCGATGACGATTCAACCAAATCTCATCGCGCTTTAGACAGTCGCCCGACCGTTCGAACCTGATCGTTCAAAAAGGTACACCACCATGCGACGTTTTCCGCACGCGACGTTTTCCACTCTTGCCATTGCGTTGGCGATCTTGACCGCGTCGGCGGTATCGAGGCCAACCGCGGCGATGGCACAAACCCCAGGAAAAGCCATGACCACCGCATCAGGATTGCAGATCATCGACAGCACGGTTGGTACAGGCGCGACGCCAAAACCCGGTCAGATCTGTGTGATGCATTATACGGGTTGGCTCTATGAGGACGGCAAAAAGGGCAAGAAATTCGACTCCTCGGTCGATCGCAACGAACCGTTCGAATTTCCGATCGGACAACGCAAGGTCATTGCCGGTTGGGACGAAGGCGTGAGCTCGATGAAAGTCGGCGGCAAGCGCACGTTGATCATTCCGCCCGCACTTGGTTACGGCGCGCGCGGCGCGGGCGGCGTCATCCCGCCGAATGCGACGCTGATCTTCGACGTCGAACTACTTAATGTGAAGGGCTGATTTGACAGCCAAATAAAACAAAACGGAATAAACAAAAGGCCGCTCCTCGCAGAGCGGCCTTTTGCATTGAGATAATACCCGCAATCAAAGCTTGCGGTTGGCCGCATCAGCCGCCGTGTTCACAGCGTCCTTGGTGGCTTCCTTGGCGTCGCCAACGGCCTTCTGACCCTTACCCTTGATCTCCTGAATGGCGCCTTCGCCCTGCAAACGGTCGGAACCGACGGCTTCGCCGATGCCTTGCTTGGCCTTGCCCATCGCCTCGTTCGCGTTGCCTTTAATCTTGTCTGCGACGCTACCCATGAAATGGTCTCCTTGTTCGATCGGTTTGATGAAGAACTAAGTTTTGGGAGGCGGAAACGTTCCTTGCGGGCTGGCTTGTCATCGCTATTTTCAGTAGCGTTCTCTTCAAGATTTCACTGGAACCTATCGACATGAGCCATCCGCACGATCACAGCCATTCCGATCATTCCCATGACCACGGCGAGGGGCGCTGGAAGCATGATGGCGTCCGGGTCATTCCCGGCCATCAGCTCGATCCCAACGTGCCTTCGACCGCCGGCATGGACCGCAAGGCAGCGATCAATTTTGCCCGCGTCGGCGCCCAGAAATTGTGGGCCGGCACGGTTACGATCAAGCCGGATGCCAAGACCGGCGCGCATCATCACGGCCATCTCGAAAGCATCATCTATGTCGTCAGGGGCAAGGCGCGGATGCGGTGGGGAGACCATCTGGAATTTACGGCCGAAGCAAATCCCGGCGATTTCATTTTCGTGCCGCCTTACGTGCCGCATCAGGAAATCAATGCCAGTCCGGACGAGCCGCTGGAATGCGTGCTGGTGCGCAGCGACGGCGAGGCCGTCGCCATCAACCTCGACATCGAACCGGTCGAGAAGCCGGAAAAGGTGCTGTGGGTCGATCCCGTGCACCGCGACCCCAACAATCCCTGAGATATTTGCAATCCCTGAGATACTTAAAGAGCGCTTAAGTTGCGCGTTCAAACGGGGCATTGGACACGACGTCGTTACCGTATCGCGATGCAGCGGGCGGGTTCTGTCGTGCGGAATATCTTCCGGCGCTGTGAGCGGTCTGCTAGATTGCGGGCGATTTGAGAAGCAAGCGATTTCATTAGATGAAAATCGCAAATCGAGCCTGGCAAGATAAAAACTCATAAAACTAAAACCGTGATCGGAGAGGGAATCGTGACGCAATCCAATCAATCGCTCATCAATCAATCGCTCGGGCGACGCTCCCTGATGAAGGGCGCCGGCCTTGGTCTTGTCGCCGGAGGTCTGGCCGCGACGCTGCCCGCTCAAAGCGCCAGTGCTGCCAGCGAAGGCGGCGAAATCTGGAGCAGCGAATATTGGGCGAAGAAGGGCGATGTCCCCTTGTGGATGTTCCGCAAGCGCGTTGGTGCGCCGAAAGCCGGCGAACCGTCCAAGCCGGTGCTGTTTTTCGTGCACGGCTCGTCGGTGACGTCACGCTGCTTCGATATTCACGTCAAAGGTGGCGGCGAATATTCCGTAATGGACGAGTTCGCCCGCTATGGCTTCGACTGCTGGACCATGGATCACGAGAACTACGGCAAGTCCGGGCGGACCTCGGGCAATTCCGACATCAAGAGCGGTGTCGAAGATCTCAAGGCCGCGCTTGACGTCCTCGCCAAGGAAACCGGGCGGCAGAAGTATCACTTCCTCGGCGAATCCGCTGGCGCGATCCGTGCCGGCGCTTTTGCGGAGGTCCAACCCGACCGCGTCGATCGTCTGGTGCTGGCTGCTTTCACGTACAAGGGCGATGGCGCGCCGACGCTTGTCAAGCGTGCCGAGCAGCTCGACTATTATCGCACTCACAACATGCGCAAGCGTGACCGCGAGATGATCCGCTCGATCGCGACACGCGACAAACCAGGCACCAGCGAACTCGCCGCTGTCGAGGCGCTGGCCGACGCCGAGATGCCGTTCGGCGATCAGGTTCCGAC
Organism: uncultured Alphaproteobacteria bacterium; assembly: GCA_963748805.1. Classification (GTDB taxonomy): domain Bacteria; phylum Pseudomonadota; class Alphaproteobacteria; order Rhizobiales; family Xanthobacteraceae; genus Bradyrhizobium. The sequence goes on along the minus strand of CAVVLH010000046.1, from coordinate 202,209 downwards.
CGGCACCTACCTCGACATGACGTCCAAGATGCCGCAGGTCGATCCCAAGAAGGTCGTCGTGCCGACGCTGGTGATCAGCGGTCAATATGACGGAAATTCCACCCTGGCGGACCTACAGGATTTCTTCGGTCAGCTGCCCAACGGCGATCACCAATTGATCATTTTGCCCGGCGTGGCGCACTCGGTTGTGCTGGCCACCAACCGGCAGCTGTTCTGGCATGCGACCAAGGCGTTTCTGACCATGCCAACGCCGATCTCGACATAATAACAAGACGATCTGATAAAGGTTGACTGATGGCCGGGCTTGTCCCGGCCATTTTTCTTGGTTCGGGAACCGTGTGGCGAAAGGTAGCGAACAGCCGGTACTTCCAGAATTTTAAAATGCTGATGTCGGATATAGGCTCCCTCGTTCGTCCTCCGCTCGCCTTCTCATGAAGGACGGTGTCATCACGAAGGAGAGCCTGACCATGTCTAAAATCTCGCCTTGCCTCTGGTTCAACGGCGAAGCCGAGGAAGCCTCGAAATTCTATGTTTCGCTGTTGCCGGATTCCCGGATCGATCGCGTCCAGCGGAGTCCGGTCGACAACCCTGGCGGCAAGGCCGGCAGCGTGCTGGTGGTTCAGTTCACCCTCGCCGGTCAGCAATACATGGCCCTCAATGGCGGGACGCGTTTCGAATATACGCCGGCGATTTCGTTCAAGATCGATTGCGCCGATCAGGCGGAAGTCGATCGTTTGTGGGATGCATTGGCCTCCGATGGCGGCGCGGCCCAACGATGCGGATGGGTTCGGGATCGCTATGGCGTATCCTGGCAGATCGTGCCGTCGGTGCTGCCGGAATTCCTGGGCGGATCGGACGCGTCCGGCGCCAAGCGCGCGATGCAGGCGATGCTGGGTATGACCAAGCTCGACATCGCTGAATTGCGTCGGGCCTATGAGGGAAAATCCGCCGCGTAATCCTGGAACGCGAAGCGACGGCTTGCTGGGGAGAGCCAGCAGCCGTCTCGGCGTCGCTTGCTTGGAAGCGGTATGTCGAGATCGATCTTGGGCTTGGTGGCAGCGAGTTCCGCGATCCGTCATCGATGGGGCGGCGCCGAGCATTATCGCGGTGGTTCGGGAAAGCCGGGGAAAGCCAGCCATGGTTTTGATCCTCGCCTTTTACGTCTGGTCGGATGTTCCGACGGCGCGAAAGGTTCGATTGAGGTGATATGATTTGGGTCAGATCGACAACCGAAGCCCAGGATAATGGCGTTAGACGTCGGCCTGGACCGGAAAGTGGTCGCCCTGCCGCGGCAGGCGCGGACAAAAATTTGGCTAGATGGGCTTCTAAAGAAGGTTTGGTTACGACGATTCGAGTGAGTGACGTCAACTGTCTCTGTTCCCGACTAAGAAGAAGCCAAACGAATACCAGGGGTATCGTCCAATCATGCCAGGGCAGGTGGGAACCCCGGTCTCCGTGCTGATCGGCGCGGTCATCATTGCCGCGGCCATTTTGCTGTCTACGCTGATTACGGCGGTTGGGACGCGCTTCATCGGCATGGAAAGCGGGCTCGAAGACAATGTGTGGCTGATCGATCGCCTCACCGGCAGCGTCTACCGGTGCAAGGCGCCAGAGCGCGGCAAGGCGGTGTGCGATGCCGAGACCGCCACCGGGAGCATCGGCGACCGCGCCAAGCCCTGAGCGGTTCGCCCTCTTTCGGGTTGAGACGCCTGTCGAAACGCGCGAATCCCGTTAAGTTAGCGTGCGATGTCGCCGACCGGCCAACCCTTTCCGATCACGGCGCGTGCGGCCAGAGCCATCTGGTTGCGCGCCCAGCGGCTCGATTCGGAAGCCCCGTTCGGCGAGGGCCCGGAGGCGACGCGAGATGCGATCGAGCATCTCGGCTACGTGCAGATCGATACCATCCATGTGATCGAGCGCTGCCACCATCACATTCTCTGGAATCGCATTCCTGCGTATCGCCGCGCCGATCTGCGTCACGCCCAGAGCGTCGACAAAAGCGTGTTCGAATATTGGACCCATGCACTGTCTTATGTGCCGGCGAAGGATTTTCGGTTTTTCATTCCCGCGATGAAGCTTCATCGGCGCGAGGGCCACAGATGGTTCGGCGAGGTCAAGTCCGCCGATTTGCGCAAGGTGATGCGGCTTCTGAGGAAAGACGGCGCGCTAACCATCCGCGATATCGATGACGACGTCCTGGTCGAGAAAGTCCATGCCTGGGCGAGCCGCAAGCCGTCGAAGCGCGCGCTACAACTGGCGTTCTATGAAGGCCGGGTCACGATCTCCGAACGCAATGGGATGCTGAAGACGTATGAGCTGACGGATCGGCATTTCGGCTGGGAGGTTTGGCCAAAGGCTGCCTCGGCGCGCGAAATTACCGGATATTTGCTCGACCGCAGTCTTCGCGCGCAGGGCGTGGTCAGCCTTGATTCCATCTGTCATCTCGATGCGCCAAGCAAGAAGAAGGTTCGGCGATTGATCGAGGCGCGCGTTCGCCGCAAGGAACTGGTTCCAGTTGCGCTCGAAGGCGCCGGCAAACAGGAGCATTGGGCAGAGCCCGAGACGCTGGAGACCATCGGGAACACCGCGACCGATCGGGTCCATATTCTTTCTCCGTTCGATCCCCTGATCATCCAGCGCAAGCGGACGCGTCTGATCTTCGGCTATGAACATCTGTTCGAGGCCTATGTGCCGAAGGAGAAGCGGCGGTTCGGCTATTTTGCGCTGCCGGTTCTGATCGGCGACGAGATCGTCGCCGCGCTCGATCTCAAGACCGATCGCCAGAACGGGAAATTGCTGTTGCAGAAATGGAATTGGGTCGGTGCGGCGGCCAAGGGCCCGCGCAAGGAATTGAAGCGGGGAATAGAAGAGGAACTGCACCGCTTCGAGCGTTTTCAGCTCGGGGAGTGAGGCGTTTCGCCCGCCAGCGTCGATCCGGGCAGGCGGTCGAGTCCTACCGCCAGCAAAATTCCTCCGCCATAGGCGAGGATATTCCAAACCGAAAAAATCCTGCCGAGCAACAGCGCGCCGGCAAGCGTCAGGCGAAAATCGTCCAGCCAAGGTGTGTGAAAAAGCCGGAACAGCTCGACTCCAACCGCGGTCGCGGCCGAAATTCCCGCGATAGGCAATCTTGAGAACCGCGGCAGCGCGATCGCGATCAGGAAGAAGACCATCGCGCCCCAAAGTATGGAGCCGCCATATTTCACGATTGAAGCAGGTATTCCGAGGTGGAGCCCGAAATGACGCAGTGCAAGTCCGAGGACAATGATTACTGCGAGGGGGCCCGTGCGCGCTATGATCGTCACGAGAGCGCGCTGTCGGCGATCGGCATCGTGACTTCGAAAGCAGCTCCCGCCTCGGAGTTCGCCAGGCGGATGGTGCCGCCATGCGCCTCCAGCACGGCGCGCACGATGGCAAGGCCCATGCCCGTACCGCCGCTGTCGCGCCGCGTCGTGAAGAAGCTGTCGAATATCCTGGTGCGGTTGTTAGGTGAAACGCCTTCGCCGTTATCGCTGACGTTCAAAGCCAGCAACGTCCCTTGCCGTGTGGCCGACAGATCAAACACCGTACTGCCGTGTCGCGCCGCGTTGTCGGCAAGGTTGGACAGAATGATCATCGCATTCTCTTCGGACATGCGAACCGGCATGTCGAGATCGCCGCTTGCCCTGATGTCGAGGGCGGCAAAAGACGAGCGCAGGCTTGCGACCGCATCGGTCAATTTGGTCGCGCCGACCGCGACCGGATTTTCCGCCCGCGCGAGGTCACGCAGCCGGCCGGATATTTTTGCCAGCCGGTCGGTATCCGCAATGATGTTGTCGAGGAATTTGCGGCGGTCGTCGTCGTCCATGTCGGGCTCATCGACGTCGTCGCGCAATAATTCCGCCGCGCCCTGGATTGACGTCAGCGGCGATTTCAACTCGTGCGAAACGTGGGTGGCGAATGTCGAAATAAAATGTGAGCGCATATCCAGTCGTCGCGCCATTTCCAGGAAGCTCTGCGACAAAGTTGCGAACTCGCCGGTGCCGTGCCGTTTGAGAGGACGAAGCGCGGCGCGGTCGCCCTTGCCGATCTGGTTGGTCCGCTCGACCAATTCGCGCATCGGCTCGGTGATGGTTCGGTGAAACAGAAATCCGATCAGAAGCGTTGGAACGATCATGAAAAGAACGGCGAGCGCGGCCTTGGCGCGTTGCTCGTAGAGGTTCTTGAAGACATTGCTCGGGGTGCGCGAGGCGTAGATGACGCCGGCGACCTGATCGCGCACGATCACCGGCATCGCCGTGAACATCCTGATCCCGGTGCCCCGGCTGATCGAATACAGCGCCGGTTGATCGTGCTTCGAGATCCGCACGCGCAACACCGCGGCAAAACGCCCTTGCAGGGCTTCGGCGACTTCTTCCAGATGCGCGAGCGAGAGCCCGACCTCTTCCCGGCCGGCAATGACGACGCCGTTGGGATCAAGCAGCCGGAAGCCCGCGAGCGTCACGTTCTGGGTGACGGCGAGATCAGGCATCATGCGCGTGCCGAGAGCGGCGAAAGCGGGGTTGGGGCTGAGGGTTGTTGCGCGGGCTTCGGGCCTCGGCGGCAGCACGCTCTCATTGGCCAATTCAAGCTTGGGCCATATCGGCTGATAGGGACCATCCGCCGGCGTTTGCGCGGCGGGTGAAACCTTGGCGCCGAGCGGGACATCGTGTGAAATCGTGGATTCGACTTCGCGATGAAACACCGCGGCCAATGCTGCGCTTTGAGCGATCAATTCGGACTCGGTCTCCCGGATCAACTGGTTCTGGTAAACTTTGAGGAAATACAGACTGAACAGCGGCAGCAGAAGCACGCTCGCCAGAACCAGAAAAACCACCAGGCTAAGGCTGGGCCGCCATTTTACGGGCGCCGCAGCGCCCGATCGACTAGGGACGGTCAAGATGACGCCCCGCAACGGCCGAGTTTGAATCCGACCCCGTGAACGGTCTCAATCGCGGACTCGCAGCCGGCCGCGGCCATCTTGGCGCGGATGTTGCGGATATGGCTGTCGATGGTGCGGTCGGCGACATGGATGTTGCCGGCATAGGCGGCATCCAGGATCAGTTCGCGCGTGAACACGAAGCCGGGCCGCGCCACCAGCGTACGCAGGATCGAGAATTCGAGCGCGGTCAGCGCAACCGGCCTGTTCGCAAAACTGGCGGTTCGCAAATCGGCGTCGATGGCGAGTTCGCCATGTTTGAACGCTTTGGATTCCGCAGGCGGCGTAACGCGGGTACGGCGAAGGATCGCGTTCACCCGCGCGACCAGTTCGCGCGGGCTGAAAGGCTTGGTCACGTAGTCATCGCCGCCGATCTCGAGGCCGAGGATACGGTCGATCTCTTCGTCGCGCGCCGACAGGAACAGGATCGGCGTCTCCGCGGTTTTCCTGATCTGCCGGCAAACTTCGAGGCCGTCCATCTCGGGCATGCCGACATCGAGGACGATGAGGTCATGAACGTTGCGGTCGAACTGGCGCAGCGCCTCTTTGCCGTCGGTGGCGATCGAAATGTTCATCCCGGTCTTTTCGAACGCAAAGCGCACGACGTCGCGGATGTGAGGATCGTCGTCGACGACAAGAATCGAATAGGCCATGTTTTATGAGCCTTTGGCGCTGGCGCAATTGGACGATGTCTCGGGAGGTGTAGTCAAGTATTCGGCCAATTACCAAGCCGTGACCCGTCGATGGTCGGGACTGGGTCTATTTCCCGGAATGGACGAGGGTGAGGTGGTTTGCCTTCTTGGCGTTGGAAGAACTCGAAACGTTGCGCCTCGGGAAGGCGACGACGGTGTGACGGGAGGGCGGCGATTCCAGCCACCAGCCGTCACGGAGCAGGGCTCGGGGCAGGCGCGACCGGCGGAATGAGACGGGAATGATTTTTGCCATGGGCGAGAGAATGCAGGCCCTCTTGGCAGTCAGTTTGTCAGGCTCGTTGAGGATTTGCGGATTTCTTTGCAGATTTTGCGCAAAGTCGCTTTGCCGCCCTCATTCGCGGGGGAGCGGGATGCGCTGTAGCCATTCCTTGCCAGGCGTACGGATGCTATGGGGCGTTGGCGTCACGGCTTCGGCCGCTCAAAAAAGAATAATTTCGGGGGGAGGAAAACACATGGCTGCCACCACGTCCATTGCCGCAGCGGACATTGCGAAAAGCGAACTGGAGACGTCCACAATTCGCGCGATCTCGTGGCGGCTGATTCCGTTTCTGGTGCTCGCCTACTTCTTTTCCTACCTGGACCGCGTCAATGTCAGCCTCGCCGCGCTAACCATGAATCCGGATTTGAAAATCTCGCCGACGATGTTCGGCTGGGGCGCCGGCATCTTCTTTATTGGCTATTTCATTTTCGAGGTGCCGAGCAATCTGGCGCTTGAGAAATTCGGCGCCAGCCGCTGGATCGCCCGCATCATGGTGACCTGGGGCATTATCTCGGCGTTGATGTCGCTCGTCAGTGGCGAGTGGAGTTTTTACATCCTGCGCTTCCTGCTCGGTGCGGCCGAAGCCGGGTTTTTCCCCGGCATCATCCTCTATCTGACTTACTGGTATCCGGCCGAATACCGCGCGCGCTTCCTCGCCGCTTTCGCTATTGCCGTTCCCATCTCCACCGTGATCGGCGCCCCGGTATCGGGGCTGCTGCTTGGGCTCGACGGCGCGATGGGGTTGAAGGGATGGCAATGGCTGTTCATCATCGAAGGCGTGCCGTCCGTTCTGCTCGGCGTCGTCACCTGGTTCTATCTCACCGACAGGCCCGAGCGCGCCGACTGGCTGACAGCCGAGCAGAAGGCGTGGCTTGCCTCAAAACTCAACGCGGAGATTGCGGTCAAGCAGGCTGCAAATCATCTGACGTTGGGCGAAGCTCTTTCGTCGCCGAAAGTCATCCTGCTCAGCCTGGTCTATTTCGGCTTTGTCAGTGCGCTCTACGGCATGCAGTTCTGGTTACCGCAGATTGTAAAGGCATTTGGCCTGACGAACGCGCAAACCGGCTTCGTCACCGCGATTCCCTATGTGTTCGGCACGATCGCGATGATCCTGTGGGCGCGGCATTCCGATGCCTCGCGGGAGCGCGTCCTGCATGTCGGGGCGCCGTTGTTGCTCACGGCGCTCGCGCTGGCCGCGTCCAGCACTATCAGCGATCCCGCCATGACCATGGTGGTGCTGACGGTGGCCGCGATCGGGGTGTTCTGCACCTTCGGTGTGTTCTGGACGCTGCCGACGGCCTGGCTCTCCGGCACGGCTGCGGCAGGTGCGATCGCGCTGATCAATTCGATCGGCAACCTCGCCGGCTTCGGTGGCCCCTACCTGATCGGCTGGGTGAAGGAGACGACCGGCAGTACCTCGACGGGGTTGCTCGTGCTGGCCGTGTTGCCGCTGATTGGCGGGCTTCTGGTGCTCCTGGCCGGCAATCAGTCCAAGGCCGAGTTCGTCAGCTCGGAAAAACCGATCTAGGCCATTTGATCGACCTCCCGGGTCGTAGATGACCGGCCAGGCGGCTCTCGTTCACGATTTCATGAGTGCTGACGAATATTGACATTTATCATTCAATAGTCGACACTCCTCATAGGCTAGGAGCCCAGAGGAGAGTTCCGATGTTGGTTCACTTGTTTTTTTCAGGCTATTCCAGGCTCTTAGCTGGAATTTCATTGGCGGCAATGGCGGTCGTCTTGACCGGCTGCAACGACAAGGTGGCCGAGAAGCCAGCGGAATCGCGGCCGGTTCTGGTCGCCACCGTTCATTATGAAGCCCAATCCCCCGAGCGCAGCTTTGTCGGCACGATCAGGCCCCGGATCGAGACCGATATGGGCTTTCGCGTTCCCGGGAAGGTGGCGAAGCGGCTGGTCGAAGTCGGCCAGACGGTCGATGTCGGCCAGCCGCTCGCCACGCTCGATGAGGTCGACCTGAAGCTCCAGGCCGAGCAGGCCGAGGCCGAATTGCGCGCTTCGACCGGTGTGTTGGCGCAGGCCGCCGCCGCCGAGCAACGCGCCAAGGACCTTCGCACCAAGGGCTGGGCCACCGATGCGCAGCTCGATTCCGCCAAGGCCGCCGCCGACGAGGCGCGGGCCCGGCTCAATCGCGCCGAGCGCTCGGTCGAACTGACGAATAACTCATTGTCCTACGCCACGCTGGTCGCGGACAGCCGAGGGGTGGTCACCTCAACCCTGATCGATCCCGGACAGGTCGTCGCTTCCGGCCAGACTGCGATCCGCATCGCCCGCTTTGCCGAGAAGGAAGCCGTGGTCGCCATCCCCGAGACGCTGGTCGGCCGCGCCAAGGACGGCGTGGCGAGTGTGACGCTATGGTCAGAGCCGAACAAGAAGTATGCCGCGAAGCTGCGCGAGGTGGCCCCTTCGGCCGATCCAGCGACGCGAACCTATCTCGCCAAGTTTTCGCTGCCGGACGCGGGCGAGGACGTTTCGCTCGGTATGACCGCGACGCTGACGCTCGCCGATCCGCAAACTGAACGGGTGGCGCGGCTGCCGTTGTCGTCGCTGTACAGCCAGGGCGGCGATCCCTCGCTCTACGTCGTCGACGACAAGGGTGCGATTTCGCTGAAGCCGGTCGCGGTCAAATCCTACGACAGCAATTGCGTCGTCATCTCGAGCGGAGTCGACGAGGGCGCCAAGATCGTCGTGCTCGGCGTGCAGAAACTCGATCCGAGCCAGAAGGTCCGGGTCGTGTCGTCATTGTCGTTTTAGATCGCCGTCAGTATTCGCACTGGAGGGTTAAGATGAAGCGCTTCAATCTGTCGGCCTGGGCGGTCAGCCATCCCGCGCTGGTGCTGTTTTTGATCGTCGCATTGGGTGTGGCCGGCTTCGTCTCCTATCAGAAGCTCGGCCGGGCCGAAGATCCCTTCTTCACGGTGAAAGTCGTGAACGTCTCGGCGATCTGGCCGGGCGCGACCGCTGCCGAAATGCAGTCGCAGGTCGCCGACCCGATCGAGAAGAAGCTTCAGGAATTGCCGTACTTCGAAAAGGTGCAGACCTATTCCAAGCCGGCCTTCACGGCGATGCAGGTGACGTTCCGCGATTCGACGCCGCCGAAGGACGTGCCTTACCTGTTCTACCTGCTACGCAAGAAGCTGGTCGACGTGCAAGGCGAGTTGCCCTCGGGCCTGCTCGGGCCCGTCGTCAATGACGAATTTTCCGATGTCGACTCGATCCTCTACATGATGACCAGCGACGGCGCCGATTATGCGCAGCTCAAGAAAGCCGCCGAAGGTTTGCGTCAGCGCCTGCTCAAGGTTTCCGGCGTGACCAAGGTCGATATCTACGGCACCCAGGACGAGAAGATCTTTGTCGAATTCTCGCACGCCAAGCTCGCAACACTCGGCATCACGCCGCAGGCGCTGTTCGATTCGCTCGCCAAACAGAACAATGTTGTTCCGGCAGGCACGGTCGAGACCTCTGCTCAGCGTGTGCCGCTGCGCGTCACCGGCGCGCTCGACGGCGTCAAGGCAGTGGCCGAAACGCCGGTTGAAAGCAACGGCCGGGTGTTTCGTCTCGGCGATATCGCTACGGTCAGCCATGGCTTTGTCGACCCGCCGAGCTTTGTTGTGCGCCAGGAAGGCAAGCCTGCCATCGGCATCGGCGTGGTGACGGCCAAGGGCGCCAATATTCTCGAACTCGGCAAGGAGGTATCGGCGGCGACGGACGAATTCATGAAGGCGGTGCCGCAAGGCATCAATGTCGATCGCATCGCCGATCAGCCGGAAGTGGTCGAGCACGCGGTCAGCGAATTCGTGCACTCCTTCGTCGAGGCGCTCGCGATCGTGCTGTTCGTCAGCTTCGTCGCGCTTGGATGGCGCACCGGCATCGTGGTTGCGCTCTCGGTGCCGCTGGTGCTGGCGATCGTCTTCATCGTGATGGACGCGATGTCGCTCGACCTGCACCGGATTACGCTCGGTGCGCTGATCATCGCGCTCGGCCTTCTGGTCGACGACGCCATTATCGCGGTTGAGATGATGGTCGTGAAGATGGAGCAGGGCTGGGATCGTATCCGCGCGGCGTCGTTTGCCTGGGAATTGACCGCCTTTCCGATGTTGACGGGAACGCTGGTCACCGCGGCCGGATTCCTGCCGATCGGTTTCGCCAATTCGGCGGTCGGCGAATATGCCGGCGGCATTTTCTGGATCGTGGCGATTGCGCTAGTGGCTTCCTGGTTCGTCGCGGTGATCTTCACGCCCTATATCGGCGTCAAGCTGTTGCCGAACATTACGGTGAGCCATAACCACGATCCGCATGCGGTCTACGAGACCCGCATGTATCGCGGCTTGCGCGCCGTCATCCAATGGTGCGTCAATCACCGCGTCAAAACCGTAGTCGCAACCGTCGGCGTCTTCGCGCTTTCGATTGTCGCTTTCGGTCACGTCCAGCAGCAATTCTTCCCGTTGTCGGAACGACCCGAACTGTTCTTTCAGTTGCGGCTGCCGGAGGGAACGGCCTTCAACGTCACGGAAAAGTCGGTGAAGAAGGCGGAAGGCCTGCTCAAGGGCGACCAGGATATTGCGACCTATACGTCCTATGTCGGCCAGGGTTCGCCGCGCTTCTGGCTCGGGCTCAATCCGCAACTGCCGAACGAGGCTTTTGCCGAGATCGTGATCGTGGCGAAGAACGTCGAGGCGCGCGAGCGGATCAAGGCGAAAATCGAAAAGGCTGTCGATGACGGCGATTTGTCCGAAGCGCGGGTGCGCGTCGATCGCTTCAATTTCGGACCGCCGGTCGGCTTCCCGGTTCAGTTTCGCGTGATTGGGCCGGACCCAAAGGTCGTTCGCGACATTGCCTATCAGGTGCGCGATGTCATGAAGCAGAACGAGAACATCAAGGACCCGCAGCTCGACTGGAATGAGCAGTCGCCTTACCTGAAACTCGTCGTCGATCAGGACCGCGCCCGTGCGCTGGGCCTGACCCCGCAAGACGTCTCACAGGCGCTGGCGATGCTGATTTCGGGTGCTCCGGTGACGACGGTGCGCGACGGCATCGAGAAGGTCGAAGTGGTGGCGCGTGCCGTACCCTCCGAACGTCTCGATCTCGGCCATGTCGGGGACCTGACTGTGACCTCGCGCAACGGGGTGGCGGTGCCGCTCGCGCAGATCGCCAAGATCGAATACGCCCATGAGGAGCCGATCATCTGGCGGCGCAACCGTGACATGGCGATCACGGTGCGGGGCGATGTCGTCGATGGCGTTCAGGCGCCCGACGTCACCAACCAGATCTGGCCGAAACTGCAGGATATCCGCGATCATCTCGAACCGGCCTACCGGATCGAGCCGGGCGGGGCGTTCGAGGAATCGGCCAAGGGCAATGCCTCGATCTTCGTGCTGTTTCCACTGATGGTCATCGTGATGCTGACGCTTCTGATGATCCAGTTGCAGAGCTTTTCGCGGCTGTTGCTGGTATTCCTGACCGCGCCGCTCGGTATCGTCGGCGCCTCGTTGGGGCTTAACGTCGCCAACCAGCCCTTCGGCTTTGTGGCGCTGCTTGGCCTGATCGCGCTGGCCGGCATGATCATGCGCAACACCGTGATCCTGGTCGATCAGATCGAGACTGACGTCGCCCACGGCCTGACCCGCCGCGAGGCTATCGTCGAAGCCACCGTCCGGCGCGCGCGGCCGGTGGTGCTGACGGCGCTTGCGGCTATTCTGGCGATGATCCCGCTGTCGCGCTCGGCGTTCTGGGGCCCGATGGCGATCACCATCATGGGCGGTCTGTTTGTTGCAACGTTCCTGACCTTGCTGTACCTGCCGGGCCTCTATGCGCTTTGGTTCCGCAACAGCCTCGAGGAAAGCGGCCCGCAACAGGCCGGCGTTGCGCCGCAGCATCAGGATGGAGCACAAGCTGCAATTCCGCTTGCCGAAGCGGCGGAATAATTGAACATTTACGGCCAGGACTTGACCTCAACATGACGCTGATTGCCGAACATACCGAAAACGATACGCGGGAACGCATCCTTGTGGTTGCGGAGCGGCTGTTCCGCGAACTCGGCTATCAGAAGACGACCGTTGGCGACATCGCCAAGGCGCTGCGCATGAGCCCGGCCAATGTGTATCGCTTCTTCGACTCGAAGAAGGCGATCCACGAAGGCGTCGCCCGCATCTTGATGGGCGAGGTGGAGGTGGCGGCCAAGGCCATCGTGGCGAAGCCGGGTCCCGCGACAGCCCGTTTGCGCGAGTTGTTGACCACGATCCACCGCATGAACTCGGAACGCTATGTCGGCGATTCCAAGCTGCATGAGATGGTCGAGATCGCGATGGAAGAGAGCTGGGAAGTCTGCCTCGCGCATATGCAGACCCTCGTCGAAGCCATCGGTGGCGTGATCGCGCAAGGCGCCGCCTCCGGCGAATTCGATGGGACGGATGTGCCGCTCGCCGCCATGTGCACCTGCCAGGCCATGCTTGGCTACTTCCATCCGCAGATGATTGCCCAGGCCATGAACAAGCCGGGAAAGCCCCACGCGGAGATCGAACAGATGATCGACTTCCTGCTCGCCGGGCTTGTGTCGCGCAAGCCGAATAGCCAGCCGCAGATTTAGCCGATATACGTCATTCCGGGACGATGTGAAGCGTCGAGCCCGGAATCTCGAGATTCCGGGTCTGGCCCTTCGGACCATCCCGGAATGACGGCATCTCACAGGAATATTGCAGCGTGACCGAAAAAGACTTGCACTATTATGAGCCGAAGAGCGGCCATGGTCTCAAACACGATCCATTCAACGCCATCATCGCGCCGCGCCCGATCGGTTGGATTTCGTCACGCGACGCCAAGGGCAACGTCAATCTGGCGCCCTATAGTTTCTTCAACGGCTTCTGCTACGTGCCGCCGATCATCGGGTTTTCCTCGACCTCCTGGAAAGACAGCGTGACCAACATCCGGGAAACCGGCGAGTTCGTCTGGAATCTCGCGACCATGGATCTGGCGAAGCAGATGAATGCAACCGCCGCGCATGTCGCCCACGAGGTAAACGAGTTTTCGGTCGCGGGCCTGACGCCTGCGCCGTGTAAACTTGTGAATGTGCCGCGGGTCGCCGAAAGCCCGGTTTCCTTCGAATGCAAATTGACCCAGATGGTGCAGTTGCAGCGGGCCGACGGTAACAAGGTCGACGCCTGGCTCACGCTCGGCGAGGTTGTCGCCGTGCATATCGACAAGACGTTGATCCGGGATGGCGTCTACCAGACCGCGCTGGCCCACCCGATCGTGCGCGCGGGCCGCCGGGGCGATTATTTCGAAATTCGCCAGGACGCCATGTTCGAGATGCCGCGGCCTGATTAGCGCCCCTTTAAGCTACTGGTGGTATTACGGAACTGCTGAGGCTGCCCGCCGTTATCCGTCCCGGCGGCGAGGCATCAATTTCGTTTTATTTTGAATGCGGTATATCAACCAAATTTCGACGCATTCCGTTAGGTGAGTCGTGTTTTGATGTAGCCAAAGCTTCCCCATCGCGCCGCGTCGCCGAATATAAGGACATCACCATGAGCTCCTTCCGCCGCGATTTCATCACCAAGCCGATCTTCTCCTGGGCACGCGGGGTTTTGCCGTCGATGTCCGACACCGAGCGCGAGGCGCTGGAGGCCGGCGATGTCTGGTGGGATGCCGACCTTTTTACCGGCAATCCGGAGTGGTCGAAGCTGCTCAAGCAGGCGCCGGCCGTGCTGACGGCGGAGGAGAAGGCTTTCCTCAACGGTCCGGTCGACGAACTCTGCGCCATGCTCGACGACTGGAAGATCAACTGGGAATGGCGCGACCTGCCGCCCGAGGTGTGGGACTTCGTCAAGCGCAATAAATTCTTCGGGATGATCATTCCGAAGGAGCATGGGGGCTTAGGCTTTTCGCCCTACGCGCATTCGGAAGTGGTGCGCAAGCTGTCGTCGCGCTCGCTGACGGCGGCGGTCACCGTCATGGTGCCGAACTCGCTCGGGCCCGGCGAGCTCCTGATGCGCTTCGGCACCAGGGAGCAGCAGGAGCGCTGGTTGCCGCGACTGGCCGATGGCCGCGACATCCCCTGTTTCGGTCTGACCAGCCCGGAGGCCGGCTCTGACGCCGCCTCGATGATCGACTCCGGCGTGATCTGCAAAGGCACGTTCGAAGGCAAGGAAGTGCTCGGCCTTCGTCTCAACTGGCACAAGCGCTACATCACGCTCGGCCCGGTCGCGACCTTGCTGGGGCTGGCGTTCAAGGCCTACGACCCCGACCATCTCGTCGGCAACGAGGACGAACTCGGCATCACCGTGGCGCTGATCCCGACCGACCTTCCGGGCGTCTCGATCGGCCATCGGCACCTGCCGGCCATGCAGGTGTTCCAGAATGGCCCGAACTGGGGCAAGGACGTCTTTATCCCGATGGACTACATCATCGGCGGACAGACGCGTCTCGGCCAGGGCTGGAAAATGCTGATGACGGCGCTTGCTGCGGGCCGCGGCATCTCGTTGCCTTCGCTGTCGGCGGCGGGTGCGGCCTATGCGGCGCGCACCACCGGCGCCTACGCGCGGATCCGCGAGCAGTTCGGGATTTCGATCAGCAAGTTCGAAGGCATCGAAGAACCGCTCGCCCGTATTGCGGGCACGGCCTATCTGCTCGATGCGGCGCGGCGGCTGACCTGTGCAGCGCTGAACGAAGGCCGTCATCCGGCGGTGATCTCCGGTATCATGAAGCTGCAAGCCACCGAGCGGATGCGGATTGCGATCGACGACGCGATGGACATCCACGGCGGCAAAGCCGTGATCGACGGTCCGCAGAATTACCTCGGCAGCCTTTATCGCTCAGTCCCGGTCGGCATCACGGTCGAGGGCGCCAATATCCTCACCCGCAACCTGATCGTGTTCGGGCAGGGCGCGATCCGCGCACATCCGTATCTCTTGCTGGAGATGAACGCGCTCGGCGAAGCAGACCGCGCCAAGGGCCTTGATGCGTTCGATGATGCATTCTGGAAGCATGTCGGACACAGCGTCGTCACGCTGTTCCGCGCCTTTGGCCGTAGCTGGACCGGCGGGATGTTTGCCCCCGCACCCGATGCTGGAGAGGCGACCGGATTCTATCGTCAGTTGTCGCGCTATTCGACGGCCTTTGCGCTTTGCGCCGACATGGCGCTGTTAACGCTGGGCGGCGCGCTCAAGCGCAAGGAAATGCTCTCCGCGCGTTTCGGCGACATCCTGTCCGAGCTTTATCTGCTCTCGGCGGCGCTCAAGCGCTGGGAGGACGAGGGACGTCAGACCGCCGACTTCGCCGCGCTCGAATGGTGCATGGCGAGCGGCTTCCGCACCATCGAGGGTCGTTTTGCCGAGATCCTGGCGAACCTGCCCAACCGCTTTGTTGCCGGTCTTCTGAAATTCGTCGTTCAGCCGTTCGGGGCGCGCGTACTCGGGCCTTCCGACCGCGTGGTGCACGAATGTGCCCAACTGGTGCTGGAGCCTTCCGCGGCGCGCGACAGGCTGACGCCGGATTTGTCGCATGTGGACGATGACCGCGGCGTGGCGCGGCTGGAGAAGGCGTTCCTTCTGGTCACGGCGGCGGAAGAGATTTCCAAGCGGATGCGTGCCGCGCACTTGCATGATTGGCAGGAAGCCGTGAAGCGCGGCATCATTACGCAAGCCGAAGGCGACCAGCTCAAGGCCGCGCATGAGGCGGTCGCAAAAGTGATCGAGGTCGATGATTTCGCGCCGGAAGCGTTGTCGCCGATCTACAAGAAGCCGGCCGACGTGCACTCCTTTTTCCAGGAATTGGGTGAGCAGAGGGCGGCAAGCTGATGGCGCGACCGGTCTTTATCGTCGACGGCAGCCGCACGCCGTTCCTGAAAGCGCGCACCGGGCCCGGACCGTTCACTCCGGTCGACCTCGCGGTTCAGTGCGGCCGGCCGCTGCTGGCGCGCCAGCCGTTTGCGCCCGATGCGTTCGATCAGGTGATCCTCGGCTGCGTCAACGTCATTGCCGATGAGATGAACCCGGCGCGGGTCGCGGCGCTTCGGCTCGACATGGGCGAGAAGATGGTCGCGTTCACCGTGCAGATCAACTGCGGTAGCGGCATGCAGTCGATCGATACCGCCTATCGCTATATCCAGGAGGGTAACGGTGACCTGATCCTGGCCGGCGGCGCCGAGGCCCTGAGTTATGCGCCGCTGGTGTGGCCGCAGCAGGGCGTGCGCTGGTTTGCGGGGCTAGCGACCGCCAAGGGCCTTCTGGCGAAGCTGGCGGCGATTGCGAAAGCGCGCCCGGCCTACTTCAAGCCGATCATCGGCCTCGAGCGCGGCCTGACCGATCCGATCACCGAGCTCAATATGGGCCAGACCGCCGAAGTCGTCGGACATCTGTTCGGCATCACGCGCGAACAGTCGGACGCCTACGCCGTCGAAAGCCACAAACGGCTGGCGCATGCCCAAGAGAGCGGCTTTCTCAAGGGCGAGGTCGAGACCGCGTTTGCGCGCGACGGAAAGTTCTACGATCACGATGACGGTGTGCGGCCGGATTCCTCGACTGATAAACTAGCCGGCCTCAAGCCGGTGTTCGAGCGGCCATGGGGTCAGGTCACCGCCGGCAATTCCTCGCAGATCACCGACGGTGCGTCCTGGGTGATTCTGGCTTCGGAAGAGGCCGTCACGAAGCACGGTCTCACCCCGAAAGCCGTGATTGTCGACAGCCAGTGGGCGGCGCTCGATCCCTCGATCATGGGGTTGGGGCCGGTGATGTCGGCGACCGCGTTGTTGAAACGCAACAGGCTGTCGCTCCAGGACGTCGAGACCTGGGAGTTGAACGAAGCATTCGCGACGCAGGTGTTGGGATGTCTTGCGGCCTGGAACGACGAGAAATTCTGCCGCGAGATTTTAGGCCTCGACGGAGCCGCCGGGCAGATCGATCGTGCCCGGCTGAACGTCGATGGCGGCGCCATCAGCCTTGGCCATCCCGTAGGCTGCAGCGGCAACCGCATCGTTCTGCACCTCGTCAACGCGATGAAGCGGCTCGGCACCAAGCGCGGCATCGCCACCGAATGTATCGGTGGTGGGCTCGGCGGCGCCATGTTGATCGAAACGGTATAGGGAACGCGTCATGGAAAGCCATATCCTGGACGTGCTCGCCGACCGCGTGCTGGAGCTCGGGCCGAAGCCCGCTGCAAGCGGGCCTTATCGCCATTTCAAACTGACGCGTGACGCCGATGGCGTCGCCTGGCTCCTGTTCGATCGCGAAGGCGCCAGCGCCAACACGCTGTCGGCCGACGTGCTGGCGGAGTTCGATACAATATTGACCGCGCTCGAAAGCGAGCGGCCGACCGGGCTTGTCATCCGCTCGGCGAAAGCTAGCGGCTTCATTGCCGGCGCCGACGTCAACGAATTTCGTGGTGCGACCGATCCTGCCGCGGTCGAGACGCAGATTGCGCGCGCGCATGCGGTGATCGACCGGTTGGAGGCGGTGAAGTTTCCAACCGTCGCCGTAATCCATGGCTTCTGTCTCGGCGGCGGCCTGGAAGTTGCGTTGGCCTGTCAAATGCGGATTGCGATCGATGGTGCACGCTTCGGTTTCCCTGAGGTGATGCTGGGGCTTCATCCGGGCCTCGGCGGCACCGCGCGTTTCACCGAGCTCGTCAATCCGACCCAGGCGATGACGCTGATGCTGACCGGCAAGACCATCGATGCGCGCCGGGCCAAGTCGCTCGGTCTCGTCGATGCGGTGACCGAAGAGCGGCATGTCCGCAATGCCGTGAAAGACGCGGTGTCCGGCCGGCTCAAGCGTGCCAGGCCCGGCTTTATCAATACGATCCTGAACGCCGGCCCGGTGCGCGGATTTCTCGCCTCACGGATGCGCACTGAAGCCGCGAAGGCGGCTCCCGCCGAGCATTATCCGGCGCCCTACGGCCTGATCGATCTCTGGGAAAAGCACGGCGGCGACAAGGCCGCGATGCTCGCCGCCGAAAAGAGTTCGTTCGCGCGTCTGATGGTGACGCCGACCGCGCAAAACCTGATCCGGGTCTTTTTCCTGCGCGACCAGATGAAGAAGGTCGCCGGCTCCGGCAACACGATCACACACGTCCATGTGATCGGCGCCGGCGCGATGGGCGGCGACATCGCGGCCTGGTGCGCCAATCAGGGTCTCAAAACGACGCTCGCCGACATGAAGCCCGAGCCGATCGCGGGCGCGATGAAACGCGCCGCCGATCTTTTCGGCAAGATCATCCGCAAGCGCACGGAAGTACGCGATGCGCTCGATCGGCTGATGCCGGATCTCGATGGCGAAGGGGTGCGCACCGCCGATCTAATCATCGAGGCGGTGCCGGAGAAGCTGGAATTGAAGCAAAAGGTTTATGCCGGCCTCGAACCGCGCATGAAGCCGGGTGCGATCCTGGCGACCAACACCTCCAGCATCCCGCTACAGGATTTGCGCACGACGCTGGCAAAGCCCGAGCGGTTGCTTGGCCTGCATTTCTTCAATCCGGTTTCTCGCCTGCAACTGGTCGAAGTCGTCAGTCACGACGGCACCCATCCGCAGCTGCTGAAGGAGGCGCTGGCTTTTGTCGGCGCGATCGACCGCCTGCCGCTGCCAGTCAAGAGTTCGCCCGGCTTTGTCGTCAACCGCGCGCTGACGCCCTACATGCTGGAAGCCATGGTGATGCTCGACGAGAAGGTCGACAAGGTCACCATCGACGCGGCGGCCGAAAAATTCGGCATGCCGATGGGGCCGATCGAACTCGCCGATCAGGTCGGGCTCGATATCTGCCTCGCGGTCGGCGACATGCTGCGCTCGAAATTCGGCGACCTGTTGCCGCCGACGCCGGCATGGCTGCGTGACAAGGTCACCAAAGGCGAGCTCGGCCGCAAGACCGGGAAGGGGTTTTATGTTTGGAAAGACGGCAAGGCCGACAAGGCGCTGAGATCATCCAACGCTCCCGAGCCCGATGCGGAGATGATCGACCGGCTGATCCTGCCGATGTCGAATGTTTGCGTGGCCTGTCTGCGCGAGGGCATTGTGGATGATCCCGACATGGTCGATGGCGCGATGATTTTCGGCACCGGCTATGCGCCGTTCCGCGGCGGTCCGTTGAATTATGCGCGCACACGAGGCGCGGAGAATGTGGCGTCGACCTTGCGCCAGTTGGCCACAAAATTCGGAGGCCGCTTCACCCCCGATGCCGGCTGGGATAGTTTCAAGTAATCCGTATTCCAATCTGGTGAGCCGTTTCTGACATGACCGACACCCAAGCCGTCCACGCGCAGCCCGTCACTGAAATCGAGCCCTGCGGCGACCTCTGCATTCGCACGCTCGCGATGCCGGCCGACACCAACCAGAATGGCGATATTTTCGGCGGCTGGCTGCTCAGCCAAATGGACGTCGGTGGCGGCGTGTTCGCGTCCAAGATCGCGAAATCACGCACGGTGACGGTTGCCATCGAAGCGATGAATTTCCGCAAGCCCGTTTATGTCGGCGATCTTGTTTCCGTGCACGCCAACCTGGTGAAGATCGGCCACACATCGATCACGGTGCACCTCGAGGCCTGGGTGCTTCGCCGCAAGGAGATGCAGTCGATCCTGGTGACCGACGGCAACTTCACCTATGTCTCGATCGACGACGACGGCCATCCGCAAACCGTTCAGCGCGGAGAGCCCCCGATCCCGGCGTAATCATCGCAGCGGCTTCATTTCGTGCGCTTCTCCGCCGCATCCCGGACGTCGCTTTCGTTAGCCCATCAGCATGACAACGTGGCACAATGGACCACGCGCTCGCCTGTATCGTGGAGTTGGAGGCAGTCATGAAAGAGTTGTTCAAGGCAGGGTTTGTTCTGCTCGCATGCGGCTTAAGCTCGATTGAAATCGCTGCTGCCCAGCCCGCCAGCCAGGGCTGTGTTTCCCAAAACTTCCCGGGTATGACGCAAACGTTGCACTGCGACGCCGGTATTACGATCATCGCCGAAGATGGCGCCAAGTATACACTACGGAGCGGCCGCAACGGCCGCGTCAATGCGGTCGAACTTGACGGCAAGGCCTTGTTGATCGAGGTCGCGCCGAAACCCGGTGGCAACAAATTTCAGGTCGTGACACCGCAGGCAATCGCCGCAGTCCGCGGCACGAAATGGGCCGTTGATGCCACCGGAGACAAGACCTCCGTCTTCGTCGTCGACGGACAGGTTGGCGTTGGACGGCGGACGGGCGGTCGCGGCGTAACCTTGCGGCCTGGCGAGGGAGTGGACGTCGAGGCGGGTGCTCCTCTGACGGTGAAGCGTTGGGCTCCCGCGCGTGTGTCCGCCTTGCTGGCCCGTCTCGGCCAATAAGCGCTGATGATGCGCCGCCAAATCCTGACGTCGATTGCCGTCGCTCAGGCGGCGATCTGGGGGTTCGGCGTCTATTTCGAGCACAACCGGGGCGGCTTGCGATTTCTTGATCGCATCGAATCCGCAGCGATCGATATCAGGATGCTCGCCCGCGGCAAAACGGTGCCCCCGGATCTCGTGACCATTGTGGCCATTGACGATGAGGTGGTGAAGCAGCGGGGTGCCTACCCGCTCCCCCGGATCGATCTCGCAAAGATCGTCGATGCGATCGCGAAGCTGGAGCCGAAGGTCATCGCCATCGATCTGCTCTTGATCGACAACGGCGCTCCCGACGCCGATGAGGCTCTTGCAAAGTCGCTCGCAGCGCGCCCGGCCGTCATCGCCGCCGCCGCGATTTTCCCTGACGCCAGCCAGTCGGTTTCTTCAGAGACTGATCAGGGGCCGCTCGCCCGGCTCCCAACGGCCGAGAGATTCCTGTTACCCCAAAAGAGATTCGCCGATCGCGCCAGCATCGGCATCGTCAACGTGGCGACGGATCAAAGCGGTACGCCTCGCTCCATTCCGATGTTGTTTCGCACCGCTGATACGGTCGAACCGTCATTTCCGCTCCGCGTTGCCGCGCTGGCCGTCGGAAAGGATGTCGCGATCGAGCCAGACCGTTTGATGCTGGGGCAGCGGTCGGTGCCAACCGACATCGATCATGCCCTGCCAATTGCGTTCTATGGACCGCGAGGGACGATCCGGACCAGAAGTGCTGCCTCAGTGCTCGCCGGCGACATATCGCCCGACGATATCCGAAACCGAATCGTTGTTCTCGGCGCGACAGTCAATGGCGGCGGCGACTTTTTTTCCACGCCCTTTGATCGGCTGTTGCCGGGCGTAGAAGTCATTGCGACAGCCATCGACCACCTCGTGGCGGGGGATGGTCCGTTGCGGGACGAATCTGTTCGTATGGCGGATGGCGTCGTTGCTGTCCTGCTGCCTGCTGTTCTTGTTGGTCTTCTCGCGTGGCGGCGGAATGCGGGGGGACTCCTTGTCGCCGTTGCCATCGTTCTGGTCTGGGCAGCGACGAACTTCCTGGCATTTTCATACGGAGTGGTCATGAGTGCGGCCGTGCCGGTCGCTGCGGCCGCCGTGCCAGTCGTGTTTTTCGGATCATTGCAGCTGTGGTCGGACCGGCAGCAGGCACAATACTTTGCCGCCAGGAACGAGTTGCTCGAACGATTTCAGGCGCCCGCGATACAGAAGTGGTTGGCTCGCGATCCGAATTTTCTTGCTGAGCCGGTCCGTCAGAATGCGGCGGTCGTCTTCATCGACCTGTCCGGTTTCACATCCCTGAGTGAACAGCTTGGACCGGATGAGACCCGCGATCTGTTGAAGGTATTTCACGCTTTGGTCGACAAGGAATCGGTCGCCTGCGGCGGGATGATCACGAGCTTTCTCGGTGACGGCGCCATGATTCTTTTCGGCCTGCCGGCAGCCGCCACAGACGATGCCGCGAGAGCGGCGGAATGTGCGCTCAGGCTTTGCAGCAGTGTCGGGCGATGGCTGGCTTCGCTGCGGCTGGCGACGGCGCCGAAATTGGGATTCAAGGTCGGGGCTCATTTCGGCGTCATCATCGCCTCACGGCTCGGCGGCGGAAGCTATCATCACATCACGGCGACGGGTGATACCGTCAACGTGGCGAGCCGGCTGATGGAGGTGGCGGCAAGCCACGGCGCAGAACTTGCGCTCAGCGACGAGTTACTTCGCGCCGCAGGGCAAGACCTGTTCAAATCGGGCAGTCTGACTGGGCCGGAAGAATCCCGATTCGGGGACGTTCGGGCTCGCTGATGATCTGGTTATGGCGCAGCGCAAATGGCGGTTAGAAGCTTCAGTAGCTGATTTTCCGACTGGGATCGTCGCTCATATTCGGGGGATACTGCGAAGACGTCCTGGGCGTTTGCGCCCCGGTTCCCGCCGGACTCATCTTTTTGTGCTTCTTTTTGACGGCCGTGCTGCCGTCCGCTGCGGCCTTCGCCGGTCCGACCACGGGAACTGCGGCTGATGCGATGGCAAACATGACGAGCATCAAGAGCCGAATGGCAGATTTGTTCATCCAATTCTCCCGATTGGCCGACAATCGTTCGAAGCCTGACAGTGTACCCCGCATCGGGGCGAACATTCCCTAACCTTCCCGTCAATCTGACGGGCTGTTCGGTTCTATCTGGCGCTCGACGATCGGCCGGTGGGAAAGCTGGATCGGGGCATCCGCGGGCTCCCTCTCCCCGCACAGGGCGGGGAGAGGGAGTGGGTCACTCCGCGGCGGCAGCGGATTGAAGCGCCGGATAATCCGTATATCCCTTCACGCCGCCGCCATAGAAGGTGGCCTTGTCGGGCGTATTGAGCGGCGCGCCGCGTTTGAAACGCTCGACGAGATCGGGATTGGCGATGAACAATTTGCCGAACGCGATCAGGTCCGCTTCGTCGGCCGACAACACCTTGTTGGCCAGTTCGAGATCGTAGCCGTTGTTGGCGATGTAGGCGCCTTTGAAACGGTTGCGCAGCGAGCGATAGTCGAATGGCGCGATATCGCGCGGGCCGCCGGTCGCGCCCTCGATGACATGGATATAGACCAGCTTCAGCGCATTAAGATGATCAACGATGTAGTCGAACAAAGGCTGTGGATTGGAATCGGAAAGGTCGTTGGACGGCGTTACCGGCGAGATCCGGATGCCGGTGCGCTCAGCGCCAACTTCGGCCGTCACCGCCTTGGTGACCTCGAGCATCAGTTTGGCGCGGTTCTCGATTCCGCCGCCATACGCATCGGTGCGCTTGTTGGCGCCGTCTCTCGCGAACTGATCCAGCAAATAGCCATTGGCGCCGTGAACCTCGACACCGTCGAACCCGGCCGCGATCGCATTGGCCGCGCCCTTTTTGAAGCTGTCGATAATGCCCGGAATCTCCGAAAGCTCGAGCGCACGGGGCTCTGAAACATCGGCAAAGGTGCCCCCGACGAAGGTCTTGCCATTGGCGCGGATCGCAGAGGGCGCCACCGGTGCACCGCCATCAGGTTGCAGCGAGGTATGCGAGATGCGGCCGACATGCCAGAGCTGAAGGAAGATGTGGCCGCCCAAAGCATGCACGTGGTCGGTGACCTTGCGCCATCCGGCGATCTGTTCTTTCGAATAAATGCCGGGGGTATCCTGATATCCCTGACCCTGCTGCGAAACCTGGGTGGCTTCTGAGATCAGCAATCCGGCGGAGGCGCGCTGTCCGTAATATTCAACCGCGAGCGGATTGGGCACCAGGCCCTCCAGGGCACGGTTACGGGTCAACGGCGCCATCGCAAAGCGATTGGGAAGCGTGATCGGACCTAGCTTGAACGGCTCGAAGAGTTTGGACGTGCTCATTTTCTCTGATCTCGGCGGGTTGGTGAGAAGCGGGCGGGAACTCGTGAATAGAATTGTGCATTGCCGCGGAGATGGGCAAGCCGGCCGCGATCACGAAGTCGCAAGTCGGCATGATTTGCTTAAAACAGGCACGGGAAGATAGGCCAGTCCTTTTTCCCGACGCCGGTCTTGGCCGGCTTTACTCCGCAACTGGTCGGCCGCGCGCTGCTTTGTGGCTCAGGCTGCGCCCAGAAAATCGCGCTTGCCGATCTCCACACCATTGTGACGAAGGATGCCGTGGGCGGTTGCGGCGTGGAAATAGAAATTCGGAAATGCAAAGCGATTGAGGAATTCCTGCCCCTTCAGCGTCAGCGTTTTATCGGCACCGATCGGGAAGGTGACTTCGCGGCTGTCGCTGCCTTCGAATTGCGCGGGCGTGAACTTCTTGAGGTAGTCGCTGGTCTTGGCCAGCCGCTGCCGCAATTCTTCGAATGTCTTCTCGGTGTCGGGCGTGGACGGCACATCGACATGCGCCAGCCGGGCGCAACCCTTAGCGGAGAAGTCGCACGCCAGTTGAATTTGCTTCGACAGCGGCAGCATGTCCGGATAGAGCCGTGCACCGAGCAGCACCTCGGGCTTGATATTTTTGGCGGCACAGTGCGCCTCCGCCTTGGCGAGAATGCCGGAGAGGCTGCCGAGGATTTGCAGGAAGGCTGGAACGGAGGCGTCATAGAAGGACATGTGATGCTCTTTCGTGGCGTGGATCGTTGCAGCCGAATGGCGCATGCCACAAATGGGATGAGCGATGGAACAATACAACTCTGTTGGGATGAAAACCCGGCCGGATATTATCTTATGGGCTGAGCCGCCGCTGCGGCGGCCGGCTGCGCGCGGGAGCCGCGCATCCGCGCCAGCAGTTCGGCCGTCGGCCAGGAGTCCGCCGGCAAGCCGAATTTGATCTGCATCGCTTTCACGGCCGTGCGGCTCTGTTGGCCCATCACGCCATCCACCTTGCCGACATCGAAGCCCGCGCGCACCAACAACTGTTGCAGCTCGCGCAACTCGTTGAAAGGCAGCTGCGCTACGGGACCTGTCGGCCGCTGCATCGGCGGCGCGCCAGCAATTCTTGTCGCGAGATAGCCGGCGGTCGTTGAATAGATCAGCGAGTTATTCCATTCGGTGTAAGCGGCGAAGTTGGCGTAGGCGAGGAAGGCCGGCCCGGCGCGGCCCATCGGCAGCAGCAGCGAGGCGGGCATGTCGTCGTCCGGCAGCGGCTTGCCGTCCGGATATTTGACGCCAAGCTGGGCCCACTGGGAGCGCGGCAAACGGATCGTCAGATCGGCCTGATCCCAGGGGAAATTGGCCGGTGCCGTCACGCGCACTTCCTGCAACCAGGGCTCGCCGCGTTTCCATTTCAGCCCGTTGGCGATGTAGTTCGCGGTTGAACCGATCACGTCCTCCGGGCTGCTCAAGAGATTGCGCCGGCCGCCATAGTCCACCGCATAGTTGAAATAATGCGTCGGCAGAAATTGGGTCTGCCCGAGTTCGCCGGCCCAGGATCCGATCATCTCATCCGGCGCGAGATCGCCGCGGTCGATGATCTTCAACGCGGCAATGGTCTCGCCGGCGAAACGCTCCGAGCGCCGGCAATCATAGGCCAGCGATACCAGCGAGCGCAGCGTCGGCAGCGTGCCCATATTGGCGCCGAAGTCGCTTTCCAGGCCCCAGAACGCCGCGATCACCGCCGGCGGCACGCCGTATTCTTTTTCGGCGCGCGCAAAGGCGGAGGCATAGGTTTTGATCCGCGCCTGACCCTGCTGCATCCGGTAGGGCGCAGCCATCCGGCCGGCGAATTCAGTGAACACCTGGCCGAACACGCGCTGGCCGCGGTCGCGGTTGACGATGCCCTGGTCGTAGACGAGGTAGGGCGCGGCCTCGCTGATCGCGCGCTGCGAAACCCCGGCCGCCAAGGCCTGCTGCTTTAGCTCCGCCAAAAAGCGATCGAAGTTCGCGCCGTTATGGCAACTGGCCGCGCGCGGAACAGGCGCGGCGCGTGGCGGTGCGGAAAATCCCGGCATGGCGTCTTGCGCCCAGGCCGCTTCGGCAAGGATCAAAAATCCGATGGTGCTGAATAGCGCCGGAAGTTTCGTCGATAGCCGCATCGCTTAGCCTGCTGGATTCGCCCCGAGAGATTTTCCACTAGCATTCTTTGACGCAGCCGTCAGTGCCCTGTGTGGAAGCGGGGTGGTCAGTAGGACCAGGCGGAGACCGAGTAACCCTGGCCGCAATAGTGCTTGGAGCGATAGGAGCCGCAAGCCGCCGTGATCCCGAGCGGGCCGAGGTCGATGAAGCCACCGCGGTAGCTCGTATCGCTTGGGCGCCAATTCTCGTCGCTACGGACGGTGTGGAGAGTTTTGACGTGTTGGCTCCTGCGGGACTTGCGGTCGGAAGCCATCGCGCTGGTTGTCACGCTGATCGCAAGCAGTAAGACCGTCGCAATTGTGAAAATTCTCTTGCTCATCAAAACCTCCTCCATCCTACAACGATTGCGGTTCCGCTTCGGCTTCGATCGGCGGCAGCGGGTCGCCGTGAATGGTGGCCTCGAAGCCGCGCAGGCGCTGGTAGATCGAAATCAGTTCCACGATCGTGCTCCAGGAGTTGACGAGATACTGGAACGAGGTTCGCACCTGCGTGAACGCATTCAATATCTGGTTCATCGCCCCCAGAGTGATTTTGCCGGCAACGATCGTGGGCCCGAGCAGAATGTAGGGAAAGATCACGTCGGTCTGCAAATAGACGATCCGGCCGACATTGAAATACAGAAAGTTCAGATACAGCCGAAAATAGTTGTGGCGAATATTGGCAAACAGCATCGCCAGTGTCGGCGGATCGGCGTGAGTGGAATCGTCTTCGCCCAGCACCAATTCCTTGCGGTAGGCGGCCTCGACCCGTTGATTGAAAAATTCGATTCCGGGAAGCCTTATTCCGATCAAGGCGAGCGCGCCGGTCCCCAGTAGCGACCATACCACTGCGGCAAACACCAGCGGATAGGGAATCGAGCCGATCAGAGGCAGCTCGGTGATGTTGCTCGACAGCCGCAACAGCACCGGCAGGAACGCAAGCAGCGTCAGCACAGCGCTGATCAGGTTGACGCCCAGGCCTTCCACCGTGGTGGCAAAGCGCATGGTGTCTTCCTGGACGCGTTGCGAGGCGCCTTCAATCGTGCGCAGCCGCGGCCAGTTCTCAACATAGAAGTCGTTCATCGCCGTGCGCCAGCGGAAGATGTAATGGCTGACGAAAAAGCGCGTCAGCACACCGACCACGACCGCGACCAGTGCAATGCCGGAAAACGTCGACAGTTCTCCGTAGAACTGTTCGATTGTGACTGGCTTGGATTTCGACAGTGCCGCCTGCACCAGATCGTAGAACGGCCCGTACCAGCTGTTGATGGCGACGCTGACCTGGACCTGGAAATAAGAGGTGAACAGGATCAGCGCCGATCCGAGGATCGACCAGTTGGCCCACCGATGAGGCGCGATTGTCATCCAGAAGCCGGCAAAGATTGCGACCGCGATCAGAAAATAGAGGTCAAACCATAAAGAGGGCGCCGACCAGAACAGCGCAACGCCGACAACTCCGGGCTTCGCTGATTCAGTGAGACCATTCACATAGCCGTACCAAAGCGCCATCGACAGCGCGGTCCAGACAACGGCCGACCAGAAGAACAGCTTGGGCCGAGGGAAGAACGAAACGAACATTTTCGGGATATCCACTTTTCGAGGCGGGAGATGGAAACGGCGTCAAGCACCATAGCGGGTCCGGCGGATTAGCCAACCGCTGCTAACGGCTTAAGGCGGCTTGCCGGTAACTCACAGTTCCCGCGCATTGGAAAACACGAACGACGACATCCGCCGCGTGTTTTCATCCAGGATAAGCGTGCGGGTGATCGGCGGTTCGGCGCGCTGGCTGCAATTTTCGCGTTCGCAGAGCCGGCAGTTGACGCCGATCGGGGCGCCCTCGGCGGCCTCGAGATTGAGCCCGCTCGCATAGACCAGTTTCGGCGCGTGCCGGATTTCGCACCCCAACCCGATCGCAAAGCGTGGCTGTGGCTGCGCGTGCGGCGCCGCCGGACGCCGCACCACCTGCGCGATCGAGAAGTAGCGCGTGCCGTCGGGCAATTCGATCACCTGGCTCAAGAGACGATCCGGCGTGTCGAAGGTGGAATGCACGTTCCACAGCGGACAGGTGCCGCCGAATTTCGAAAACGGGAACGTGCCTGAGGAAAACCGTTTGGAGACGTTGCCGGCATTATCGACCCGCAGCATGAAGAACGGCACGCCGCGCACATTGGGGCGCTGCAAGGTTGTCAGACGGTGACACACTTGTTCGAAGCCGGCGTTGAAGCGCTGCGACAGCACGTTGAGGTCGTAGCCGAGCGCTTCGGCCGCGCTCTGGAATGGTTGATAGGGCATCATCGCCGCTGCCGCAAAATAGTTGGCAAGCGTGATCCGGTAGAGCCTTCGCGGGGCATCGTCGAGCGGCCCGGCGCGGCCAATGATGCTGTCGATCGTGCCGGTGCATTCGGCGAGGGCGATCTGAAAGGCGAGCTGAAACGCGCGGCCGGGGCTGTCGATCAGCTCCGAAATCAGCAGTTGCCGGCGATGGCGATCGAAGCGGCGCAGCGTCTCGCGCATGACGTCGACCGGCATGATGCGGGTGAGGATCGAATGCTTCTCGCGCAAGCGAGCCGAAAGCGCGGCAAACAATTCCTCCGCCGGAACATTCAGCTCGTCACGCAGGTTTTCCGCCGCAGTCTCGAGTTCGGGAAAGTAGTTGCGGTTGGCCTCGATCAGATCGCGCACGCGCTCGATCGGGTTGGCCTCGAAGCGCGTGCCTTCGTCGCGATCGGCCATTTGGGCGGCGACCATCGTCTCGCCACGGCGCGCCTCGGCATAGGCCGCATACAGCCGTTGCAGCGCATGGGTGACGCCGGGGCAGAGTTCAGCGAGATCGCGCAGCTCCTGCTTTGGCAGGTCGATCTGTCGAAACAGCGGATCGGAAAAGATCTCGTTCAACTCGGCGAAGAAGCGGTCTTCGTCGGCGGTCGCAAGATCGCGCAGATCGAGATCGTACGTTTCTGCGAGGCGGAGCAGGATTTGCGCGGTCACCGGGCGCTGGTTGCGCTCGATCAGGTTGATGTAGCTCGGCGAGATGCCGAGGCCTTCGGCGATCTGGGTCTGCGACAGCCCCAACTGCTGGCGGATGCGCCGGAAGCGGGGCCCGACGAACAGCTTCTTTCCCGAATCGCCTGCCATGACAGTCCTTCTTGTCCCGCCCAGTCGTCATTCCGGGATGGTCAGAAGGACCAGACCCGGAATCTCGAGATTCTCTGGTGCGCAATTGCGCACCATAGTTCGGGCTTCGCGCGCCCCGGAGCGGCGAAGCATTTTTGTGACAAAAATTACAAAATAACTATTATTACAAGTATGAGTGTTACATGACATCACCATTCGAAATCAAGCGGTATTTACCAATTGACTGCCATCGCGTTTAGCTCCTGACGCAAATTTCGCAGCGCATTGTCACGAATGTCGAGAATGGCGGCGCACTAAAGGTCTGTCGCCAGTGAAAAGGATTACGAACATGAACTACCAGCCACGCGGGATCGGCGAGCAAGCCCTCCAGGGTCCGGCTTCGTATCAGAGCGAGATCGAGGCGGCGCAAGCGCTGCTCGACACCCAGCCGACCTGGAACGGGGTGACGGCCGAAGCCGTCGCGCGCATGCGCTTGCAGAACCGCTTCAAGACCGGCCTCGACATCGCCCGCTACACCGCGGCGCTGATGCGGGCCGATATGGCCGCCTATGACGGCGACCCCACCAAGTACACCCAGTCGCTGGGCTGCTGGCATGGCTTCATCGCCCAGCAGAAGCTGATCTCGGTCAAGAAGCACTTCGGCACCACCGATCGCCGCTATTTGTACCTGTCCGGCTGGATGATCGCGGCGCTCCGCTCCGAGTTCGGACCGCTGCCTGACCAGTCGATGCACGAGAAGACCTCGGTGCCGGCCCTGATCGAAGAGCTCTATACCTTCCTGCGTCAGGCCGACTCACGCGAACTGAACGATACTTTCCGCGCGCTCGATGCCGCCCGCGAGCAAGGCGACAAGGCAAAGGAAAAGGCGCTGATCGAGAAGATCGACAGCTTCCGGACCCATGTTGTCCCCGTCATCGCCGACATCGATGCCGGCTTCGGCAACGCGGAGGCCACCTATCTGCTCGCCAAGAAGATGATCGAAGCGGGCGCCTGCGCTCTTCAGATCGAAAACCAGGTCTCGGACGAAAAGCAGTGCGGACACCAGGACGGCAAGGTGACCGTGCCGCACGACGTCTTCCTGGCGAAGATTCGCGCCTGCCGCCACGCGTTCCTCGAACTGGGCGTCGAAGACGGCGTCGTCGTGACCCGCACCGACTCGCTCGGCGCCGGCCTCACCCAGCAGATCGCCGTGAGCCAAAAGTCCGGCGACCTCGGCGACCAGTACAACAGCTTCCTCGATTGCGAGGAAGTGACGGCCGACAACGCCCGGAACGGTGATGTCATCATCAACCGGCACGGCAAGATGATGCGTCCAAAGCGGTTGCCCAGCAATCTCTATCAGTTCCGCGCAGGGACCGGCGAAGATCGCTGCGTGCTGGATTGCGTTACCTCGCTGCAAAACGGCGCTGATCTGTTGTGGATCGAAACCGAGAAGCCGCATATCGAGCAGATCGCCAGGATGGTCGACCGGATCCGCAAGGTGATCCCTAACGCGAAGCTGGCCTACAACAACTCGCCGTCCTTCAACTGGACACTGAACTTCCGTTGGCAGGTCTACGACGCGATGAAGGAAGCAGGCCAGGACGTCAGCAGGTACAATCGTGCCGAGCTGATGAAGGCGGAATACGACGACACGCCGCTGGCGAAGGAAGCCGACGAGCGTATCCGCACCTTCCAGGCCGATTCGGCCAAGCGCGCCGGCATCTTCCACCATCTGATCACGTTGCCGACCTATCACACGGCGGCGCTCTCGACCGACAATCTGGCGCGGGAATATTTCGGCGAGCAGGGCATGCTTGGCTATGTGAAGAACGTCCAGCGCGCCGAGATCCGTCAGGGCATCGCCTGCGTGAGGCATCAGAACATGGCCGGCTCCGACATCGGCGACGATCACAAGGAGTACTTCGCCGGCGAAGCTGCCCTGAAGGCAGGTGGCGCTCATAACACGATGAACCAGTTCGGCTGAATTCCAGGCGGATCGTTCTACGGCAACAGGAGACTGACAATGAACAAAGGCAGCAATTTCTGGGTGATCGGTGGCGAGTTCGGTTCGATGAACTTCCACAAGCTGGTGGAAGGCTCGGCTCAGGTCAAAGGTCCGTTCAAGACGCGCAAGGAAGCCGAAGATTGTTGGCGTGAAGTTTCCGAGGAGAGCCGCCACAAGGCCGGCGTGCGCTTTTCGATCGTGGAAGAACCCGCGCGTGTGATGGCCTGATCTCTTAAGAAGACGTCCAAGGACGGGCGCGGCCTCGTCACCCCTTTCGGGGGTGGCGGGGCTGCGTTCGTTTTTGGCCTAGTGCGGCGGTTCAGAAGTCCGCATCATTTTTGCCGCGGCTTCTTATGCGGATTTCTGAACCAAAGCCGCACGAGATCAATAAATTAGCTGGCGTCCTTCGATTCCGAAGGTCGAAACCCGGCCCCGCAGAATGCGACGAACTTCGGAATCGGGACGCTAGTATAAGCCTTTGGGAACAAACGGCTCTTTGCGGATGGCAGGGTTACTGATAGGTTAATGCGACTTTCTGGGGTCGATCAGGACGGGACGTAAAGCCGATGGCAGAGGCACAAAATATCGAGAGCGGGTCGGCCGGCGAAGCGCGACCGACGCGGCTGCGCGATGCGCTCCGCAAGGCGCGCATCGAGGCTGCCGATCGCACCGGCGTCGTCGTCGATCTGCGTGATGCGGAAGTCGCGCGGCTTGAAATTTTGAGCGAAGCGCTGGATCCGCTGTTTGGGCAAATCCCCGATAGCGTCGACCTGTTCGATCGCGGCATCAGCCAGGGCGAGACGCCGCGGCTGTGGGTCGATGTGGTTGCCCATGTCGTGATGGGCCGGGACAAGCGCGCTTATCGCTTCGTGCAGGACACCCGTTTCGGCCGCATCGTGATCGCGGAATCCCACGACGTTCCGGTCATCGTCGATGCCGTCACCGACTATGTCGCGCGTCGCATGATTGAGCGCGAACACGCGCTGGCTGCCCCGCCGATGGGTGCTGCATCGGTTGCGGTCGCGGCCGAAAAGCCCCGTCGCAGCCGATTCTGGCCGTTCGCGCTTGGCTTTCTCCTCGGTGCGCTGGCGCTATTTGGCCTCGCTTTGTTTGCGAGCTTCAATAGCTTCTAAAGCGCGATCAGATTTGGATGAATCGTCATCGCGCTTTAGTTCTTTGATTGAGCATGATCTCGGCGCAAACGCGTTTCGCGTTTGTCGCGAGGGAAAACCGCTGCACACTTTTCCGGATCACGCGCTAGATCGCGCATGCTGGATCAGCTGCACGCGTCGTATTTCGCGAACCTGAAGCGCCTCGTTGATGCCGCGCACGATTTGCCGGCAGCGCCATCCATCGCCGTCGCGTGCGATTGAAAACAGGTTGTAGGCGGCATCGGGATAATGACCGTGGGCCCGCGCGGAAGCCGAAGGCACGCCGATCACCGGAATTGACGACCCGCCCGGTCCCTCGACCCAGATCGTCGAATGAACGTGATCGTGACCGTGCAGCACCAGCTCGACGCTGTGTCGTTTCAAAAGTGAAAGCAGTTCCGGCGCATCGGTCAGACGCTTGGCGCGCGCCCTGGAGCGCAGCGGATGGTGAATCAGAAGGATGCGAAAGGCGGGCTCGGAAGCCAGTGTAGCCAGTAGATGTTCGAGCGCATCCATCTGGTCTCTTCCAAGCCGTCCCGTCGCCATCAGCGGTGGCGTCGGCACCGCTGAGGATACGCCAATCAGCGCCAGCGGGCCGCGGCGGCGCAGCGCCGGAAAAGCTGCGGCATGCGAAGGTATATCGTCGCCGGCAAGATAACTTCCCCATTGATCGGTAAATCGACCGGCGGTCGCGCGAACATAGGCATCGTGATTGCCGGGAACGACAGTCACACGTTCCGGCGGACCGACGCTCTCCAGCCATGCCTTGGCCGGGGCAAACTCGGCCTCCAGCGCCAGATTGACGAGATCGCCGGTGACCGCGATGTGGTCCGGCACCTGCGCCTGCAAATCCGACATCAGAACATCGAGCACGTCGCGCCGGTGATACAGATGACGGTTGCGCGTCCAGTTCAGATAGCCAAACGCGCGCTTGCCCATGAGTTCGGAAAGCCGCGGGCTTGGCAGCGGCGGCAAATGCGGATCGGACAGATGGGCGAGGGTGAAAGCCGCCATGAGAAGGTATTGGCAAGCCGGCGGCCGGGATGCAAGGATCAAACGTGATCCCGGAGTGGCAAGGTTTTGACGGCGATGATGCAGGGCCTGCGGAGAAGCCTCGAGCCGGCGCTGCGGCGGCTCTTTCATCTTTACTGGCGGTTCGCGCGCGGCATGACGCTCGGCGTCCGCGCCGTCGTGCTTGACGGCGAAAATCGCGTGTTTCTGGTCAAGCACAGCTACGTCAGCGGCTGGCACCTGCCGGGTGGCGGGGTGGAAACCGGCGAGACGCTTCGCGAGGCGCTCACGCGCGAAATAATGGAAGAGGGGAAAATCGAACTTGTCGGTGAGCCAGCGCTTTTCGGCGTCTATCTCAACAGTCACGTTTCCCGGCGCGATCACGTTGCGCTCTATCTGGTCCGGCATTTCAGGCAGGAGCAGCTCCCGGAGCCGAACCGCGAGATCGTCGCATGCGGGTTTTTCGAAATGCAGGCGTTGCCGGCGGAGACGACCCAGGGGACGCGGCTGCGGCTTTCGGAAGTGATCGAAAACAGGCCGCCAAGTCAGACCTGGCGTTAGAGAACGTTAGCGATACGTCCTTATGATCGGGCCTCAAAACCCTAACGATCGTTAAGGATTTAGCCGATGAGCGCCGTCCCGGAACCCAAACGCCCGCCAACGCCACGCGGCGATCTGGCCGGAATGGCGGCGGCGCTGGCGGAGTTTGCGAAATCCGAATTCCCGCAAAGCCAGCCGGCACGGCCACGGATCGCTGTTCTGGTGCCATGCTTCAATGAGGAAGCGGCCGTCGCTACCGTGATTGCCGATTTTCGTAAAGTGCTGCCGTCGGCTGAAATTTTCGTCTACGACAACAACTCCTCGGATCGTACCGCCGCGGTCGCGCGCGAAGCCGGCGCCTCGGTGCGTAGCGAGCGCCGCCAGGGCAAGGGCCACGTGGTCCGTCGCATGTTTGCCGATGTCGATGCCGACATTTACGTTCTGGTCGATGGCGATGCCACTTACGATCCGGCAAGCGCTCCGAAAATGATCGAGGCGCTGGTGTCGGATCATCTCGACATGGTGGTTGGCTTGCGGGTCGATCAGGCCGAGGCGGCCTGGCGGCCCGGCCATCGCACCGGCAACTGGCTGTTGACCGGCTTTCTGGCGTCGGTGTTCGGCAAGGCCTTCAAGGATATTCTCTCCGGCTATCGGGTATTCTCGCGGCGGTTTGTCAAATCCTTCCCGGTGCTGTCCGACGGCTTCGAGATCGAAACCGAATTGAGCGTGCATGCGCTGGAACTGTCGCTGCCGACGGCCGAGGTCGAAACGCCCTATTATGCGCGCGGGGAAGGATCCGTCAGCAAGCTCAACACCTGGCGCGACGGTTTCCGGATTCTCGGCACCATTCTCAAGCTCTATCGCTCGGAGAAGCCGTTGCGCTTCTTTACCGGGATCGGCATTTTTCTGATGCTGGCTTCGATCGGCCTCGCGATACCCGTATTCATCACCTATCTGGAGCAGGGTATCGTTCCCCGGCTGCCGACGGCAGTCCTGTCGATGGGCTTGATGGTTCTGGCGATGCTCTCATTGTCGTCCGGCCTTGTGCTTGACACCGTGACGCGCGGACGCCGGGAGATGAAGCTGCTGGCCTATCTGGCTCAGGCGCCTGTCGATAAGACTTGACGGGCCACTAGTACCCACTTTCCGAAGTTCGTGCACCACCTCAGCGCGCACCTTTCATGAACTTCGGAAAGTTAAGGGCACTATCAAATCTATGATTCTAGTGCCGCGGATTTGAAGTTTCTATCGGTTTCGCGGTAATCTTGTCATAGAAGCTTCAAATCCTAAACCGCACTAGAAAATATAGATGGCTAGTGCTCCTTTCGATTCCGAAGTTCGTAAACGTGGAGCCGCGATATGATACGAACTTCGGAATCGGAGCACTGGCATTCGAAGATAGACGCGCGCTGATGAATGATCTCTCTCTGACCATCCTGGCCGAAACCGCCAACGACGCGCAGGCGATCGAGCGCTTGCATGAGCGCACCTTCGGTCCCGGCCGTTTCGTCCTGAGCGCCTACCGGATCCGCGAGCATGTCGATCACTTGCTCGACCTGTCGTTCACTGCGTGGATCGGGACCATGCTGGTCGGCTCGGTGCGGCAATTGCCGGTCGTCGTCGGCGATACCAAGGCGCTGTTGCTGGGCCCGTTGACCGTCGAGCCGTCGTTTCGAAGCCGCGGGGTCGGACGTCTCCTGCTCGAACGCGCGCTGCGTGACGCGAAGGCCAAGGGACACCGCCTGGTGCTCCTGGTCGGCGACGAAGCCTATTATCGCCGAATCGGCTTCAAGGCCGTCCCCGAGGGAAGGGCGACCATGCCCGGCCCGGTCGATTACAGCCGGCTCCTGTTCGCCGAAGTGGTCGATGGCGCATTCGACGGTGTGTCCGGCGCCATCCGCCCGGATTGGGACGCCGTGACATAGAAGTTCGGTCGGAAAAGACGGCAGGATCGAAACCCCGTCATCATCCGACTGTTTCTTCTCGACGAAGCAAGCCCTTTTGACCCGGCTGTGTCCCTTGGCCGACGCGCCCATCTGGCCGACCGCACCGAAACGAGGTTCACGCCTGGGTGAACACGTTCGGCTTATCGCGCCGAGGGTCAAAACCGGGCAGACATGATGACGAGAACAATCGAGGAAATCAGCGTTCTTCAGCCCGTCAGATCTATCCCGTGAACATCCAGAGTTGTTCGCTCGCCATGTAACCTGCCAACAACAGTGCGCCGAACGCGACGATGAGCGCCGCGGCGCCGACCTCGATCGCTCTCATCGTGAGCATGCCGAATCCGGCCCGGGTCGAGGCGACGCGGCTTGCGATCTGTCGGGCGCTCATAGCGATCGTTGCGATCGCCGCAACAGTCACCGCCGTACCAAGCCCCATGATCAAGGTTGCACCGACGCCGGTCCAGAACAGATCCTGAGCCAGCGCGAAGATGAGGACGATGATCGCGCCGGAACATGGCCGCAATCCAACCGCGACCACCGCCGCGAGGCCTCGGCGCCAGCCGCCGGCGCCGGCGAGTTCAGCGGGCTCCGGCCCGTGGGCATGGCCCCAGGCCGACTCGTGGTGCTCGTCGTGACAGTGAAAGCCGTGATCATGATCGGCGCATCCATCGACCGTGCATTGCCTGCCATGCAAGGTCACCGCGCCGAGGCGCGGAGTGGGAAGCCGAAGGGTCTTATTGCCGCTCCCCGACATCAGGGCAAGGCTGGGCGCCGGGGTCCGCGTCAGTTCGCGGCAGGCGAGGAGAAAGCCGCGGCCTTTGACGTAGAAAAGCCGAAGCCCGATCAGAATGACCAGACCATAGCTGACAACCTCGACGAGATGAACGGTCAGCCCGATCGCCTTCGCCGTCGCGCCGAGAAGAACCGCGGCGATGG
This sequence comes from uncultured Alphaproteobacteria bacterium, assembly GCA_963748805.1. Taxonomy (GTDB): domain Bacteria; phylum Pseudomonadota; class Alphaproteobacteria; order Rhizobiales; family Xanthobacteraceae; genus Bradyrhizobium. The sequence continues at coordinate 165,704 of CAVVLH010000046.1, read as the reverse complement.
CCACCACGACAATGGCAACGACGGATTGGATGCCCGCGGACGCGAATGACAGAACAATACCGCGACGCCAGGTCTCTTCGTTGGCGACGAGGTAGGAAGAGATCACGGCTTTGCCGTGCCCCGGGCCCACGGCATGAAAGACGCCGTAGAGAAACGAGATGCCGAAGAGGCCCCACATCGCGGTACTGTCCTCCTTGCTCGCCCGGATGAAGCCCGACAGCGAACGATAGAAGGCCGCTTGCTGCGCAAAAATCCAGCTAATGAGGCCGGATGATGAAATGGCACCGGCAGGATGAGGAGCTCCGAATGGCGCGGCCTGCGCCGATGTGACGTCGATTGCACAGGCGACGAGAGCCACCACCAGCACGGTCATGATAACACCGCGTGATCTGGTCATGGACACTTCACCAGGATCTTGTTGGCGAAGATTTCTCCATAAGTGCTGGATATGCCGAGCGGGTCACTATCGAGCTGACTGAGTTGCAACTGTTCCGCCGGTGTCGGCTGGTGTGGAAAATCATAGGTCAACAGGCATTGCGGCGCGCCACTCAAGGTGACCGGCTTGTCCTTGGCAAACTCGAAATCAACGAAGATCGTGGGATCGTAGATCTCGATCTGCATGGCCTTGGCCGTGGCAGCCGCCTTTAACGGCAGGGTGAAATGGAGAGTGAGGGTAGCGTTCTTGTATTCGAGCCAGTAGTCGACGGGATCCGAAAACTTCAGCTTCTTGCCGTCCGCGCGCGCAAAGGTGAAATAGCCATACTCTTTCAGCGAATCCATATTGGTCTGCGCGAGCGAGGCCAACTCCTCCCGCGTGTACTGGCCCTTCTTCCCATGGGCGATGCCTTGGAGCGCGTAGGCGGAAAACATGTCGTCGAAAGTCCAGGAGTGGCGGACACTTGTCATGCTGCCGTCGGCTGCGTAGAGAATCTCGCTGTGGAAGGTGACCCAGACGTGCGGATGGGCCTGAGCGGAGCCTGCTCCGAGGGCAAGCGCGGCCAAAACCGATAGCAGATGAAGCAAACGCCGCATCAAGGCATCCACACCACCTTACAGCGCTGCAAATGCAGCGCTGTAAGGCCTGCATGAATGGCCAGACGCGCGGCCCTTGGGAGACTGCCCGCACGTCCGGTCACTTCGAGCCCGGTGTACTTCATATCTTTTTCGAGATGCCGAGGAAGAAACCGCGGCGTGGCCCGAATTGCGGGGCGAACACGCCGATGCCGGATCCGTCCCTGATTTCGTAGATCTGGTCGAACAGGTTGACGACGTCGAAGCGAATCGTCATCGGCTTCGGATCGTTCGGCAGCAGGAATTCCCGTTTGATGCCGAGATTGACCTGCGTATAGGACGGCACCGTACCGAGATTGGCGTCGCCGTCGCGCAAGCCACTGCCGTAGATGGCGTCAGCGCTAAGCGTGACACCGCACCAGGAAAGTCCGTCGCCGCCGAAGGCTTCCGCCGACGTCGCTGGCCGGCCGCAGAACCGATAGACGGCACCGGCCGAGGCGGTGACGAACTGGTTGTGGTCGGTATAGATGAAATGAGTTCTGAAGGTAGTTAAGCTCGGTCATGCCGCCTAAGTTCGGATTTGGCGTGGTATTGTCGAACAGAAACTGGTTCGACACCGGATCGTTCGCTCTCTGTTGGGCCACGGCAACATTGCCATAGGCCTGGAAGTTGCCGCTGGTGAACTTGGTCTTGAATTCAATGCCTTCATTATAGCCGCGGGCATAGTTGAAGGCGCTCAGCACCAGAGCTTGTCCAAACTGGCCGTTGTCGATCAGGTCCTGCGCGATCTTGTAATAGGCGTCGACGCCAAGTTCGAGGGTGGAACAGCTCTTCGGGTCTGAACCGCATCCGAATTTGAATTTCTGGTCAACGCCGGCATCGAAGTAATGTGAGCGCTCCGGCAACACCGGATCATTCTGGCCGGGAACCGCGCCCGTGGTGTTATTGAACGCAGCGAGGTTGACAGGTGCCGCTTCCACCAGAACCGGCGGGGTAAAGTAACGTGCATAGCCGGCGTGGAACGTGGTGTTCTCGAACGGCTTGTAGGTGAAGCTCAACCGCGGACTGAACTGGTTGGCGCTGACGAACTGGTCCATCTGATCGAAGCGTAAACCATAGTTCATCGTAAGCTGGTTGGTCAGTTTCCATTCGTCCTGAACATAGACTCCCGCCAGCCACCCCAATTTGGAGACGTTGTCGGTGATGCCGACCGGCGCGCCGTTGTCGCTGCCGTCGCAAATCGTGCAAGGTTCGACCAGCGACGTATTACTGACGGCTGCCTGCTCGCCGCTGACGGAGAAGCCGGCACGCAGCGTATGAGAATCGTTGAGCTTGTAGGAGCCGTCACCCTGGATGCCGTTGGTGGTGGAGATGCGGCCGACATTCGAGGCAATGCCGTTGATCAGGAGATCGCCGATCGGATCCGGCGTGAACCGCAATTCGTTGTAACGGGTGAAATAGGACAATTGCCCGTCGAAGCCGTCGACCGACTTCTGCACCGAAACCACGGCAAATTGGGTCTTCTCGACCTGGTTTTCGTTAAGCTGTGCCGAATTGAAATTGGTTACGCCGAATGCGTTGGTGACCGGTACGCCGCTCTGTCCGACCGGCGCGCCGGGGACATTGGGAATCTGAAAATTGTTGTACGAAGTTCCGGCGATCAGACTGACCCGCGTGGTCGGATCGACGATGGCCGACATATAGGCGAACCCTTTGTCTTGCTGGGTGAAATCGTGGATCGCGTTGTAGGCGGGCGTCGGATTTTCAATACCTACCGTGTTCTGGGTATAGCGGCCGGTGAAGTAATACTGAACACCGGCGAAGCAATCCGCGGCAGCGGCCGGGGCCCTGTAGGTGCCGGGCGGGGTGGTTGTGGGGCAGTTGCTGCCGAACGTGCCGCCATATTCGAAGCTTGGGGTGATCGTTCCATGGCTGCCGCCATACACACCGACGCTGCCGCTGTTGTTGAAGAGGTCGGTGCGGGTGGTGATGTCGACGAGGCCGGTGGTGCGCAGTCCGTATTCGGCCGGCAGGGCGCCGGTGACCAGCGATAGGCTGCCGATGAAACTGGTATCGAAGATGCTGCCGAAGCCGGTGACGCCATCCGGCAGCAGTATCCCGTTGATCCGGAATTGGAGGTTGGCGTGGTCGTTGCGGACATGTAGCAATCCGCTGGCGGCGGAATCCTGTGAAACCCCCGGAGCTTGCAGCAGCACTTGCTCCACCGATTGGTTGGTGCCTCCCGGCAGGTCTTTGATCGTATCATGGCTGATCGTGTTGGAGGTCGTGCCGGTAGTCGTGAATATATTTCCGCGCGCCTGATCGAAGACGCCGTTTTTCGCGGCAAGCTGCGCCGCCTGCGACGACGGCTGTGTGACGGACGAATCCGAAGTCGATGATTGCGCCGTCGTCGAGGATACCGGATGCCGGGCAGCGACGTGTGGCTTCGGCTTCTTTGGCGCGGTGGCGGCTTGCTTTGGTGCCGTGACCTCGACGCTCGGGAGTTCTGTCGGGGCGCTCGCGGCGGAATTTGTTCCAGCGCTATCTGTCTGTGCGAGCGTGGCGTTGTCGAATGCGAACAGAAGTAGCGCCGATCCGCAAAGAAAGGCGACTTTGGATAAGCGTATCATGATCTGATCCTGAAAGCGCAAGCCGGGCAGTTCCCCGAAAAACGAACGCTTGCCGTCGATATGACGGGCTATTTCGATTCAATCCGGGCGCGGCTGGGGCGCAGCCGTCGACGCGGATCACGGAGCAATCGAAATCAGGAAAGGGGAGGTGCGCGGGATTGAAACGCGGCGCGTGCCGCGTGCAGACGATGGAATGCCGTCTTCGTGATTCGGAGCGGCAGTTCGACGGACTGCGGCGACGGCAATGACGGTGGCGCGGCGGCGACCGCCGTACTCGCCAAGGCGATGACGGCGCAGATCGCGCAGAGATCGTCCACATGCCGGTCCTGATCAGGACCGGGAGCGGGCAGTTGCTGCTGGACGGACTGGATCGACGGCGCGGCTTGGGCCGCAATCGCGTGGAAGTGACCGAACGACAGCGCGAACTGGATGGCGAACGCAAACAGCGCGAGCCTTGCGCCAGCTTTGATGTTCGACCGCACCCACTTCATCGCGACAACGTGCCCCATGCCGGAGGCCGCAACACCCTGTTGGCTTCCGACGTTACAACATAACATCGCAAGCACAGCGCTTGTGTGTCAACCGGCTGCGCCAGGAAATAATTCGTGAGTTCGCAAAAACGCGTGAGCGCGCGCTGATCTCTCGGATCGCGCGAGATCAGCGTCCTTCGCGCAGCCAGGTCGCGGCAAAGGCGCCGAGCAACAGCAATAGACCGATCAGGCCGGCAAAAACCGGCAACACGCCGACGCCTCGGACCACGCTGGCATCGCGCATTTTCACGCCCATCCAGCCGTCGCCGCGGAAGATACTGGAAGCATGAACCGGTACGATGCGGGGAAGATCGATGCCGGAGCCGTCGGATACGCGCCGCACGTCGCCGCCGGTTGCTTGTGCCAGCGGCATCAGCGTCTCGGTGGTGGAGGTGACTTCTGAAAATTCCTTTGGGTTGGTCGGACCGACATTGATCAGCGCCTTCAGCGTGCCGTCGGTAGCCTGCCACAGGCCGAGTTCGTTGGCCGGCATGGTTGCCGTCCACATGCCGGGCTCGCCGGCGCTTAGGCTCAACTCGCGCGTCGCGCCCGACGGCGAAGTCACCGTTACCGGGGCGACGCTGTCGGCCATGGTCTGACGCTGCACGACGAGATCGTGGCCGTGAACCTGCAAGTGCAGCGACTCTTCGTCCAGATCCGGCTGCTTCATCAGCCAGTGCGACATGCGCCGCAACAGATCCAGATACGGGCCGCCGCCTTCATAACCGCGCGCCCACAGCCAGATATGATCGGACAGCAGCAAGGCGACCCGGCCTTCGCCGAACCGCGACAGCAACAGCAGCGGCTTGCCATCGGCTCCGGTCATCACCGGCGGGCTGGTCGCATTGCGGGTATCCACCGTGCGGAAGAAATGGCTCCAGCGCGGTGGCTCGCTGTTGGAGCCTTCGAGACCTCTCGTGACGGGGTGGCGTTTGCCGACGTCGCTCAGCGCGGCATAAAACGGCTTCTCGGTCACGCCGACCGGTTCTGCCGGCAGTACCGAGTCCAGCGGGGTGCGCCAGATGCTGGTCGATGAAGCATAGTCGGGGCCGGCGGAAACCAGCACCGCGCCGCCGCCGCGCACGTAGCGCGCGATATTGTCGAAATAGGCGATCGGCAGCACGCCCTGGCGCGCATAGCGATCGAAGATGATCAGCTGAAATTCATTGATCTTCTGCTGAAACAGCTCGCGCGTTGGAAACGCGATCAGCGACAATTCGTTGATCGGCGTGCCGTCCTGCTTCTCCGGCGGCCGCAGGATCGTAAAATGCACGAGGTCGACGCTGGCGTCGGATTTCAAAAGGTTGCGCCAGGTGCGCTCGCCGGAATGCGGCTCGCCGGAAACCAGAAGCACGCGGAGCTTGTCGCGGACGCCGTCGATCGCGACGACAGCTCGGTTGTTGACGAGCGTCAGTTCGTTTTCGAGCGGCGAAGCCTCGATCTCGACGATGTTGGGGCCGGCATGTTTGATGTCGATGTCGACATTGACGGTCTGCCCGCTGAGAACCGTGCGCTCGTTGATGGTTTCGCCGTCGACCCGCACCGCGACCTTGGCGCGCTGACCGGTGACGCCCTGATCGTCGAGCCGATAGGTGATGGTCTGTACCTGCCCGACAATGCCGAAGCGGGGAGCGGCGGCAATCGCAATCCGGCGGTCGCGCTCGTCCTTGCGGCCGGTAATCAGCGCATGGAGCGGCGCCTGGAAGCCGAGCGCGGTCGCATTCGCCGGAATGTCGTGCACCCGCCCGTCGGTGATCAGGAAGGCGCCGGCGACGCGATCGACCGGCACATCCGACAGCGCCGAGGACACGGCGCCGAACAACTTGGTGCCGTCGGTCTCGCCGTCGGCCTGGCCGGCTTCGACCACGCGGACTTCGAGGCCGGGGATTTTCTTCAAGCTGTCGACGAGCGTCTGCTGCGCGCGCGCGGTTTCGTTGGTGCGGCCGCCGAAATTCTGGCTCGGGCTCTTGTCGATCACGACGGCGGCCACCGAGGACAGCGGTTCGCGCTCCTCGCGCGTGAACGACGGATTGGCGAGCGCGAGCAAGAGCAGGCCGAGCGCCAACAGGCGCCACCACGCACCACGCGGTCGCGCCAGCAGCAGCAATACGGCAATCACGACGATCGCGACCAGCGCCGTCCAAAGCACAGGCGAGGGGATCAGCGGGGTAAACGCGATACCGTAGTTCATGGCGTGGACCTGTGGGCGAGCACGATGGTCATTGCCCCAACCGTTCGATCAATGCGGGCGCGTGCACCTGGTCGGCTTTGTAGTTTCCGGTCAACGTATACATCACGATGTTGACGCCGGCGCGGAAGGCGAATTCACGCTGCCGCGGTTCACCCGGCGACAACGGCAGCATCGGTTGCCCGTCGGGGCGTATCGCCCAGGCGCCGGCCAGATCGTTGGAGGTGATGATGATGGGCGAGACGCCGTCACCGCCACGGGCCGGATGGGAAGCTGCGTCCTCGTCGTCGTTGCGCGGCAGCGTTTCGACCCAGGTCTGGCCGGAATCGAAACGGCCAGGGAAGTCGCGCAACAGATAAAATGTCTTGGTCAGCACGTGCTCGCGCGGCACCGGTTCGAGCTCGGGCACGTCGAGCGAGGAGAGGATCTCGCGCAGCGTCTGCATGCCCGGCGTTTGCGAGGCGCCGTTGTCGCCGGGCGGCGCCTCGATGGCGTCGCGGGTATCGAACAGCACCGTGCCGCCCTGCTTCATATAGGCGTCGATCTTGTCGATCGCTTCCTGCGGCGGTTTCGGTGCGCCCGGCACCACCGGCCAGTAGATCAGCGGGAAGAATGCCAGTTCATCGTGCGCGGGATCGATGCCGACGGGATCGCCGGCCTCGAGCGCCGTGCGCTGCGCCAGAAACAGCGTGAGACCGGACATTCCCGCCTTCACGATGGAATCGACGTCGGCATTGCCGGTCAGCACATAGGCAAGACGGGTCTGCGTCGTGGCCTTGATCGCGAATTCGTCGGTGGTGCTGTCGGCCCTGGTCGGCGACGGCAGGCCCAACGGCAACAGCAATGCCAGCAGCAAGGCAGCCGGCGCCGCGCGCCGCCGCAACAGCGCCGCGATCCCGCCGCCGAGCAAAGCGACGATCACGGCATCGATCAGGAACAGGGCCAGCGACGACGACAACAGGATTCCGCGCAGGTCGCGCGGCTCGGAATTGGTGTAGTTCGCCTGCCTGGCATGCAAGGAAGAAGTATCGAGCGGCACGATGCGGTCTGCGGCCGCGAGCGTGTTCACCGCGAGCGGTCCATCGGCAGGGCCGTAAAATCCAGGCGGGTGGTCGAGGCTCGCCCGGTCGCGGAAATCGGCGGTCAGCGGCTTGGCGGTTGAGGGCGGCGGCCCGAACGCGCCAAACCCATCGAGTGTCCGTAACGGCGCCACTGTTTCGGTATTCGCCTCGCTGGTCGCGCCCGGAGCCGGCAGCGAAGCATAGCCGGAAATATCGACGATCCGCCGTAGCATCTCGACAAAGGAGCCGGACATCGGCAGATCAGACCAGCGCATATCGGCGCTGACGTGAAATAGCGCGACCAGTCCCTTGCCGCGGCGTTCGCCGGTGACGAGCGGCGTGCCGTCTTCCAGCGACGCCCAACTCTTTGTCGGCAATATCGCGTCGGGTTCGGCCAGCACCTGCCGGTTGACGGTAATGTCCTTGGGCACCGTGAGCCCGGCGAACGGGCCGTCGGGAGCGAAGGCTGCGAGATGCTGCGGTTTTTCCCAGGTCAGGCTGCCGCCGAGGCTGCGTCCGCCGCGGCGCAGTTTCACCGGAACCAGGTCATCGTCGGCTTGCGCCAGCCGAGGTCCCGCAAAGCGCACCAGCACGCCGCCGCGTTCGATCCAGGCGCTGATACGTTCGCGAATTTCGGGCGACAAAGTGCCGACATCGGCCAGCACGATCATCGGCAGTTTCTGGTCGAGAAATTGCGCGATCGCCTGTTGCGGCGCGCCGCGATCCCCTAACCTGACATCGGCAAACGGCGCCAGAGCCCGGGTGAGATAGAAGGTCGACGCCAACAACGGCTGCGCGGTATCGCTGCTCGAGCCGGAGACCACGCCGATGGCGCGGCGGCGCCAGCGCTTGTCGAGCAGTTGAACCGCGCCCGCCGAACGTTCGCCCGCTATTTCGAGCCGCGCGATGTCGTTGCGCAGTTCGACCGGCAGGTCGAACGATGCTTCGGTCTCGCGATTGCCCGGCGTAAAGGCAAAGCGCGCCTCGCCGATCGGCGAACCCTTCTGGTCGAGCCCGCGCACGACGCCGGTACTGACGTCGCCATCGGCACGAAGCACCTTCACCGCCATCTTCGCCGCCGCATTTTCCGCCGCCGCAAGCGCCAGCGCAGGCGGCGTGCCGCCTGCTAACACCGTGAGCGTGCGATCACCCACGATCTTGCCCAGGCCTTCGAGGAATTCCGCGCCGCGCCCGCTATCGACGCCGTCCGACAGCCACGCGATCTCGCAGTCGCCGGTCGCCTTCAGGAAGCGATCGATGATCCCCAGGGTTTCGACCCGCTCGATCGCATAGGGTTTTGGTGAAAGCTGGCGCAACGCGACACGCGCCGTGCCGCCCGGCATGATCGTAATATCGCGCGTCGGCTCCGACAGCGGGATCAGGGCGATGCCGCGGCGGTCGTTGTCGGCGTTGGCGATCAGTTCATCCGCCGCTCTTACCCGCGTGTCCCAACTCGAAGCCGCACTCCAGCCATCGTCGATCAGAATGGCGAGCGGCGCGCGCGACGTAGACGCCCCGGCCGGCGGATTCCAGATCGGCCCTGCCGCTGCCAGAATGACCAGTGCCGCGGCGGCCAGACGCAAGGCCGTCAGCCACCACGGGGTGCGCGAAGGCGTTTCTTCCTTTGGCGCAATGTCGAACAACAACTGCGTCGGCGGAAACTCGATGCGCCGTGGCCGCGGCGGGATCACCCGCAACAGCCACCACAGCACGGGCAGGCTCAACAGACCAAGCAGCAGCATCGGCTCGGCAAAGGAAAGCGGCAGGCCTGCGATCATGCGCTGCGCCCCGCTTTGACGGTGGCGCTACGTGCGCTTGCCTTGCTGACCATCATGCCCGAATGCAGAAACAGCAACAGCTCGGCCGCCGAGCGGCTGGTGGTATGGGTCGAAAACATCCAGTCGAGCTTGCCGGTCTCGGCGCGAATTTGCTCGCGATGAAGGGCTAAGCGCGCGACATAGTCGCTGGCCCAGCTTTCGGCGCGCCCAGCGACAATGACATTGCCGCCTTCCGGTTCGACGAATTCGACGCGTCCCGAATAGGGAAAGGTTTCTTCCGCGGGATCGACGATCTGGATCAGCGTGCCGTGCGCGCCAGAGGCCGACAATCCCGCAAGTTTGCTGCGGATCTCGCCGATCGGCGACCAGAAATCCGACAGCAGCACGATTTCGGAAAGCGGCGAGGGTACAAAGGCTGGCGGCAGGCTGAGACGTGCCGCATCCTCGTGCAGCATCGCCTGGGCCATCTTGTCGATGATGTTGCGGCTTGAGGTCGGACTGACGAGACCGGGAATGCCGACCCGCTCGCCGCCTTCGACCAGCAGCTCGGCAAGCGCAAAGGCCACGATCAGCGCGCGCTCCAGCTTGCTGTCACGCGCCTCTTTCGACGCAAAGGCCATCGACGGCGAACGGTCCGGCCAAATCCACACCGTGTGGGCGGCCTCCCATTCCTGTTCGCGGACATAGAGATGATCGTCGCGCGCCGATCGGCGCCAGTCGACGCGCTGGGCGGGTTCGCCGGAAACGAAGCGGCGATACTGCCAGAAACTTTCGCCGGCACCGGCGCGGCGCCGGCCGTGCAGTCCGTGAATGACGTTGGCGGCGATCCGCCGGGCTTCCAGCACAAGGCGCGGCAGCGACGCGGCGAGCGTTCGGCTTTCGCCATCGGCACGTCGGATTGCTACGATCTCCTTTTCGGCATGCTCGGCGGCTAAAGCCATCAGCCGATCCGCGTCTTCAATTGCTTGATGACATCGGCAACGCTGCGGCCTTCGGCGCGGGCGGAGAAGGTCAGCGCCATGCGGTGCTTGAGGACCGGCTCGGCCAGATCGAGCACGTCATCGACCGACGGCGCCAGGCGTCCGTCGAGAAGCGCGCGGGCGCGCACGGCGAGCATCAGCGATTGGCTGGCGCGCGGGCCGGGTCCCCAGGCGATCAGTTTGCCGGCTTCGCCGCCTTCCGGCCCCGGGCGCGCCGAGCGCACCAGCGACAGGATCGCCTCCACCACGGAATTGCCAACCGGCAGCCGCCGTACCAGCCGCTGTGCGGTGAGCAATGTTTCGGCATCCATCGCCGCTTTCGCCAGGGTCTCGTCGGCGCCGGTGGTTTCAAACAGGATCCGGCGCTCGGCATCGCGATCCGGATAGTCGACGTCGATTTCCATCAGGAAGCGGTCAAGCTGCGCTTCCGGCAACGGATAGGTGCCTTCCTGCTCGAGCGGATTTTGGGTTGCGAGCACATGGAACGGCTTCGGCAGATCGTGGCGGACGCCGGCAACCGTAATGTGCTGTTCCTGCATGGCTTGCAGCAGCGCCGACTGGGTGCGCGGGCTGGCGCGGTTGATTTCGTCGGCCATCAACAGCTGCGCGAACACCGGGCCGGAAATGAAGCGAAACGAACGCTTGCCGGAATTGCTTTCATCCAGCACTTCGGCCCCCAGGATGTCCGATGGCATCAGGTCCGGCGTAAACTGGATGCGCTTGGCATCAAGCCCGAGCGTAATCCCCAAGGTTTCGACCAGTTTGGTTTTGGCCAGACCGGGCACGCCGATCAGAAGCGCGTGACCGCCAGACAGGATCGTCACCAATGTGTTTTCGATGACACGATCCTGACCGAAAATGACGGTCGAAATGGCTTCCTTCGCGCCACGGATTTGACCCGCGACTTGCTCGGCCGAGCGGACGATGACGTCTTCGAGTTTCTCGACGCTGCTTGAACCGACATTGCTTGAAGCGACCACGTCTGCACCAGCCATCTACTTCTCCTGAAAACTTAAGTCCGATCCGCCGATCTCGACGAGCCTATGCTAAACTCACGCGAAGGTCGTGTATTTGTTCAATTAAACTATCCCCACATTATCGGCATTTGGGGCTATGAACGGGATCACGATGTGGCGACTTGGTCCTGAGGAAATAGGGCCGAATTCGTCCAAAATGCACGCCACGACGCCGGTTTTAGATATTTGTTTGCCTGCACCAATCGTGCCAAACCAAGCATCCGTTCAAGCGTTCCAATATTGGGCGTCAAACTCACGGCAAACCATGGCGAAGCAAGGGCGGGAACCGGTTCAAAATCTTGAAGGCCTCACAACCGCCGCGAAAAACGCTGCAAACACCAGCGCGGCCGGAAAAGGTTTGCCCCCGGTGCATCTGTGGAATCCGCCCTTTTGCGGCGATCTCGATATGCGAATCGCACCCGACGGCACCTGGTATTATATGGGCACGCCGATCGGCCGGCCAGCTTTGGTCCGGCTGTTTTCCACGATCCTCAAGCGCGAGGACGGCAAGCACTTTCTGGTGACGCCGGTGGAGAAGGTCGGAATCCGCGTCGACGATGCGCCGTTTCTGGCCGTCGAAATGATCAAGGAGCAAGGCGAGGGGAGCCGGCGCTTGCGCTTTCGCACCAATGTGGATGACTGGGTGGATTGCGATGGCGCGCATCCATTGCGATTCGAAGCCTCCGCCGAGGGCGGCCTGACGCCCTATCTGCACGTCCGCGCCGACCTGTGGGCGAAGGTCACGCGCGCGATCTATTATGATTTGGTTGACATCGGCGAGGAGCGGATGGTCGATGGTCGCCAGATGTTCGGGGTCGCGTCGGCCGGCGCGTTCTTCGCGATGGCGGATGCGGAACAAGTGAGGGGCTAACTTTGAGCGAGGCGATGGCGGAGAACGATCCCGCCGCAATCAGTTCGGCGGAATTTTTCGATCGGGCGCGCGCCCGGTTGCGTTTCGAGATTCCCGCGGGCCTGACCGATCCGAGTTTGATCCCTGCGAGTGGCGATCAGGGTACTGACCGCATGCTTGCGATCCTGGCCCGCGAACAGCCGATCCGTCCTGCGGCGGTGTTGATTGCGGTCATCGATCGTCCGCAGCCGACGGTACTGCTGACCCAGCGCTCCGCCCATCTCAATGAACACGCCGGACAGATTTCCTTTCCGGGCGGCAAGATCGATGCAACCGACGCATCCCCGCTCGACGCAGCGCTACGCGAGGCGGAAGAGGAAGTCGGCCTGACACGCGAATTCATCGACCCCATCGGCTACCTCGATCTCTATGGAACGAGCTTCGGCTTTCGCATCCTGCCGACGGTAGCAAGGGTCAGGCCCGGCTTCGAGTTGCGCATCAGTCCGTCGGAAGTCGACGATGCCTTCGAAGTCCCGCTGGCGTTCCTGATGAATCCGGCGAACCATCAGCTTCACAGCAAGGAATTCCGCGGCGTGGAACGCCTATACTACGCCATGCCCTACGGAGAGCGCTATATCTGGGGCGCTACGGCCGGAATCCTTCGCGTGCTGTACGAACGGATCTTTACGTCATGATTCGTCCGGCCCTGACCGAGATCGGAATTTTTCTGATCCCGTTTGTGGTCTATGCCTTGTTTCTCGTTGCCAGCCGTTCCGACTTGCTGACGCGTTCCTCCTGGCCGGTGATCGTGGTCGGAAGATTGCTGCTCGGTTCGCTGCTGCTCGTCGTCCTCAGTCTGATACTCCTGGCTCAGTTCACAGGCGCTGCACCGCATTCGACCTACGTGCCCGCACATCTGGAGAACGGCAAGCTGATTCCCGGGGTGGAGAAATGAGCAGCGTGCGGCGACTGAACGATGCGCCGTGGTTGAAGAGCGGCCCGGCTGCCCGTGTGCTCACATTGCTCAACGGCGATGGCGAGGAAGCGCGCGTGGTGGGTGGAGCGGTACGAAACGCGCTGCTCGATCTCCCCATTGGCGATGTCGATATCGCGACCACGGCCTTGCCCGGAGAAGTGACCCGCCGCGCCAAGGCGGCCGGCATCAAGAGTGTGCCGACCGGCATCGATCACGGCACGGTGACGCTCGTGGTCGATGGCTATGCCTTCGAGGTCACGACGCTGCGCGAAGACACCGAGACGTTCGGCCGAAAAGCGAAGGTCGCATTCGGCCGCGACTGGGTGCGCGACGCGGAGCGGCGCGACTTCACCATCAACGGTCTGTCGGTCGATGCGGAAGGGTGCATTCACGATTATGTGGGCGGCCTCGAAGACATCGCGGCAAAACGAGTCCGTTTCATTGGCGAACCGGAGAAGCGGATCGCCGAGGATTACTTGCGCATCCTCCGCTTCTTCCGGATTCACGCCGCCTACGGTGCCGGTGAAGTCGATCGCGCAGGCTATCTCGCCTGTATCGGCGGTCGTGACGGCCTTGCGAACCTGTCGGCGGAGCGGATACGCGTCGAAATATTAAAGCTGATGGTCGCGCATGGTGCGGCGGCGGCGGTGACTGCGATGGTGGACGGTGGGTTGTCGCTGCCGATCTTCGGCGGCCTGGCCTATGTCGGGCCGTTTACGGCCGCAATCTCGATCGAGCGTGCGCTGGGCCTGCCGCCCGATCCTGTCCGTCGTCTGGGGGCGCTTGCGGTGGCCGTCACCGAGGATGCCAGACGCCTTGCTTCACGGTTGCGCCTGACCAATGCCGAAACAAAGGTGCTGGATTCGATGGGCCATCGCTGGTGGCGGCTTGCCGGAATGAGCGAGGCGCGGGCAAGGCGCCGGCTTTATCGCCTTGGCGAGCACCGCTACCGCGACCGGCTGATACTGGCGTGGGCGCGTTCGGGCGATGGAAGCGACGCTGCGTCATGGCACGAACTCGCCACTTTACCTGCACGCTGGAGCGCGCCGAAATTTCCGTTGAAAGCGGCCGATTTCATCGCGCGTGGCATTGCCCAGGGCCCCGACCTCGGTCAGGTGCTGGCGCTCGCGGAAGATGCCTGGCTTGCGGCGGAATTCCCGCTCGATCAGTCCTCGCTCGACGCCATCGCCGATCAAACCGCGGCGCGTTTTGTCCGCGAACCCAAAGCGTGAATCCCGTGACGCCACTCAAGGCCATTTCACTTCCGGCGGCATCGACGACAGGATCGAATTGACGTTGCCGCCGGTCTTCAGGCCGAAAAGCGTGCCGCGGTCATAGAGCAGATTGAATTCGACGTAGCGCCCGCGCCGGATCAACTGCTCCTCGCGATCGGCCTCGGTCCACGGCGTTGCGAAATTGCGCCGGACTAGTTCAGGATAGACCTTCAAAAAGGCGCGGCCGACATCCTGGGTGAAGGCAAAGTCGGCCTCCCAGTCGCCGGAATCGTGATGGTCGTAGAAGATGCCGCCGATGCCGCGGGGTTCGTTGCGGTGGGGCAGGTAAAAATACTCGTCACACCACTTCTTGTATTTGTCGTAAGGCGCGATCGCGCCGTGGGCGTCACAGGCGGCTTTCATGGCGGCATGAAAGGCAAGCGTGTCGGCATCTTCCTGGGTGCGCCGCCGGTCCAGGACCGGCGTCAGATCCGAGCCGCCGCCGAACCACGTCTTGGTCGTGACGATAAAGCGTGTGTTCATGTGGACCGCGGGAATATGCGGATTGCGCGGATGGGCAATCAGCGAAATGCCCGAAGCCCAGAAGGCAGGACTCTCAGCCGCACCCGGAATTTGTTCTCGAAACTCCGGCGCAAACTCGCCGTGAACGGTCGAGCAATGCACGCCCACCTTCTCGAACAGCCGTCCGTGCATCATGCCCATGACGCCACCGCCGCCGGGTTTCCCGGTGGCGTCGGTGCGTTGCCAGGGCGTGCGGATGAAACGGCCGGGGGCGCTTGTATTCGAGGCGCCTGGATAAAGCGCAGCCGGGGCCTCGTCTTCCAGCCGCTCGAACGCGGCACAGATGTCGTCGCGCAACGATTCGAACCAGGTTTTGGCGCGTGCCTTGCGGTCATCGAGCTTGGAAACATTCATAAATGAGCTGCCCTAATCTGGTGCCGCTTGACCAGTCTGCCGAAGTGCTTCGCCCAATGCCATGGCGGCCGCCATCGCGACGTTGAGCGAGCGCAAGGAGGGCCGGATCGGGATCACCAGCCGGGCATCGGCGACATCGGCGACCTCAGGGGGAACGCCCGCGGTCTCTCGCCCGAACAACAAGATGTCCGACGCCTGATAGCGAAAATCAAGATATGGCGTGGCGCCTTTGGTCGTGAACAGGAGCAGCCGATGCTCTTGCTGCCGGCGCCAATCCTCGAATTTGGTCCAGGAATCGTGGCGCATCCAGTTGACCTGGTCGAGATAATCCATGCCCGAGCGGCGAAAATTCCGGTCCGACACGGGAAAACCCGCGGGCTCGATGATATGAGCGACGACGCCCACGCAGGCACAAAGCCTGAGAATGGTGCCGGTATTTTGCGGGATGTCGGGCTGGTAAAGCGCGATCTGCATGATTCCAATATTGGCGTCCTAGAGCTCCGATTCCGAAGTTCGTATCATATTGCGGCCCCACGTTTACGAACTTCGGAATCGAAGGAGCTCTAGCAAACCTATTGATCTAGTGTGGCTTTGACTCAGAAGTCCGCATGACGAACCCGCGGCACAAAACGATGCGGACTTCTGAACCGCCACACTGGGCGGGGCGATGTCACATCCATTTCACGAGGGGTGGACCGCCGCCGGGATATGCGAAAAAACGCTGTGCTGCGCGGAATTAGTGCATTGCACGCGGGGCAGCCGATAGCGGGCTTGCGCTATTCCGGCAAGGGTGCCAATAGAACGATTCTGGACTGTTCTTCATCTCCGGTGGGGCCGGAAGAAGGCGGTCTTTCTGCCGCCGCGGGGGTCGCGGGCGCCGGCAGCCTCCCGGTCCACCGGGACGGTTCCACCGGCTGCAGCTGATGAAAGGGTTTGGAATCGTGACGACAGCGTCTTCGGCGGAGCATCCGACACGCCGTGATTTCCTCTTCGTAGCAACGGGGGCCTTCGCCGCCGTAGGTGGGGTGGCCTCGCTTTGGCCGTTCGTTTCCCAGATGAACCCGGACGCCTCGACGATTGCGGCGGGCGCGCCGATCGAAGTCGATCTCAGTCCGATCGCCTCGGGGCAGGACATCAAGGTGTTCTGGCGGGGCAAGCCGATCTACATCATGAACCGGACCAAGAAGCAGGTCGACGAAGCCCGCACCGTGCAGGTTTCGAGCCTTCCCGATCCGGCGACTGATCAATCCCGGGTCAAGGAAGGCCACGACCAGTGGCTGGTCGTGATCGGCATCTGCACCCATCTCGGCTGCATCCCGATTGCGCATGAGGGCAATTACGACGGCTTCTTCTGCCCCTGCCACGGCTCGCAATACGATTCTTCGGGCCGTATTCGCCAGGGGCCGGCGCCGGCCAATTTGGCAATCCCACCCTATCAATTCGTTTCCGACACCAAAATCCAGATCGGCTAAGAGCCCCGGCCTCCAGGCCCGGGACCTTACGCCCGTCGCGTCGTCTTATTCCCTAGGGATCGCATCATGAGCGGACCATCCGACTTCCAGCCGACCAATCCCGTGATCAAGTGGATTGAACGGCGTCTTCCGATTTTCGGTCTCGTCCATTCCTCCTTCGTCGCCTATCCGACGCCACGCAACCTCAACTACTGGTGGACCTTCGGCGCCATCCTGTCGATGATGCTGGGCGTGCAGATCATCACCGGCATCATTCTGGCGATGCACTACACGCCGAATGCCGATCTTGCCTTCCGCTCGGTTGAACTGCTCGTGCGCGACGTCAATTACGGCTGGCTGTTGCGCAACATGCACGCCGCCGGTGCGTCGATGTTCTTCTTCGCGGTCTACATCCACATGTTCCGCGGCCTGTATTACGGGTCGTACAAGGAGCCGCGCGAGGTGCTGTGGATTCTCGGCGTCATCATCTACCTGCTGATGATGGCAACGGGCTTCATGGGCTACGTGCTGCCGTGGGGCCAGATGAGCTTCTGGGGCGCCACCGTCATCACCAATCTGTTTTCCGCGATTCCCTATGTCGGCGACAGCATCGTGACGCTGCTCTGGGGCGGCTACTCCGTCGGCAACCCGACGCTGAACCGGTTCTTCTCGCTGCACTACCTGCTGCCGTTCCTGATCGCAGGCGTCGTCGTGCTGCACGTCTGGGCGCTTCATGTCGCCGGCCAGAACAACCCGGCCGGCGTCGAGGCGAAGACCGAAAAGGACACCGTGCCGTTCACGCCTTACGCCACCATCAAGGACATGTTCGGCGTCTCCTGCTTCCTGATCTTTTATGCCTGGTTCATTTTCTATATGCCGAACTATCTCGGCGACGCCGACAACTACATTCCGGCCAATCCCGGCGTGACGCCGGCCCATATCGTGCCCGAATGGTACTACCTGCCGTTCTACGCGATCCTTCGCTCGATCCCGAACAAGCTTGCCGGCGTCATCGCGATGTTCTCGGCGATCGTCGTGCTGGCGTTCCTGCCCTGGCTCGATAGCGCCAAAACGCGTTCGTCGAAGTATCGTCCGCTCGCCAAGCAGTTCTTCTGGATCTTCGTCGTGGTCTGCGTGCTGCTCGGCTATCTCGGGGCGCAGCCGCCGGAAGGCATCTACGTCATTGCCGGACGTATCCTCACCGTCTGCTACTTCGCCTACTTCCTGATCCTGCTTCCGCTGCTGTCGCGGATCGAGACGCCGCGACCGGTCCCCAATTCGATCGCCGATGACGTGCTGGCAAAGTACGGCAAGAAGGCAGCCTCGATTGCGGTTGCCTTTGTGATCGCGGGCGGCCTGATTGCCGGCAGCGCGCAGAATGCGCGGGCCGACGAAGAGGTAACGCCGCCCTCGCTGAAGTGGTCGTTTTCAGGCCCGTTCGGCAAGTACGACCAGGCTTCGCTGCAACGCGGCCTGAAGATCTACAAGGAAGTCTGCTCGAACTGCCACTCGCTGAACTATGTGGCGTTCCGTAACCTCGCCGATCCCGGCGGCCCCGGCTATTCGGTGGCGCAGGCGGCGGCGTTTGCCTCCGAGTACAAGATCAAGGACGGGCCGAACGATTCCGGGGACATGTTTGATCGTCCGGGCCGCACCGCTGACTATTTTCCGGCTCCGTTCCCGAATGAACAGGCTGCTGCTGCCGCCAACGGCGGCAAGGCGCCGCCGGATCTTTCGCTGATGGCGAAGGCGCGCTCCTATGAGCGTGGTTTCCCCAAGTTCATCTTCGATTTCTTCACCCAGTTCCAGGAGCAGGGCCCGAACTACATCGCGGCCATCCTGACCGGCTTCGAGGATAATCCGCCGGCCGGCGTCACCGTTCCGGAGGGAACGTACTACAACAAGTATTACCCCGGCCACGCCATCAAGATGCCGAAGCCGCTCTCCGACGGCCAGGTGACCTTCGACGACGGCTCGCCCGCGACGGTCCAGCAATATGCCCATGACGTCACAACCTTTTTGATGTGGACGGCGGAGCCGAAGCTGGAAGCTCGCAAGCATCTCGGCCTGCAGGTTTTCGTGTTCCTGATCCTGTTTGCCGGCCTGATGTACTTCACCAAGAAGAAGGTCTGGGCCGACGCACACTGATCCGTGACGTCATGGATTGAAAAAGCCCCCTTTCGGGGGCTTTTTTATTCCACCGTCATTCCGGGGCCATGCGTTAGCATCGAACGCTCGGCTCACTCGCGCCGCGGAATGACGGGAGTGTGATTGCGCCGCCGTGCTTCAGCGGACAGAATGCTCCCGACCGTTGCATACGACCACAGGAGGAAAACATGGGCACCAGCATCTCCTTCAAGCGACCCGACGGCAAGGAAGCGAACGGCTATCTCGCCAATGCGGCCACGGGCGACGCGCCGGGGATCGTCGTGATCCAGGAATGGTGGGGGCTTTCCGACCAGATCAAGGGCCTGTGCGATCGCTTCGCGGTCGCCGGTTTCGACGCGCTGGCGCCCGACCTCTACAACGGCAAGGTGGTGCCGTATCACGACACGGATGCCGCCGGCAAAGAGATGAACTCGCTCGATTTCATGGATGCGACGACGCAAACGGTGCGCGGCGCCGCGCAATATCTCGCGCGCAACGGCGCCAAGGTCGGCCTGACCGGATTCTGCCTCGGCGGCGCGGTCACGATCATCGGCGCCACCAAAATTCCGGAGCTGACGGCGGGCGTCGTGTTCTATGGCATTCCGCCGGAGGCTGCCGCCAAGCCTGCGGACGTCAAGATCCCGTTGCAGGCGCATTTCGCCAGCAAGGACGACTGGTGCACGCCGCAGCTGGTCGATGGCTTCGAGAAGGCAATGAAGGAAGCCGGCAAGTCGCTCGAACTGTTCCGCTATGACGCCGACCACGCCTTCGTCAACGAACAGCGCATGTCGGTGCACGACCGCAAGGCGGCGGAGCTGGCATGGGATCGTGCCGCCGGCTTTTTCCGGAAGCATCTGGGCTAATTTTTTGTCGTCCCGGCGCACGCCGGGACCCATACCGCGGAAGCTATCCGTAAATCTCGGTGGCTGAACCAACCCGCTAATGACCTCCTGTGGTTAGGGGTCCCCGCTTGCCGCCTTCGCTAAAGCTTCGGCGCCCCACGGACCGAACCCCGGTGAAGCCTTGGCGCAGACGGGTCGCGGGGACGACGCAGAGAGGAGACGTTAGCCGGCACCCGCGCCTGTTAACCCTTGACCCGTTCGCCCGGCCATGGTGAGTCTTATTTCATGAGCATCGCCGTTTGCCCTTCGCGTCTTTGGTGGCGCACCTCCTGAAGAGGTGGCCGGTGCGATTGTATTAACTTTCATCGTTCAAGGGCCGCCATTACAGGCGGCCTTCGTTTGTCCTGTGTGGCGTTCCCTCGGCGAGTTTCGTAAGAGGATCACATGAACAGGACCGTATTTTCGTTGCCTGACCTGAGCGAGTACCGCACCCGTGGCGGGCTGTTGGTTACGCGTTCGGTCGAGCATTTCTCGGGCGGCGCCAGCAGGCTGGACGACCTGATCGAACTGCTCGACCGCCGCCGCGGCGTGGTGCTGTCATCCGGCACCACGGTGCCGGGCCGCTATGAGAGCTTCGATCTCGGCTTTGCCGATCCGCCGCTTCAATTGCAGACCACGGGCGCGAATTTTTCGCTTTCCGCGCTCAACGCGCGCGGCGAAGTGCTGATCGCCTTCCTGGGCGATGTGCTTCGCGAACCCTGCGTGGTGTTGACCGAGCGCAGCGCCGGCCGTCTCGCCGGTCATGTCGTGCGTGGTGATGCGCCCGTCGACGAGGATCAGCGCACCCGCCGCGCCAGCGTGATGTCGCTGGTGCGCGATCTCGTTGCAGCGTTCGGCTCAAACGAGGATTCACTGCTCGGTCTGTTCGGCGCCTTTGCCTACGACCTCGTGTTCCAGATCGAGGATCTGGTGCAGAAGCGTCCGCGCGAGGGCGACCAGCGCGACATTGTCTTGTTCGTGCCCGACCGGCTGCTCGCCTATGACCGCGCCACCGCACGCGGCGTGGTCCTGAGCTACGACTTTGCCTGGAACGGCCAATCGTCAAAGGAGCTCTCGCGCGATACTTCCGAGAGCGTCTATGCGCGGACGCCGCGGCAGGGTTTTTCCGATCACGCGCCCGGGGAATATCAGGCGACGGTGGAGACCGCCCGCGCGGCCTTTGCGCGCGGCGACCTGTTCGAAGCGGTGCCGGGACAACTGTTTGGCGAGCCATGCGAGCGCTCGCCGGCGGAGGTTTTTCAGCGGCTGTGCCGAATCAACCCGTCGCCTTACGGGGCGCTGATAAATCTCGGCGAAGGCGAATTCCTGGTCTCGGCATCGCCCGAGATGTTCGTTCGCTCCGACGGCAGGCGGATCGAGACCTGTCCAATCTCCGGCACCATCGCACGTGGGGTGGATGCGATCGGCGATGCCGAACAGATACGGCAACTGTTGAATTCGCAGAAAGACGAATTCGAACTCAACATGTGCACCGACGTCGACCGCAACGACAAGGCGCGGGTCTGCGTGCCCGGCACCATCAAGGTTCTGGCGCGGCGCCAGATCGAGACCTATTCCAAGCTGTTTCATACCGTCGATCACGTCGAGGGCATGCTGCGGCCGGGCTTCGATTCGCTCGATGCGTTCCTGACCCACGCCTGGGCGGTCACGGTGACGGGTGCGCCGAAATTATGGGCCATGCAGTTCGTCGAAGACCACGAACGCTCGCCGCGGCGCTGGTATGCCGGTGCAATCGGCGTGGTGAATTTCGACGGCAGTATCAATACCGGCCTCACCATCCGCACCATCCGCATGAAGGACGGCGTCGCGGAAGTGCGGGTCGGCGCGACCTGCCTGTTCGATTCAGACCCGGCGGCCGAGGATCGCGAATGCCAGGTCAAGGCGGCCGCCCTGTTCCAGGCTTTGCGGGGCGATCCGCCAAAGCGGCTCTCGACGTTTGCGCCTGACGCCACCGGCTCGGGCAAACGCGTCCTGCTGATCGACCACGACGACAGTTTCGTGCATATGCTGGCGGATTACTTCCGTCAGGTTGGCGCCAGCGTAACGGTCGTCAGATACGTCCATGCCCGGCATATGCTCGAAAGCGCCAGCTACGATCTGCTGGTGCTATCGCCCGGTCCCGGCCGGCCGGAGGATTTCGCCATTAAAGCCACGATCGAGGCGGCGCTGGCCAGGAAGTTGCCGATCTTTGGCGTTTGCCTCGGCGTGCAGGCGATTGGCGAGTATTTCGGCGGCCGGTTGGGGCAGTTGCAGCAACCGGCGCACGGACGGCCGTCGCGGGTGCAGGTCGAGGGCGGGCGGCTGATGCAGAACCTGCCCAATGAAATCGTGATTGGGCGGTATCATTCGCTTTATGTCGAGCGCGACAGCATGCCGGACGTGCTACAGGTAACTGCCAGCACCGAAGACGGGGTGGCGATGGCGCTCGAGCACAGGACCTTGCCGGTCGCTGGCGTCCAGTTTCACCCGGAATCGCTGATGTCGCTCGGCGGCGAGGTGGGTTTGCGGATTGTCGAGAATGCATTTCGGCTGGATTTGCCGCGGCATTGAGGATAACGAACGGGATTTGAGAGAGGCAATCATGACCGTCGAATACGATTTGAAGGCCACGGTGCGCACCATTCCGGACTACCCGAAGCCGGGGATCATGTTCCGTGATATCACCACGCTGTTGGGCGATGCGCGCGCCTTTCGCCGGGCAATAGATGAACTGGTTCAGCCTTGGGCGGGATCGAAGATCGACAAGATCGCCGGCATCGAAGCGCGGGGCTTTATCCTCGGCGGCGCGCTGGCGCATCAGGTCTCGGCCGGTTTTGTGCCGATCCGCAAGCGGGGCAAGCTGCCGCATACCACGGTCCGTATCGCCTATTCGCTCGAATATGGCCTCGATGAGATGGAGATGCACGTCGACGCCATTCATCCCGGCGAGCGCGTGATCCTGATCGACGACCTGATCGCCACCGGCGGCACCGCCGAAGGCGCGGTCAAGCTGCTGCGTCAGATCGGCGCCAATGTGGTGGCGGCCTGCTTCATCATCGATCTGCCCGAACTCGGCGGCGCTGCAAAACTGCGCGCGATGGACGTCCCGGTCCGCACTCTGATGACGTTTGACGGGCACTGAACCGCCGCCGCGACGACTTCGCGTCAGCGTTCGAGCGGCGTTTTGCTGAAGACGAAGTTGTTGCGATAATCCCTGGCCTTCCAGAACCACTCGCTGTCCTGTTTCTGGTGGACGGCGGGATCGAACCGTGAGACCGGAAGCAGGCGAGAGCCGTCGACGAAGCTGCCGGAATAGCCGAGCGCGTTCAGATAGGTGAAGACGTCGGCCATGCTGGCTTCTTGCAAATGGCGGCTTTCGCATTCGAAGATGAGAAGCGGCGACTGTTCGCGCAGGATTCTTTCGGCTCCCTTGAAGACCTCGAGCTCGGCGCCTTCGACATCGACTTTCATCAGGGCGATGGGCTCGTGCGGGGCAAAATAATCGTCGAGCCGCACCATCGGCACCGAGATCGTGTCAAAGCGGCCGGAGCCCGCGACTTTCGCCACCAGCGATGCGCTCGGCAATTGGCCCTCCGGCACGAACAGATCGGCGTGGCCCTCTCGCGAAAACACCGCCTTCTGCTCGACTTTCACATTGTCCAGTCCGAGACTGCGCGTCAGCTGGCGGAGCAAATTCGCGAAGGTGGGCTGCGGCTCGAAGGCAATGACCCGACCCTTGCGGCACCAGCGCGACAGCCAGAAAACGAAGCTGCCTTTGTTGGCGCCGATGTCGCACACCGTGTCGGTCGGCTTGACGTGCCGGCGGATCAGGGCGAGCTCGATTTTCTCGTCGAGGAGACGAGCTCGGAGGGCGCGGAAGATGAGGTGTTGGCTATCGCGCGACAGCCATGCGAGGGGGTTGGGCAAAGCCTGTGGTCTATGACTGTTGCAGGATGAGGCTTAGTTCGAGTTCGCGGAAGCTGAAGTAGTTCCGTCGAATCCATTGATGCAGTTCGGTAGAGGAATCCTTCTCATTTCGCAGATAGTCCGTGAACGAGAAGGAGAGCCGGTCGATATAGGTCTTGAGAAACGTCGGCAACGCGGCGACACGCAGGATTTTTCCCGCGGAGAAAGCCTGTGGCAGCTCGCCTCGCACGATATATTCGTTGTCGACGGTCACGAGCGAGCTCGGCGGAATTTGGCGTTGCAGCGTCGGATAGCTTCGTGCCGAAACGCGGTCGGTATCTCCGACGAACAAGACGACCGGTACGACGCCGCGGCGGACGGCCTCTTTCACAAATCCGATTTCTTCCGTCATCTTGAAGAATTCGTCGAACGCATGGAAACCGAGGTCGATCACCTTGGCGATGCCGTCATCGACGATCACGCGGTCCATCAGCGCCATCTTGCCGAAGGTGTTGTCGACTTCGGCCGTCTCGGTAATGTCGGGCAGATATTCCAGCAGCGACGGTTCCTTCAGATTGACGTCGAAGGCGTTCACCTCGCCGCTCTTTAACAGCAGAAATTCGCTCAACAGCCGCGCGACCAGCGTCTTTCCCACCAGCGGGCGGGGCGAGCAAACGATGTAAACCGGTGTGTGGCGCATCACGCGCTATATCAGCCCAATCGGGCTGGCCGGGCAATTATTTTTCGCCGCCGCGTGGGCTGGGTTTGGTTGATCCGACAATGTCGGTCAATTTGATGCGGTCGTACTCGCTCCAGACGTTGGCGAGCCAGTGCCGGACATATCCGCGCAGCACGAACGAATAGTTCGCCGCTTCGTCACTGATGCCTTTATTGGCCACAAATTTCAGGAACGGAACCGACGCGACTTCCACCTGCTCGTAGGCCATTTCGTTCAATTTGGGGATGACGAGGTCGGTCGCATCCTTGATCTTGTGAAAATACGAATTGTAGGTGGCCTGGTCCCACTGGAAGAACTGGGTGTCGTTGATGAAGTTCTTGACCAGGAAATAGCGCGCCCCGCCCATGAAGCCCGAGGTTTCCGCGATTTCGTCGAGCGAAGCGATCGAGGGCCCGAGAATATGGAACACGGCAAAGGTGATCTGCCCGGACTTGGCGGCATCGAGGAAGCCGATGTCGCGCAAGGAAGCGAGCGCCGGCGATAGCAATCCGGCGCGGACGTCGATCACGGTGACCGAAGGCGAGACCGCGTTCAGCGTATCGAAGATCTTCATCTGGTCGGAGGTCGTCGTCATGTCGACGATCTCGGTGATGTCGGGATGGAAGCGCTTGAGCGTGCCGCGGGGGGACTCGGTGTCGAAGGCGCGGGTCAAGACATTATTGGCGCTGAAATAATCCAAAAGCGTTCGCGAGACGGTGGTCTTGCCGACCCCGCCTTTGTCCGCGCCTACCACGATAACTGCCGGCTTCGCCATGAACCTACCTGTGCATCCCTGTTGGGAACATCGCTGCGCACTGAACCAGACATCTGGTTCAGGAGAGACCGGGACGGACCCGGATCATGTCCCTAAAACCCCCAAGCGACCGGGCATCCCCGATCAGATCGAAGCTCCCTGCATGCTTTGGGTGGGAAGATGGCAGAAACAAGGGAGAATTCAATTCATTAGAAGCAGATTGGCCCAATCATACGGCGTTGTTAACGGCAGCGGGCGGCTTTCAGGTCGCCGCCGGCGATTTTTCTCAAGCGTGGCCTGCTTTTAGTGGCGTCCCCAAGGTCCGGTTGGAGGCCCGGTCGAAGATTCGGTCGCACTGCCCCAAGGACCTGACGGTGGGCCTGACGATGGCTCTGACAAAGGGCCGGCGCCAGCCGGGTCGGCGGCGTCGCTCCAGGGGCCCTTCGGCAGTGGCGGCGGCGTTTGACCGTCCACGGACCGGGTTTGATCATCCGGCCCTTCCGGCGGCGAGCGAGGCAACGCCAGCGGCCCGGGATCGCGTCCACCGGCGAACTTGACCAGCGCCTGGACGCGGGCGTCGACCGAGGGGTGGGTGGCAAACAGGTCGGAAAAGCCCTGGCGCGGGTTATCGAGGCACAATTCCATCACGGCCGAGGTCGCGCCCGGCAGTTCGCCGCGGTTTTCGATCTTGCGCAGCGCTGAAATCATGGCATCCGGATTCTTGGTCAGTTCGATCGAACCGGCGTCGGCGAGATATTCGCGCGAGCGCGACAGCGCCAGCCGCACCATCTGCGACAAAGCCCAGGCCAGCGCGATCAACGCCACGGCAACGATGATGACGATGACGGCGCCGCCGCCGGAGCCTCTCTTGTTGTCCGACGAGGAGGAAGATTCCTCCGAGGACGAAGACGACCACGAGCCTCGACCGTAACCGCCATAACCGCCATAATAGCCGAAGTTGGTGAAGCTGCGGAAAAACAGCTCGGCGAAGAAACCGACCACGCCGGCAATGATCACCGCGATCACCATCATCTGCACGTCGCCGTTGCGGATGTGGGTGAGTTCGTGGCCGAGCACGGCCTCGACCTCCTGATCGTTGAGCGCGTTCAGAAGGCCCGTCGTCACGGTGACGGCGTATTGCCGCTGGTTGAGACCGGTCGCGTAGGCGTTCAGCGCGTCGCTGTCGATGATTTTCAGCTTCGGCATCGGAATGCCGCGGGATATGCAGAGGTTTTCCAAGAGATTATAGAGCCGCGGCTGCTGCTGCCGCGTCACATCTTCGCCGCCGGTCACCGCATCCACGATTCGCTGATGGAAGAAATACGCGATCGCGATCCACAACAGCGCGCCGCCGGTGGCAAAGGGAAAGGCCTTGATCAGGTCATGTGCGGCGGCTGTGAGGTAATAGTCAGCCGGCGCGCCGGCGCCGTAGGTCAACACCTCGGCGATCAGCGCACCGGCATAAACCATCACATAGACCAGCACGAACAGGCCGCCGAGCAACAGGATCGAGCGGGTCTTGTTGGCCGCAATGTGCGTGTAAAGACCGTAGGCCGCCATGGCGCGGAATCCCGTCAGTCACCGTCGTAAGCAAGTGCCGCGATCAGAACTTCACCTGCGGCGCGGCCTCGACTTCGGTCCGGCTGGCGCCGAGATCGAAGAAATCCTTGCGGGTGAAACCGAACATGCCGGCGAACAGAGCGGCCGGCATCTGCTGGATGCCGGTGTTGTATTCCTGGACCGCGTTGTTGAAAAAACGGCGGCTGGCCGCGATCTTGTTTTCAAGGTCGGACAACTCGGTCGCAAGCTGCTGGAAATTGGCGTTGGCCTTGAGGTCCGGATAGGCCTCCGACAAGGCGATCAGCCGGCCGAGCGCACCGCTCAGCTGGTTTTCCGCTGCCGACACCTGGGCCGGGCCTTGCGCCGACATCGCGGAGTTGCGCGCCTTGATGACGTCGTCGAGCGTGCCGCGTTCGTGGGAGGCGTACCCCTTCACCGTTTCGACCAGGTTCGGAATCAGGTCGTGACGCTGCTTGAGCTGCACATCGATATCGGCAAAGGCCTGGTTGACGCGCTGGCCGAGCGCGACCAGCCGGTTATAGGCGCCGAACGCAAACAGCACGAGAACGACGATGACGCCAAGGACGATCCAGCCGGACATGGCAATAAGCTCCTGATGAAATACGTGATGCTGGGATATTACCCCGCAGCCGCGCCCTGAGTGTGGGTATCTCGTTAGTCGGCCGCAAGACCGGGATCGTTCAACGCGGGGGCGCGGCCCCGGTTAACTTTAATCCATCGAGACCTTAATCGGAAACAGCCTCGCCCCAGCGCCAGCGCCGGGCTTTCGCATAAGCGGCCTTGTCGCGTCGCGGCACTTTCGTGAACCTCACGCCGTCCGCTGTACATAGTTTGGCCGAGACCTCGACTTTGTTGACCACAGGCGGGGCCAGCACGCGGGAGAAGGTCTCCGCTACGGGGCTGCGCGTCAACACGACATAGCTGAACTTTTCGTCCTCGAAAGGAAGCTCGGCGCCCTTGACCTGAATATGCGCGCGCAACCTCGGCAATCGCTGGGCAAAGTGACACCAGTCCGGCGCCGAGAGCGGGCAGCTTCGGTCGTGCGGGCAGGGCGCGGCGACATGAGCGCCGCTCGCGATCAGTTGCGCGCGAAGTGCGACAATGCGTTCATAACCGGCCGGCGTGCCCGGCTCGACCACCAGCAATGTATCGCGGGTCTTGGCCCATAAGCGTTCGGCGAGCATCCGCCTTTCGGCGTCACCGACTTCGCCGATCAGGTAGCTGGCGATCACGAGGTCCGCGGGCCCGGCCTCCTCGAGCGCATGTGCGTCGCGACGGCAGGTCATCGCGGTGAGCCGCGCATGCTCGCGGCCTAACTCCAGCGCCAGCGTCTGCAATGCGGCGTTGATATCGAGCAGCATGAAGTTTCGCAGCGAAGAGAACGTCTCGGCCGCCGCCCAGCTCGCCGTGCCCGGACCCGCGCCGACATCGAGCAGGTTGTTCGGCGCGAAGTCTGGCCTCGCCTCGACAAGCGCGTTCAGGCAGGCGGTGACCGCGGCATAGGTGGCGGGCATCCGCACCAGCGCGTAGGCCAGCGCATCGGCTGCTGATGCGATGACGCGGGAATTGCCACTGTTGCGATAGGTGTTTGAAATTTGCGCGGCGCGCGCGGCGATTTCGTCGCGCGGCAGGCTCTCAAGCCTGGCGTCGAGAGCGGCGCGGAGATCGGCGGGGAGGGTGGGAGAGATCATCGCTTACCTTACCCTCTCCCCTTGCGGGAGAGGGTGGTTTCGAGCGTCAGCGAGAAACCCGGTGAGGGGTTCTAACTGCTCAATGGGCCAAAACCCCTCACCCGGCTCGAATTCGCTTCGCTCATTCTCGCCACCCCCAGAGCGAGCTTCGCTCGTCTCGACTCCCGCAAGGGGAGAGGGAAGCAGCTCACGCCACGTGCTGATCGAGAATTTTCACGGCCTCATCGAGTGCGACCGAGACCAGTTGCGATACGCCGCGTTCCGCCATGGTGACGCCGAACAGGCGATTCATCCGCGCCATGGTGATCGGATTGTGGGTGATGATGATGAAGCGCGTCTCCGTGGTCGAGGTCATTTCGTGCAGCAGGTTGCAGAAGCGCTCGACATTGTGGTCGTCGAGCGGTGCGTCGACTTCGTCCAGCACGCAGATCGGCGACGGATTGGTGAGGAACACCGCGAAGATCAGCGCCATCGCCGTCAGCGCCTGCTCGCCGCCTGACAGCAGCGACAGCGTTTGCGGCTTCTTGCCGGGCGGCTTGGCGATGATCTCGAGGCCTGCTTCCAGCGGATCGTCGCTTTCGATCAGGTGCAGCGAGGCTTCGCCGCCGCCGAACAGCTCGACGAACAGCCGCTTGAAGTGGCCATTGACGGTCTCGAACGAAGCCAGCAGCCGCTCGCGCGCTTCGCGGTTGAGGCTCTGGATGCCCTGACGCAGCCGCTTGATCGCCTCGACCAGGTCGTCGCGCTCGGTGGTCAGCGTCGTGTGCTGCACCTCGACCTCGCGCAGCTCTTCCTCGGCGCGCAGGTTGACCGCGCCAAGCCGGTCGCGGTCGCGCCGCAGCTTTTCAAGGTTTTCCTCGATCTCGGTCAACGGCGGCAATTCGGCACCGGGTTCGATTTCGGCGAGGGCAGCCACCGCCTGCGGCTCGGTCTCCAGCATGTCGTGGATTTCGCGCTCGACATCGACCAGGCGGCGTTTGGCGCTGTCCATGCGTTCCTCCGCGCGGGCGCAGGCTTCGCGGGCGCTCGAAAGCGCCTCCAGCGAGGCCTTGGCGGCGCGGTCGGTCTCGGCCATGACGTTCTCGGCGGCGGCCAGCGCGTCGGCGGCGACGCGGCGGCCGGTCTCGGCTGCCTCGATTTCGCTGATCAGCGCGCGGCGCTTTTCCGCAAAGACCGCCGGCGCATTCTCAAGCTCGGCGCGCTCGACCTTGACCTCGTTGACACGGGTCTCGATCGTTTCCACCTGTGAAGTCGCGCTGGCCTTGCGGCTTTGCCAATCGTTGCGCTCGGCGGTGATCGCCTGAAGCCTTCGGTCGGCAAGTTCGGCTTCACGCGCCAGCGCCTGCGCCTCGGCGCGCACTTGCGCAGCGATACGTCGGCAGCCCTCGATGCCGGATTTGACTTCCGCCAACCGGGCTTCAGTCGGCGCGCTCGGCGCCAGCTCGTCGAGCGCAGCTTTCGCGCTCTCATGGGCGCCGTGAGCCTCGTCGCGGTCGGCGGCAAGGCGGGTACGGGCTTCGGTCAGCGCGGACTTGCGGGCGGCGTGACGGTTGATTTCGCGTTCGGTTGTCGCATGACGTTCACGGACGCTATCGGCTTCGCGCTGCGCGGCACGCCCGGCCTCGCGTGCGGCGGTCTCGGCTGCGGCCGCGGCCTTCAATTCGGCTTCGGCGGTCTCAAGCGCCTGCCGCTTGGCGACGGCATCAGTGCGCGCCTGCTCCAGCTCATTTTCAATATCGACCAGGCGGGCGCGCTCGGCGAGACGCCGTGCCGCGCCGGTCGGCGCATGGGCTGCGGCCACAAAACCGTCCCAGCGCCAGACATCGCCCTCCAGCGACACCAGCCGCTGGCCGGTCTTGAGCTGCGACACCAGCTCGGCGCCGCGTTCGCGTGCCACGACGCCGATCTGGGCCAGGCGGCGCTTGAGTTCGACCGGCGCCTGAACGTGGGCGGCGAGCGCCTCGACGCCCTCGGGCAAAGCCGGATCACCCTCGGCGGCCTCGACGTGGGTCCAGCGCATCGGCGCGGACGGATCGACCGGGGCATCGAGATCGTCGCTGAGCGCGGCGCCGATCGCCTTTTCATAGCCCTTGGCGACCGTGATGCCGTCGATGATCGGCGGCCACAGGTTTTTGGTCTCGCCATTGACGATCTTTGAAATGGTGCGGGCTTCGGTCTCGAGCCGCTGCACGCGCTTGTCGGCCTCGTTGAGCGGCGCACGCGCCGCTTCAAGCTTCGCGCGGGAAGCTGCATGGGAGGACTTCAGCCGTTTGCACGGCACTCTCCGCGCTTTCGCGGTTTTGCTGGCTGGTTTCGACGGCTGCGGCGAGCGCAGCGAGGTCGCCCAGGCCGCTCGTCTCCAAAGCGAGCTTCTGCTCGTCCTGTTCGACATTGGCGATATCCTGATCGAGCCGCGCCAGGCGATCGCGATGGGTGCGCACATTGCCTTCGAGCTGATTGCGCCTGGCGGTGAGATCGGCGAGCGCGGTGGTGAGTTCGCCGAACAGGCGCTCGGCGGACGCAAGCGTGGCTTCGGCCTCCGATACGCGTTCGTCGACGCCGCTGCGCTTCTCGACGCGCGATTTGATTTCTTCCTTCAACTCGGCATCTTCGGTGTCGAGCCTAAGGAGTGCGGCGTCGGCGTCGGCGGTCTGCTGTTGCTCGCGGGCGATGTCGGCGGAAAACTGCGTCAGACGGCGATCGAGCTCGGCGACGCGTTCCTGCGCGCGGGTCTCCTCGCGGTCGAGCGTCTCGCGGGCGCTGGTCAGGCGTTGCAGGCCGGCGGCGGCGCGGGCTTCGGCCTCGCGCAAGGCCGGTAGTTCGGAAGCGCGGATCGCCTGGATGCGGGCAGCTTCGGCCTGCTCGCGGGTCCGCTCCGCCATCTCGCGGACCGCGAGATCGTGGATATGCGTGGTCTCTGCGACGCCGGCCTGGGCTTCGATCCAGCGCAGATGATACAGCAGGGCCTCGGCCTTGCGCACCTTGGCGGCGACCTCGCGGTAACGGATCGCCTGGCGGGCCTGCTTCTTCAGGCCGTCGATCTGCCCGGCCAGTTGCCCGATCACGTCCTCGACGCGGGTGAGGTTGGTCTCGGCCGCCTTCAGCCGCAGTTCGGCCTCGTGGCGGCGGGCGTGAAGCCCGGCGACGCCAGCGGCATCTTCGAGCACGCGGCGGCGCTGCTCGGGCTTGGCCTGGATGATCTCGCCGATCTTGCCCTGGTGGACCAGGGCCGGCGAGCGCGCGCCGGTTGCGGCATCGGCGAACAACAGTTGTACGTCGCGGGCGCGCACGTCGCGGCCATTGATCCGGTAGACCGATCCGGCCTCGCGCTCGATACGGCGCGAAATTTCCAGGTACTGGCTGTCGTTCATGGCCGCGGGCGCGGTGCGCTCCGAATTGTCGATCGTCATCACCACTTCGGCGTGGTTGCGCGCCGGCCGGTTGCCGGAGCCCGCGAAAATCACCGCATCCATGTCGGCAGCGCGCAGCGATTTGTGCGAGGTCTCGCCCATCGCCCAGCGCAACGCTTCGACCAGATTGGATTTGCCGCAGCCGTTCGGGCCGACGACCCCGGTGAGCCCGGGCTCGATTACGAAGTCGGTGGGTTCGACGAACGACTTGAAACCGTGAAGGCGAAGACGGGTCAGCTTCATAGGCACAGATTCTCTGTTGGCAGGGCACGAATCTCCCTGCCGTGACAATACCATAGAAGGCAATGTCGGTGTGTAGGATGAGTCGCTTGGTGCGCCCCTGGAGTGCGGACAATGGCGAGCCGGGCCGGCAAGGGCAACCGGCGTGCCCGGCTTTTCCCAAGGGAATTAAAAGCGAAATACCAAGGAATTATCCCAAGATTTATTGTGAGTTGGGGCCTGTTCCAGTTCCCGTTTAATCGCTTAAATCTTGAGCAGGGCCTTGAACCGCCTGTCGAATTCCTCAAACGGGGTCATGCCGACGATTTTCTCGCCATTGATGAGGAATGTCGGTGTCGCATTGACCCCGAGTTTGGCGGCGGCAACGCGTTCGGCAACGATCTTGTTGAACACCACGTCGTCCTTCAGGCAGGCTCCGACCTCCTGCTCGTCGAGACCGGCCTGCTTGCCGACCAAATTGAGCGTTTCGCGGGGTTTCGTCACTTTTGCCCATTGCTGTTTGAACAGCAGATCGGTCACCGCGAAGTATTTTTCGGAATCCCCTTTGGCGATACAGCGTGACAGGACGCTGGAAGCTGCCGCAACGGGGTCGAGCGGAAATTCGCGGAACACGTAACGGATCTTGCCGGTGTCGATATAGGCCGCCTTGATCTTCGGGAACACGTTTTCATTGAACGCCGCACAATGCGGGCAGGTGATGGAGGCATATTCGGTCACCGTGACGGCCGCATTGGCCGGCCCGAGCGCGATTTCGGGCAATGATGTCGGCTCGGCGACGTTACCGGTTGTCCCCGTAGCCCAGACATCGGTGATCAGCCGAAACGGCGAGAGCCCGATCAAAGCGGCAACGCCGGTCCAGGACAGGGCGGCGGTGACGGCGCGACGCGTAATGATCAAGATCGGCTCCCGAGTTGGCGTTTGGCACGGCGGCCGGCGACGATGTTAGCCGTACTACGTTCAATCGGAACTACTAAAGTTTCAGCCGATCGCTCAGCTCTTGAGCAGGGCCTTGATCCGCTTGTCGAACTCCTCAAACGAGGTCTCGCCTTTGATCATCTCGCCATTGAGGAAGAAGGTCGGCGTCGAATTCACTTTAAGGGTATCGGAGGCGTACTTCTGGTCGGCGACGATCTTGTCGAGCAGGGCCTGATCCTTCAGGCAGGTCTCGACCTGCTGCTGGCTCAGACCGGCCTGCTTGCCGATCCGCGTCAGCGTTTCGGTGGTGTTCTTCAGCACCCAGTCGCTCTGCTGTTTGAACAAGAGGTCGGTGACCGCGAAGTATTTGGCGGGATCGTCCTTGGCAATGCAGCGCGACAGCATCGAGCCCGCCGCCGCCTTGATGTCGAGCGGGAACTCGCGGAACACGTAACGGATCTTGTTGGTGTCGATATAAGCCGCCTTGATCTTCGGGAACACGGTTTCGTTGAACGCCGCGCAATGCGGGCAAGTCATCGAGGCGTATTCGGTGATGGTCACGCTGGCGTCTTTCGGGCCCAGCGCCATATCGGGCAGGGACTGCGGCTTGGCGACGTCGGCGACGCCATCCGCCAGCGCGTCGGTGATCAGCCGGAGCGGGGAAAGCCCAACAAGGGCGGCAAGTCCGGTCA
Source organism: uncultured Alphaproteobacteria bacterium (assembly GCA_963748805.1). Classification (GTDB taxonomy): domain Bacteria; phylum Pseudomonadota; class Alphaproteobacteria; order Rhizobiales; family Xanthobacteraceae; genus Bradyrhizobium. The sequence goes on along the minus strand of CAVVLH010000046.1, from coordinate 132,147 downwards.
GCGACAGGGCGGCGGTAAAGGCGCGGCGCGTGATGATCAAGATCGGCTCCCGGAATTGGCGGCTTGGCGTCTCAAAGAGGCTAGATCGCTAGCCTGAAACCACAAAAGTGGCAATGGCGGGCCCGGGCCGCAGGCAGCAATGGGCTCAATTTCGCTTGATTGAGGCTCCCAACCGCGCCAGCGCCGCCCGTAATTCGTCGTCTTCAATCGAGGATAGGGTCTGCGCGACCTGTTCGACCTGCCTGGCGTCGGGCGCGCGCGAGGGGCGCCGCCGTTCCCGCCGCGATAACGGACCTTGCCGCAGCGCCAGCCGGCCGACCGCGCTCCAGCCGAAGAAGCGGTTGATGCGCTGGAGGATCACGTCGGACGCGTGCTGGATTTCGAGCGCCATCGGGCCCTCCACCCGCAGCACCAGCGTCGCCGGTTCCGTGGCCTGGCCTTCGACGGGCCTCGGCCACTGTATCTTCAGCGGTTCGCAATGGGCCGCTAGATCGGGGCCGATGATTTCAGTCCAGCGCGTGACGAGTTCGCGCCCGGCAAAGCCCTGCTTGGCATAGGCGTCGGAAAACACGTCCCTGAGCAGGACGGATAACGGCTTTGCGAACATCGGACCGGGCTTGGCCATCGGGCCTATATACCATTACGCGCCGCTGGCCGGCCATCCACGTCCTGGACTGGCGGAAGAAAAACGTGGATGCCCGCGGCAAGCGCGGGCATGACGTGGAGAAACGGTCAGCTCCGTACTATGGGTGGTCGTATGAAATCCACCGCTCTGGCGAAACAAGCAGGACTTGAAGAGGCCGGCGCATCGGCTGCGCGTCCGGCGCTGCTGCTCGACTGGTACGACCGGCATCGAAGGGTGCTGCCGTGGCGGCCGCCGGCGGGGCAACGGGCGGACCCCTATGCCGTGTGGCTGTCGGAAATCATGCTGCAACAGACCGGGGTCAAAACGGTCGGGCCTTATTTCGAGAAGTTTCTGGCGCGCTGGCCTGACGTCACCGGGCTCGGCCGCGCCTCGCTCGACGATGTCTTGAGGATGTGGGCAGGCCTCGGCTATTACTCGCGGGCCCGCAACCTGCATGCCTGCGCGGTGGCGGTGCTGCGCGACCATGGCGGCATGTTCCCCGATACTGAGGAAGGCTTGCGCGCGTTGCCCGGTATCGGGCCCTACACCGCAGCCGCCATTGCCGCGATTGCGTTCGATCGCCGGACCATGCCGGTCGACGGCAATATCGAACGCGTGGTGTCGCGGCTCTTTGCAGTTGAAGAAGCGCTGCCGCAGGCCAAGGCCACGATCCAGAAACTGGCGGCGACGCTGCTAGGTGAATCTCGCGGCGGCGACAAGAAGTCTCGCGCCGGCGATAGCGCACAGGCGCTGATGGATCTCGGTGCCTCGATCTGTACGCCGAAACGCCCGGCGTGCAGCCTGTGTCCGCTCTCTGAAGCGTGCGCGGCGCGTCAGCGCGGCGATCAGGAGAGCTTTCCGCGCAAGCTTCCGAAGAAGTCAGGCGAACTGCGCCGAGGTGCGGCCTTTGTCGTCACGCGCGGCGACGAGCTTCTGGTTCGCAGCCGCCCCGAAAAAGGATTGCTCGGCGGCATGACCGAAGTGCCGGGCTCCGATTGGCGCGCTGCGCAAGACGACGAAGACGCATTGAAACAGGCGCCTCGGCTCGCCGGCGTGACAGGCTGGCATCGCAAGGTGGGCGTGGTCACGCATGTCTTTACGCACTTTCCGCTCGAGCTTGTGGTCTACACCGCGCATGTGCCGGCGCGGACCCGAGGGCCCAAAGACATGCGCTGGGTGCCGATCGCCACCCTTGGTGGCGAAGCGCTGCCCAATGTGATGCGCAAGGTGATCGCGCACGGGCTTGGTGATTAGGGCTTGGCGACCAGCTCAGGCGCGAGCGTGAACAGTCACGATCGGCGGTTTGGCGTTGAGGCCTTCGACCTGGAAGCCCGCGACCCGCTTGTAGTTGGCCGCGATCTCCTCCAGCTCCTGCCGCGACAGCACGTCGGTGACCTCGTCGAAACCGTCCGGGGCGCGCTCCTCGACCAGTTGCATGACCTGCTCGGGTCCGTTGCGGCGATTGAGCAGGACAAGATCTGATGTCGCGGGCCGGCGCTCTGCCTCATAGGCTTTTAGCGCAGCGCTGGTCGGGCCATGCGCCTGAATCTCCCTGGTGAGAACCCTGGCGTCGAGGATCGCCTGCGAGGCGCCGTTGGAGCCGACCGGGTACATCGGATGCGCGGCGTCGCCCATCAGCGTGATGCGGCCGAAGCTCCATTGCGGAATCGGATCGCGATCGACCAGCGGATATTCGAACGCATGCGAACAGTCGCGGATCAGGCCGGGGACGTCGAGCCAGTCGAATTTCCAATCCGCGAACCACGGCAGGAATTCTTCGAGCCTGGCGGTGCGGTTGTAGTCTTCGCGGCGCCATTGATAGCTCGGCGGCATGTGCCGCTCGGCGATCCAGTTGATCTTGAAGTTGCCGTCGCGGTCGGGATTTTTTGAAATCGGGTAGCAGACGAATTTAAGCGTCTCGTGACCGGCCATGATCATGGTGCGGCCGGACAGAAAAGCTTTCGCCGCGGTGACGCCGCGCCACAGAATGCGGCCGTTCCAGATCGGCGGTCCTTCGTCCGGATAAAATTTCTCGCGCGCGGCGGAGTGAATGCCGTCGGCGGCGATCAGAACCGCGCCGTCGTAATCGCCTGCCGGTCTTCCGCTTGTCCTGTCGACGAAGCTTGCGCGAATGCCGTCGGAGGTTTCGCTCCAGCCGCTCAAATGATGGCTGGTGAGAATGTTCTCAGGCCCCAGCCGTTTGGTGGCGGCCTCGAGCAGTATCTGTTGCAGGGTGCCGCGGTGGATCGAAAATTGCGGCCATTTGTAACCAGCCTCCAATCCACGCGGTTCACTCCAGATCGGCCGGCCGCGCTTGGAGAAGTAGGCCAGTTCGCGCGTGGCGACGCCCGCGGCATCGAGCCGGTCGTGCAAGCCGAGCTCGATCAATTCGCGAACGGCATGTGGCAATACATTGATGCCGACCCCGAGCGGTTTGAGCTCGGCCACGCTCTCGAAGACTTTGGCGCGAACACCGATCTGATGCAGGCTGAGCGCCAGCGTCAGGCCGCCAATGCCGCCGCCGGCAATAAGAACTGTCATGTCATCCTCCCCCTGAGGGCGTCATGACATGACGGCTGCACAGCGGGCAACTGCGAACACGCCAGTTTCCAGGGTCAGACAACGGTATTCGAGCACCACGTAGAATAGGAACCTTTGGGTTCCCCGGGCGTTTTTCGATCCCGCGCCGCGTTCTGCGGTCTTCACCCCATAAGGTTTCGGAATCCTGCATGCTCGCCGCTACTCCCCCGGATAACGTGGTTCGAGTGGGAGGTTTTTCGCCGGGCGGATTGCGCGAGAAACTCAAGACAGCCACCGCAGCCGCCCATCGCGCGCTCGATGAGCGTTTTGGCGCTTTCGACCTGACAAACATCGCAGGCTATCGCCGCTTTCTCGAAGCCAACGCAGCGGCATTGCTGCCGCTCGAAGCCGGCCTGGAGCGCGCGGGCGTCGTCCATCTGTTTGCCGATTGGCGGCAACGCTCGCGCCGGGCTGCGATGACGGCCGATCTTGATTGCATTGGCGGGGCGGCAAATCCGTTGCCTCCGACTACTCCGATGAGCCGACGGGAAATGCTGGGCGCGATGTATGTGCTCGAAGGTTCCAGGCTTGGGGCGAAATACCTGCTGCGGGTCGTTGCCGATTGCGGCGAGCCGCAGATCCTGGCAGCGACCAATTATCTGCGGCACGGAAACGGCATACCGCTGTGGCGGGGTTTTCTGGAAAAGCTCGAGCGAGAACCGGTCGCGCCGGACGGTGAGGCCGAAGTGATCTCGGGCGCGCAACGCGCGTTTGCGATGTTTGCAAGGGCGGCGGCATGAACGAGCAGGTCAATCTCACCAATTGCGACCGCGAGCCGATCCATATTCCAGGCAGCGTTCAGCCGTTCGGCTTTTTGCTGGCGCTGTTGTCGGACTACAGCATCTGCATGGCGTCGGAGAATGTCGGGGATTTTCTCGGCACCGAGGTCTCCGCGCTGCTTCAGCGGCCGATCGAGGAGGTGTTCTCGCCGGAGGCGATTGCGGCGATCCGCACCCGCGTCGACTATCTGAGCGGACCTGATGCGGTCGAGCGGATCTTCGGCCTGCAATTGCAGCCGGGCAACCCGCCGTTCGATCTCGCCATCCATTTTTCCGGCGCCTATCTCGTCGTCGAAGCCGAGCCGAGCGTGATCCAGCCCAATGTCAATTCAGGCGAACTTGTCCGCCTGATGCTGGAGCGGCTGCGCAAGACCAACGGCATCGCGGAGCTGGCTCATGAATTGGCGCGGCAGCTCAAGGCATTGACCGGCTTCGATCGCGTCATGGTCTATCGCTTTCACGAGGACGGATCGGGCGAGGTGATCGCGGAAACGGCAAGCTCGGGCCTGGAGTTGTTTCTGGGACTGCACTATCCGGCTTCCGACATTCCGCGGCAGGCGCGGATACTCTATCAGCGCAACTGGCTGCGCATCATTGCCGACATCGATGCGAGGCCAGCCCAATTGCAATCCACGGCGACCCACAGCGCGGCGCTGCTCGATCTGTCGATGAGCGTGCTGCGTTCGGTATCGCCGATCCACATCGAATATCTGCGCAACATCGGCGTGGGCGCGTCGATGTCGGTTTCGATTTTGCGCGACGGCAAGTTGTGGGGGCTTTTCGCCTGCCACCATTATTCGCCGCTGCATATTTCATTCGAGAAGCGCACTGCGTCCGAATTGTTCGGCCAGATGTTTTCCTGGATTCTGGAAGGCCGAGAGCGCGAAGACCAGATGGCCTATGAGGCGCGCGCGCATCAGATCCAGGAACGGCTGATGGAGACCGCGGCCGCGCACGCCCATAGCGCGCGTGCCATCATCGATTTCACCGGCGAGTATCGCAAGATGATCGCCTGCGACGGCATCGCGGTCTGGTCCGAAGGCGACATCACGCTCGAGGGCGAGACGCCGACCGAAAACGAGGTCAAGGAGCTGATCGGTTTCGTCAACCGCACCTCGCCGGGCCGGATCTGCGCCAGCGCGGAAATCGCCAAGGTCTATGCGGCCGGGCAATCTTTCCGCGATCGTGCCGCAGGCTTCCTCGCCATCCCGATTTCACGCGTGCCGCGCGACTGCCTGATCTTTTTCCGCCGCGAGGTGCTGCGTTCGGTCAATTGGGCAGGCGATCCCAACAAGTCCTATTCCGAAGGTCCGCTCGGTTCACGGCTGACGCCGCGCAAGAGTTTCGAGCTGTGGCAGGAAACCGTCGCCGGCCAGTCGAGGCCGTGGACGCAAGGTGATCTGCGGATTGCCGAAAGCCTGCGCGTCACGCTTCTCGAAGTGATCCTGCAACTTTCCGATCTTGCCGCGCGCGAACGGCGCAATGCCCAGGAACGTCAGGAATTGATGATCGCGGAACTCAATCACCGCGTTCGCAATATTCTGAGCCTGGTGCGTGGTCTGGTCGCGCGGAGCAAGGATACCGCCACCAGCACCGAGGAATTCGCTTCCGTGCTCGGCGGCCGCATCCAGGCGCTGGCCCGCGCCCACGACCAGATTACCAATCTGAACTGGGCGCCGGTCGCGCTCAAATCGCTGGTGGAATCCGAGGCCGGGGCCTATCTGGGCTCGCGCGCCGACCGTATCCGGCTCGACGGCCCGGATGTTGCGCTCGACCCGAAGGCGTTCGCGACTCTCGCGCTCGTCGTCCACGAGATGATGACCAATTCGGCGAAATACGGCGCACTCGCCAATTCCACCGGCCAGGTCGAGGTGATCTGGAAGGTCGATCGCGGATCGAGCCTTGTCATCGACTGGAAGGAAAGCGGCGGGCCGCCGGTGCAGCCGCCGTCTCGCCGCGGCTTCGGGACCACGATCATCGAGCGGTCGGTGCCGTTCGATCTGAAGGGTGACGCCGAAATCCGTTTCGATCTGTTGGGCGTGCAGGCGCGTTTCGTGATTCCGGCCAATTATGTGCAGATGATACCGTCGATCGCCGGGGCGCCGTCGCGGGTTGAAGTGGAGGAAGCCGCACCCCCGCGCATTTCCGATACCGCGCTGATCGTCGAGGACAACCTGATCATCGCGATGGCAGCGGAAGTGATCCTGCTCGAACTCGGGGCGCGTCACGTCGAGACGGCGGCCTCGGTCAACCAGGCGATGCAGGCGATTGCCCGCGCAAAGCCGAGTTTCGCGCTGCTCGACATCAATCTTGGCGGTGAAAGCAGCATTCCGGTCGGCAAAAAATTGCGCGAGCTGAAGGTGCCTTTTATCTTCGCGACCGGTTATGGCGAGCGCGCGCCGGTTCCGGAGGAACTGGCCGAGGCGCCGATCATCCAGAAACCGTACACGCGCGAGACCGTCGAGCACGCGCTTACCAAGCTGAAATGAGGCGCCTGGCCGAGGTCCGGGCCATCGCGGCTTGAACAGTTGAGAAAACAAAAACGGCGCCCGTGAGGGCGCCGTTTGTCGTCGATCTAAACGAAATCAGGCCACCTTGGTCTTGAGGTGGCCGAACATGATGTGACGCGCTTCTTCGTCCACCTCGGTCTTGAAGGTGAACTTGTCCTTCAGCGCGATGGCGCGCGCGGCAGCGGGACGGGCCGAGACTTCGTCATGCAGGCGCTTGACGTTGGGATATTTGGTGAAGACGTCGTCGCCGAGAATGAACGGTGCCATGCGGACCCAGCCCCAGAACGCCATGTCGACGATCGTATAGGCATCGCCGACCATGTATTTGCTCTTGGCAAGATGATCGTCGAGGATCTTGTAATGGCGGTGGGCCTCATACTGGTAGCGGTTGTGCGCGTATTCCAGATCTTTTGGCGCAAAGTGCTTGAAATGCACCGCCTGGCCGGAATAGGGGCCGAGCCCCGTGGCGATGAACATCAGCCATGAATAAAGCTGCGCGTGACTTTTCGGCGTATTGGCGGGCATGAACTTGCCGGTTTTTTCGCCGAGATAGAGTAGGATCGCGTTGCTGTCGAAAACGAAAACGCCGTCATCGTCGATCGCCGGCACCTTGCCGTTCGGATTTACCTTGAGGAATTCCGGTTTGAACTGATCGCCCTTGCGGGTGTCGACCGGGATGAGTTCGCAAGGCAGGCCGGTTTCTTCCAGAAACAGCGCGACCTTATTGGGGTTCGGCGCGCCGTTGAAGTAGAATTTGAGCATTCAAATCTCCCTTTTCGTTGTTGCCGCATTGTTGTTGCCGCAAATCGGGGACGCGAGCCAATGGTCGCGAACAGCCATTTCTTGCACGAATTTTGCCGAAAAGAGCAAGCGATGAGTTTGTGAGGGGTGGATGGAATTTTCGAAAGCTTGGCCCGCCACGATCCGTCCAGGGGCAGCCGACGGCGCGTCAGCTTGTCCCTTCGAGCCAGCATCATCACATCTCGCAACAAACTCCCGCCCGACGCAACGGATAGCGCCGGTCCGCTGAATTATCTGGCTGCGAGTGATCCAGACCCGCAGGGGCGGCGTTACTCATGCTTTGAGGACGCCCTGTGCATCAGCTATCAAAGATAATAACGGTTGCCTGCAAGCCGCCGGCCGTCTCTCAGGAAGAGGTCGAGAACGCGGTACGGACCATTCTGTCCTGGATTGGCGATGATCCTTCGCGGGAAGGGCTCGGCGAGACGCCTGCGCGAGTCGTGTGAGCCTTCAAAAGCTATTTCTCCGGGTATGAGCAGCAGCCTGAAGAATTTCTGAAGAAGACTTTCGAGGAGACTGCCGGATACGACGAAATGGTCCTCCTGCGGAAAATCCCGTTGGCATCGCACCTGTGCATCAGCGGGCGCGGGGTGAAAAAGCACGGCGTGGACCTCACAACGACAAAAATGCTCGGCTGCTTCCGCCAGGAAGCAAGCCGCCGTCAGGAGTTCCCTTGCGATGGCGAACGCGGATGGGCCGGATTGAGCCCGATTTGAAGAGAAAGATGCAAAAAGGCCGGCCAGAGTGATCCGGCGGCGGATCGGGCTCGTTTCAGTTTCCGACTGCTCAGCTTGCCGAGGCCACATGTTCGCTGCTACCCGGATTTCAAGGATGCCGTTACGCGCGAACGTCGGATTTCCGCGCAAGATGGCGGCGTGGCGCTCGGATGGGTTCAAAGGGTTGAAGGCAAAAGTGGATTGGGCTGATTTGATCGGGCGTGTTGCCTCGAGCGGCGATCGCGACGCGTTCAAAAGCCTGTTCGAGCACTTTGCGCCGCGCATCCAGGGATTCATGCGCAAGGCTGGGTGCAGCGCCGATGAGGCGGAGGAGATCGCCCAGAATACGTTGGTGAGCGTGTGGCGAAAGGCAGGCCAGTTCGATCCGGCAAGCACGGGTCCCTCGGCCTGGATCTTCACGATCGCCCGCAACCAGCGCATCGATTTATTGAGGCGCAAGATGCGGGTCGCCCGGCTGGGCGACGACGTACAATCGGAACGAGAGGAACTCGGCGGAGTCTCCGGAATCGATCGTGTTTCGCCTTGAAGACAGCGTGCGGGTGAAGACCGCCGTCGAACGCCTGCCGGAGGAACAATCCAGGGTGATCCGCCTGTCGTTTATCGAGGAGCGGCCGCACCCGGAAATCGCCAACGAACTTGGAATTCCGCTCGGTACCGTGAAGTCGCGGATCAGGCTGGCAATGAACCGACTGAGAGACATATTGGACGAAGAGCAATGATTATCACGCATCATCCGCCGGACGATCTGCTGGCCGACTTCGCAATTGGCTCTCTGGAAGAGGCCGAACATCTCGTCATCGGCGTTCACGTCGCGGGATGCATGCGGTGCAGCCGTTTCGTGAAAGCGATCGAACAACTGGCCGGAACGGCGATTGAAGATGCTGAACCGGGGCCGATGCCGCCGGGTGCCTTCGATCGCGTGATGGCAGCGGTCCATGCAACACCCTTCGCGGCGCGTGCGCCTTTGGTGCCTTCAGCCGAAGCCGCCACGGCAGCCGGCTCGGACCTGCCAGAGCCGCTCCGTCATTACGGGCTTGGGAGGCGCAGGCTGGTCGCGCCCGGCGTCAGCGTCCAGCCGATCGAGCTTTCGGCAAGCGGGAAGGCGCGTGCCTTCCTGTTACAGTCCGGACCAGGCACGCGCATGCTGGAGCATACCCATTCGGGTACCGAGCTGACCTGCGTGCTTAAAGGCAGTTTCAGTCACGAGGGAGGCCGCTATGGCCCCGGCGACTTTGACTACGGTGACGACGACGTCGATCATCGGCCGATCGTCGGCAATGAAGGCCCGTGCCTCTGTCTGGTCGCCATGACCGGTGAATTGAAGCTGAATGGCTTCCTGGGCCGGCTCATCAATCCGTTTGTGCGGCTTTAGCTCTCTGACCAGCGGCAGGTGATCCAGGCTGTCTCACCGAGCGTTTACACAACGAACGCATTGGAGAGACAGCATGACCGCCTCAAGGCCTGCGGTTGGGGATGGCAGTGATCGACCGGGGCAGCTCTTGGCGCGCGCGGCGCAGAAGGATGGACGCGCTTTTGCCGAACTGCACGCGCTGACCAAACACAAGCTGCGAAAGACCGCTCTTGCGGCCGGGGCCTCGCCTGCCGACGTCGATGATGTCCTGCAGGAGGCCTACCTGAAAATCTGGCGGCATGCGGCAAGCTTCGATACCGGTCGCGCCTCCGCCATCACCTGGATGTGCACGATCGTCCGAAATACGGCGATCGACGCGGTGCGGGCCCAGAAGCCACCGACGTCCGAGCTTGAAGAGGCGCTCTTCATCCCGGTTGCTGCCGAAGCGCCGAACGAGGACGACTTCGACTATACGCGTGCCGAACCGGTCGCGGCCACCGCGCTCGGGCGTTTGCCCGAGGACCGCCGCAAACTGATCGCACTTGCCTATATCGACGGCGAAAGCCGCGCCAGCCTGTCACAGCGCTTCGGTGTCCCGGTCGGAACCATCAAGACCTGGCTTCGCCGGACGATTGCGGCATTGCGCAGCGATTGCCTTGCCGCGGAGGCAAACATCTAAGTCATCGCGAGGAGGTCCGAACTGAATTGTCGTGGGCTGGTGGTCGAGGATGATCGGCCAAGGATGCGACGTCTGGCGCCGAACGCTGGCTCTCGCAGCGGTTGCTACCTCGGCGAATGCGCCAAAAACCTAATTCGAAAATCCATTCAAGTTGATCCGGCAATCCAGTCTTCACACGAGTGCCCACTTTCCGAAGTTCGTGCTCCATCGCGGCACCCACTTTCACGAACTTCGGAAAATCACGGGCTACTCACAAACAAATTGATTCTAGTGCCGCTTTTCTATTTGAAGTTCCTGGAGCGAATTCGCCGCTTGTGGTGCAGGAACTTCAAATAGGCGGCACTAGAATATTGCGCTTGCGCCGACGGGCAAATCAGTGGTTCCTCTTCGCACGTCTCGCGCCCGATCAAGAGGGGCGCTTCGCGGTCGTCACGAACGTTGGGTGCGGGATGCGATGGACGCGGATGGTGCTTTGACGAAGGCATCTGAAGCGGACGGCGAAGTCGTGTGGTCCCGATATCTCGACGCTGATATCAACTCGCGGCAAAGCTTCGCTTTGCGCGGGGATGGTGACAAGAAAGCCCGATCACCAGGGAGAGCCCGAAGGAAACCGTTAAAACCGTTGCGCGGGGAATGCCGGGTGTTTCCGGTGTGACCGTGGTGACTAACGCGCGTGTTTTCTACCACCACGCGCGGCTGCGGGCGCATCGAGCGCCCGGCATTCCCTGCGCCCTCTCAATGGAGGGCGGGAACTTTGTTGATCAACTCGGGCGTTTCATGTCGCGAGAACGCGGAAGCGTACACCGACGCCATTGCGAGAATAGCGATGAAGCAATCCGTTCTGTCATCACCGGGCTTGTTCCGGTGATCCACGTCTTGCTTTCTTAACCTCGAAACGAAGACGTGGATGGCCGGGTCAAGCCCGGCCATGACGCACCAGAGAACGATGCTTCGGGCTGTTTGACATTCGAAGATGAAAGATAGACTCAGCCCGCAGCCATCTCGCTGCGGATTTCGGCGCGCAACTCGTCGATCAGCTTGAGGCCATGCTTGGTCTCGACATGCCAGAAGGTCCAGCCGTTGCAGGCTTCCGCGCCTTGCGCCACCGCGCCGATGCGGTGGATCGAGCCGACCTTGTCGCCCAGCATGATGGCGCCGTCGGCGCGCACCAGTGCGCCATGGCGCTTCTTGGCATCGACGAGTTTGGTGCCCGGCGAGATCATGCCGCGCTCGATCAGTTCGGAGAATGCCACCCGGGGCGCATCGCGCGCGGTCATGAATGGCGCCAGCGTCGCCTCCGGCAGCGGCTCGATCTCGGCGATGCGCGCTTCGGCCGCGGCCGCGTAGGTCTTGTCGCGCTCGAAGCCGATGTAACGGCGGCCGAGGCGTTTTGCTACCGCGCCGGTCGTGCCGGTGCCGTTGAACGGGTCGATCACGAGGTCGCCGGGTTTTGAGGACGACAGCAGCACGCGCGCCAAGAGGCCCTCGGGCTTCTGGGTCGGATGGACCTTCTTGCCGTCCTTGCCTTTGAGCCGCTCTTCGCCGGTGCACAACGGGATCAGCCAGTCCGAGCGCGCCTGCACGTCCTCGTTGGCGGCCTTCAGCACTTCGTAATTGAAGGTGTACCCCTTGGCCTTCTCGTCGCGCGCCGCCCAGATCATGGTCTCATGGGCATTGGTGAAGCGACGGCCGCGGAAATTCGGCATCGGATTGGTCTTGCGCCAGACGATGTCGTTGAGCACCCAGAAGCCGAGGTCCTGCATGATCGCGCCGACGCGAAAGATATTGTGATAGGAGCCGATCACCCAGATCGTCGCCGACGGCTTCATGATGCGGCGGCAGGCCAGCAGCCAGGCGCGGGTGAAGTCATCATAGGCGGCAAAGGACGAGAACTTGTCCCAGTCGTCGTTGACCGCATCGACACGGGATTCGTCGGGACGTTTGAGATCGCCTTTGAGCTGCAAATTGTAAGGCGGATCGGCAAACACCAGATCGACGGAACCGGCCTGCAACTTCGACATCTCGGCGACGCAATCGCCAAGGATGATGCGGCTGTCAGACTGGGACTCAAATTTAGTGCGGGGCGCCCTTGCAGACGCCCCGCGACGCGACACAACCATGACTCAAATACTCTGACTCAGGCGACGCTGTCGGCGACGCGGGACTAAACAACCGACTGCGGTCACTTTGACGGGCCAAAGTAAAAATCGACTTAACCGGGCAATTCTTTCACGTTGATGATCGTAATAATTCGCTTCGATGACCGACGGATATTCCGCGAATGCCGGAAGCGGCGACAGTCAACAAACAAAGCGATTTCAAGGGGGATCTGGGATTTCGCGTTCGTTCGCTTCGTTCGCGACAAATTGTTTCGCTGATGTAAAGTCACCTCTACTAGGCAATTTTTGCCTGGCGGGTTATTAGACGTAACAAGAAAATTCTGCCGTCCTGGCCCGCGTGCGGCGGGATGGCCGCCGCAAACGACGCCGCAAACTGCAATGAGGAAATTGGGCCATGCGTTACGATGATTTTCGCCGCAGCGACGACATTGACGACCGTCGCGATGATAGTGGCGGCGGGATGGGCGGCGGCGGGATCGGACTTCCGATGGGCGGCGGCGGGCTCGGCATCGGCACCATCATCGTGCTCGGCCTGGTCGGATATGCCTTTGGCATCGATCCGCGCATCCTGATCGGCGGCGCGGAGATTCTGACCGGCGGGGGCAGCGGGCAGAGTCAGGTGCAGGCCGATCGGCGACCGGGGACCGTCAAGAAGGGGGCTCCCACCGACGAGATGGGCAGCATGATCGCCGGTATTCTCGGCGAGATCGACGATCGCTGGACCGAAATTTTCCAGGCCGCCGGTCAGACCTATACCGGACCGCGCATCGTGCTGTTTCGCAACGCCACCAATGGCGGCCGCTGCGGCATGGCGCAGTCGGCGATGGGGCCGTTCTACTGCCCGCCGGACCGGCAGATCTTTCTCGATACCGGCTTCTTCCGCGAAGTCGAGACCCGATTCCACGGCTGTCAGGGTTCGGCCTGCAAGTTCACCGCGGCCTATATCATCGCGCATGAGGCCGGGCATCACGTGCAGAACCTGCTCGGAATTCTGCCGCGCGTGACGGCGCAACAGCAGGCGGCCGGCAGCAAGACCGCCGCCAACGCGCTTCAGGTCAGGGTTGAGTTGCAGGCGGATTGCCTCTCCGGCATCTGGGCCAATCGCGAGGAAAAGAAGCGTCCGGGCTTCATCGAGGCGGGCGATATCGAGGGCGCGCTCGCGACCGCGTCCGCGATCGGCGACGACACGCTGCAACGCCAGGCGACGGGTCGCGTGGTGCCGGATTCCTTTACCCATGGCTCGGCGGAACAACGCAAGCGATGGTTCATGACCGGCTATCAGCAGGGAACCTTGAAGGCCTGCGACACGTTTGGTGCTGCATCGCTGTAACGGACTGACATGAACTCAATCGACGAATCCAAACAGTTCGTGCCGCTCAACATCGCGGTGCTGACGATCTCGGACACGCGTTCGCTCGCGGACGACAAATCCGGCGCGACGCTGGCCGAGCGGATCGTCGCCGCCGGCCACAAGCTTGCCGCGCGGGAGATCATCGTCGATGACGTCGATGCGATCCGCGTCATCGTCAAGCGCTGGATTGCGGACGAGGGCATCGATGCCGTCATCACCACCGGCGGAACCGGCTTTACCGGCCGCGACGTGACGCCGGAAGCGATCGAGCCATTGTTTGAAAAGCGGATGGACGGCTTTTCCATCGCCTTTCACATGCTGAGCCATGCCAAGATCGGCACGTCGACGATCCAGAGCCGGGCGACGGCGGGGGTTGCGGGCGCGACTTTCATCTTCTGCCTGCCGGGCTCGCCGGGCGCTTGCCGCGACGGCTGGGACGGGATTCTCGCCGCCCAGCTCGATTATCGCACACGGCCCTGCAATTTCGTCGAGATCATGCCGCGGCTGGATGAGCACTTGCGCCGGCCGAAAGCTAAAGGAGTAACGGCCTAATTCGTGGGCCGCCGGGCCAATCGATAAATTTCAATACAATGGACTAACGAATCCTTACGAGGTCACCGCGAAGCTGTACCAGCCTCGATATTGCCGGGGCTATCGACCGGTGATTTTTCATGACAGTTGTTGAGCCAAGGGCAAAGATAAAACGAGAGACGCGACGGCAACTGCACAAGCGGTTGGCCTGGATCACCGTCGATGACGGTGCGAGCGAACGCGAATGCCATGTTCTGGATGTTTCCTCCGGCGGGGCCAGGATCGCAAGCGATGACGCGATGGATGTGAGAGACCGCTTCGTGCTGACGCTCGTCAAGGGTCATCACAAGCGCGAGCTGTGCGAAGTCATCTGGCGTCGTGGCAGGACTTACGGCGTGAAATTCGTGACATTGCCTCCGGAGGCCACGCCGCCTTCTACCGATCCGACAGAGGCATCAGCCCAGCCTTCGTGATCGTCGGCGCCGACTCTTTTGAGGTGAGAAATACAAGCAGGGCGCGGGCGGCCTCGGGCTGATGCGCGGTCCTGGTCAGAACGCCGGCGAAGGTGAACATCGGCTGCATTTCGGTTGGGAGCGCGCCGACGAAGGTAATGCCGGGAACATGAATGAGCTCGGCGACCTGCTGGAAGCCGATTTCCGCTTCGCCGCGCGCGACCACGGCGGCCACCGGCTCGCCGGACGGCGGTCCGCCTACTTTGCGAACTCTTGGCGGCAATCTGGTCTGCGACGCCGAGCTTCTGGAACAGAACGGTCGAGAGATATGTGCCGCTGCCGCTGTCCGAATAGGCGATGGATTTGGCCGACAGCAACGTATTGCGGAATGTAGCAACGCTAGAGATGTCGGGCTTCTCAGTGCCTTCGCGCACCACCATGCCGATCAGCGATCGCGCCAGTTCGACCTTGCTGTCGGCTTGCACCAGACCGCGTTTACCGAGTTCGTCAGCGGCGCCGCCATCGAGGATCACGACATCGGCGCTCTCGCCGCGCGCAAGCCGCGTCGGGATCGCCTCGGGCGAATCCCCCATCGAAGGGCCGCGCGTCGTGATCAGATGGTTCCCGGTGGCGCGCTCGAAGGCCGGCCCCAGTTCGGAGTAGGCGCCATGAAAGCCGGAGGAGATCATCACATGGATGTCAGCGGCAGATGCCGCCTTCGTCAGCAACAAGACGGCCATTGCAATCATGGATATGAATCGAACGAGCCGCGACAGCTTCATGCGCTTCCCTATGCCTGGATTTTGACGGACATCGTATCGCGTCAGATCAGAATATTGAAAGAGGGCAGGCGGCCACAAAGGGCAGTACCGATGGTCAACGTCGCCGGATGATCCTTTTCAGCGTCCGCCAAAAAGCGCACCCCATGTTCCGGTAAGCTTCAGCGCGTAACCGATGCGCCTTCCTCTTGTAATATTCCATCAGCCCGGGTGTGATGCGACGCGATGGCGTCACAGCTCGCGTTCCCAGGTCTCGCCGATCAGGTTTTGCCCAAAACTGCGATGCGGCTCGGTCTTCACAAGGGCAAAGCCCGTGTCCTGATAGATTTTGCGGGCGGCAACCAGAATGCTCTGCGTCCAAAGCGTGATCCTGCGATAGCCGCAGGCGCGCGCGAAGGTGATGCATTCGGCGACGAGGCGCGGCCCTAGGCCCTGGCCGCGCGCGCTCGGCTCGACCAGCAACAACCGCAGTTTGGCGACCTCGTCGTCGCTTCTGACCAGGAACACCGAGCCGACCGGCCGCCCGTCGATATCCGCGATCCAGCAGCGTTCGCGCGAGGCGTCGAAGGAGGAGATGAATTTTGCCGCGATCTCGGCGACCAGGGCTTCGAAAGAAGCGTCGAAGCCATATTCACTGGCGTAGCGCGCACCATGGCTCTGCACCACAAAACCCATGTCGCCCGGCCGCGGGTCGCGCAAAGTTGCCAGTGGCAAAGGCGTCTGCGCGGTGCGAAGCAGCCGCTCGATCGTCTCCATGGCGCCGAGCAGCCGTTTGCGGTCTTCGTCCGCCAGCGTGCCCAGCATCATCCCGACATGATCCTGCGATATCCGCTCGAGCCTGGCGAAGGCGGCGCGGCCCTTGGCGGTCAGGCCGAGCTGGTATTGCCGCCGGTCCGAGGCGAGCGGCTTGCGGCTGATCAGCCCGTCCTCGTCGAATTTCTGGACGATGCGGCTGAGATAACCGGGGTCGAGCCCGAGCTCCAGGCCGATGTCCTTGGCCGAGAGATCGCCGCGATGGGCCAGTTCGAACATCACCCGCGCCTCGCTAAGCGAGAACGGCGTCTTGAGCAGGTGCTGGTCGAGCACCTCGAGCTTGCGGGTATAGAAGCGGTTGAAGGCGCGAACGGCCGCGATTTCCTGCTCGGTCTGGGCAAGCGAAGTCTGGGTTGTCATGAAACATCTCCGATACTTGCCATTGTCAAATATTTATTTGACTTTGGCAACTATATCGAAGTTACTTCACGACATGACGATCCGGCTGTGCAGCATGGTCAGCGAGGAGCGGCCAAGCCGGCGAAGCAGCCGTTCTTCCGCGCGAGCGATATCAGGCGCATGGCCGCCGAGCCGCTCATAGTGATCGCGCGCGATCAGTAAGCCCTGGTCGGCGAAGGGGCCTGCCATTATCCGCGCGATGGACCGCCAGCGTTCGCGCAAGGTGTGATCGGAATAGGGTGAGCGTGCGTAACGAAACACGCCGGCGCGGGGACGGTCGCTGTCGGAAACCCGCTGAATGAATTGCATGGTCTCGTCGATCCAGCCGTGGTCCAGTACGGCGCCCGCGTGCAGGAACATGAGCCATGGCGAGCGTGCCTGACGGGCGCCGGCCGCCAGCGCCGCCGCGCGTGTTCCATCGAAGGGCACGAAGCGGCATCCGGCGACATCGGCAACCCGTTCGATCACGCCATTGTCGCCGCGATCGACCAGCAGTACCTCGCGCACCACGCCGGTAGCGGCGCCCGGCACCAGCGCGGCAAGCGTGGCGACGGCCGGATGTTCTGCACCTTCTGTGGGAATGATAACGCTCAGCATGATCTCAACGGCGGAAAACCGCGGGAACCGTTATCATCTTGTCACAGTCAAATCAGCCGGTGATTTTGCAGCTTTTTGTGGCAGGCCAGCCGGAGGTCGCTGCGAACGTTTTTAGACCGTCGCGTTGTGGATGAAATTATCTTGTTCTTGATTTGTTCTATTTTGATGTTATGTTCGAACCATGAGCAAAGCATCCTCACATGCGCTCAAGCACCCGCCGGTCACGGCGCCCTCCGAACCGGCGGGTGTACCTTCGGCCTTCCCGGAGCTTGCGGTCGCCATTGAACGCGGGCGGCGGCGTGGCCGTGGCGCGCAATCCAACGCCAGCGGCCGCTATGAGGCCGAGGCGCGGGTTGCTTTCGACGACGGCTGGCAGAGTCTTGAAGAGTTTCCACCGTTCAAGACCACGGTAACGCTCGATACCTCCCGCAAGGTCATCGCGCGCAACGATTCTCCCGATATCGGCTTCGACCGCTCCATCAATCCTTACCGAGGTTGCGAGCACGGCTGCGTGTACTGCTTCGCGCGGCCGACGCACGCCTATCTCGGCCTGTCGCCGGGGCTCGATTTCGAATCGAAGCTCTTGGCCAAGCCCGATGCGCCACAGCTTCTGGAAAAGGAACTCGCCGCCGAGAATTACGAGCCGCGCATGATCGCGATCGGCACCAATACCGATCCGTATCAGCCGATCGAGCGTGACCACAAGATCATGCGCGGTATTCTCGAAGTGCTGGATCGCGCCTCGCATCCGGTCGGCATCGTGACGAAGTCCGCGCTGGTGGTGCGTGACATCGACATCCTGGCGCGGATGGCCAAGCGCAATCTCGCCAAGGTGGCGATTTCGGTAACGACGCTGGATGCGCAGTTGGCCCGCACCATGGAGCCGCGCGCCTCGACGCCGCCGCGGCGGCTCGAGGCGTTGCGGCGACTGTCGGAAGCAGGAATTCCGACCACCGTGATGGTCGCTCCGGTGATTCCCGCGCTGAACGACAGCGAGATCGAGCGCATTCTCGATGCGGCGGCTCATGCCGGCGTCAGGGAAGCAAGTTACGTCTTGCTGCGCCTGCCGCTTGAGGTACGCGATCTTTTCCGCGAATGGCTGATGGCGAATTATCCGGATCGCTATCGTCACGTCTTCACGCTGATCCGCGACATGCGAGACGGTCGCGATTACGACTTGCAATGGGGAACGCGGATGAAAGGCACCGGTCCGATGGCCTGGATGATCGGGCGCAGGTTTGAGATCGCCTGTGAAAAATTGGGGCTCAACAAGCGCCGGTCCAAACTGACCACGGATCATTTCGCGCGGCCGAAGCGTAGCGGGCAGCAGCTCGATCTGTTTTGACGTCGTGGTGTGTGGCCGGACGGCACTTCTCCCAATCGGTGAATTGTAGTATCGCGGCCCGATGCAAGACGGGCCCGCATCGGTCTTTGAAAAACAGCCGCGCGTCATTTTGACGACGCCGCGGCTGATCCTGCGCACCGCGACCGAGCCGGACATCGCGATCATGTGGGAGCGGGTCTTGGGCGATCGCGACGTGATGCGCCATGTCTTTCAAGGCGTACCGATGACGCTCGAAAGAGCCGGGGAAGTTATGCGGAAGTTTTTTACTTTCGGTGACACGCTCACGGGCATCGCCATTTTGACCGAGAAGCCCACCGCCGAAATCATCGGCTTCGCCGGGCTGTTTCCCTGCGCAGCGCTTGGCGCGGACGATTTCGAAATCGGCTTTGTGCTCGCGCGACAGGCCTGGGGCAGGGGCATTGCCACCGAGATCGGCGCGGCCCAGCTTGCGTTCGGATTCGAGCAGCTTCATTGCGGCCGATTGCTTGGCCTGGCCGACCCGCAAAATGGGCCGTCCATTCATGCCCTCCAGAAGCTCGGAATGAGGTATCTGCACGACGCAACGGAACCCGGACGCCCAAACCGCTCTGTGTTTTGCCTGGAAGTCGGCGAGTGGCACCAACGTGTCCGTGAACAGCGGGCATAGCTCTAATTTTTTCGTTGTGCCGGGATCGACCCTTGCGCACGATCCCTTCCATGATTCGGGAAAAATCCGGCAAGAAGCAGATTAAACTGCCGAGAGGCGTCATCGCGGTGACGCCGCCAAGCTTTCGCCGCGAACGCGCGCTGATCAAACAGGGCGTTTGGCCGGTTGCGGGCTGCGATGAAGCCGGCCGCGGACCGCTCGCGGGTCCGGTGGTGGCGGCGGCCGTCGTGCTCGACCCGAAACGGATTCCAAAAGGCATCGACAATTCCAAGCGGCTGACGGCGGAACGCCGCGAGGCGCTGTTCGAGGAGATTTGCGCGACGGCATCGTTTTCGGTCGCCTTTGCCTCGCCGGCGCGGATCGACCGCGACAATATTCTGCGGGCCTCGCTATGGGCACTCAAGCGCGCCGTCGAGGGTTTGCCCGAACCGCCGAAGCACGTCTTTGTTGATGGCCGCGACCGGCTCAGCACGGCTTGCGATTGCGCGGCCGTGATCGGCGGTGACGGCATTGTCATGTCGATCGCGGCGGCCTCGATCATCGCCAAGGTGACCAGAGACCGTTTGATGTGCGCATTGGCGCAGGAGTGCCCCGGTTACGGCTTTGAGTCCCACAAGGGCTACAGCGTGCCGGAACATCTGGAAGCGCTCGACCGGCTGGGTCCTTCGGTTCATCATCGACGTTTCTTTGCGCCTGTCGTGGCCGCCCGCGAAAAACACCAGCCGTGGACGGTCAAGCGCGAAGCCGACCTGTTCGCCCCGGATGGCGAGATACCTGCGATTTCTGCTGTCATGTGAGGACGCCGCGCTGGAGTTGCCTCCGCGCCTGCCCCCCTTTAAGAGCGTGCTTCGATCAGGGTGAAACGTTGTCGCGCAGGCCCACACCTCCGGCGGCCTGTCCTGTTGAAAGCAATCCGGTCGCCATATGCGCTTTACCTCCCTGGTTATCGAACTGATCCGCGCCCGGCCGAAGCTGGTTGTATGGCTCGTGGTGGTATTGCAGGCGATCTTGTGGTTGCTGGTGTCGCTATTGGTATACCGAAGCCCGCCGGGCGATCTGGCTTCGGTGCTCGCGCTTGGCCGGGAATATCGGGTCGGAACCGATTTCGGGCCGCCGCTCGCCTTTTGGCTCGCCGATATCGCGTTTCGCGCGGCGGGCAATCACATGTTCGGCGTCTATCTGCTGGCGCAACTGTGTTCGGTCGCGACGTTCTGGACATTGTACCTCCTGGCGCGCGCCACGGTCGGCGTGCAGCAGGCGGTGCTGGCGGTTCTGTTGACGATGACGGTGCTGGCGTTCAGTGCACCCGGTCTTGAGTTCGGACCCCTGGTACTCGCACGGCCGCTTTGGGCGCTGATCCTGCTGCATTCCTGGCAACTGATGGGCCAGAATCGGCGCAATGCGTGGTTCGCATTGTCGATCGAGGCCGGACTTCTGCTGCTGACGACCTCCGCCGCGATCTTCCTGTTGGCGTTCGTAGCCGGATTTGCGCTGGCAACCTCGCGCGGCCGGCGCGTCCTGATCTCGTTCGATGCGCTGTTCGCGCTTCTGGTGATCGTCGTCCTGGCGCTGCCTTATCTGATCTGGTTGATCCGCGCCGATGCTTTGGCGTTGCCGCATGGGCCGTCACCCGCCGATTTGAGCGGCCGCGCGATCCACGGCGTCGAACTGCTCGGCGGCCTGCTATTGGCGTCATTGGGTATCGCGATCGTGTCGGCGTTCAATTCCGGCTGGTTCGATCGCGCCAAGGAGGATGCGCCTGTCATTTTCCGTCCTCCCGTCGATCCCGCGGCTCGCGATTTCGTCTATTTCTTTGCATTTGCGCCCGCGCTCGGCGGCTGCCTGATCTCCGGCCTTTACGATCTCGATCGTGTCGTGGGCGGGGCAGGGACCGTACTTCTGATGTCGGGGTTGGCTGCCATCGTGGCGTGCGGCGATCTCATTCATCTGCGGCGCCAGCGGATATTACGCACAGCGTGGGCCGCCGTCGTTCTTGCGCCGGCGCTGGCGGTGATTGCGGCGACACTT
The DNA here is from genome assembly GCA_963748805.1 of uncultured Alphaproteobacteria bacterium. GTDB lineage: Bacteria > Pseudomonadota > Alphaproteobacteria > Rhizobiales > Xanthobacteraceae > Bradyrhizobium. Next base: position 111,024 of record CAVVLH010000046.1, on the reverse strand, counting down.
TTCGTGCCCTGGACCGCGGGCGGCGAGGTCAAGACGTCGTTGCCTGCGGCTGCGATCGGGCGTTTCTTCGATGACAGTTTCGAGCGGCGAACCAACCGGCATCTGTCGGCGGTGAGCGGCGATGCCCAGCTTGCGACGCTGATCAGCCTGAGTTCCACGCGCCCGCATCTGTTTCTCGCCGCTACGCCAGATCGAACGCCGTGGCTCAATCTGGACAAATTCAACCAGACCGGCGGCGTCGTGGTATGGCGTGCCTCCGACACTGACGGCACGCCTCCCCCTGATATCGCGCGGCTGTTTCCGGGTCTTGCGCCCGAAGTACCGCAGGCTTTCGATCGTCTGGTAAATGGACGGCAGCCTTTGCTACGGATCGGCTGGGCGATCGTGCGGCCGAAGGCGCCGTGACGGCTAGGGTACTGGCTGAGGCAGCGCTTTTGCGATCGCGCGCAAATCCTGCCATGACAGGCGCTTGTAGGGCGGCGAGCGCAATAGATAGGCCGGATGGAACGTCGCGATCGCGCGGATCACGCGTGTACCGGTGTCGTAATTGAACCAGCGTCCACGCGTCTTCATGATGCCTTCGCGCGTCGACAGCAGTGTCTGCGTGGAGGGATTGCCGAGCGTCACCAGGATGTCCGGATCGACCAGTTCGATCTGGCGCTGGATGAACGGCAGGCAGATCTGGGTCTCCTGTGGCGTCGGTGTCCGGTTGCCAGGCGGGCGCCACGGAATGACGTTGGCGATGTAGACTTTGCTGCGATCAAGTCCGATCGAGGCGATCATCCGGTCAAGCAGCTTGCCCGAGCGTCCGACAAAGGGCAGGCCCTCGATGTCTTCGTCGCGTCCCGGCGCCTCGCCGACGAACATGATGCGGGCCTTCGGGTTGCCGTCGGCAAAGACCAGACGCGTGGCGGTGGACTTCAGCGCGCAGCCGTCGAACTTCTCGAGCATGTCGCGCAGGATTTCGAGCGAGGCCGCGGTGCGGGCTGCCTCCCGCGCGGTCGCAATCGCGGCGTCGGGCGCAGGCATTGGCTCGGCTGTCGGCACGACGGCAGTGGTTGAGGGTCTGGGCGCTCGGGCCGCGCTGGTCTCACTGGGAGAGGCGGCCTTTACGGCTTCAGATCGCTCGGAATCGGAGAGCCGGTCGATGGGCCCTTCGGAAAGCGCGCAATCAACTCCGGCCTCCAGATAGAAGGCCAGCAATTGCGACAGGGTAGGCGCTGGCTCGGGCGTCAACTTGTTGATCTCGTATGGGTTTGGTCAGCAATTCCGCTTGGCGAACACGCTTTCGCATCGGTGCGGTATTCCAGGCCACTATCCTAGGCTGGATTGCGCCGCAACGAAACGTCTGATGCGGCATTTCCATGGTTGTTCTTCCCCTGAAAATCGGAAACAAACAGCCTTACGACGCATTTGTACGCAGCCCGAGATCAGACCATGAGCAACGAAGAATTGCCGCCGCGCGAATCCATGGAGTTCGATGTCGTGATCGTCGGCGCCGGGCCGTCGGGGCTCGGTGCGGCGATCCGGCTGAAACAACTCAATCCCGAACTTTCTATCGTTGTAGTCGAGAAGGGTTCGGAAGTCGGCGCGCACATTTTATCCGGCGCCGTGATGGACCCGATGGCGCTTGACAAGCTCGTTCCGGATTGGCGTGAGGCTGCCGATTGTCCGTTGAAGACACAGGTCAAGGACGATCGCTTCTTCTGGATGACGAAATCCGGCGCGATCCGATTGCCGAATTTCATGATGCCGCCGCTGATGAACAATCATCACTGCTACATCGGCTCGCTCGGCCAACTTTGCCGCTGGCTGGCGGCCAAGGCCGAGGCGCTTGGCGTCGAAATCTATCCGGGTTTTGCCGCGGTCGAGGTGCTATACGACGGCAAGGGCGCGGTGCGCGGCATTGCCACCGGCGACATGGGCGTCGCCAAGGACGGCTCGCACAAGGCCTCGTTCACCCGTGGCATGGAACTGTGCGGCAAGTACACGCTGTTTGCCGAAGGCGCACGCGGCAGCCTGACCAAGCAGCTCATCGCGAAGTTTGCGCTCGATGCCAACAGCGAGCCAGGCAAATTCGGCATCGGCCTGAAGGAAGTCTGGCAGATCGATCCCTCAAAGCATCAAAAGGGACTAATCCAGCATTCCTTCGGCTGGCCGTTGAACAACAAGACCGGCGGCGGGTCGTTTCTCTATCATTACGACGATAATCTCGTCGCGGTCGGTTTCGTCGTGCATCTCAATTACGACGATCCCTACCTGTCGCCGTTCGAAGAGTTTCAGCGCTTCAAGACCCATCCCGCGATCAGCTCCCTCTTCGAGGGCGGCAAGCGGCTTGCTTATGGCGCCCGCGCCATCACCGAGGGCGGCTATCAATCGGTGCCGCGGCTTTCTTTCGCTGGCGGGGCGTTGATCGGCTGCGCGGCGGGGTTTGTGAATGTACCGCGCATCAAGGGGATTCATAACGCGATCGGCAGCGGCATGCTGGCTGCCGAACAGGTCCATGCGGCGCTTGGCGCGGGTCGCGCGAATGACGAGCTTGTCGAATACGAAAATGCCTGGCGTTCGTCGGCGGTCGGCAGGGACTTGTTTCTGGTTCGCAACGTCAAACCGCTCTGGTCGAAATTCGGCACCATCCTGGGCGTCGCGCTCGGCGGCTTCGACATGTGGTGCAATACGCTCGGCTTCTCGCTGTTGGGAACCCAGTCGCATGCCAAGCCCGACCGCAAGACGCTCGATCCGGCAAAAGTCCATGCGCCGATTGCCGCGCCAAAGCCGGACGGTAAATTGACCTTCGACCGGCTTTCCTCGGTCTTTCTGTCGAATACCAATCATGAGGAGGACCAGCCGGTTCACCTGAAGGTGGCCGACATGAACCTGCAAAAGACCTCCGAACATGACGTCTATGCCGGCCCGTCCAATCGCTATTGCCCTGCCGGGGTCTATGAATGGGTAGAAGAAACGTCAGGTCCGCGCTTCGTGATCAATGCCCAAAATTGCGTCCACTGCAAAACCTGTGACGTCAAGGATCCCAATGGAAACATCACCTGGGTTCCGCCGGAGGGCGGTGGCGGGCCTAACTACGAGGCAATGTGACCACGATTGCGTGAGAGGCGGTCACGAGCGGCCACGATACCGCCATACTGGCGGCGTTTTGAGGCGTGACGGGCGGTGACGGCGGTCCCGTCAATCGATTTGCTACCCGTATCCTTGCGGTTAGCCGCCAAAAGCGGCATTGTCGCAACCCTTGATGTGCCGATGCGGGTAGCGAACGTCAAATCCACTCCATCAGGCCTCTGCCGTAAATCCTGGAGCCAAGGCGAACCGTGATGCTTTCTTTTCAATTCAATCGCTCGACGATTGCCGCTATCGCTTTCTTGGCACTGCCGGTCACGGCTGTCGCTCAGACGCCCGAGCATCCCACCGACAACTCCGCGCAATTCCCCTCCACGCACGATCTGAAGATGCTGACGACGTCCGGCAGTTACCTCGCCGCCCGTCACGCCAGCGTCGAGCGGGACGCCGCGTCGGCCGCGACCTTCTATCGATCGGCGCTTCGCACCGATCCGAAAAACAATGAGCTTCTGGATCGGGCGTTCATTTCCTCGCTCGCGGACGGCGATATCGACGAGGCCGTCAAACTCGCCGACCGCATTCTTGCCGTCGACAAGACCAATCGCGTGGCGCGGCTTGTGATCGGCGTCCGCGATCTCAAGCAGAAGAAATACGCAAGCGCCCAGACCAACATCAATCAGTCGATCCGCGGTCCGATCACCGACCTCGTCGCTACGCTTCTGTCCGGCTGGGCCGCTTATGGCGCCGGCGACGCCAAGGGAGCGGTCGCCACCATCGACAAGCTCGCCGGCCCGGAGTGGTATCCGATCTTCAAGGACCTTCACACCGGAATGATTCTCGAACTGTCGGGCAAGGAAAAAGACGCCGGCGTTCGGCTCGAGCGGGCCTACAAGCTCGAGGATTCGATGCTGCGTGTTTCAGACGATTATGCCCGCTGGCTGTCGCGCAACAAGGATGCGGCGTCGGCCACGGCGGTCTATGAAGCCTTCGACAAGAAACTGCCGCGGCATCCGTTGATCGTGGACGCGATGCGCGAAACAAGCGCAGGCAAAAAGCTGCCGCCGATCGTCGATTCACCGCAGGCCGGTGCCGCCGAGGCGCTCTACGGCATCGGCGCGACGCTAACCCGCCGTGGCGGCGAGGATCTCGCGCTGGTGTACCTCCAGCTTGCGCTCTATCTGGTGCCGAATCATCCCCTGGCGCTGCTGTCGCTCGCCGATCTCTATGAATCGGTGAAGAAGCCCGCGATGGCGATCAAGGCCTACGAGCGCGTGCCGGCTTCTTCGCCGCTGAAGCGCAATGCGCAAATTCAGCTCGCCATCGACCTCGACACCGCCGACCGCACCGATGAGGCGATCAAGATATTGAAGGGCGTTACGGCGGACGATCCCAAGGATATCGAGGCCGTCATGGCGCTTGGCAATATCGAGCGCGGCCGCAAGAAATTCGCCGATTGCGTCACCACCTATTCGCAAGGCATCGATATCCTGCCGAAGGCGACCGACAAGAACACCTGGGTTTACTACTATTACCGTGGCATCTGCGAGGAGCGCGACAAGCAGTGGAGCAAGGCGGAAGCCGACATGAAAAAGGCGCTGGAGCTGCAGCCCGAACAGCCCCATGTGCTCAACTATCTCGGCTATTCCTGGATCGATCAGGGCATCAATCTCGACGAAGGCATGAAGATGATCAAGCGTGCCGTCGATCAGCGTCCGGACGACGGCTACATCGTGGATTCCCTGGGTTGGGCCTATTACCGCATCGGTAACTACGAAGACGCGGTGAAGAACCTGGAACGCGCGATCGATCTCAAGCCTGAAGATCCCACCATCAACGATCACCTCGGCGATGCCTATTGGCGCGTCGGCCGTACGCTGGAAGCTAAATTCCAGTGGGCGCATGCCCGCGACCTGAAGCCGGAGCCGGAAGACCTGCCGAAGATCGAGGCCAAGATCGAGAAAGGCCTCTCCGACGATACGTCTTCTTCCGCGGCTTCTGCCGACAAGAAGAAAGAGGATGACAAGGGCGGCTAGGTCGAACGGTGCTTGGGCCGATCCGGCTTTGGATCAGGCCTTGGCGCTGAGACCGCGCGATGCGTCGGGCTCCCTGAAAATTTTGCGACTCCGTTTTCCAGATCGTTTGCTTCGGTTCTATTGGATTTGCATTCGTTATGACCTCGGGTGAAACGACCGATGCGGCTGTCAAATCCACCGCAAGCGAGCTTGTCGAAGACGGGCGTGCCAAGGTCAATCTGACCTTGCGGGTCGTGGGACGTCGGATCGACGGCTACCATGATCTTGAAAGTGTGGTCGCGTTCGCCGATTGCGCCGATCAACTGACCCTGCTTCCCGGTCCGCGGCTGGAGCTCAATGCTACCGGCCCACTGGCGGAAGCCTGTGGCGAGTTGGACGACAACCTCGTGCTCAAGGCCGCGCGCCTGTTGGCCGAGCGGGTACCTGACCTGAAAACCGGCACCTTCACGCTCACCAAGACGCTTCCGGTCGCTGCCGGCATAGGTGGTGGCTCGGCGGATGCCGCAGCCGCACTGCGGCTGCTCGCAAAGGCCAATGGTCTCGCAACCGACGATGCGCGCCTCTTCGAGGTGGCGCAATTGACCGGCGCCGACGTGCCGGTTTGTGTCGCCTCGCGCGCCTGCGTCATGACCGGGGTCGGCGAGAGCCTGCTGCCATTGGCGTTGCCGAAATTGCCTTGCGTGCTGGTCAATCCGCGCGTGGCGGTGGCGACCAAGGACGTCTTCACAGCATTGGGCCTGCGCAGCGGCGAATTGCTTGTCGGCTTTGCCGACGTGCTCCAGGCGATGGTCTGGCCGGAAGCGGGCGCTTCGCTTGAAGAATGGGTCGAAGCGTTTGCCGCCAGCTCGAATGATCTGGAAGCGCCGGCAATGGAGATTCAACCCGTCATTGGTGAGGTGATCTCGGCGTTGAATGCGACCAACGGCGCGTGGCTGGCGCGGATGTCCGGCTCCGGCGCCACCTGTTTTGCGATCTATGAGAACACCGCCGAGGCCGGCCGGGCAGCGGAAAAGATCCGCCGCGATCACCCGGAGTGGTGGGTGCACGCGGGCGTGTTGAGCTGACGCTTAGCGTCATTCCGGAGCGATGCGAAGCATCGAATCCGGAATCTCGAGATTCCCCGATGCGCAATTGCGCATCTGAGGTCTGGTCCGGAGCTTGTCATCGGGCCGCGCTTTTGCGCGGACCCGTTGGGACCATCCTGGAATGAGAAGGTAAGAGATTTAGTGCGTTCGCGCCAGGCAGAACGCCACCACCTGCTCAAGCGCGGTCTTCATCGGGGAAGCCGGAAACAGCGCCAGCGCATCGACCGCCATCGCGCCGTAATGCTGGGCGCGGTTGATGGTGTCCTCGAGCGCGCGGTGCTTGGTCATCAGCCCGATCGCATGGTCCAGATCGCTGTCGCCGATCTCGCCGCGCTCCAGCGCCCGGCGCCAGAACTCGCGCTCGACGTCGTTGCCGCGGCGGAACGCCAGCACCACCGGCAGCGTGATCTTGCCCTCGCGGAAATCGTCACCGACATTCTTGCCGAGCTTGGCCGATTTGCCGCCATAGTCGAGGACGTCGTCGACGAGCTGGAACGCGATCCCGAGATTCATGCCGACCGAGCGGCAGGCGGTTTGTTCGTCCTTCGGGCGATTGGCGATCACGGGGCCGACTTCACAGGCGGCTGCGAACAATTCGGCCGTCTTGCCGCGGATAACGGCTAGATATTCGTCCTCAGTGGTGGCGGTGTTTTTTGCGGCGGCAAGCTGCATCACCTCGCCCTCGGCGATGGTGGCAGCGGCCGACGACAGGATATCGAGCGCGCGCAGCGAGCCGACTTCAACCATCATCCGGAAAGCCTGCCCGAGCAGGAAGTCGCCGACCAGGACGCTCGCCTCGTTGCCCCACAGCATGCGCGCCGAGAGTTTGCCGCGGCGAAGCTCGCTTTCGTCGACGACGTCGTCGTGCAGCAGCGTTGCGGTATGCATGAACTCGACGGAAGCCGCGAGCTTGATATGGCCGTCGCCCGAATAGCCGGTCAGGTTGGCCATCGCCAGCGTCAGCATCGGGCGAAGCCGCTTGCCGCCGGACGAGATCAGATGATTGGCGACCTCGGGGATCATGGTGACTTCCGAGCCGGTTCGCGACAGGATGGTCGCGTTCACCCGCTCCATATCGGCGGCCACGAGCCCAACGAGCCCGTCGATCGAGGCATCAGATGGGCTCTCGAAGGGAACAATAACCGCCACGCCATTCTCCAGATTTGCCTAATCGGCCATATCCTCGGATATAACCATAGAAAGTGCAGGCTTCCGCGGCAAGACCGCCTGGCAACAACATGTCGTCAGCCGAGCCGGAATAAAGGAGAAAGCAAGGTGCGGGAATTGGTTCGGACCAACGACATCGTGCTGGTTTCGGCGATCGGAGCGCTGCTCGACGGCGCCAATATCCATCACCTGGTGCTGGACCAGAATATGAGCATTATCGAGGGGTCGCTGGGCGTTCTGCCGCGCCGGATTCTGGTCCATGAAGATGACAACCGACAGGCCCGCCAGCTTCTCAGCGACGCCGGCCTCGCCCATGAGTTGCGGGCCGATGAGTAGGGACATTGTGAGCGACGTCACCGAGGACGCCTTTCTCGGTGGCAAACTGCGCCTGCGCCAGCCGAAATCCGGCCACCGTGCCGGCCACGATGCGATGCTGCTGGCGGCCGCAACGCCGGCTCGTCCGGGCGATCGCGTCGTCGACTTCGGCGCCGGCGTTGGTGCGGCGGGCCTTGCCGTTGCCAAGCGTGTCGGCGGGATCGAGCTGGTACTGGTTGAGATCGATCAGGGACTTGCGGAACTCGCCCAGGCCAATGCGTCGGCCAACGCGACTACAGCCGAAACCCTCGTGCTCGATGTCACCTCCCGCGCGGAGAATTTCGCAGCCGCGGGCCTTGCGCCGGACAGCGCGGACGTCGTGCTGATGAACCCGCCGTTCAACGACGCCGCGCGACATCGCGCCTCGCCGGACGGTGCGCGTGCGATGGCCCATGTGGCGGCGGAAGAAACGCTGGAGCAATGGATTCACGCGAGCCGGCGAATTCTCAAATCAGGCGGCCGCCTCACGATGATCTGGCGCGCGGACGAGATCGCCGAGGTTCTGGCGGCACTTGGTCGCGGCTTCGGCAGTCTTGTGATCTTGCCGGTTCATGCCGATGTGGAATCGTCGGCCATTCGTGTGTTGATAAGGGCCACCAAGGGAGGCCGGGCACCCACCCGCCTTTTGGTCGGACTGGTGCTGAACGATCAGACCGGCCGCGCCGCGCCCGATGTGCAGTCTATCCTCGCCGGTAACGCGTTGTTACCGATGGTGACGCCTTGAATCGGCTGGTGAGGCTGGCTTTCAGGCCTCTTGAGAAACCTGCTTCGAGCCGCCTGGTTTCGGCGTCGAAGTGAAATGAATCGCGGTGAAGAGGATACCGAACAGCGTCATCAGCAAATAGATCTTCATGGCCTGCTCCGCTGTACCGTGATGGCTTTGGTGAGCCTTTTCAGCGATACCATCCAACTACAAAAGCGTTCCTTCGGTTCAATGACAGTCCTGTGATAACAAACGGTTAATTTTGAGGTAACGGTATGGCGGAACACTCCGGCGAAACTCGGCAATGGCCGGCTGGAATCGAAAAATGGATGGAATGGATTCCGGCGCGGCTGCGGCGAGGCCGGGTTGTCGTCCCTGTGGTCCGCTTGTCCGGCGTGATCGGCGCGGTGACGCCGTTGCGGCCGGGAATGTCGCTGGCGGGCGTGGCGCGGATGCTCGAACGCGCGTTCGCGGTGAAGAACGCGAAGGCCGTAGCGCTGGTGATCAATTCGCCGGGCGGCTCGCCGGTGCAGTCGCGGCAGATCTATTTGCGCATCCGTCAACTTGCCGAAGAGAAGAAGCTACCGGTGCTGGTGTTCGTCGAGGACGTTGCGGCCTCCGGCGGCTACATGATCGCTTGTGCGGGCGACGAAATTTTTTGCGATCCCTCGTCGATCCTGGGATCGATCGGCGTCGTCGGCGGCTCGTTCGGCTTTCAGGAACTGATCAAGAAATTGGGAATCGAGCGGCGGCTTTACACGGCCGGCACCCACAAGGCGATGCTGGATCCGTTTCTCCCCGAAAATCCCGACGACGTGGCGCGGCTGAAAGCCCTTCAGCGCGAAATCCACGACATCTTCATCGCGCTGGTGAAGGGTAGCAGGGGCGCGCGCCTGAAGGGCGCGGACGACGTGCTGTTCACCGGCGAATACTGGGCGGGCGACACCTCCGTTTCGCTGGGGCTGGCCGACGCCATCGGCGATTTGCGCTCGACCCTGCGCGCCCGCTACGGCGAGAAAGTGCATACCCCGCTGATCGCGCCGGCAAGCGGCATGTTGTCCGGCCTGTTGGGACGGAGGTCGCCGGGAGCCATCGGCGCGTGGCACAATACGGCCAATTTGCCGGAAGAAGTGATTTCGGCGTTCGAAAGCCGGGCAATTTGGGCGAAATTCGGGTTTTGAACAGGGGGTAACCGCGCCATTTCGTCTCTGCGATAGTCGTTGCGGGGCGAGGCGGCTTGGGAGAAAATGGCTGCAGGGGCGTGACCAATGGACGAGGATCGACCGATGCCGCCGCTTGTCGCATTCGCTGGCACCCTTGGGGGGCTGGCCGTGGTTCGCTGGGCTTACCGGACTGCCGTCCGGGTCAGCCGGGAGTTGGAGGAAGCTCGCCTGGCGCGGGTCGTGGAAGCGGCCCGATCGAGCGAAATTCCGACGCTGCGGCGCGACCCGAACACCGGCGCTTACCGGCCGGGATAACCATTGCCTCATCCTGAGGAGCAGGCGCGAGCCTGCGTCTCGAAGGATGGGCCTCATGGGTTCGAGACGCGCAAGATGCGCTCCTCACTGTGAGGAATGGGCCTTTTCGGGACTTCCATTACCTTGATTCCTGAGGTCCCCGCCGATACGGTCCCGCGCTCTTGAACCCGACGCGGAAAGACCTGACCCGACGATGGATGCCTTGCCCGCGCATATGCGCCCGGAACGCTCGTTCCAGGGACTGATTCTCACGCTCCAGCGTTATTGGGCGGACCACGGCTGCGTGATCCTGCAACCTTACGACATGGAAGTCGGCGCCGGCACTTTCCACCCCGCGACCACCTTGCGCGCGCTCGGCCCCAAACCGTGGAATGCCGCCTATGTGCAGCCGTCGCGGCGGCCGAAGGACGGCCGCTATGGCGAAAATCCAAATCGCTTGCAGCACTATTACCAGTTCCAGGTGATCCTCAAGCCGTCGCCGCCGGACATCCAGGACCTCTATTTGAAGTCGCTCGCCGCGATCGGCGTCGACTCCCATCTGCATGACATTCGCTTCGTCGAGGATGATTGGGAGAGCCCGACGCTGGGTGCGTGGGGACTGGGCTGGGAGTGCTGGTGCGACGGCATGGAAGTGAGCCAGTTTACTTACTTCCAGCAGGTCGCGGGCGTCGAATGTGCGCCGGTTGCGGGCGAACTCACCTATGGGCTCGAACGTCTTGCGATGTATGTGCAGGGCGTCGATCGCGTCTATGACCTCAATTTCAACGGCCGCGACGGCGCCGACAAGGTGACGTATGGCGAGGTGTTCCTGCAAGCCGAGCAGGAATATTCGCGGCATAATTTCGAGCACTCCGACGTCGAAATGCTGTTCGAGCAATTCAAGATGGCTGAGGCTGCTTGCCAAAAGTATCTCGCGGCCGGCTGGAAGGATGGCGGCCATGATGAGCATCTGATGGCGCTGCCGGCCTACGACCAGTGCATCAAGGCAAGCCACGCTTTCAATCTGCTCGACGCGCGCGGCGTGATCTCGGTGACGGAGCGGCAAAGCTATATCTTAAGGGTGCGCGAGCTCGCCAAAGCCTGCGGCGAGGCCTGGGTGCATACCGACGCGGGAAGGGGCTCTGCTGGTGGTCCGCGGTGAGGACTGCTTTGAATGGGAAACAGGTGATGATGCCTGAGCGCCCCTCCCCCCGCTTGCGGCGGGGAGGGGTCGGGGGTGGGGGGACTATGACGGAGCGAAAGCAGCGTCGGGTCGACCAGCGCGTTCCTCGCGCCCGGGCGCTGCGTCACGCTGTGACCGAAATTGAAAAAAAGCTCTGGCAGCACCTGCGGCAGCCCCCGTTCAAGGAACATCATTTTCGCCGTCAGGCAACGATTGGTCCATACTTCGCGGACTTCGCTAGCCATCAGTTGAAGATCATCATTGAAGTCGATGGAGGTCAGCATTCGCTTAGCTCGTCGGACGCGACACGTACGCAATATCTCAAAGCGATCGGCTATCGCGTGTTGAGATTTTGGAATAACGAAGTCAGCGAAAATATATCTGGTGTTCTCTCGGTAATCGATGCAGCGATCGATGCCGATAGCCCCCCCACCCCCGACCCCTCCCCGCCGCAAGCGGGGGGAGGGGAGAAGTAAGATGCCCGATCTCCTGCTTGAATTATTTTCCGAAGAAATCCCCGCGCGCATGCAGGCGAAGGCGGCCGACGATCTGCGCCGCATGGTCACCGACAAGCTCGTCGCCGAGGGGCTCGTCTACGAGGGCGCGAAAGCCTTCGCGACGCCGCGACGTCTGGCGCTCACGGTGCACGGCATTCCCGCGCGGCAGGCCGATCTGAAGGAAGAGCGCAAAGGCCCGCGTGTCGGCGGGGCCGAGGCTGCGATTGCGGGCTTTCTGAAAGCCGCTGGGCTTTCGTCGCTGGACGAAGCGCAAATCCAGCGCGATCCGAAGAAGGGTGACTTCTATGTCGCGCTGATCGAAAAGCCCGGCCGCGCCACGCTCGACGTGTTGGCCGACATCCTTCCCGTCATCATTCGCACCTTCCCGTGGCCGAAATCGATGCGCTGGGGCGCACGGTCGGCCAGGCCCGGCGCGCTGTCCTGGGTGCGGCCGCTGCATGCGATCACCGCGACCTTCGGCCTTGAGACCGAAGAGCCTGACATCGTGAAGTTCGCCATCGACGGCATCGAGAGCGGCCAGACGACATTCGGCCACCGTTTCATGGCGCCACAGGCGATCTCCGTGCGCCGCTTCGAGGATTATGAATCGAAGCTGCTCGAGGCCAAGGTCGTGCTCGATCCCGAGCGTCGCAAGGACACGATCCTGACGGACGCCAAGCAGCTCGCCTTCGCGCAAGGCTTTGAGTTGGTCGAGGATCAGGTCCTGCTGGACGAAGTCTCAGGCCTTGTCGAATGGCCGGTCGTGTTGATGGGCTCGTTCGACGAGGAGTTTTTGTCGATTCCGGGCGAAGTGATCCGCGCCACCATCCGTAACAACCAGAAGTGCTTTGTGTTGCGCGATCCCAAAACCGAAAAGCTCGCCAACAAATTCATCCTCACCGCCAATATCGAGGCTTCCGACGGCGGCAGGGCGATCGTTGCCGGCAACGAGCGCGTGATCCGCGCGCGGCTATCCGACGCGAAGTTCTTCTACGAGACGGATCTAAAGACCAAGCTCGAAGATCGCCTGCCGAAGTTCGATTCCATCGTGTTTCACGAAATGCTCGGCACGCAGGGCGAGCGCATCAAGCGGATCGAGCGGCTTGCCGCCGAGATCGCGCCGCTCGTTGGCGCCGATGTTGAGAAGACAAAACGCGCCGCGCATCTGGCAAAGGCGGATTTGCTGACGGAAGTCGTCGGTGAATTTCCCGAGCTTCAGGGCTTGATGGGAAAATATTACGCGCTGGCGCAAGGCGAGGATGCGTCCGTCGCCGCCGCAAGCGAGGAGCACTATAAGCCGCAGGGGCCGGCCGATCGGGTGCCGACCGATCCAGTCAGCGTTGCCGTGGCGCTTGCGGACAAGATCGATACGCTGGTCGGATTTTGGGCGATCGATGAGAAACCGACGGGAAGCAAGGACCCGTATGCGCTGAGGCGCGCGGCGTTGGGCATAATTAGGCTCATGCTTGATAATCGTCTGCGTATCCAACTGCTGCCTTTATTGTTAAGTCCGCTTCGTAGAACGCGCTTGTCCGTTAATATTGCTGAACAGCAGCGGCTGCAAACGGTTCAGGCGAAGGATAATCCAAAGACGGCAGAGGCATTCAAAACGCTAGCTGCGGGAGCTCGTGAACTCGAAGCGCGGTTCCGATTGGGAGCGCCTGAGCAGGCGGACGAACTCTCGCTTCGCCAAGATCTCCTCGCCTTCTTCGCCGATCGCCTGAAAGTGCAACTTCGCGAACAGGGCGCGCGTCATGATCTCGTCGACGCCGTGTTTGCGCTCGAAGGGCAGGACGATCTGCTGATGGTGGTTCGCCGCGTGGAAGCGCTCGGCAAATTCCTCGATACCGACGATGGCAAGAACCTGCTCGCGGGCACCAAACGCGCCAGCAACATTCTCTCGATCGAGGAAAAGAAGGACAAGCGTGCTTTCGATGGCGCGCCTGACACTGCGCTTTATCGTCTCGACGAAGAAAAAGCGCTCGCGAAGGCCATCGATCAGGTCAAGGCTGAAGCCGGCTGCCGCCGTTGCCAAGGAAGACTTCGCTGCGGCAATGGGCGCGATGGCGAAATTGCGTCCGGCGGTCGATGCGTTCTTCGACAAGGTCAAGGTCAATGACGACGATCCAAAGGTGCGGGAAAATCGCCTGAAACTGCTCAACGAAGTCCGTGCCGCCACGCGAGCGGTTGCGGATTTTTCCAAGATACAGGATTAGCGGTTATTTGAGCATGACCTGTTCGGAAAACCGGCAGTCCACTTTTCCGGGTCATGCTGACCGCCAGACGCTCGCGGCCTACGACAGGGATGCCGCGGCGTTTGCCAGAGATTGGCACGAACAGCCGCCGCCGTCCGATCTGCATGACATCGTCAAGCGCTACTTTATTCCAGGTGGCATTACCGCCGATATCGGCTGCGGCAGCGGGCGCGAGGTCGCGTGGCTGAATGCGAATGGTTTTCCCGCGAAAGGATTTGATGCCTCGGAAGGCCTTTTGGCCGAGGCGTGCAAGCGCTATCCGCAGTTCGAATTCGCGCATGGCGAACTGCCCGATCTGAGCGCTATTGCGGCGAAAACATACGACAATGTGCTGTGCGAGACCGTGATCATGCATCTTGATCGCGCGGACATCGCGCCGTCGGTCCGCCGCATGCTCGACATCGTCAGGCCCGGTGGCATTCTCTATTTAAGCTGGCGCGTCACTGAGGGCGAAAATCTCCGCGACAAGCAGGATCGTCTCTATGCGGCATTCGAGCCGGCGTTAGTGCTCGCGGAGTTGAAAACGACGACGACCTTGCTTGATGAGGAGGTCGTCAGCGCTTCGTCGGCAAAGACGATCCATCGCGTCGTCGTTCGGAAGAGCGTCCGATAGGCGAGCCCCAAGTGATATCGTCATGCCCGGCCTTGTGCCGGGCATCCACGTCTTTCTTAAGGTTAAGTGAGACGTGGATGGCCGGGACGAGCCCGGCCATGACGGCAGTGGCCGTCATCCGACAGGCGGACCTGAATTAAGAGCCCCGCCCGGGCGGGGGAGACCGGGCGGGGCCTTAGGTCCGGCCGCCGCTGCGACAGGCCGGACGAAGGGTCAATGCTTTACTCGATCACCTGAACGATACGGCGGGTGCGCGGTTCGACCAGGATGGTTTCGCCGTTCACGACCGTGTAGCGATAGGGCGCGGCGCCAAAGGACTGCCAAAGGACTGCGGCACGTCATAGATGGTCACGCCGCTTTCCGGCAGGATTCCGCCGACCACGACGCGATCCGGAACGGTGTAGCTGGGCACCCGCTCACGCGCGATATATTCGCGGAACGCCGGACGTTGATCCAGCGCAATGCCGACGGTGCCGTCGTCGACGATGATGGGACCTGCGCCTGAGCCCGCGACGCCGACGGTGTACTGGGCCTGCGCCGCGATGGGTGCGCTCATGACGGTCACGACGGCTGCGATGGCCAATAGATGGTTTCGCATGTTGCGCTCCTTCGCGGGTTGCGTGCCGGCTGACCGGCTTGCAAGTCGATCCAATTCATCGCGCGCGGCTTCGTTCCCAAGAAAAAGCACAGCCGGTTGATGCACATTTCGGTCATTTTTTGAACGTGGCGGGGAACTGGTTGCAGTGCAAAGCGTCTCCTGTCGTGGAACAAGACAAGGCAGGGGGTGGTAAGGTGGCACTCCTCGATTCGATGCAAGAACGTAAGCGGAGATGCCCTTAAATGACCCTCACCGTCGCCCATATCTCGCCGATCATATCCGTCATCGCCGGCCTTCTGATCCTGATCATGCCGCGGCTTCTCAATCTGATCGTCGCGATCTTTCTCATTCTCAACGGCCTGATCGGTCTCGGCCTTTTGAAGTGGCTCCATATGTAGGCGGATAGGGTTCCCGCGGCTTGCGCCTGGCCGCCCAAAGTGGTGTAAGGCGCCCATCTTTGTCACTTCAGCGGATTATTTTCTGTCATGGCCAAAGCCGTCGCTAAATCGAAGAAAATTGCTGCGAAATCAAAGTCATCTGTTGCGGTCCGGGCCAAGCCCGCGCCGTCGGCCGCTGCCCGCAAGGCGCTGAAGAAGAGCCCGGTCAAACCGGCGAAAAAGCTGGTGCCCGGCAAAGCCAAATCTGCGCCCGCCAAATCTGCGCCTTTGAAGGCTGAGCCCGTGAAGGCCGGCAAGTGGGTCTTCACGTTCGGTGACGGCAAGGCCGAAGGCAAAGCGGACCTGCGCGATCTGCTCGGCGGCAAGGGCGCAAACCTGGCCGAGATGGCCAATCTCGGATTGCCGGTGCCTCCCGGCTTCACCATTCCGACCTCGGTCTGCACCTATTTCTACGCGCATGAAAAGACCTATCCGAAAGAGCTGAAGGCGCAGGTCGAAAAGGCGCTCGATCATGTCGGCAAACTGACCGGCAAATCCTTCGGCGATTCCAGAAATCCGCTGCTGGTGTCCGTACGCTCAGGCGGCCGCGCCTCGATGCCCGGCATGATGGATACCGTGCTCAATCTCGGGCTCAATGACGTTACCGTCGAAGCCTTGGCGGAATTGTCCGGCGATCGCCGCTTTGCCTATGACAGCTACCGCCGTTTCATCACCATGTATTCGGATGTGGTGCTCGGTTTCGAGCACGCCCATTTCGAAGACATTCTCGATACCTACAAGGACGGCCAGGGCTATACGCTCGACACCGACCTCACCGGCGACGACTGGGTCGAGGTGGTCGGTCGTTACAAGGAAGCGCTGGCGCGCGAAACCGGCGCGGAATTCCCGCAAGATCCCCATGACCAGCTGTGGGGCGCGATTGGCGCTGTGTTTTCATCCTGGATGAACGCGCGCGCGGTGACCTATCGCCGCCTGCACGACATTCCGGAATCGTGGGGCACCGCCGTCAACGTGCAGGCGATGGTGTTCGGCAATATGGGCGAGACCTCGGCGACGGGAGTGGCGTTCACGCGCAATCCCTCGACCGGCGAGAGCAAGCTCTATGGCGAATTCCTGATCAACGCGCAGGGTGAAGACGTGGTCGCCGGCATTCGCACACCGCAGGACATCACCGAAGACGCGCGCAAGGAGTCCGGTTCGGACAAGGCGTCGATGGAATCGGCGATGCCGGAGGCGTTCAAGGAACTGACGCGGATCTACACGCTGCTTGAAAAGCACTACCGCGACATGCAGGACATGGAGTTCACCGTCGAGCAGGGCAAGCTGTGGATGTTGCAGACCCGCGGCGGCAAGCGCACGGCCAAGGCCGCGCTCCGGATCGCCGTTGAACTCGCCAATGAAGGCCTGATCTCGAAAAAGGATGCGGTGTTGAGGATCGATCCTGCATCGCTCGACCAGTTGCTGCATCCGACGATCGATCCCGCCGCCAAACGCGACGTGATCGCCACCGGCCTGCCGGCCTCGCCAGGGGCTGCCTCCGGCGAAATCGTGTTCTCTTCCGATGAAGCCGCAAAGCTCCAAGCCGACGGACGCAAGGTCATCCTGGTGCGGATCGAGACCTCGCCGGAAGACATTCACGGCATGCACGCCGCCGAAGGCATTCTCACCACCCGCGGCGGCATGACCTCGCACGCCGCCGTGGTCGCCCGCGGCATGGGCAAGCCCTGCGTCTCCGGCTGCGGCTCGATTCGCGTCGATTACGGCCGCGGCACCATGAGCATCGGCTCGCGCACCTTCAAGACCGGCGACGTCATCACCATCGACGGCGCGCTGGGCCAGGTGCTGGCCGGGCGGATGCCGATGATCGAACCGCAATTGTCGGGCGAGTTCGGCACGCTGATGGGCTGGGCCGACGCGGTTCGCAAGCTTGGCGTTCGTGTCAATGGCGACACGCCGGATGATGCGCGAACGGCGATAAAATTCGGCGCGGAAGGAATTGGTCTCTGCCGTACCGAGCACATGTTCTTCGAGGAAACCCGCATTCGCACCGTGCGCGAAATGATCCTCTCCGAGGACGAGCGCGCCCGTCGCGTCGCGCTTTCGAAGCTGCTGCCGATGCAGCGGGCGGATTTCGTCGAATTGTTCGAGATCATGAAGGGGCTGCCGGTCACGATCCGGTTGCTCGATCCGCCGCTGCACGAATTCCTGCCGCATACCCAGGCCGAGATCGAGGAAGTCGCGCGCGCCATGAACACCGATCCGCGCCGGCTCGCCGATCGCGTGCGTGAGCTCGCGGAATTCAATCCGATGCTCGGTTTCCGCGGTTGCCGGTTGGCGATTGCCTATCCCGAGATCGCGGAAATGCAAGCGCGTGCCATTTTCGAGGCGGCCGTTGAAGCTGGTAAACGCACCGGCAAGGCCGTCGGCCTGGAAGTCATGGTGCCGTTGATCGCGACCAAAGCCGAATTCGACCTGGTCAAGGGGCGGATCGATGCAACGGCGCAAGCGGTGATGAAGGAAACCGGCGCCAAGCTGAGTTATCAGGTTGGCACGATGATCGAGTTGCCGCGCGCCTGCCTGATGGCCGGCGATATCGCCAAGACCGCGGAGTTCTTCTCGTTCGGCACCAACGACCTGACGCAGACGACCTACGGCATCAGCCGCGACGACGCGGCGAGCTTCCTCGGTACTTATGTCGCCAAGGGCATTCTGGAGATCGATCCCTTTATCTCCGTGGACCGCGACGGTGTCGGCGAGTTGGTGAAGATCGGCGTCGCGCGCGGTCGCAAGACGCGGCCTTCGCTCAAGGTCGGCATCTGCGGCGAGCACGGCGGCGATCCGGCATCCGTCGCCTTCTGCCATCAGATCGGGCTCGATTACGTTTCCTGCTCGCCCTATCGCGTGCCGATCGCTCGCCTCGCCGCGGCGCAAGCTGCGCTCGGCAAAACGGTGGCAAGCCAGGCTTAGATTTCAGTTTTCTAAGTTCGTCATTCCGGGATGGTGCGTTAGCACCAGACCTCAGATGTGCAATTGCACATCGCAGTTCGATGCTTGCGCATCGCCCCGGGATGACGCTGGTGAAATTCACCGTCGCGAAAACTTTCTTCATCATTTTTGTTGACGCGATATTTACCACTTTGCTGGAGCGGCTGTTTACCAACGCTCTCGATTTGACCGCTGTCAAATCAGCAAGCGATTGCCTGTGTCTCGCGCGACACGCCGGTTAACTCCCTCGCAACCTAAATTAGTTACCAACAAAAAAGATCGAATTGCACGGATGTACTGAGTTCGATCGCGTATGCGTCTTGTTGCGTTGCGTGAGCGTAAGATGTCACAGTTGCGTAGCCGGCCGAAGAGCGCACAATTTGCGTTCTTCGGTCTTGGTCTTTGCGGTTTCGCATTGACCCCGACAGAAATCGGATATCAGGACATCGCCTCGCGGCTGGCGCAGCAACCGGGCGTCGCCGAGCGTTGGCATAGCCGTGTATTCTCTGCCGTCGACACCCTTCATGTCGCGGCCTACAGCTTCAACGTGCCGATGGGAACCGCCGCGCCGCGGGCCGCCACCTATCAGCAAGCCAGTTTCAATCCGGGCGGCGACATCACCGGTTCGATCCCGCGCAATCAAGCGATCCAGACACCTCCGCGCTACCAGGCGTCCGACTTTCCCAAAGTCGATCGCACGCTGAAAGGCGATCGCCTGATCGTGGCGCCCCCGGAGGCCGCCGCGCCCGCCGACGCGGCGCCGGCCAAGGCAGAACCGGCCAAGTCAGAACGCATGGCTCCGACGTCTCCGATTGCCGGCGCCAAGAGTGCGGAAGTAAAGCCGTCGGCTGCGCGTGCGCCACTGGACCCGGAACTTGCGGAAGCGTTGAGCGCGCCGCCGCTTCCTCAATACGACGTCTCGATGTCGCTCGAGACCCGGCCGCCTTCCAATTCGAAAAACCCGCCAGACGGCGAGGCGACGACCTTCGATGGCAATCCTTCGCACGAGGGCTTTTCGGTGAAGACTGCGAGCCTCTTTTTCGGTAGCCAATCGCTCGGCGCACCGCTGGAGACCATCGAGCGCTGGCAGCCCGGCGCGGAGCCGGTGGTCGTGATGCCGGAGGCGCGGGTCGATCCCGATATGAAGGTAATGGCATCGCTGCCGTCGACTGCCGACGAAAAGAAGTCCGCGAGCGGCGAGAGCATCGCGCCCAAAGGCGAAGTCAATTCCGACGACCAGCGCGAAAAGACGCCCGCCGAACGCCTCGGCCTGTTGGACGAGAAGTCGCGCGCCAAATCGGAAAAGTGTCTCGCAGAAGCGGTTTACTTCGAAGCGCGCGGCGAGGCCGTGCGTGGCCAGATCGCAGTAGCCCAGGTCGTGCTCAATCGCGCCTTTTCCGGCTTTTATCCCACCACGGTGTGCGGGGTGGTGTACCAGAACAAGCACCGGCACTATGCCTGCCAGTTCACCTTCGCCTGCGACGATATCGCCGACGTGGTGCGCGAGCCCGACATGTGGGACCGCGCCAGAAAATCGCCAAAGCGATGCTCGACGGACAGCTTTGGCTGCCGGAAGTCGGCAAGTCGACCCACTATCATGCCTACTGGGTCCATCCGTCCTGGGTGAGCGAAATGAAGAAGATGTATAAATTCGGCGTGCATACGTTCTACCGCCCGCGCGCCTGGGGCGATGGCAGCGAGGCGCCGAGCTGGGGTACGCCGGCGCAGACCGCGCAGATTTCGGCACAACTTGCCGAGGCGGCCAAGAGCTCGGCTGAAATGTCGGAAAGCTCGGCGAGGCGATAAAACGCTTCCACACTATGTTGGCAGCATATCTGTAGACCCGGCTTGATTAGCCCGCGAAACGAAGCAGGCCTGCATGACAGGCCCGCGTGGTATACCGAGTAGTACGTTTTGAATTTCATGCATTTGCGTTAACTTTGCGCGCTGCCGAGATGTCGCTCGGCGTGGCGCGCGTTCCGCCTGCCGGAAACGGTCCAGCGACCACCTTCAGGAGATTTGCATGGCTTCGATCGAAATCGGGCAACGTCAGCCTTCCGGCACGGCCGGTTGGCGCACGCCGCTCCTTATCATTATTTGCGGCTGCGCGATCGCGCTGTTGAGCTTTGGACCGCGCTCGGCGCTTGGTTTCTTTGTTCAGCCGATGAGCCGCGAGTTCGCGTGGGGCCGCGATATCTTCGGCCTCGCGCTGGCCGTGCAGAATCTGTTGTGGGGATTGGGCCAGCCGATTGCCGGTGCCATCGCCGACCGCTTCGGCGTGTTGCGGGTCATGTGTGTCGGCGCCGTGCTTTATGCGGCCGGTCTGCTCTTGATGAGTCATGCCACCACGCCGCTTTCGCTCGATATTGGCGCAGGCGTCCTCGTCGGCTTCGGACTTTCCGGCTGTTCGTTCAACCTGGTGCTGTCGGCCTTCAGCAAGCTGCTGCCGCCGGAACGCCGCGGCGTCGCGCTCGGCGCCGGAACGGCGGCAGGCTCGTTCGGGCAGTTCCTGTTCGCGCCGTTCGGCGTGGCGATGATCGACAATTTCGGCTGGCAGTCCGCGCTTTTGGTATTTGCTGCTTTGATGCTGCTCATCCTGCCGCTGTCGCTGGCGCTCGCAACGCCGCCCGTTGCCGCGACTGAAACACCTGTCGCAGACCAGCAATCTTTCAAGACGGCGCTTGCGGAAGCGTTCGGTCATCGTTCCTACGTGCTTCTGGTGCTCGGTTTCTTTACCTGCGGCTTTCAGCTCGCGTTCATCACTGTGCATTTGCCGGCCTATCTTTCCGATCGGGGCATAACCACATCAACGGGTGGCTGGGTCATCGCGGCGATTGGCCTGTTCAACATCATCGGCTCGCTCAGTGTTGGCTGGCTGCAAAACGTGTTTCCGAAGCGCTACATTTTATCAGTGATCTATTTCACCCGCGCGCTTGCGACCGTTGCGTTCATCTCATTTCCAATCACCGCGTTTTCGGCGATCGCATTCGGCGCGATCAGCGGCCTGACCTGGTTGTCGACGGTGCCGCCGACCTCGGCGCTTATCGCGCTGATGTTCGGCACCCGCTGGTTCGCGACGCTGTACGGATTTTCGTTCGTCAGCCACCAGGTCGGCGGCTTCCTCGGTGTATGGCTCGGCGGAATCGTGTTCGAGAAATTCGGATCCTACACGCCGATCTGGTGGCTCTCGATTTTATTCGGCGTGCTATCGGCCCTGATCAATCTGCCGATCGTCGAGGCGCCGGTTCGGCGCGCGACTGCACAACCGGTCTGACGGTCCGCGACATCGCCCTCGCAGCCCGCTCTGCCGAATGCTAGGATCGGGGTAATCACGAAACAAACGCCGGGAGACGCTGCGTTGGCCATGTTCAAAGCAATCAAGATCGACAAAGCGGAGAAGGGGACGACCGCCGCTCTCGTTCAGTTCGACGAAGCCGATTTGATGGAAGGTGACGTCACCGTTCGCGTCGAGTGGTCGACGCTGAACTACAAGGATGGTCTCGCCGTGACCGGCAAGGCGCCGGTGGTCCGGCGCTTTCCGATGATCGCGGGCATCGATTTCGCCGGCACCGTCGAGCAATCCTCCCATCCGCGCTGGAAGGCGGGCGACCGCGTGATCTGCAACGGCTGGGGTCTCGGCGAGACCCATCTGGGTGCTTATGCCGAAAAGACCCGTGTCAAAGGCGACTGGCTGGTGCGTCTGCCCGATGGCATCTCGGCGCGCGACGCGATGGCGATCGGGACGGCTGGTTACACGGCGATGCTGGCCGTCCTGGCGCTGGAACATCACGGCCTGACGCCTTCGCAAGGTCCGGTCGTGGTTACCGGCGCTGCCGGCGGTGTCGGGTCGGTCGCAACCGCGATCCTCTCGAAGCTCGGCTATCACGTCATCGCCTCCACCGGACGGGTGTCGGAAGCAGGCTACCTCAAAGATCTCGGCGCCGCCGAGGTGATCGACCGCAACGATCTCTCGGGACCGGCCAAGCCGCTCGCCAAGGAGCGCTGGGCCGGTGGGGTGGACAGCGTCGGCTCGACCACGCTCGCCAATCTTTTGTCGATGACCAAGTACCGGGGGGCCATTGCGGCCTGTGGCCTCGCTGCCGGCATGGACCTGCCGAGCTCGGTCGCGCCATTTATTTTGCGCGGGGTGTGTCTGCTGGGTATCGATTCCGTGATGTGTCCCATCGGCTTGCGCGAAATCGCCTGGAAACGCCTGAGTACCGACTTGGAATCGGGAAAACTTGCTGATATTACTCATGAAATTGGCTTAGGTGACGTCATCGAAGCTGGCAGCAGGATCCTCGCCGGTCAGGTTCGTGGTCGAATCGTGGTAAAAATTTCCTGACGATATTCAGACTTTACCAACCAAGCTGCGCCAATGTTGCCACGGTTAGTATGGTAAGCAGCGGGTAAAGAGGCATCAGGCGGCCACCCGCAGCTGGGTAAAGTCGGAGTTCGAGCATGCTTGCGCGTTTTGTATTGGGAGCATTGGTGGCCGGTGCGTCGATCGTGCCCGCCATGGCCGGGCAGATGAACGCCGAGGAGGCCAGGCGTTTCGTATCCGGCAAGATCTTCTCTTTCACATGCTTTGACGGCACCCGCGGTGCCGGCCGGATCCTCGAGGACATGGGGGCTGCCGGTTCGATCCAGTTCGGCGGCTCCGGTCCGATCCGTAATGTGCGCTTGCCCGGCAATACGCTGCAAATCCGCGGGCAAGCCGTCTGCGCCTCGCTCCGTGGCATTCCGTTCGAGCCCTGCTTCAACCTGGACAGACAGGACGAGGTCAGCTTCCGTGGATCGGTCTCCGGCATGGGCTTCGCTTACTGCGATTTCCATCATCAGGGCGGGACCCAGATGCTGATGGCCCGCGCGGTGGCCCATCCGCGTTCGCGGCGCCCGGTGGAGCAAACCGGCTCGGTCGAAGTGTCCTCGCGCGTCGAAACGCCGGCGGTCGAGAGCGCCAAACTCGAGCCGATCGGTTCCGAGCCGAAGCCCGCGCCGGCCAAATCCGAGCCCGCTCTGGAATTGCGTCACTCGACCGAGTGACGCTCGGACACCGCGTTCCCTCGTTTAAATAAATCCTCCGACGAATATCTGCCGGGCGCATCGGCCGCGATGCGGTTGCGCGAGCGCAATCCGCAGTCGTGCGGGGCTGATGATGCTCGCCTTGTCGTGATGGGTACGTTCGCACGGCTGAACCTTTAATTTACGAATGGGTAGCTATGTTCGGAAAGCTGAGAAAGCGGCTGGAATAAATCATAGTGTGCCGTGAAACGACCGACGGCACGTCCTCGGGGGTGGATCGCCGTGACAAGACTGCTGAAACTCGTTGCCCAACACTCGATCGCTGCCAAACTCGCCGCCATGGCGGTTGCCGGCGCGCTGTTCATGGTGTTGGTCGCGCTGACGGTTCTGTTTATTGCTCGCAGCGAACTCGCCACCGAGCGGACCGAGCGAGCCCGCGCCATCGTTGATGGTGTCTGGAGCATGGCGGAAAGTTTCAAGCACGCCGCCGAATCCGGCGCGATGAGCGAGGAAGAGGCGAAAGCACGTTTCTATGCCGCTTCCGGCGCCGTCTGGTTCGAGGGCCACACCAATTACGTCTTCATCTACGACACCGAGACCGGCCTCTGTGTAATGAACGCCGGCAACCCGGCTTTGATCGGAAAGGACGTGCGCGGCCTGAAAGATTCGGCCGGGCTTCCCTTCGCATCGATGATGCTCGACATCGCCAAGCGCGGCGAGGGAACGATCCGATACAGCTTTCCCAGGGGGGGCGCGAAGACCCCGCTCGAAAAGGTCGCCTATGTCCGCGGCTTTGGACCGTGGCATCTGATGATCGCCTCCGCCGAATATATGACCGATCTTGACGTCACGTTCTGGAATATGACCCAGACGGTCGCCGCCCTGATCGGTGCTCTGTTGCTGCTCTCGATCGGCATCGCCTGGCTGGTGGCGCGCAGCGTGGTCAAGCCGTTGTCGCGTCTGAGGTCACGCATGGACGCGCTCAGCAAGGGCGAATTGAACCTTCCTGTCATGGATGCCGACCGCTCCGATGAGATCGGCGAAATGGCGCGAACCGTTGGCGTGTTCAGGGAAGCCATGATCGAGACCAACCGTCTGCGTGCCGAACAGGTCGAGGCCGAGCAGCGGCAGATGCAGCAGCGCAAGGACGACATGCACCGGATGGCTGACAGTTTCGAAGGCGCGGTGGGGCAGATCATCGCAACGGTATCGTCGGCCTCGGCGCAACTGGAAAACTCCGCCGGCGTGCTGACCTCGACCGCGGCGCGATCGGAGAATCTTGCTACAAAAGTCGCGAGCGCTTCGGAAGAAGCCTCCAGCAACGTTCAATCGGTCGCCTCCGCAACGGAAGAGTTGTCGTCGTCGGTCCACGAGATCAGCCGTCAGGTCCAGGAGTCGGCGCGCATCGCCAACGATGCCGTGACGCAGGCGCGCCAGACCAACAACCGTGTCGGCGAACTCTCCAAGGCGGCCAGCCGCATCGGCGACGTGGTCGAACTGATCAACACCATCGCCGGGCAGACCAATCTGCTGGCGCTGAACGCCACCATCGAGGCGGCGCGCGCGGGCGAAGCCGGCCGCGGTTTTGCCGTCGTGGCGTCGGAAGTGAAGGCGCTGGCCGAGCAAACCGCGAAGGCCACCGGCGAGATCGGCCAGCAGATCAACGGCATCCAGGCGGCGACGAATGAATCCGTAGGTGACATCAGGGAAATCAGCGGCACCATCGAAAAGCTCTCGGAGATCGCATCCGCGATTGCGGCAGCGGTGGAACAGCAGGGCGCCGCGACCCAGGAAATATCCCGGAACGTGCAGCGCGCGGCGGAAGGCACCGTGCAGGTCTCCTCCAACATCGGCGATGTGCAACGCGGCGCCAGCGAGACCGGATCGGCTTCGTCGCAGGTTCTGTCGGCGGCCAAATCGCTGTCCGGCGATTCCAACCGCCTCAAGCTCGAGGTCGGCAAGTTCCTCAGTTCGGTCAGGGCGGCCTGACGATCAGACCATCATCGCTCAGGTCGGCGCCGGTGCAGCGGACGCTGCCGGCCGGCGAAACAGCACCTTCTGATAGAACCAGCCGATCGCGACCAGCACCAGCCCCAGGCCCATGAACGACAGTGCGCGGTAGACGCCGGTCAGTGTCGAGAGATCGATCAGAAACACCTTGCCGATCGTCAGCGCGATCACGACGGCCGAGGCGAGGCGGGCGCGCTGCGAATTGACCAGGATGCCGATGACGAGCAACAGCACGCCGAATGCTAGCCACGCGATCGAGTAGGTATACTGCTCGACGTCATAGATAGGTCCACTCGACATCAGTGGACCGTGGTAGAGCCTGCGGATTTCCAGCGAAACATAGCTGAGCGCAAGCACCAAGGCGGCGGCGGCGATCGTGTTGGCGTAGATCGCGGATCTGCGGCCGGCGGCAACCGCGTACGACAACAGAAGTGCGAGGATCGCAGGGGCCGCGTAACCCAGGAGAAGCGCGTTGATGAATGCGCCGTTGATGGTGTTGCCCCATCCGAAGATATAGGGGTTGTCGATGAACAGCAGTCCGATCAGGGTCGCTGCCCCGGCAAAGAGCGTCAACAGGACGGCGCTGACATTGTGAACGATGCTGCCGCTTCGAACGCGCAATCGCTCGAGCCCGATCGCCATGGCGAGCGCGGCGCAAACCTGTAAAGCCGTCTCGGTCAGACCGGCATTGCTGCGATAGACGTCGCCGTTATTCATGGCGTGACGAATTTCCAGGAACACCAGCAGGACGGTGAAGAGAATGGCGGCGGCTTCCACCGATCGCAGGGAAGCATCGTCGCCTCGTCGCCGCAGAAACATGCTTCCGGCCCAGAATGACAGCGCCGGAATGCCATATCCCCACAACAGCCAGTTGAAGATCGGCGTGGTGCCGACGGCAGCGCCGACGATGCGCGGCTCATAGCCGATCCTCAAGACCACGATGCCCGCCAGAATCGATGACAGCACCCGCAGGAACGGAATTGGCCGTTGTGTCGAGACCCATGCAGCCCCGGCCGAGGTTAGTGCCAGCGCAATCGTGAGCCAGCCCTTGTCGAGGGCAAAGGTCAGCGCCAGCGCCAGTGCCGCAAGCGTGCCGGTGGCAAACAGCGCCGTCGAGGCCATGAGCCCCGGACACACATCGCGCCGGGACAGGATTTCGGTCGCCGCGGCTAAGCTTGCCGCCAGCAGCACCGCGAGAATCGCAAACGGGATCGATTGATCGAGATGGGCGATGCGGGCGTAAAGCGCGATCAACAATGCGAGCGGGGTGAAGACGCCCGCGGCCGACCAGACCACCGGCACAAGCGCATTCGAGCTGCGGCCTTGCGCGAAAAATCCGGCGCCGCCAAAGCCGATGGCGAACAAGGCCGCCACGACCAGATGCAACGAAACGGAGCTGTCGGTTGGGGAAGGGCCGATGCCGGGCAGCGGTCCACCCGGCAATACCAGCATGTCCGGATTGGCGCGCACCGCCCATTCGAAAAATACGAGGCCGACGAACGCCGCAGCGAGTGCGATCGCGCCGGTCGCGGCCGGCGCGCGCCATGCCACGAGTAGAGTAGCCGCGGTCAGAACAGTGAACACGACGATAGCTGCGTTGACGTGGAAGCTCGCCAGCACGAGCAGCGCGGCGCCGAACAGATAGGCCGCGAGCGATCCCGACGAGACCGGCTCGAGGTGGTCGTCTTCCGCAGGCGGCCCAAACAAGAAGCTGCACACCACGAGAAGTGCTGCGAGCACGAAACCCGAAATCACGTGGAACGCGTAGGGACCGACCTGCGGCGGGTCGAATGTGAGGACTGGCAAGACCCACAGCAGCGCCAGCGCAACCGTGCTGACGGCGAGCCAGCTCCACAGCCGGATTCGCGCAAGGCCGAACGCGGCTGCGGTGACGACCGCGAGATAAATATAAAGCGCCCAGAAATCCGGTTTCTCCGACGATACCAGAAGCGGCGTACCGAAGGCGGCAACGATGCCGAGTCCGGCCAGCATCGGGCCGTGCAGCAGTGCTGCGGCGAGCGTGCCGAGCGCCACCAGCCCTAGCAGGATGAAGGCGGAAGCCGGTGCGAGGAAGCCGTAAAGCGCATAGGCGGCATAGACTGTTCCGAAGGCGACGGCAGTGCCGGCCGCCGTCAAGACGGCGGGGATGTTGGCGATCGAAAGCACCTCGATGGCTGACGTGCTTTCCCTGCGGCGGGTCCACTCGCCGGCCGCGAGCAGAGCCAGCGCGAAGGCGCCGCCAAGCAGGGTTCGTACCCCCGGTCCGAGCAGGCCGGCGTCGATCGAGTAGCGGACCATGAAGAAGCCGCCGAGCGCTAGGGTCAGCCCGCCCAGCCACACTACCCAGCGCGTGCCGACCCGCTCCTCGAAGCCGGGCGCGGCTTCCGGAAGCGGCGGGGGCACCGCGGGCGCCTCGTCAGCGGCTTCGTCATCAGGAACGAAGGGAGGGGCTTGATGGCGTGGCGCCGTGGGTTCGATGGGAGCGGTGGCTGCCGCGGCCTCAGGTGCCGTGGCAGGCTCGGTATCGAGAGCGGGAGCCAGTGGCAGCAGGGTCGGCTGCGCCCGCCATCCGCTCACCTCGAGGGCATCGAGCCGCGCCTGCAAGGTCGTTGCCTGATCGATGGCCTTGCGCGCCACCAGCAGCGCGACCACCGCGATTGCGACCGCAAAGAATTCAAACATCAGGCCTCCGCCAATTTCGATCCTGGCCGCATCTCACCTGAGTGTCGTCTCCCGCGGCAAAAGTTCAAGCCTGCGGTCACGGATGCGAATTCATTCCAGGTCGATGCGGAAAGGCCTGCCTTCGGTCGTGAGCGAGCCCGGACCCATTTCGTCCAGTGCGCGCAGCATCCGCCCTTCTCGCCCCAACGCCTTGTCCGCGAGGCTGACGATCAGGCGGTTCGGCGCCGCAATCGGCGAGGCCGCCCGTATCTGGCGCGCGATCGCGATTTCGTCGCGAAGCGGATTGAGCGCGCACACGGCGGCAAAGGCGCTCGCGGTCGAGCGGCTGATGCCCGCATAACAATGCACGACCAGCGGCGCGCGACGATCCCAGCCGCGCACGAAGTTCAGCACCTGCTCGATATGCGTCTCGGATGGCGCGACGAAGCCTTCGATCGCTTCGGTGATGTCGTCCACCTGCACTTTAAGATGATTGGCGGGAAGCACCGAAACCGGGCGCTGCACCTGATCGACATTGGCCATCACCGTGAGCACATGGCTCGCGCCGGTGATCTTGACGGTTGCGGGGAGGGCTGCGAGCGAACAGACGTGAATCATGTTTTTTCCTGTTTTCGGCCCGATTATAGGGCCACCCGCCGCGCGGGTGAAGGGCTTGCCCCTTGATGCGCGTTCGCTTTCCCGCGGCTGCCGCTGATTTGCGGATGGGATCAATCGTGATCGGCTGCGGCACTTTGGCACGACGGGCAAATCGCTTCAGCAGGCTCGCGCTTCTGTACAATAGCGTTGTCAACGCCTTTTTGGCTTTTTCCGAGCGACACGGTATGCTGTCTTCCCACCCAGATTTTGGTCCGGATGTCCTTCCTTTTCAAAACTCGATCACTGATCGCGCTTCTCGCCGCGCTCGCCTTCATGGTGGGTTCGATTATTGCCGTCGCGGGACTTTATCGCACGCAATCGCAAGACCGCGACCGGGCGAAGCAAACGATTGCCACCCAGCTCGCACTCGCTCAGGTTTTTTCACTGCTCCAGGACACTGAAACCGGGCAGCGCGGATTTCTGCTGACCGGCAGCGAGGCCTACCTGAAACCCTTCACGGAGGCGAGCACCGCGCTGGAGCGGGCGTTGACGTCTCTCGGTGCGCAGCTCGCGGCCACGACGGAGCAAGCGTACGCCTTTGGCGAATTGCAGGGTTTGATCCGACAGAAGCTCGCCGAATTGCAGCGGACCATTGCCCTGAAGCGGGAGGGCAAGGAGTCCGAGGCGCTTGCCGTCGTTGAAGGAAACGAAGGCAAGGAGTTGATGGATCGGGCGCGAACCATCATTGGCCAGCTTCAAAATGGTCAGACCGCGTTGCTTCAGGAAGCAGACCGAAGCGTGGATCGCGAGCGCCTTCTGACCGAAATCGGAATTGGACTGGCATTGGTATTGGCTGTGGCGCTCGCCTTCATCGTTCTCAACGATGCTACCCGGCAGTATGCGGCGAGCCTGAAAGCCAATGTTGAACTGAAAGCTGCTCACGCGCGGACGCTTGAGGAAACGCGCCGGCGTGAGCTCGCCGAAGAGCATCTTCGGCAATCGCAGAAGATGGAAGCGATCGGTCAGCTCACCGGTGGACTGGCCCATGACTTCAACAACATGCTTGCGGTGATCATCGGAAGCATGAATCTCCTGAAGACGCGCCTCGATCGCGGAGACAGCAACGTCGGCCGGTTCATCGACGGGGCGCTGGAAGCAGCGTCGCGCGCTGCAAATCTGACCCATCGCTTGCTGGCCTTCTCGCGGCAGCAGCCGCTGGCGCCGACCGTCATTGACGTCAATCGCTTCGTCACCGGCATATCCGAGCTGATCCGCAGCACGCTGGGCGGCGACATCCGTATAGAGACGGTGCTCGCGGGCGGCCTGTGGAAGACGCATGCCGATTCCACACAACTGGAAAACGCAGTTCTCAATCTCGCCGTCAATGCGCGCGATGCCATGCCGGGCGGCGGAAAACTCACGATCGAAACGGCGAACGCGAGTCTTGATGATGCCTATGTGGCCCGGCACGCCGACGTTCCGCCCGGTCAATATGTCATGATATCGGTCACCGATACCGGGCAGGGAATGACGCCCGAGGTCGCGGCGAGGGCGTTCGATCCGTATTTCACCACCAAGGAGGTCGGCAAAGGCACTGGCCTCGGGTTGAGCCAGGTGATGGGTTTCGTCAAACAATCGGCCGGCCACATCAAGATCTATTCCGAGCTCGGTAGCGGGACGGCGATCAAGATCTATCTGCCGCGGCACTTCGGAGATGAAGAGGAAATAAAGCCTGAGGCCTCAGTACCAAGCGAGGTCAACGATTTCGCCAAAGCTCGCGTCCTGGTGGTCGAAGACGAAGACCGCATGCGTGCTTTCGTCGAGGAAGCGTTCCGCGAGCTGGGATTCGACGTCGTGTCGGCGTCGAACGGTCTGGCCGGATTGCGGCTGTTGGACAACCATGACGATATAGCGCTTCTGTTTACCGATGTGGTGATGCCGGACATGAACGGGCGCCGGCTGGCGGAAGAAGCGCAGCGGCGGAAGCCGTCGCTGCGCGTGATCTTCACGACGGGCTTCAGCCGCAACGCCGTCATTCACAACGGCGTGCTCGACAAGGATGTCAACTTCCTCGCCAAGCCTTTCACTTTCGAGCAATTGACCGCGAAGGTGCGCGACGTGATGGGCAGTTAAGCGGACGTAATTGCGGACTTGCGGCAGCCGCGCTTGCCGGTTTAATCCCGAAAAACTGCCCGGCAAGGTCAAGCCGCCCGGATCAAGAACGTCGTTCGTAGCCCTTATTTCACCTTTTGGGACGTATCCGACGATTCAGGCGAACTGCTGAGAGCAGGCTTGTTTTGAGGTACATCACTGCCGGTTGTGATGGCGTCGCCGGTGCTGCGGCTCGAGTTTCTCGCGCGGCCGGTCGTCCTGAGGTCTTTCTTGGCCGCGGAATTGGTCTGGGCAGCCGCCTTGTCAGCATTCGAACCAACACTTTGCGCCAGTGCCAGCGTGGGGCCCGATGCAAGAACAAAAGCCAAAGCGATTGTCGCGAGTTTCATGGTGTGTCCTCTTATTTTGGGTAAATCAGGCGACGGGTATGCCGTAATAATCGTCGAGCGACCGGTTACGAACCGCGTCCGCCCAGTCCCAGTCGCGGTCGCCGCCAAACTTCGGCGCGCCGCGAAGCTGCTCTTCGGTGACGCCGGCCACGTAGCCGCCGAGCCTCGTGTCATATTTCAGCGACTGCCACGGAAGCGGATAGTGATCGTTGCCGAGACCGAGGAATCCCCCGAAGCCGAGGACCGCGTAGGAAACCCTTCCGCTCACTTTGTCGATCATGACCCGCTCGATCGAGCCGATCTTGTTGTCGTCGGCGCCATAAACCGCCGTGCCTTCGACCTTGTCGCTGCCGATAAGATTGCCGAATTCCTTTTCGCCGATCTCGCTGATTGCCATCTGAAGCCTCCATCCAAACATTCTGCTTCGGCAACCAATTTTGGGTGCGATGGTTCCTACGTGGTCTGACGGCGTGCGGTTCTGGCGGAAGGCTCGACGGGAGCCGCACCGGCGAGGTCAGGGAACGATCCGGCGTCGGTCGAGTCGTTCTTCTGTCGCAACTATTCCGGCAAGGAACTTCGATGGCCGATACCGTGCTCGACGACCCCACCAGGAAATATCCCAAACCGCCGTACAAGCGGCAGTCCCAGCCCTGGCCAGGTCTTGCCAGCAAGATGGAGCCCCGACCGGACCACGGGGAGACGAGCTACAAAGGTTCCGGCAGGCTCATGGGCAGGCGCGCACTGATTACCGGCGGCGATTCCGGCATGGGTCGTGCCGCGGCGATTGCCTTTGCTCGCGAAGGCGCGGATGTCGCGATCAACTATTTTCCGACCGAGGAGCCCGACGCGAGGGAAGTCGTTGAGCTCATCAGGGCCGAAGGTCGAGTGGCGCTTGCGATAGCCGGCGACATCCGTGAAGAGAAGTTCTGCACGGAATTGGTCGAGCGCGCCGTGCAGGGACTCGGCGGTCTCGATATTCTCGTCAGCAACGCCGCGCGGCAGCAGTCGCGGGAGTCCATTATGGACGTTTCATCGGAAGATTTCGACGCAACGATGAAGACGAATATCTATGCCCCGTTCTGGATCATCAAGGCGGCTCTGCCGCATCTCAGACCAGGCTCGGCGATCATCGGTACCGCCTCGGAACAGGCTTACGATCCGTCACCCGAGCTGTATGATTATGCGCAAACCAAAGCCGCGACCATGAATTATGTGAAGTCATTGGCTAAACAGTTGGGTCCCAAGGGCATTCGCGTCAACGCCGTTGCCCCGGGGCCGATCTGGACGCCGCTCCAGGTAGCCGGCGGAGCCTCGATGGAGAAGCTCGAACAATTCGGCAGTCAAACCCCGTTGGGGCGCGCTGGACAGCCCGCGGAACTCGGCTCGATCTATGTGCAACTGGCCGCCTCCGACGCAAGCTTTGCAACGGGGCAGGTTTATGGATCTGCGGGCGGATCTGGCCAGCCTTAAAGCGCGATGATATCCGGTTGAATCGTCATCGCGCTTTAGTTCTTTGATGAAACATGATCTCCGCGTAAACGCGTTCCGCGTTTGTCGCGAGGCAATGACGAGCTTCCGTGTTCCCGCGGCGTCACGAAGCGCGCTCCCGAACTGCCTTTATTTTGCCGGAGCAAAATTCTGATTGCTCAACGGGGGCATGCTTGGGCGCTGGATACGAATAAACGGCTTGCCGGCCTTCGCGTGGCAGCTATTGCAACCCCCGGTCAGCTCATCGAAGGCCGTGACAAATTGGGCGTTGTCTTTCGCTCCAATCGCCTTTTCAAGCCGTGCGATCCGTGGATCGATGATGGTCTTGATCATCTCGGCGACGGGAATCCCGTCGACGGTCGAATGCAGCCTGCTCGCGTCCTCCAGACCTTCCTTGATCTCGTCAATCTCATAGGCCGCGAGGTCCCAGTTATGGCTTTTGCCGGCAAACCAAAGCTTCGCGTGGCGAAGCTGGGTCGCCATCATGAACTCGCCAAGACCAGGTTCGTAAGGCGCTGTTGCGGGCTGGGCGGCTGCCAGCACCACCGAGCCGGCCACGACAACGGCGCTGACGACGATCCGCTTCATTCGCTGTTACTCCCGGATATCAACGCCTTGAACCTTGCGAGAAACCGCTTCTCGGCCTTGGCCGCGCTCCAGGGCGTCAAATAATCCTCTTTGGTCGCCGGCAACAACCCGGGATCGCGGCCGAACAGGCGTTTGGCTTCATCGGGTGCGAAGCCCGCCAGTTCCGTCGCTTCCAGATAGGCCGCGCCCTTGTCGGCGGCCTTGACGGTCCGCGTGATCTTGTCCGCCAATACCGGCGGTAGCCCAAAGCGGATGTGGATCGCCGACAGCAGGCGCTTTTCGACCGCCTTGTAGTCTTCGCCGAGCACCGCCTTGAACGGCGAGATCATGTCGCCGATGACATATTCCGGCGCATCATGCAGCAAAGCGGCAAGCCGCCAGCTGGTGTCGATGCGCGGGCTTTGCTCGCGCATGACGGTTTCAACCAGCAACGTGTGCTGCGCGACCGAGAAGATATTCGGGCCCGAGGTTTGTCCGTTCCAGCGCGCCACCCGCGCCAGCCCATGGGCGATATCGGCGATTTCGATATCAAGCGGGGAGGGGTCGATCAGGTTGAGCCGCCGGCCCGACAGCATGCGCTGCCAGACCCTGGTGCCCTCTTTGTCTCCAGACGATTTCCTGGCCGTCATTTGACTTTGAGGCGGGGGCTGCGGCGCTTGCCGGCGCAGCTTTCATGGCAGAAGCAGGTGACGAGATGGTCGTTGACCATGCCGGTTGCCTGCATGAAGGCATAGACGATGGTGGGGCCGACGAATTTGAACCCGCGTGAGGCCAACTCCTTCGACATCTTGATCGAGGTCGGCGTGGAGGCGGGGACGCTGGCGGTGGTCTTGAACTGATTGACCTTCGGTCTGCCGTCGACGAAATCCCATAAAAACTTTGAGAAACCAGGGCCTTCTTCCATGATCTTCAGGTAGGACCTGGCGCCGGCAATGGTACCTTCGATCTTGGCGCGGTTGCGGACGATGCCGGCATCGTTCATCAGGGCATGAATTGTCTTGGGCGTGTAGCGCGCGATTTTCTCGGGCTTGAAATCGTCGAAGACTTTGCGGAAATGGTCGCGCTTGCGCAGGATCGTGATCCACGACAACCCGGCCTGAAAGCCATCGAGGATCAGCTTCTCGTAGAGCGCGCGGTCGTCGTATTCCGGCACGCCCCATTCGGTGTCGTGATAGGCGACATAAAACGGATCGTCGCCCGGCCACGGGCAGCGGGTTTTGCCATCGGCATGCAGGCGCGCTGACCTTGTCATGCGACAGTCTGCTTCGGTGCGGTTCGCAGTTCGTCCGGATCGGCGATGCGGATCGCAAGGCCTCCGGCTGTCAGAGGCGTGCCGGCTTCCAGTGCGTCACTGACACGATCGATCCGGATCAGCGCCAGCCCGTGATGGTCGGCGGCCGAGCCCATGGTGCCCACGGACTTGTCGCCGGCAAGGACCGTCGATCCTGTTTCCGGCGCCGGCCCGTCCAGCAGAACGCGTACGGTGCGCGTGCGCGCGGTGCCGCGATGCTGCATCCGCGACACCACCTCCTGGCCGATATAACAGCCCTTGTCGAAATCGACGCCGGCGAGGCGGTCCATATTGGTCTCGTGCGGAAACGCGTCACCATAGATGAAATCAAGACCGCCGCGGGGGACGCCTGTGGCAATCCGGTGAGCCTCATAGGCGGAAGCATCGACGAACTCCGCGCCGATTAGGTCGGCGGCTTTCTTTGCGAGTTCGGCTGGCACCAAAATCCGAAGGCCAAGCCTGGCGTTGCGCGGATCGGTGAAGGTGAGATCCGGCTTCAAAGCCGCCTCGCCATCCCAGGCGGCGAGCACGCCAAGACTGTTCGAGAGATGGCTGTCGGAGAGATTTTCGATTCCGACCTTGGCGCGCAGCCGATAAAAACCGAGTTTGTCGGCAAGTGCTTGTGCGAGCACCTTGGGACAATCGATCAAAAAGCCGCCGCCATGGCCGGCGGGAGCCTCGGTGATCAGGAAATCGATCATGATCTTGCCCTGCGGCGTCAGCAGCGCGCCGAAGCGGCCGAGGCCCGGCTGCAACCGCGTGGTATCCGTGGTGATGAGGCCATTGAGGAAATCACGGGCGGTTTCGCCGGTGATTTTGACCACGCCGCGGTCGGGCAAAAACGCCGCTTTCATGCAGGAATCTCATGTGACATCTCACATGAGAAGGTAAGCCGCCGACCGCTAAACAACAAGGGCTGCTAAGAGCTTGCAGTCATTGCCTCGCAAGCGCGGTGGAGAATTCGCCGTTGCGAACGCGATCGACAAGACCCTCGACGAATTTCGCGACCGCGTCTTCGCCATAGGTCCGGACCAGTTCGGCGAAGGCCGCAAACAGGCTCGCTTGCGCCAGGCAATCGCCGTCGACCCCGTCATGCCGTGCTTCCGCCCAGGCTTCGCTGAGATAATTGAGCGCTGCCTGTTTCTGTTCTTGATCGGGCAGCAGGTCGCGGGCGACGAAGGGCGCGGGATAGCTCATGAAGGTGAAGCAGCTTTCGAGGCGAGGAATGGAGTGTGGTGTAGCATGCCTAACGGGGCTGCCTAGACCAGTTCTTTAAGAAAGGTTAACGCGGCCACAGAACCCCGCAAAAAAGCAAACGGGCCGCACTAGTGTGGCGGTTCAGAAGTCCGCATCATTTTTGCCGCGAGTTCGTCATGCGGACTTCTGAACCAAAGCCACACTAGATCAATAGGTTTGCTAGTGTCCTTTCGATTCCGAAGTTCGAAACGTGGCTCCGCAGATGCGACGAACTTCGGAATCGGGACACTAGTTTGCATAGCGCGCGGTCAGGTCGCGCGAGATCTTCAAGCCTTCGTCAATGTAGCGGCGGATCGCCATTGTCGCCGCCGGCGTGCAGGCGCGATAGGTTTGCTGGAAGCCGTTATAACCGCGGTTGAAGCCGGCGATCATGCGCGCCCGCCGCTCTCCGCTCGGCGTTTCGGCGTCGAGCAGCGCCTGCATTTCGTTGCGCCATTTGCCGCCTTCATTGTTGCCGCAGATGCCCCGGAGATAATGCAGGGTTCCGAGAATTTCCGCGAACCGCTGCAACTCGTTGTCGAACGGCGCGGCGCTCTCCTGCGCGCGGAGCGGCGCCAGGAAACAGCATAGCGCGATGAGGGCGATAGCGAGAAATTTGGGCATGAGGGGTCCGAGCAGGTCCGTGTGATATGCCTGCTCGGGGTGCACGGCGCAAGCCGCCGATTTTGGCTGTTAGAGGCCTAAAACACGTTGGGCGGATTGCAGGACGTCCAACAAACCGGGCGTCGTCTTGAGTTTGCCCAGCGCATCCGGCACCAGCCATCGGCAGTCGTCGAGTTCCTCGTTCAGGGCTGGCTCGCCCGCGCGCCAATATGCGGCAAACGACAGGATCACAAAATGGCCGCCGCCCTCAGTCGTCGGCAGCACTTCACGCCAGGCAGCGAGGCCTGCGATCTCGATTTTTAGCGCGGTTTCCTCGGCGATCTCGCGATGGAGCGCGGCGTGGAGAGTTTCACCGAATTCGACGCGCCCGCCGGGCAGCGAATAGAAGCCCTTGGCGGGCGAGCGCGCGCGCCGCACGACGAGTACCTTGCCCTCGCGGAAGATCGCCGCACTGACGGCGAGCTGGGGGCGGGATGGAGGGAGGGGCGTCAAAATGGAATCCGGGACGAAGTGTTGGCGTGACTTGTATTAGACCAGTAGCGCGACCCGCTCCACCACGATCAATGCGCCATGATATATTCGACGTCGGCCGCGCCGTGGCCATTGATGATGCCGCCCGCCTGCATCACCAGCGGCTTGACCCAGCCGGTGGCCTGTTCGGCCAGTCGGGTGCGGGTATCGTCGTTGGTGGTTTCGCGCATCGCCGCGCTTACCGCGCTCAGGATCGAGGTGATCGCGCTCGTGATGTTGTCGAACTCGGCGCGGATGCGAACGTCGGCGCTGTTGTAGGCGTCGATCGCCAGATCCCTTGCCTTGAAGTTGGAGGCCGTGAAATGTTCGGCGTAGGACAACGGTTCCCAGGCAAGAAAATCCTCGGCGCATTCCGGCATGTCCGGAATCATTTCCAGCAGCATCACCGCTTCGTTGAAGTGATTGAGATAGTCGGTGGCAAGTCCGGTGCGCGGATTGATGTTGGCCGCGCGCAGTTCGGCCGCTCGCGCCGGATTGTTGGCGGCGGCTGCGGCGACGGGTTGCATGGATTGGGTGGCCGATGACATCATCTGTCGTAGTGTTGGGGTTCGGGGTAAAAAGTTACTGAAGAATACTTATTGGATACCAATAATGTGTGGTCGCTTCGTTATAACCTCGGCGCCAGAAGCACTTCGGAAACTTTTTGGCTATTTGGAACAGCCGAATTTCCCGCCACGGTATAATATTTCCCCGACGCAACCGATACCTGTGGTGATGAGCGAAAATGGCCGGCATTTCCGCTTAATGCGCTGGGGTTTTTGGCCAGCCTGGGTGAAAGATCCCCGTAAATTTACGCTCCTGATCAATGCCCGCGCCGAGAGCGTGAAAGACAAACCGGCCTTCAAGAATGCGATCCGGCGGCGGCGTTGCCTGGTTCCGGCCGACGGTTATTATGAGTGGCAATCGCTGGGTGGCAGCAAGCGGCCCTATTTCATCCATCGCCGCGATGGCAGCCCGATCGGATTTGCAGGGATATCGGAGACCTGGGTCGGCCCGAACGGCGAGGAGGTCGACACCGTCGCGATTGTCACGGCGCCGGCGAGCGCCGACCTTGCGATACTTCACCATCGCGTGCCGGTGACGATCGACGCCGATGACTTCGAGCGTTGGCTCGACTGCCGCTTCGATGAAGCAGATAGCGTGACGCCGCTGATGCGCGGACCCAAAGAGGGCGAATTCGCCTGGCACGAGGTCTCGGTGCGGGTCAATCATGTCGCCAACGACGATGCGCAACTGGTGTTGCCGATTACTGAAGAGCAGCGCGAGGCTGAGCAAACGAAGTCAGTCAAGAAGACGGGCCCGCGCAAAAAAGCTGCCGCGGATTTCGACGACGGGCAGGGCAGCCTGTTTTGAACCTCAGCTGTTCAGCAACTGCTTCAGCTTGGTCACGGCGCTGTCGGGCGTCGTCAGCACCGGCAGTTTCGAGGCTTCGGCCACCAGTTCGGCGGCAGGTGCCATACTGTATTGCGCCAGCGCAATCAGGTCGCAGTCGCGCAAGTCGCGCGAGGCCTGCACGACCAGGCGGTCATGCTCGGCCCGATCGCCGCGGTCGAGCGCCGCCATGGCGCCTTCCGCCAGTTTCGGCACCAGCGTGACCGTGCCCGGAAATTCTGCCGGCATCGACTGCAATGTCGGCGGAAAGGTCGAGAGCAGGCCGATGCGATGACCGCGCGCTACCGCCTGCTCGATCATCGCCTGATTGGGCTTCAGCACGGGCTTCGGCGCGAGATCGCGCGCAACCGCCTCGATGCAGGGACCGAAGGCCGAGCAGGTGAAGAGGATCGCGTCGGCGCCGGTCGAGGCCGCATAGCGTCCGAGCGCGAGGAAGCGGTCGGTCATGTCAGGCGTCAAGCGGCCGTCGCGCGCCACATCCGCCGACAGGCTGTCGTCGAGCAGATTTATCAGCGTTGCTTCCGGCCAGAGCCGCGCGAACGAGGCTTCGATCGGAACCAGCGAATGTTTCAAGGCGTGGATGAGGGCGATGCGCATGTTCGTTCTCGCGGGCGTTTATGCCATTTTGAAATTTTTCATTACGGGGTCGGCTCGCGTCCGTCGAGCCATTTCGCATAGATGATGCGTTCCTGCTCGGAATAACCGAGGGATTGATAGAAATCTTTCACGCCCTTGTTGTCGGGCCGCACCAGGAGCTGGAGCTTTTCGATGCCGCGTTCGCTCAGCCAGCGTTCCGCCGCATCCATCATGACGCGGCCATATCCTTTGTGGCGATGATCGGGATCAACCGCGAGGTAGTAGACCCAGCCGCGGTGACCGTCGTGTCCGGCCAGAACCGTGGCAACGATCGAGTCACCATCGCGCCCGACCAGCACCGCTGCGTTGGATCCTCCTCTCGCGAGCGCGATGTCGGCGGCCGGATCGTTCCATGGCCGGGTCAGGCCGCAGGTTTGCCAAAGCGCGACGACGTCGGCGACATCGGCGTCGTTGATCGGGCTAATCGCGAGCGTTTGGACGGCGGCCGTCACAGCACCTTGCCCGGGTTCATGATCCCGAGCGGATCAAGCAGCGCCTTGATGGACCGCATCAACTCGATCGCGACCTTGTCTTTCACCTCAGGCAGTTCGTCGCGCTTGAGCACGCCGATGCCGTGTTCGGCGGAGATCGATCCGCCCATGCGCAGCACGATCTCGAATACGACCGCGTTGACCTCATGCCAGCGCGCCAGAAAGTCGCCAGCCTTGGCGCCGATCGGCTGGCTGACATTGTAGTGGATGTTGCCGTCGCCGAGGTGGCCGAACGGCACCGGCCGTGCGCCCGGAATGAGCTTCACCACGGCCGCATTGGCTTCCGCGATGAAAGCGGGGACGGCGGCGACCGGTACTGAGATGTCGTGCTTGATCGAGCCGCCTTCCGGCTTTTGCGCCGCCGACATCTCGTCGCGCAATTTCCAGAAGCCTGCGCGCTGGCTCAAATTTGCCGCGATCACGGCGTCGTCCACGATGCCCTGTTCCATGCCTCGCGCCAGGATCTCTTCTAGCGTGGCGCGTGCGTCGTCGCGCGAGGACGACAGCTCCATCAGCACGAACCAGGGATGTTTGCTCGTCAGTGGTTCGCGGATGTCGATGCCGTGGCGCACGCTGAAATCGACCGCGATGTCGGCGAGCAATTCGAAACTGGTGAGACTTCCCGCCGCTTCGCTTTGTGCGATCGACAATAGTTTCAGCGCATCATCAGGCGATTTGAGGCCGACAAAGGCGGTTTCGATCGCGCGCGGCTTTGGAAACAGCTTTAGCGTCGCCGCGGTGATGATGCCGAGCGTGCCTTCGGCACCGATGAAGAGGTTGCGCAGGTCGTAGCCGGTATTGTCTTTCTTCAGTTTGGACAGGCCGTTGAGGATCCTCCCGTCCGCCAGCACCACTTCCAGCCCCAGCGCCATTTCGCGCGCCACGCCGAAGGCAAGCGCACCCGTGCCGCCGGCATTGGTGGAGAGATTGCCGCCGATGGTGCAGCTTCCTTCCGCGCCCAGCGACAGCGGAAACAGCCGGTCGACCTCGGCCGCCTTTTGTTGCGCGACCTGCAATATCACGCCGGACTCGGTAGTCATGGTGTTGGAGGCAGGATCGATGTCGCGAATCCTGTCGAGCCGTCGCGTCGAGACCACGACCTCGCCGTGATGCGGCGTTTGCCCGCCAACTAAACCGGTATTGCCGCCCTGCGGCACCAGTGCGATTTTTTGTTCGGTGGCGAGCTTGCAGATCGCGGAAACTTCCGCGGTCGAACCGGGCCGCAGGATCAACGGCGAGTGGCCGTGAAACAGCCCGCGCTCTTCGGTCACATAGGGCGCAATGTCGGCCGGCTCCGTCACGGCGTATTTGTCGCCGACGATGCCGCGAAACCGAGCGATCAATTCAGGCGAAAGCGGAGCAAGCGGCGTTTGGACGATGTTCATTGGCGTCTCTTCGATTTTGCTTCTTGTTATCTGACCGTTTTATCCGCCCGAGGTCGTTATCTGCCCAAGATCTTTTATCTGCGCGAGATCTTATCTACCGACGGCGGCGCGGCGCAGCCGATCGTTGATGGCCTCGCCCAGGCCGTGATGCGGCACCGGCGCCACCGCGATCATACGCGCGCTCTTCGCATCAAGGATGCGAAGATAGCCGAAAAGATTGGCCGCGGCCTCGCCAAGATTGCCCGCCGCGGACAAATTCATCACGGCTTTCGCCGTGTGGGCGCCGTCGAGCTCCGTGGCGCCGAAAGCCAGAAGCGCCTCATCCGGCTCGATATGGCCGGCGTTAAGCCGGACCGGGGTGCGGGGCGCGTAGTGCGAGGCCAGCATGCCCGGCGCAAGCGGCTGGGCATCGTCGTTGACGGCGTCTTCGGGCAGCCGTTGCAAGGCGCGGCCGAGCACGCGCTCGATGGCCTCGCGCGGCAGCCCGCCTGGCCGCAGCAGCATCGCTTCCTCAAAGCAGGCGAGAATCGTGGATTCGACGCCAACGCTCACCGCACCGCCGTCAAGGATCAGGTCGACACGGCCCGAAAGATCGCTCGCAACATGGGCGGCCGTGGTCGGCGAGACATGGCCCGAGATATTGGCGGAAGGCGCCACCACCGCCCCGCCAAAGGCGCGCAGAATGGCTTGGGCGACGGGGTGGGCGGGAACGCGGATCGCGACCGTGTCGAGGCCGGCGGTCGCGAGTTCTGCGACCTGGCAGTGGGCCGTTTTGGGCAGCACCAGCGTCAGCGGCCCGGGCCAGAAGGCTTCCGCAAGGCGCATGGCGGTCGCGTCAAAACGGGCGATTTGCCGGGCGGCATCGATATCCGCGACGTGGGCGATCAGCGGATTGAAGGCGGGGCGGCCCTTGGCCTCGTAAAGCCGGGCAATGGCCGCAGCCTGCGCCGCATCGGCGCCGAGCCCATAAACGGTCTCGGTCGGGAACGCCACCAGACCGCCTTCCGACAGCCAGCGCGCGGCCGCCGCCACAGCGGCCTCATCGGCTGGCAAAATCTGCGTTTTCAGGCCCAGCGTCACAGGGGTCAAATCCTTCAAAATCGCCGCCTTGCGGTGCGCGAAAGCCGAGGCTATAAGCCGCCTTCTTGTCGGAGTGTGGCTCAGCCCGGTAGAGCACTGCGTTCGGGACGCAGGGGTCGCAGGTTCGAATCCTGCCACTCCGACCAGAAATCATTGGGGTTTTTGTTCTGATTTCGGTCGTTGGTCAAGCCAACCATCGATTCAACCACGGAAACAAAGCGCTCTTTTTCGCCAATTGCG
This sequence comes from uncultured Alphaproteobacteria bacterium, assembly GCA_963748805.1. Lineage (GTDB taxonomy): Bacteria > Pseudomonadota > Alphaproteobacteria > Rhizobiales > Xanthobacteraceae > Bradyrhizobium. The sequence continues at coordinate 68,824 of CAVVLH010000046.1, read as the reverse complement.
GGCTGCCCCTCGCAAATAGTCCGGATGATGGTGTCGATAGATTTCCTGGAGGACCTCGGGAGACGTACCCGGGAAGCCGGCGGCCTCGCTCTGGTCGGAGTTGCCGGCACTGAGAACGAAGCGGACTGGAGCGACGGTAACGTTCCGGCGGAGCATGCCATCCGCGGATTCCACGGCGTTACGCCACTGCCGGAGGACGCAGCGAAAACCAGCGGGCCCCTCACCGGCCTGCTCGGTTCCGGGGGAGCCGGCCGTGACGGTTCGACCATGCGCTACCGCACCTCGGACGATGCGGCTGCTGCCCGTCGGACACCGACTGTCGCAATCCGATATCAACCTCGCGCGCGCGGAAGCCGCAGCCAACATCAAGCGGGCCTTGTGACGAGGATGCAATGAGCGAGCGACGGGTATTTGGTGATGTTGTGGCCTACAGCCTCGGGTTGCACGATGCCAGAACAATTGCTACGCGGACGCTGCGTGCTTCCGGTGTGGCGGCTACGCGTATTTCCTGCGGACCAAAGCAGATAGGGATGACTCCGCAGATTCCCGCAGAGGACACGTTCATCGTCGCCCAATACCTGACGCGGCTGCCATATCATGAATTGTGGAGCGGTGGCCGGCCGTTGCTTCAGCAGGGCTATGACACGAATGCCATGCGGATAGTAAATCTGACCGGAGAATTCTCGGCCCGGATAACCCATCCCCATGAAGCGCTGACGTTTCACATTCCGCGGACCGCGATCGATGAACTCGCCGACGACGCGAGCCGGCCAAGGCTAGGCAACCTGGCCTGCACTCCGGGGATCGTCGATCCAGTGCTGGTTCACCTCTCCGAGGCGCTGCTTCCGGCGTTCAAACGACCGGAGCAGGTGAATTCGCTGTTCGTTGACTACATCATGCTCGCGGTATGCAGCTATCTCACCGAAAAATACGGCGATGGCGCACCTCCGCCCGCCGTCAAAAAGGGCGGGCTCACGACGGCACAATTGCGTCGCGCCAAGGAGATCCTGATCGCGAACAGCGGCGGCCACATTCTGCTCGCCGACGTCGCACGGGAATGTGGGCTGTCGCGCCAATACTTCACCAAGGCATTCAAGGCTACCACCGGCTTAGCGCCGCACCGGTGGCTTCAGCGGCATCGGGTAGACGAAGCAAAGCGGCTCCTGAGCGAGACGGCGCTGCCGATCGCCGATATCGCGATCCGCTGCGGTTTTGCCGATCAAAGCCACCTGACCAGGGTTTTCGCGACATTGGCTGGTGTCAGCCCCGCGGTGTGGAGACGAACACGCGACTGAGTGCCGATACGATCTTGATCGTCTCTCCGATCTCGGCTTCGATGATGTCGTGGCGTCGTCTGCGTGAGGAGCGGCCGTCCATGAAATCGCCCACTTCCGGATAGCGGGCGACCCGGCGAACGATCTATCGCTCGCGCAGATCGCAGCGAAATCCGAACTATCGCGCGAGCATTTCAGCCGAGCCTTCAGGATCAGCGCCGAGGCACGCCGCGTCAATGGCGCCAGCTCTGTCGGCTCCCTGACCGTTTGTACATTTGTGATGTCCCGGATGGTGCGGTGGGATACCCACGAGTTGTTTACAGCTATCGCGATTTTATCGATCCGTGCCGACGACAAAGAGAAAAAACGGCTGCCATTCGTTCAAGACGCCTGCGCCTGCATGAATAGAGTTGCGGCGACGGTCGCGTTCGAGAGGATTTGCAGTGTCTACGATCAAGACGGCGGACGGCGTTGAGATCTACTACAAGGACTGGGGCAAGGGTCAGCCAATCGTGTTCAGCCACGGCTGGCCGCTGTCCTCCGACGACTGGGACGCACAGCTGCTGTTTTTCCTCAATCACGGCTATCGAGTCGTCGCCCATGACCGCCGCGGCCACGGCCGGTCCAGCCAGACCGGCGACGGCCATGACATGGACCACTATGCCGACGACCTCGCGGCGTTAACTGCGCATCTCGATCTGAAGAACGTCATTCATGTCGGCCATTCCACAGGCGGCGGCGAAGTGGTGCATTATCTGGCGCGGCATGGTGAGCGCCGGGTGGCCAAGGCCGCCATTCTCTGCGCGGTGCCACCGCTGATGGTGAAGACGGCGGATAACCCCAACGGGCTTCCTAAGGACGTCTTCGACGGATTTCAGAACGCGCTCGCGGCCAATCGCTCGCAATTCTATCGCGACATCGCGGCGGGTCCGTTCTATGGCTACAACAAGCCGGGCGCCAAGCCGTCCGAGGCTGTGATCCAGAACTGGTGGCGTCAGGGCATGACGGGCGGCGCGAAAGCGCATTACGACGGCATCGTCGCGTTTTCGCAGACCGATTTCACCGAGGACCTCAAGAAGATCACGGTGCCAGTGCTGGTGATGCACAGCGAAGACGATCAGATCGTTCCCTATGCCGCGTCGGGGCCGCTGTCGGCGAAGCTCCTGAAAAACGGCACGCTGAAAACCTACAAGGGCTTTCCGCACGGCATGCCGACCACGGAAGCATCTACCATCAATGGCGATTTGCTCGCCTTCTTCAAAAGCTGAAAGCGCCAACCATCCTATCGCCAAGCAGGAGACACGATGTCGAAACTCGAGATGCTTACTCCGCAAAACAGTGCGATCGCTCTCATCGACTATCAGCCCGCGATGTATCAGGGCGTCCAGTCGCACGACCGATTGGTCGTCTTCAACAACATCCAAATCCTTGCAAAGGCGGCCAAGCTTTTCAAGATTCCGACGGTACTGACAACGGTTGCCAAGGATTTGTTTTCGGGTCCCTTCATGCCTGAAGTCACCGAGCTGTTTCCCCAGCATGACATCATCGACCGTACGTCGATGAATTCGTGGCTTGACGCCAACTTCCGCAAGGCCGTCGCGGCGACCGGTCGGAAGAAATTCGTGATCTCGGGGCTTTGGACGGAGGCGTGCGTGATGTTCCCGACGCTCGACATGCTGAAGGAAGGATACGAAATCTACATCCCCGCGGACGCATGCGGCGACCTGTCGGTCGAGGCTCACAATCGCTCGATGGAGCGTGCGATTCAGGCCGGCGCCGTTCCGATCACATCCGCCCAGTATGCTTTCGAATTGCAGCAGGACTGGGCACGCGCGGAGACCTACGACGGCATGATGGAGATACTGAAGGCGCATTCGCCTTACGGCATCCAGGTCCGATTCTCGAAGTGGGCGCTCGGCGAACACGCGTCGGAGGCGGGCACGAAGGTCGCGTAGTTCCCTAGGTGAAACATGAAGGTCTATCTGCTGTCTCTGGGCGCCGGCCTGCTGGTCGGGGTGATCTATAGTCTCCTCAACGTGCGCTCTCCTGCGCCCCCACTGGTGGCGCTGGTCGGTCTGCTGGGGATTCTCGCGGGCGAGCAGATCGTTCCGGTCGTGAAGCAGATGATGACGGGTGAAGGACTGATCGCCGCCTGGCGACAGGCGAAGTGCGCGCCTCACATGTTCGGCATGCTGCCCGGACGACAGGCTGAAGAGGCCGAACCAACCACGAAAGTCGAGGCAAAGGCGTCGTGAGAAATCCCGATTTAATTCTTCATCGCGGTCTATTCACCACGCTCAATCGCTCGAATCCGACTGCGAGCGCCGTCGCCATCAAGGACGGCGTTTTCACGGCGGTCGGCCACGACCAAGACGTGATGAAGCTGGTGGGCCCCGCGACCAAGGTCGTCGACCTGAAGGGGCGTCGCGTCCTGCCTGGGCTGATCGACAATCACCTTCACATCATCCGAGGCGGGCTCAACTTCAACATGGAATTGCGCTGGGACGGCGTGTGGTCGCTGGCCGACGCGATGGCCATGTTGAAGAAGCAGGTCGCTGTCACGCCGCCCCCGCAATGGGTGCGCGTCGTCGGCGGGTTCACCGAGCATCAGTTCGCCGAAAAGCGCCTGCCGACGATAGACGAACTCAACGCGGCTGCGCCCGATACCCCCGTATTCATCCTTCATCTGTACGATCGGGCGATCTTGAATGCAGCCGCGTTGCGCGCTGTCGGTTACGTGAAGGATACGCCGGAGCCGCCTGGAGGCGAGATCGTGCGCGATGCGAAAGGCAATCCGACCGGCCTTTTGCTCGCTAAGCCGAACGCCAACATTCTCTATGCTACCTTGGCCAAGGGGCCGAAGCTGCCGTTCGACTACCAGGTCAATTCGACCCGCCACTTTATGCGCGAGTTGAACCGTCTCGGTGTCACGGGAGCCATCGACGCCGGCGGCGGCTTCCAGAATTATCCGGAGGACTATGCGGTCATTCAGAAGCTGTCCGACGAGGACCAGCTCACGATCCGCCTTGCCTATAATCTGTTCACGCAGAAACCCAAGGGAGAGAAGGACGACTTCCTGAACTGGACAAAAACGTCAAAATACAAGCAGGGCACCGACTATTTTCGCCACAACGGAGCCGGTGAGATGCTGGTGTTTTCGGCGGCTGACTTCGAGGACTTCCGGGTCGGGCGGCCGGACATGCCGCCCGAGATGGAAGGGGAACTCGATGATGTTGTCCGCATCCTCGCCTCCAATCGCTGGCCGTGGCGGCTGCACGCCACTTACGATGAGACCATCTCGCGTGCGCTTGACGTGTTCGAAAAGGTGAATCAGGACATTCCACTTGCGGGACTGAACTGGTTTTTCGACCACGCCGAGACGATCTCCGATCAATCGATCGACCGCATCGCGGCGCTTGAAGGCGGCATCGCCGTGCAGCACCGCATGGCCTATCAGGGCGAATATTTCGTGGAACGCTACGGCTTTGGCGCTGCCGAGGCGACCCCGCCCGTCAAAAAGATCATCGAAAAGGGCGTCAAGACGTCTGCCGGCACGGACGCCACCCGCGTTGCTTCCTACAATCCGTGGGTTTCGCTCGCCTGGCTGGTGACGGGAATGACCGTCGGCGGACTTCGCATCACGCCCCAGCGCAATTGCCTTGATCGCGAGACGGCGCTGCGGATGTGGACCGAAAATGTCACCTGGTTTTCCAACGAGGAAGGGAAAAAAGGTCGCATCGAGGTTGGGCAGTTCGCGGATCTGATAGTCCCGGATCGGGATTTCTTTTCCTGCGCCGAAGGTGAAATCGCCGACACGACGAGCGATCTTACTGTCGTCGGAGGACGTCTCGTCTATGGTGCCGGCGACTTCAAGGCGTTCGATTCCGCGGTGCCGCCGGCCGCGCCCGATTGGTCGCCCGTTCGCAACTTCGGCGGCTATGGCAACTGGGTTGGCTCTGACGGCAAGGCCCAGGCGATGCGAGCACATGCGATGAATGCGTGTGGATGCGCCAGCGCCTGCGGCGTCCACGGTCATGACCATGCCCGCGCTTGGTCGGGCAGGCTTCCCGTCGCCGATCTCAAGAGCTTCTGGGGTGCGCTCGGCTGCGCTTGTTGGGCGGTCTGAGATGACTTCGAAGACCGATACCCCGCACTGGATATCGGCCATTCTCTCATGGCGTTGGCTGCTGCCCATATCGAGGATGGCTCTGGTTTCGGCCTTCTTGATCGGTGGGATACAGAAGCTTGTTGATTTCCCAGCCGCTGTGGCGGAGCAGGCGCATTTCGGCCTTCAGCCCGCCTGGCTGTGGGCCGCTGCCGCTATCGTCGTCGAACTCGGATGTTCGACGTTGCTGATCCTGGGACGTTGGGTTTGGTTTGGGGCAGGGGGACTAGGCGTCTTGACGACGGTCGCCATGCTCACGGCCAACGACTTCTGGTCCAAGACCGGCCATGACCGCTTCCTGGCCGTGAACGCATTTTTCGAGCATCTGGGCCTCGTCGCCGGCCTGGTGCTCGTTTCCGTGATGTCCCAGCGCGAGCAGCGCGCGTGATCGCAAGGAGAGTTTTCCATGTCTGACAACCATCATCTGATCAAGATGACATTGATTTTTTCGCTGCTGACGGGTGTTTCGGTTGCGGCTGCGAAGGATGCGGCCCAACCACCGGTTTCGCAGATCGGCGTCGGTGCCCAATACGACACGACCCATGTCTACGTCGCGCCTGAAGATGTGGACAAGTTCGTCAGCAGCTTTCTTGCCACCTTCGGAGGACAGAGCACGAAGCAGGTCGTCGCTACCGTAACGCCCACGCCGAGCAGCACGACGTCCCAACTTCTGCAAACGCCTGTCGGTACCGTCTCCCTGTTCGGATTCAAGACGCCGATACCTTACCCGTTCGGGGCGGAACGAACCGGTTACCTCGTCACGGACATCGACGAAGCCGTCAAAGATGCCAAAGCCGCTGGCGCGGACGTTATAGTCGCTACCTTCCCCGACCCGATCGGCCGTGACGTCGTAATCCAATGGCCGGGCGGGGTGAACATGCAGCTCTATTGGCATGTGACCAAACCGTCGTATGCGGCATTCCAAACAGTTCCCGAAAATAGAGTCTATGTCTCTCCAGACCGGGCGGACGCTTTCACCCGCGCCTTTCTTCGTTTTTCGCACGGGAAGGTGGTTTCCGACGAGAAGGCGCCCGGCGTGGAGATCGGCCGAGAGAAAGACACGTACCGGCGCGTCCGGATCGAATCTACGTTCGGCAAGATGACTGTGTTCGTCACGGACGGTCATCTGCCCTATCCGTATGGGCACGAACTCACCGGATACGAGGTCGCCGACCTCCAGGAAACGCTGGGAAAAGCCAAAACCTCCGGCGCCACAGTTCTGGTCGAGCCCTTCGTCTCAGGACACTGGCAGTCGGCCATGATCCAGTTTCCGGGCGGCTACGTCGCCGAGATTCACGCACCGGCCAAGTAGTGGCTCGGCCGCTACTGCGTGATGCTGCGAAAGCTTCTAAGCTCTGCGGATGCGCGAATGGCGGACCATGCTTAGGGAAAAAGTCAATCAGACCGTCCTGTGCGTTCTTGGAGGCTGCCTTGCCTGCTTGCCGGGAAAGCCCGCCTTTGCCGACGATGCGGAACCGCAGCGACCAGCCATTCTGTTCAACCGTTGGCAGGAGGACTGGTCCGTGCTGGCAAACCCCCGCGTTCCGCGGCAATCGTTCGACGAGTTCAAGTATATTCCGCTATCTGCCGTCGATCCCCATACCTACCTGTCGTTCGGCGCCGATACTCGCGAGCGTTTCGAGTCGAACGGCGCGCAGAGCTTCGGTACGGGCCCGAACCGTACCCAGAATTATGTCATCAGCCGCAATGAATTTAATGCGGATTTGCGTGTCGATTCGCAATTGCAGATGTTCGTGCAATTCCAGAGCGACTTCGCGCCATGGAAGACGATGCTTACTCCAGTCGACGTGGACCGGCTCGATCTCGAGCAGGCTTTCGTCGCGCTGAGCGAACCTGTCGGCGACGGTACCCTGAAGCTGCGCTTCGGGCGGCAACAATTCGCTTTCGACCTGCAGCGGTTCGTGTCCGTTCGCGATGGTCCAAACGTCCGTCAATCCTACGACGCCGGCTGGGCCGACTATGAAAACGGCCCTTGGCGATTCATAACCTTCTACAGCCATCCGGTTCAAGTTCAGGACTATCAGGTCTTCGACGACTACAGCAGCAGCAAACAGACCTTCGGCGGAGCCAGGTTGGAGCGCAAGTTTTCGGAGGCCCTGAGCGTCACCGGCTATTACGCCAACTTTACCCAGGCCAACGTGACCTTCCCCAATGCTGCGGGTAACGAGCGGCGCGATGTCTTTGATCTGCACGTGACGGGCAAGAAGAATGGCTTCGATTACGACTTCGAAGCCATGAATCAAATCGGAAGCATCGGCGCAGATTCCATCGAGGCCTGGGCCTTCGGCTCGCTTGCGGGTTATACCTTTTCCAACGTGAATTGGAAACCGAGGCTGGGCATGCAGATCGACACTGCATCCGGTGATCGCGGCGGTCCCGCCGGCCACTCGTTCGGCACGTTCAATCCCCTTTTCCCGAACGGCTACTATGTGACGCTTGCCGGCTACACCGGTTTTGTCAACTTCATCCACGTCAAGCCGTCGCTGACGCTGCAACCGTTTCAGTCCGTGAAGGTGATGATCGCAGGGGCGGCCCAATGGCGCGAGAGCACCGCCGATGCCGTCTACACGCAGCCGGACATTCCCGTTCCGAACACGGCAGGTCGCCCCGGCGCCTACACCGGAAGCTACGGCCAAGTCAGGGTCGACTGGACCATTGATCGCGCCACGGCCTTTGCCGTCGAGCTCGTACATTTTGTGATCGGCGACGCGCTGCGCAATGCCGGGGCGCACGATTCAAACTACGTCGGCGTCGAGATCAAACGCGGATGGTAGATGCCCAACAGAACACAAGCGGCAGACCATGCACTGAGCTTTCTGCAAAACGGGGTCTGTTGGCGGATTGATAAGGTTTTCGCAAAAGATTGGCGAACGAAATGCCAGGGGCGGCGCAGGTAGGGAAAGCGATCTCGGGCTGTGATGGCATCGATCATCTTCTAACGGATGATGCCAAGCGAGTCGCCGCTATTTCTTCGCCTCGCCTACCTCGATGAGGTGACCGTCGGGATCGCGCATGTATCACCGCGTCTCGGCCTCGTGAACCTTCGGCTCGGTGAGGAACTCCGCACCCAGACCCTTCCAACGTTCGTAGCATTCCGCGATGTTGGCGACGCGGATGTTCATGAAGCTGCTGACAGCCTCTCCATCTTTCGGAGGCGCGAGGTATACGGCCGGCTTGTCGTCGGTAGGCCCGCCGCCGACATTGATGATGACCCAAGTGTTCGCGAGTTGCACGACGTTCGGCTTGCCGTTCTCGCCGTCCGTGACGACGGTTCCCCCGAGAATACGTGAGTAAAAGTCCACCGCCTTCTTTACATCTGCCGAGACGAGAAAATGCGTGACGGTGAAGCCCGTAGTAGGAAACATTTCGTAGTTGGTATCTGGCATTGCCTTGCCCTCGCGAGTTGCGTGCATCAACCTTCTGGCGCCGCATTTCCACCTCGCGACAGGAGCACCAAGTCGGCCGCTTCCTCGGCGTCTCTGAGGAGTGCCTTGCGTGGCGCGCCCATCTGCGCATGCATCGTCAGACCGCGGCCAAGGTCCATGACCTGGTTTGCCCGTGCGGTTACGGGAAAGTCAGACGGGAGTTCGCCCTCGCTGATCCCGTCGCGGAAGCGGCGTTCTACTTGCGCGGCGGTGGCAGCTACGACGTCCCGCACGAACTGTCGGACCTCAGCATCATTCACGAGGGGCGCGACGCATATGAGAAGACACCCCGGGGCGGATACTTCCTCGGTCGCGGTTTCTACGGCCTGCCTCAGGAAGCCAGCGAGCGCGTCGCGGACAGTCTGCGGCGAGAAGAGCGCTTTCGCAGCAATAGCGCCCTTCGCCTCCGCATACGCTCTAAGGGCGCGCAGGAATATGGTCCGCTTGTCCCCGAAAATCGAATAGAGGCTCCGCCGTCCCACCCCCATCTCGGCAACGAGATCGTCGATCGTCACGCCGTCGTAACCCTTCGACCGGAACACCTGGGTCGCCTTTTCCAACGCCTGCCTCTCATCGAAGCGGCGCGGTCGGCCGCGCGGCTTGGCGGTATTTGGAAACATAAAGTCTAAAACTCCTTGACCACGAAGATCGCACCAATATACAACTGAACGGTAGAAATTAGCAAGCCGAAACTGGCTTTAGGGCGCTGGCGACAGGCCTTCCCCCATCACCACAGAGAGACCCATGGTACATTTGACCGCTCTCGTCACCGGTACCACCTCCGGGCTCGGCCATGCGGCTGCCCGCGCTCTTGCCGGAGAGGGCTGGCGCGAGATCATCATCACCGGGCGCAGCCTGGCCCGGGTCCAGGAAACGGCTGCTCAGCTCGCGGCGGAGACCAAGGCGCAAGCCTTCACGCCGCTGGAGCTGGATTTGAACGAGCCCGCCAGCGTTCAGTCCGCGCTCGCCGAGCTCGTCAAGCGAGGTCGGCCGATCGATTTCCTACTGCTCAATGCAGGATGGATCGGCGGCAAGGAGCGCGTGCTCACTGCGGCGGGCATCGAGACAACTCAGGCCCCGCTCATCGGGCATCATCAACTGACTGTCGGGTTGCTCCGCGCCAACCTGCTGAGCCCCGACGCGCGAATTATTATCGCCGGCTCGGAAGCTGCCAGGGGGGACGTACCCATGTTCCGCTACACCAACATAGCGGCCCTTGCGGCCATGCAGTACAAGGGCGACCGAAGTGCCGCGGTGGAAGCCGTGCTGCGCAGCGGGCCCAACGTGAAGTACAGGCCCAACCGGGCACATAGCGACGTGAAGCTCTTCGTCGCTTGGTGGGCCGCAGCATTGTCCCGCCGCCTACCACCGGGCATGGCCGTATATGCGGTTTCGCCCGGGAGTACGCCCGACACTCTGGGGCTGCGCAACGCCGGTCTGGCCGTGAAGTGGCTGATGCTTCCGCTGGTGAAACTTATTCCGGGCATGTCTCAGACACCTGAGACCGCAGCCCGTCGGTATCTTCAAGCATCGAGGTTCGGAATCGACGTCTCGGGTCAATTCTTTGCCTCGGCGCCTGGGAAGATGGCCGGCCCAATCGTGGCGATGCGCCAGCCGCACTTCCATGATCGCGCCAACCAGGAAGCCGCGTGGCAGGCCATCGTCAAGGTCTCTGGCGCCGACTTTCCTTACCCAGCATCCTTGAGCGCGGTGTCCTGAAGGGGCGCCGGTCGCGGGGAGAAGATCGGCAGGCGACTGTGCAGCTATCTGGTCGCTCACGGACCCCGGTATTTTGAAAACAAATAGTTTACAAATACCTTGACATGCGCCGTCACGCCGATTAATACACTAAATAGTTTATATTTATCTGATCGCCCTAACGTCGCAAGGAGAACAACACATGAATCGCTTCAAAGGAAAAACAGCCCTTATCACGGGCGGAACTACCGGCTTAGGCTTGGCGACTGCCAAATTATTCATCGAAGAAGGTGCGCGTGTGATCGTGACTGGTCGCAACCCTGCAACGATCAAAGCGGCTCAAGCTGACCTTGGCGATAACGCTATCGTAGTCCCCAGCGACGCGACCTCTCTTCCCGATATGGATGCTTTAGCGACGAAGGTTAAGGAGACGTTCGGCAAGCTCGATGTGCTGTTCGTCAACGCGGGATACGGTCATTTTATGCCATTTGAGGAGGTGACTGAGGCAGTTTACGACGAGATGCTCAATCTGAACGCCAAGGGACCTTATTTCATCGTTCAGAAACTGGCGCCGCTCATGCCGAAAGGCAGTTCGGTAGTTTTCACCACTTCGATTGCAAACGTGAAAGGCGGTGCCGACTTTGAGCGCCTATGGCGCCGCCAAAGCAGCGCTTCGTGCAATGACACGGAGCATTGCTGCCGAGTTGTTGCCCCGTGGAATACGTGTGAATGCGGTGACCCCCGGTCCTATTGGATCGACGGACATAATGCATAAGGTTGGAATGCCGAAGGAGATGCAAGATCAGGTCTACCTTCAGATGGCGGAAAGCGCTCCGATGAAGCGTCTCGGCCGGCCGGAGGAAATTGCCAAGGCGGTGGCATTCCTGGCGATTGATGCAACGTTCACGACGGGGGCAGAGTTTCCAGTCGACGGGGGATGGTCGCAACTTTGAGCGGCCATTGCGTCTGGTAGCGCGCCAAACAGTTCACAATCAGCGAAGCGATCCAGACGTCGCAAGGGAATACACATGAATCGATATGCAGGCAAAAAGGCTGTCATCATCGGCGGCACGAGCGGCATAGGGCTGGCGACGGCGAAGATGCTCGTCGATGGGGGCGCGCGCGTTCTGGTGACGGGTCGCTCGCAAGCTGGTCTGGAATTGGCGCAGCAAGAGCTTGGGAAGGGCGGCGTTGTGGTTTCGAGCGACGCGCAGTCGTTGACGGGTATCGACGCGCTCGCCTCTCGGGTGAAGGCCGAATTCGACACCTTCGATCTGCTCTTCGTCAATGCCGGGCTCGGCCTCTTCGCGCCTATCGAAAAAACAACTGAGGCCATGTACGACGAGCGGTTCGGGGTGAACGCCAAGCGACCGTTCTTCGCAGTGAAGAAGCTCACGCCGCTAATCAACCGTGGCGGCGCTGTCGTCTTCACGACCGCGATTTCCAACGTCAAGGGAATGCCGATGCTCGCCGCAGCTGGAGCGACCAAGGCTGCGCTGCGATCCCTCGCTCGGGGGGGCGCCGCTGAACTTCTTCCCCGGGGGATTCGCGTCAACGCGGTGTCGCCCGGCCCCACCGACACGCCGAACTGGGGCAAAGCGTTTCCCGATAAAGACATGGCCGCCCAACTCACCGGGCAGATGAGCAAAGCCAATCCGATGAAGCGCTTGGGGACATCGGAGGAAGTCGCCAAGGCCGTTCTCTTACTTGCGTTCGACGCGACCTTCACGACCGGCGCCGAACTTCCTGTCGACGGGGGGCAGTCGCAACTCTGAGGGCCGCGAGCCGCCGCCGCCTGAGTAGACGTGCGTTTCGCATATGAATTGCGGTCATCGCGAGCAGGACGAGCGGTATTGGCCCGGCGGTGGCCAAAGCCTTCCTACTGCCGGACTCTCGTTATGACCGGATGAAAGATGGGGGTCAGGTTACAGATGGCGACGCTAGAGCGGTCGATTTCACTTCGACCAGCTATCGCCAGGACGTCGCGTAGAAAGGTCCGCAATCGTTTGCGGGTGCTGTGGCTATTTGAAAGGTTGAAGAGATGGTGGCGGTCACCCAGTTCACGCCCGTTGCGTCACTTGTTGGCGGGGGGCTTATCGGTCTTGCATCTGTACTCTTGATGGCGTTTACGGGACGTATCGCGGGCGTTAGTGGCATTGCTGGGCGGCTGTTCCCACCATATAGCGACAACGCCTTTGCCGGGCGAATGGCCTTCATCGTGGGGCTCGTTGCGGCGCCGCTTATTACGCTGCTCGCGACTGGGCATCTGCCGTCCCAGACCATTCAAGCGGGCGGGACGCTTTTAATTATCGCTGGCCTGCTCGTTGGGTTTGGCACCGTCTGGGGAAACGGCTGTACGTCCGGTCATGGAATCAGCGGACTTTCGCGACTGTCCAAGCGTTCTCTTGTCGCGACCCTAACCTTTATGACAACGGCCGTCGTCACGGTCTTTGTAACCCGTCACTTGCTGTGAGGCTCATTATGTCTGCCATTCTTCAGTTTGCGATCGGACTGCTTTTCGGCCTTGGCCTCGTCGTTGGCGGAATGTCGGATCCGGCCAAAGTTATCAATTTCCTGGATATCGCCGCGATACCGGCAGGGACTTGGGATCCGAGCCTTGCCTTCGTAATGGGTGGAGGGATTGCGGTTACGCTGGTCGGCTTTCGGTTCGTGTTCAAAAGGTCGCAGCCGATCTTCGGCGAGAAGTTTCATTTGCCGAGCGCGAACGAACTGGATGCGCGCATCATTGCCGGGCCCGCCATATTCGGTGTGGGATGGGGCCTCGCTGGGTTCTGTCCCGGCCCAGCCTTCACCGCGCTAGGCGTCGGAACGACGGCAGCACTCACCTTCGTGGCCGCTATGTTGACGGGTATGTTTGCCGCGCGCTGGCTTGCAAACCATCGCTCACGAGTTGCGCCCGCCCTGAACTAACGCTGCAAGGAATAATCCATGTCTGCAATTCCGTTTGACGTCGATCTTTCAGTAAAACCGGACGTAACAGCCTTCTTCGACAAGCCAACGAATACGATCAGCTATGTCGTCAGGGATCCGGGATCAATCGGCTGCGCTGTAATAGACGCCGTGATGGACATCGACTACGCGGCAGGCCGTATCTCTTACGGATCGGCGGACGCCATTATCGCGTTCATCCAAAAGAACGGCCTTAAGCTCGAATGGCTGATAGAGACCCACGTCCACGCAGACCATCTTTCCGGTGCGCCTTACATTCAAGAAAAACTCGGCGGCAAGATCGGAATTGGCGAAAAAATCACTGTCGTTCAGGAGACGTTCGGCAAGATTTTCAATGAAGGCACGGAGTTCCAACGGGATGGAAGCCAGTTCGACTATTTGTTCAGGGATGGCGACGCCTATCGCATCGGGACAATGACTGCCCATGCGATGCACACGCCTGGTCATACGCCTGCTTGCATGACGCATGTGATCGGGAACGCTGCTTTTGTGGGTGATACGTTGTTCATGCCGGATGGCGGCTCGGCTCGTGCCGATTTTCCGGGCGGTGACGCGCGCACGCTCTATCGATCCATCAAGCGAGTGCTGACGTTGCCGCAGGCGACTCGCTTGTTCATGTGCCACGATTACGGTCCCAATGGTCGCAATATTCATTGGGAAACGACGGTCGCAGATGAGCGCGGGCACAATATTCATGTGAGGGAGGGAATCACAGAAGATGAGTTTGTGGCGATCCGCGAGCAGCGCGACAAGACTCTCGGGATGCCGAAGCTGATCATGCCTTCGCTCCAGGTGAACATGAAGGCGGGGGAGTTGCCCGCGCCGGACAAGAGCGGCAAGCGATTTTTAAAGGTCCCGATCAACGGTCTCTAAGCCTGAAGGCGGTCGAATTCATTGCCGCGTTCGGACCATGAACCCGAGAACAATCGATCAAAATCTTTCCGAGCAGGTCGTGCCGCAAGACATCGCCGCTATCGCAAGTGCAGGTTCAAATCGGTCATCTGCAATTGGCAGCGAACGAATAGAACGAGCCGCCCCCCAAAATTGAGAGGCTAAACGATGAACCTAAGTGACGCGCCCTTCGCCAAGAAGAAGTTTATGACCGTCAATGATCAACGAATGGCCTATATCGACGAGGGCGAAGGCGATGCCATTGTCTTTTCGCACGGTAATCCGACCTCGTCCTATCTCTGGCGCAACATCATGCCGGCCTGCCGAGGGCTCGGCCGGTTGATTGCCTGCGATCTGGTTGGCCAGGGAGACTCGGATAAACTGCCGCAATCCGGACCGGACAGTTACAGCTTTGCCGAACAGCGCAGCTATATTCACGCGTTGTGGGACAACCTCGATCTGGGCGACCATATCATATTCGTTATTCACGACTGGGGTTCGGCGCTCGCCTTCGACTACGCAAGCAAGCACTCCGATCGGATCCAGGGCATTGCCTATATGGAATCGATCGTGATGCCGCTCGAGTGGAGCGACTTCAGCGAAGCCATCCGCCCCGCGTTCCAGGCTTTGCGTTCTCCCGCCGGCGACACGATGGTCTTGCAAGACAATGTCTTTGTGGAGCAGTTGCTTTTGGGACTGGGCCGACAACTCTCCGATGCCGTGAAGACGGAATATCGCCGTCCTTTCCTGAACCCGGGCGAAGATCGGCGGCCCACCCTAACCTGGCCGCGCCAGCTTCCCATCGCGGGCGAGCCGGCCGACGTGGTCAAAGCTGTCAGCGAATACTCGCAGTGGTTGGCGACGACCCCCGTGCCAAAGCTCTATTTCCATCCGACTCCGGGGGTCATCGACCAAAATCCGAACCAGGTCGCGTTTTGCCGAACTTTTGCCAATCAGGAAGAAATTCAGGTGCAGGGTGCCCATTTTATCCCTGAAGACGATCCTGAAACCGTCGCTCCAGGCGTTGCCGCCTTTGTTCGTCGACTGCGGGGAATCGCCTGACGTCGGCACAGATTCAAAAGCTTGGCAGAGTTCGCCAGTAGTCCTTCGGGCCGAGCTCTCTCGCGGCGCTCTGAGCGAGCCCGCGCAGTCCGAACTTGCCGATCACGAAAGCCGTCGATGTTGAAGTGCGCGACGTGTACCCCGAAATCGACCTTCGGCCGTGGACAGAGCGGTTCTAGGCATCGCCGTGTTGTCCGCCATTTGGCCGATATAATCTGAGGCCGCGTTTTGAGCTCGATTGTCAGACCACCGGCCGCCGCGGCGAGACCCTGGCAGTTTCGCCGATGAGGAGCTTTCGATGACAGATGCAGCGAACCATCTGGTACCAGAGCGAGGGAAATTTAGCCGCGCCCTCGCGGTCGTATTCGCCTGGTTGGAAGCGATGGACTACACCAGGTTTGACGACACTCTCGATCGCATCGAACACTTGGAACGGGAGGTGGGACAACTAAAGGAGGAACTGCGCCAAAGCCGCGATACGAGGCCCGTCGATGCTCATAGCGCCGCTGGGCTCGAACATTGACGGCATCGGAACAAAATAAATGTCTTATTGACGAACAAGATCGCCGCCGTCACGGGCGTGTCCGCGATCGATTCAAGGAGTTTTTATGTTGAAGATCATCAAGGTGAATGACCGTCTCGCTGTCGGCCCGCAGCCAAAGCCAAGTGATTTCAATGAGTTGAAATCACTTGGCTTTGGCTCGGTGATCAATAATCGCCCCGATGGCGAAGAGCCGTCGCAGCCTACCGCCGACGAGGCGTCGCTTAAGGCTGAGGAGGCGGGGCTTCGTTATGCCCGCCAGCCGATCGTGCTCAATGCGATCTCCGAGGGTGACATTCGGCAATTTCAGAAGAAGATCGCGCAGCTCGATGGGCCGGTCTTTGCCCACTGCAAGAGCGGCACGCGGTCGTTGACGCTCTGGACCTTGGGTGAGGTTCTGGACGGTCGCATGCAGGCATCCGAGATTCTGCCGTTCGGAGAGCGGCACGGCGTTGACCTGAAGGTTGCCGCGAAGTGGGCTGCCGATCACTCGGCGGCAAGTGGCGATGCCAAATGATGGAGCAGAATGTTCAGCAGCTTTTGATCGGCGGTCCGGCTCCCCAATTCGTCACGCGAACGACGATGGGCAATAGGATCGCGTTGTTGAGCTTAGGCATTCCGGCGACGATTGTCTTCACGATTGCCATGATCGCCGGCGTATTCGTGCATGACTTTCTGTCCAAGGTGCGTCGGGACGACCAAGTGCTGCTATGACGGTTTGGTCAGACGGCCTCGCGGTTGGTTCCGGCGGCCTCGTTGGATTTTCGCTAGGATTGATCGGCGGCGGAGGCTCCATTCTCGCCACGCCCTTATTGCTCTACGTCGTCGGCCTGTCGCCACCCCATCTTGCGATTGGCACGGGTGCTCTCGCCGTAGCAGCAAACGCCTTTATGAATTTCACCAACTACGCGCGCAACGGCACGGTCCGCTGGCGCAATGCGTTGGTATTCGCCGTCGTCGGCAGCATCGGTGCGTTCGCAGGGTCGAGCGTGGGCAAGGCCATCAATGGTGATCGCTTGCTTTTTCTGTTCGGTCTGCTGATGCTGCTGGTCGGTGGCCTGATGCTGAAAGCGAAGCGATCCACCGCAGTGCCCAACTCGGATCAGAATGGCCGCCCTTGGGTGCCCGAGGTCACTGCGCTTGCCGTCGGCCTTGCCGCCGGATTTTTCGGAATCGGCGGCGGATTTCTGATCGTGCCTGGACTTATCTTCGCCACGGGTATGCCGATGATCAACGCCATCGGGACGTCGTTGCTGGCGGTAGGCGCATTCGGACTGACGACCGCTCTCAACTATGCGCTATCGGGCCTCGTCGACTGGAAGGTTGCGGCCGAGTTTATATGCGGCGGCTTCGTCGGCGGGTTAATCGGTATGCGACTTGCCAATCATCTGTCGCAATTCAAGAGCGCCCTCAACATCGTATTTGCGTCGCTGATTTTCGTTGTTGCGGTCTATGTTCTCTACAGGAGCGGCCAGTCTCTGTTTTCGCAGCGCAGTTGATGGCCGCTGATATCAATTTGCCTTTGATGCTAATTCGAGGGCAAGGAGAGCGTAGCGACAGGTGGTGGTAAAGCCGCGATACTGGATAGGCGGTGATCAATCCATTATGCTGGCCACCGTTTCAACCACCCGAACGAAGCGCTCTTTTTGGCCAATCGCCATGGCCGCCCCGCGCAAGCAGTCCGGATGATGGTGTCCATAGATTTCCGGGAGGACCTCCGGAGACATCCCGAGGAATCCGGCGATTGATCGCGGCCCGGAAAGTTTCGATGTCTCGGCGCGCACCACCTCGATTGCCGCGATACAATCGCGGCGCGGTTGCAATGGTGCGTGCGATCTCAAGACGCTTGCAGCCTGCAAGCGTCAGCGCCCCGGCCAGCTGATCCGCCTGATCGCCGAGCCCCACTTCGTTGCTGAAGCACGGCCCGCACCGTGCTTCCTCGGCACATTACGGATTGCAGCCTATTCCTCTCAAGCCACGCCGGAGCCGATGCGCGCGCCGCGGAAATGTATGTACTGTTTCCGCGACTGCGTGAGCGGCGGAATGTCCGGGCAGGCTCTCTGTCGGGTGTCGCTGGAGATTGCCGACTACGCTTATGTCCTGGAGGACGGGGCTATCGCGGCGAACTTCTTCTAAAGGATGATGCCATCACGCGGCAACGGCGCCGCCATTCGAACGCTCGGTGATTTGCCGTTGCACGGAGAATAAATGCGCGCGCATGGCCGCCTCGGCTGCCTCCGGGTCACGCTGCAGGATCGCTTCGGCAATCATACGATGCTCGCCGTCCCGTTGGGCTGTTCGCTTGGGACAGGTTGGTGCGGTGGTGCGCGCGACCTTCATCCGGGCATCAACGCCGACCTGGCGCAATATTTTATAGAACTCGACCGCAAGCTGATTGCGGGCGGCGGCGGCGATAGCGAGGTGAAAAGCGAAATCGATCTCGCCCGAGGAGGCATTTTCCGGTGTGGTTGCCGCTTCGACGATCCGCGCAGTCTCGAATGATGAAGCGCGCAGAGAAGCGAGCCGAGCAAGTCCGGGCTCGATCAGCAGGCGTAGTTCCACGACCTCAAGCGGGTTTGTCACCCGGACGAGCTCTTCGTTATATCGGGGCAGCGTGGTTGGCGCCCGCCGCGCACGCGCGGGTCCGAGGTCACCCGAATGGCGCATGACTCCAAGTGCCTTGCGAAGCTGATGGCGTTTCACGTTCAAGCGTTCGGCAAGGTCACGCTCGGAAGGAAGCTTGCCCCCGTCCTGATGCAGCTGGCGGATCGCCGTGATGATGTCGTCGAGATCGGATTGCATGATCTGCGGCTTGAACGCGGTCAAAATAAAATCTCCTGCTCGGCCGGCGCCGCGCCGGTGCGGAATGGGGGAAAAGCTCCTCAACCAACTCAACCAATCTATACTTTTTCGGGGATGGTTGACAACACCAATTGGACGATGGTTGAGTGATGTTTCTCCCGGCTCCCAGTGTAGCGAGCTGATTTTCCCCCTGGGGTCCGCATGTCGACCGGTGAAACCTTTGACTACGTCATCGTTGGAGCCGGATCTGCGGGGTGCGTGCTGGCAAACCGGCTGAGCGAAGACCCCGCGGTTTCTGTACTGGTCCTGGAAGCGGGCGGTTGGGACCGGGATCCGATGATCCATATCCCGCTCGGCTGGGGGAAAATCCTCACCGAACGCCGTCACGACTGGATGTATTTCTGCGAACCCGAGGCCAACGTCGGCGGCCGCAAGGTCGAATGCGCCCGGGGCAAGGTCGTCGGCGGCAGTTCTTCCACCAACGCCATGGCTTATGTGCGCGGCAATCGCGGCGATTACGATCGCTGGGCGGCCAGCGGATTATCCGATTGGTCTTTTGAAAAGGTGCTGCCTTATTTCAAGAAACAGGAGCACTGGGAAGGCGGGGGCAATGAGTATCGCGGAGGCGGCGGGCCGCTGAGCACGCAGTTTTGCCGCTACAGGGACGAGCTGATCGACGCCTTCGCGGCCGCGAGCCGCACTGCCGGGTATCCTCAAACCGGCGACTATAACGGCGCGGTGCAGGAGGGGTTCGGCCGCCTCCAGATGACGATCGCGAACGGTCGCCGCTGCTCGGCTGCGTCAGCCTATCTGCGCCCGGCGATGCGACGCGGGAATCTAAAAGTCTTGACCGGTGCGCTGGCGACCAAAATTCTTCAGAAGGATGGGCGCGCGACCGGCATCGCTTACACGCGAGGCGGGGAGACCCAAGAAGTTTCGGCGCGCCGCGAGGTCATGCTCGCCGGAGGTGTCATCAATACGCCGCAGCTGCTGATGCTGTCGGGAATTGGCGATAGCGGCGAGCTTGCGTCGCTTGGCATCCAGACAAGGGTTGACCTACCGCAAGTCGGCAAGAATTTGCAGGACCACGTCTCGGTCATCCTGATGTACCGGCGCAAACAGCCCGGGCCGTTCCTTAAGATGATGCGGGCGGATCGCATCGGGCTGGATTTTGCCAAGACCTATCTCACTGGCAAGGGTTTTTCAGGCGATGTCCCGGGTGGAGTTGTGGCGTTCCTCAAGAGCGACAAGGGACGGCCGCTGCCGGACGTACAATTGCTTTTCACCGCAGCGCCGCTTGCCGCATGGCCCTATATGCCGCCTTTCAAGGCGCCCTTCGCGGACGGTTTCGCGACGCGTATTGTCGCCGTCCAGCCCGAGAGCAGGGGAAGCGTCAAGCTCGCATCGAACGATCCGTTCTCCGCGCCGTTGATCCATCAGAATTTCCTGTCCTCGCCGCGCGACTGGCAGTCGCTTCGCGCGGGCTTCCGCATCGCGCGCAATCTTGCTGCGCAAGCCTCCATGGCGCCGTTCGTGGAGGCGGAATTCTTCCCAGGTCCGAAGTGCGAGAGTGATGCCGAGATCGACGAGCATATCCGCAAGACCTCCATTACCGTGCATCATCCCGCCGGCACCTGCCGGATGGGCGTCGACGCCCGCTCCGTTGTCGATCCGCAATTGCGCCTTCGCGGTCTTGACGGGCTTCGCGTGGTGGATGCCTCGGTGATGCCGGATCTGGTCTGTGGCAACATCAATGCGGCCGTCATCATGATCGCCGAAAAGGCCTCGGACCTGATCCGCGCCGACGCAGCTCGGCGAGCGGCCGCCTGAAGCAATTCAACCAATTCGGTTGGTTGAATGGATTTAATAGAGTGGTTGCATCTCGGCGGCGCCGCGGTTCGAGCTTTGATTTGTCCCGATGATCGCCAGCTTTGCGCGTTTTTCTCGCGTTTACTGCCTATTTTTCGACTGAGTGCCCGCGAGAGATGCAACTCAACCAAAATTGTTAGATTCCGAAATTTTGCGATTGCCGAGCAGAACCAGTACGCATATGGTTGAATTTGGTTATCGACTTCGTCGCGATGAAAGGGATCTGACATGTCCGTGGCGCAACCAGCGAACGTAACGCCCATCAACAAGAAGGCGGCCCTGCAGGAGCTGTACGACACGCTCCACAAGAAGAGCATGTTTCCATTCTGGGCCACGACCGAGGGCGTCGAGCACGACGAGATCAAGCAGTTGATGGCGACATCCAAGGCGATCCCCTTCGTCTGGTCGTATACCGACATTGAACCGCTGCTGCGACGCGCGGCCGAACTGGTCAGCATGAGCGACAGTGAGCGGCGCTCGCTGATCCTGCTCAATCCGGGTCTGGCGCCCAAGCGCGCCTCGGTCAGCACCATGTACACCGCCTATCGCCTGAATGATCCGGACGAGATCATGCCGCCGCACAAGCACTCGCCAAGCGCGGTTCGCTTCGGCTTGACCGGCGCGGGCAACTTTACTGGCGTCGAGGGTGAGGACGTGGTGTTCGGGCCGGGCGACATGGTCCTGACGCCTAACGATGCCTGGCACAATCACGGCACCGTCGGCGGCGAGCCGGCTGTCAACCTGTCGGTACTCGATTTGCCTCTGGTCGAGACGCTCAATGCCGTCCACTTCGACCACAATTACAAGGAGACGATCGGCGGCAAGGAAGTCGAAAAGAAAGTGCAGGCCGCGCGCTTCCCAAGCAACTACTCGCAGCGGATTTACGGCGAGGGCGGCCTGATGCCTCGCTTCGTCGATCACAAACGCGGCGGCGGCCTTTCGTCACCGATGTACGTTTATCGCTGGGAGAAGATGGAAGCGGCGCTCGACGCCCACAAGGATTGGGACGGCGATCCTCACGAGGGGATTGTGATCGATTACGTCGATCCGACCACCGGCGGTCCGGTCTTCCACACGATCAATTTTTACGCGCAGATGCTCCGCCCCGGCGAACGAACCCTGCCGCAGCGCGAGACGGCCAGCCTGCTGCTGGCGCCTTTCCGCGGCAAGGGTCATTCGATCATCGACGGCAAGCGTTACGACTGGAATCAATTCGACACGATCGCTGTGCCCGGCGGTTCATGGGTCGAGCACGTCAACGGCTCGTCGAGCGAGCCGGTCATCTTTTTCGGCGCGACCGACGCGCCGACCCTGAAGGCGCTGCTGCTCTACAAGCGCTGGGGTCGCAACCAGGCCGGCGATCTGCTGCGCCTCGCTTAGAGCCGTCTTTCAGTACGCAATGTCCAGCCGCCTTCGGCGGCTCGGGCCCGGACCGATGTTTCAGCAAGAAGGATGTCAGGAATTTGGTTTCCGCTCTAAATACCAAGCAGATCGCTCATGTGGATTGCCCGGGCGGCGGTCAGGTCTGGATCGACGGCAATATCCTTTATATCGGGCACATGAGGCCGCCGAGCGGCACGACGCTGGTCGACATTTCCGACCCGCGTAATCCGCGCAAGATAACGACCATCGACGTCCCGCAAGGTTGGCACTCGCACAAGGTGCGCGCCAAGGACGGGTTGATGATCATCAATCACGAGCGCTTCGGCAGCGAAGGTCCCGCGGATTTCGGCGGCGGCCTGGCTCTTTACGATACCACGCGACCGGCTGAGCCGAAGCTGATTTCAAAATGGATCACCGGCGGCAAGGGCGTCCACCGTTACGACTTCGATGGCCGCTACGCCTATATCTCGCCGACAGCCGAAGGCTATATCGGTAACATCGTGATGATCCTTGATCTGATCGATCCGGCTCATCCGGTCGAAGTCGGGCGCTGGTGGATCCCCGGGCAGTGGAAGGATGGCGGTGAAGAATATCCCTGGCACGATTACGTCACGCCGCGTTGTCACCATCCTCTAAGGATGGGCGACAGGCTTTACGTCAGTTACTGGCACCACGGCCTTTTCATTCTCGACATTTCGGACCTCTCGAAGCCGAAACTGGTCTCGCACGTCAATTCAAGCCCGAGCTTTCCGCATCCGACCCATACCTGCCTGCCGATCCCGCAGCCGCTCAAGGGTCGTAACATCATGGTGGTGGCGGATGAGGATGTCGCCAAGCTCCGGCCTTCGGCGCCGGCCTTCACCTGGATCTACGACATCACCGACGAGAAGAACCCGTTGCCGATCTCGACCTTCCAGGTTCCCGGCCTCGACATCGACGGTGCGCCGCAGCCTCAGATGACCGGCTGTCACCAGCCATCCGAGCGTTTCAAGGGTACGGTTATTCCCTTCGCATGGTTCGCGCAGGGCCTGCGGCTGGTCGACATCGCCGACCCGTTCGCTCCCCGCGAAGTCGGCCATTTCGTTCCCGACGCGCCGGCGGGAGCCGAGCGCTCTTCATCCAACGACGTGACCATCGACGACCGCGGCATCGTTTATCTGATCGATCGCATTCGCGGCGTGGACATCATCGAAACCAGCGTTCTGTAGGGAGGCTATCTTGAACGACACAACGCGAAAATCTCCCAGCCACTACGCGATCGGCAAGAAGAACCCGAATCTGCCGTTTCATCCGGCGGTGCGTGCCGGTGACTTCATTTTCGTCTCGGGGCAGGTGCCCAAGGACGAGAACAACAATATGATCAGCGGCACGATCGAGGAAGAGACGTTGGCGACGCTCAAGACCATCGCGCGTGTCATTGCAGACGAGGGGGCGACGCTATCTGACGTCGTCCGGATCACGGCTTATCTCGAAGATACCCGCGACTTCGGCCGCTACAATAAGGCATTCCTCGAAGGAATCGGCGACGCCGTGCTGGCGCGTACCACCGTGGAGGCGAAGGCAGTCATCAACACCAAGATTGAAATGGACGCTATCGTCTACAAGCCGCTGCCGGCGGCCAAGTAGGCCACCACACCACCAAGGGAGACGACATGTACAAGCTATTGGGCCGCCAGACGTCGGGCAACGTTCAGAAGGTGATCTTCATGTTTGAAGAGCTGGGCACGCCTTACACGCGCGAAGATTACGGCCGTCAGTTCGAAAACACACAAACAGCCGAATACAAGGCGCTCAATCCGACCTCGAAAGTCCCGACGCTGGTCGATGGCAAGACGGTGATCTGGGAATCCAATACCATCCTGCGCTATCTGGCGGCTTCGGTAGGCCCACATCTTCATGGCGCCACGCCGGCGGAAAAGACCGAAGTCGAGCGCTGGATGGATTTTCTGCTGGCCGCCGTCAATCCTGGTTATCTCGCTGCTTTCAAGAACGCCAAGCTGAAGCCGGAAGAGCAAACCGCTGAAAGCAAGGAACTGGTCAAGGATCTGGTCGCACAGCTCAAGATTATTGACGGCCATCTGGCGGGCAAGGAATTTCTGGCGCTTGGCAAGTTCACGATTGCGGAAATCGCCTGCGCCCCGATCCTGAAGCGTTGTCTCGACTTCAAGATCGATCGGCCGTCCTTGCCCGACCTGGAGCGCTGGTCGACCAGCATCGCCGCGCGACCGGCCTTCAAAGCGGCGATCGCCGCTGCGCCGGCGAGAGCTGCGTGATGATCAAACGCGTCGCCCTCATCGGACTGGGGACGATGGGCCCGGGTATCGCGGCGCGGCTTTCCCGTGGCGGTCTCGAAGTCACCGCGTATGACGTTTCGCGGGCCGCGGTCGAGCGCGCCCGCGGCATGCTCGACGTTGCAGACGGCGTCTTGGACCGTCTTGAGATCAAGGCCCCGGCATCCGGCGCGGGTGGAGTACACTTCGTATCGACCGTTGCCGAGGCTGTGAACGGTGCGGAACTCGTTATCGAAAACGTGCCCGAGAATATCGACATCAAGGCCGAAGTTTACCGCCAGATCGACGCTCTGATTGCTCCGTCGATCATCGTCGCCACGGACACCTCCGGCATCCCGATCACCAAGTTGCAGGCCTATATTTCCCATCCCGAACGGATGGTTGGTATGCACTGGTCAAATCCGCCGCACATCATTCCGATGATCGAAGTCATCGGCGGAGAGAAGACGTCACCTCAGACAGTTGCGACCATCCGTGACCTGATCCGCTCGCTCAACCTCCTGCCGGTGGTCGTAAAAAAAGATGTCCCGGGCTTCGTCGAAAATCGCGTGCTCTATGCGCTGCTGCGCGAAGCCGTGGACCTGGTCGAGCGGGGCGTCATCGAACCGGAAGATCTCGACACCTGCGTGTCGTGGGGCATCGGCTACAAGATTGCGGTGATTGGACCGATGGCGCTGCTCGATATGGCGGGCCTCGATATCTACAAATCGGTTTCATCGTTCCTGAACGCCGATCTCTCGAAACGAGACGATGTGGCGCCGATGGTGCTGGAAAAAACCGGAGCATCGAAGCTCGGTATCAAGTCGGGCGAGGGCATGTTCTCGTATACGCCCGATCAAATAAAGACCTTGCAAGGTGAGCGGGCGCGCAAGCTCGTCGCGGTGCGCCGCATCCTCGAAGGCCAGGAGTAGGCGATGAAGCGGCCTGCGCAGGGATGGCAGACTGGAAATATCCGTCGGGTTGCCGTCGCGCGGAGCGCGGGGATTGCCGCGCTGGTTGATGCGCCGAGGGCGAGCACGAGGAATACACGTAAGGCGGCCAGCCATGCAGGTTGAAACCGTTCGGCCGGCCGAGAGCAGAAGGTCTCATACCGTGCGGGACGACATCATTTCCGCCAAAGGCGTTTCGGTCATCATGGGTGCGGATCAGAAGCGCCAGTTGATCTTGCAGAACATCGACCTTTCGGTTGAGAAAGGCGCGTTCATTTCCCTGATCGGACCGTCCGGATGCGGCAAGAGCACCTTGCTGAAGGTGCTCGCCGGGTTGGTGCGTCCGACCAGCGGAAATGTCTCGATAGCGGGGCTTTCGCCGGGCGCGGCAGCGCGCAAGCGAATGATCGGTCTCGTCTTTCAGGACGCCAATCTGCTGCCCTGGAAGAATGCGGTCGACAATGCCTCGATGCTGCTGAGCGTCGCGGACAAGTCGTTGTCGCGCGCGGAGTTGCGGGCCCGTGGCCAGGAAATGCTGGAACTGGTGGGACTGGGCGATTCCGCCCACAAGCGTCCGAACGAACTATCCGGCGGTATGCGCCAGCGGGTCGCCATCGCTCGAGCCCTGGCGCTAGATCCGGCGGTCTTATTGATGGACGAGCCGTTCGGCGCGCTGGACGCGATCACGCGAGATTCAATGGGCCAATCGCTGCTCGAAATCTGGCAGCGGACCGGCAAGACGATCGTTCTTGTGACCCATTCGATCGACGAGGCCATTCACCTGTCGAGACAGGTTCATGTGCTGGGTATCAAGCCTGGACGAATCACGCAGAGCATCGATATTCCGCTGCCTTATCCGCGCGACCTGTCCGTCACCGAGAACGCGGAATTCGTCCGGCTGACGGTCCAGCTCCGATCCATGCTGCGCTCCAGCCATCAGCCAAAGGCCATATCGTGAGCGATCAACCCGTCATCGATATTCCCGCCGACATGGCGTCCCCGCCGAAGCCTGCTTTGACCTGGAATGCGGCGACGAAGCACTGGCTCCCGGCTTGCATCCTGTTTCTGGCGACAGTTGTCCTGTGGGAGGCGGCTGTACGAATATTTTCCATTTCCTCCTTCATCATTCCCGCGCCTACCAAAATCGTGCAGGCGCTGATCGCCCAGTGGGGCGCGCTGATGCATGCAACGGCGGTCACGGCGGGCGAAATCCTGTTCGGCTTCCTTGTCTCGGTCGCGGTCGGAGTGGCGTTGGCGCTTGTGATCGTGCGCTTCGATTGGCTGGGCCGAGCGCTATATCCGCTCGTGGTGCTGTTCCAGAACGTGCCCAAGGTCGCGCTGGCCCCGATCTTTATCCTTTGGTTTGGCTATGGGCTCGTGCCCAAGATCGGACTGATCCTGGTGATCGCGTTCTTTCCAGTGACGCTGTCGATGCTGGCGGGGATGCAGTCAGTGGACAATTCGCTTCTGGCCCTGATGAATTCTGTGGGCGCCGGGCAGACCGAGATTTTGCTGAGAATTCGTGTTCCGCACTCTCTGCCGGGGTTGATGGCAGGCACGAAGATCGCCGCCACGTTGAGCGTGATCGGCGCCATCGTCGGCGAATTTGCCGGCGCTTCAGACGGTCTCGGCTACACCATCCAGTTTGCTTCGACCCAACTCGATACAGCCCAGGTGTTCGCGGCTTTGCTGCTCGTTTCGGTTCTCGGCATCGCGTTCTATTACGCCGCCGAAATTCTTGAGCGAGCCGTTGTGCCCTGGGCACCGAGATTCAACCAGGAATGATTTGTTTCCAGCAACTCAGTCATCAAAAGGAGTTTGGAATGCCGAGATCCCTCAGTAAGGCCGTTACTCTCGCAGCATTTGTTGGTGCGCTAGGTTTCTCGAGCGCGGTTCTGGCCGCAGACAAGGTAACCGTCCAGCTCGACTGGGTGGTGCGTGGCAATCATGCGATGTTTTTTGTCGGCAAGGAAAAAGGGTTCTTTGCCAAGAACAACATCGACGTCGCGGAGATCCGGAAGGGAACCGGTTCGCCCGACGCCATGCGGCTGGTCGGCAACGGCAACGCTGAGTTTGGTTTCGGCGATTTTCCGACGCTTGCCGTCGCGAGATCGCAGGATGTTCCCGTCGTGGCGCTGGTCGCGGTCAATCAGCAGTCTCCCCTGGCGATGATTTCGTTGGCAAAGACGGTCAAACTCAGCAAGCCGGCCGACCTTAAAGGTCTGACGGTCGGCATTCATCCGGCTGGATCGACCTATATTTTCTTTAAGGGCCTGCTCGCGGCCAACGGCATGAGCGAGAAAGACATGACGCTGAACAGCGTCTCTCCGCCGTATGAGAGTTACCTGCTCCTCGGCCGGGTTCAGACCGTTGTCGGCTATGTCGACGCCGAGGTGCCCGAACTTGAAGCCAAGGCCGGCGGCCCGGGTTCGCTGAGCATCTTTCTCGGTGCCGATTACGGCTGGAAGGCTTACGGTTCCGGAATGTTCACCTCGCAGAAGCTGATCAGCGAGAACCCCGACCTCGTGCGCCGCTTTGTCAAAGGCTACAAGGAAGCCTTCGAGTATGTCGCAGCTCACCCCGAAGAGGCCGCCGAAATCACAGCCAAGGCGGCTCCCGGCTACGCGGAGAAGGCCGACGTCTTGCTGGCGCAGATCAAGGCGGATATCGCTTCAACGTTTACAAGTCCGGCTACGAAAGAACATGGTCTCGGCTGGATGACCAAGACCCAATGGGACGAAACGTTGAAGACGCTGACGGAACAGGGCGTGCTCAAGACGGCGGTCCCCGCGGACGATGTGTTCACTGACAAGTTTTTGGCTGGAGGCTGAACCACAAGGCGGATTCGATCCGGAAAAGTGTGTAGCGGTTTCCCGCAAAGATCATGCTCAATCAAAGAATTAAAGCGCGATAAAGATTCATTCAAATCTCATCGCGCTTTAGGCGATCTTCCGGATTGTGCTTGGCGCTCGGGGTGGCCTGGATGCTCAGCAGTTCAGGCACGAACATGTAACCCATCCGGTCAACCCGGCCGGCGCGGTATGCCAGGGAATCCGGCGGCGTCCCGTATCAGGACGCCGCGCTCGTCGCGGCTGGCCGTCAGACCTTGAGCTTGTCGCCGCCTTTCAGGTGCAGAATTTCGCGGGCTTCGTCCGAGGTCGCGGCTTCGAGGCCAAGGCCCTCTAGGATTTTGCGGGCCAGCATCACCTGCTCGGCGTTCGAGGCCGCCATCCGCCCCGGTGCGGCCCACAGCGAGTCCTCCAGACCGACACGAATGTTGCCACCCATGGCGGCTGCCATCGCCGCGATCGGCAACTGATTGCGCCCGGCGCCCAGCACCGACCAGATCATCTTGTCGCCGAACAGCCGGTCCGCGGTGCGCTTCATGTGTAGGACGTCATCGGGATGAGCGCCGATTCCGCCTTGCAGGCCGAACACGGTCTGGATGAACAGCGGCGGTTTCACCAGGCCCTGATCGAGGAAATATTTGAGGTTGTAGAGGTGGGCGGTGTCGTAACACTCGAACTCGAAGCGGGAGCCTGATTCGGCAAGCGTGGTAAGGACATATTCGATATCCTGAAACGTGTTGCGAAACACGATGTCCTTGTTTTCGACGTGCTTGCGCTCCCATTCGTGTTCGAATTTATTGAAGCGGTTGAGCATGCCGAAGAAGGCGAAGTTCATCGATCCCATATTGAGCGAAGCGACCTCGGGCTCGTAGGTCGCCGCCGGGCGCACTCGTTCGTCAACTGTCATGGTCGGCGCACCGCCGGTGGTGAGGTTGATGACGCAATTCGAGCGTTGCTTGATGATCTTGAGAAACGGCGCGAAGGCTTCCGGGCTTTGGTCGGGCTGACCGGTTTTCGGGTTGCGGGCATGCAGATGCACGATCGCAGCACCTGCTTCCGCCGCCTCGACCGCGGCGTCGGCGATCTCTTGCGGCGTCACGGGAAGCGCCTTCGACATCGAGGGCGTGTGGATCGCGCCGGTCACGGCGCAGGTGATGATGACTTTGCGGGGGGCCATGGTTGTTGCCTCTTCGTTGCGGGGTGGGATCAGGGCTTGTCGGCTTGTTGGCTCTTGTGGGCGGCCAGCGCAGCCAGGCGTTCATTGCGCCGTTCGGTCAGTGCCGCGATACGCTCGGCCTCCGGCCGGTGCGGCCACGCGGCGATCACCGCCTCGACGTTCGGGCTTTCGTATACCGCGGGCCCGGCCGCAGCCGCGGCGAGTTCCTTGTAGAAGCCGGTGTAGCGCGCGCAGTAATCGGGGATGCCGCCGGGGGCGTTGAGTTCGATGGTCTCGAACGGTCCGAGAAACGACCAGCGCAGACCTAGTCCGTCCTTGACGGTGTGATCGAGATCTTCCGCCGAAATATAGCCCTCGCCGACCAGGCGGAATGCTTCGGCGAGCAGCGCCCCTTGCAGGCGGTTCAGCACGAAGCCGTTGATCTCTTTGGTGATCGTGACGGGCACTTGTCCGATCCCGCGGTAGATCGCGCGCGCCCGTTCGATCGCCTCGGGCGACGTCCAGGCTGCCCCGCAAAGTTCAACCAAAGGCACCAGATGCGGCGGGTTGACGGGATGGCCGACCAGGCAGCGCGCCCGCCCAGGCAAATGCTCGGTGAAACGCGAGGCGGTGATCGCCGAGGTCGAGGAGACCAACAGCGCATCCTTTGGCGAGAGCCGGTCGAGCTGGGCGAAAATGACGCGTTTGTCTTCAATCTTTTCGGGTCCGTTTTCCTGGACGAATTCGACGTCCCGTACCGCCTCCTCAAGACTTGCTGCGACCGAGACGCGGGCGGTGGCGCCATCGGGGTCGTTGGCCAAGCCGTGGCGCGCCAGCATGTGCAATTCGTCGCGAATGAGGCGCGGCGCGGCCTTGAGCGTTGCCACATGCGGATCGGTCAATCGCACACCCCATCCCGCCCGCGCGAAGATCGCCGCCCACGCCCGTCCGATCAGGCCGGCGCCGACGATAGCGACGTTACGTTCAGCCTTGGTCATATTTTTCTCTCGCCGGTTTCCTCACGCGTTGGTTCATAGCCACAGCACCTTGCGGCGCAGGTCGAGATCGTCGCGCAGCGCGCGCGATGGTCCCCGATGAAGGACCTGGCCGCGCTCCAGCGCCACCGTTGTATCGGATAAAGCGAGCGCAAGGTCCAGATGGTGATCTACGATGATGATGGCGATTTCCCTGCGCAGGCGATCGAACGCTTCGAATAGTTGTTCGACCACGGCCGGCGCCAAACCCTCGAAGGGTTCATCCAGCAAAAGGACCCGCACGTCGCCGGAAAGCGCCCGGGCGACCGCGACCATCTGCTGTTCGCCGCCGGAGAGATAGTCCGCGGGGCTATCGAGCCGCTCGCGGATTCTCGGAAAATATTCGTAGACGCGCTCCCGCGTCCAGTGCACGCCGTGGCCGGTCTGCCGCTTCAGCCCGCCAAGCTCGAGATTCTGTTCAACGCTCATACCGGCAAACAGCCCTCGGCCCTGCGGCACGTAGCCGATCCCAAGGCGCGCATGTTGCGCCGACGAGCGGCCGATCAGCTCGGTTTCGGAGAGCGTGATCGATCCGCTCGAGGCCGGCGCTATTCCGATCAGCGTCTTGAGTAGCGTCGATTTTCCGGCGCCGTTGCGACCAAGTAGCGCGACGATCTCGTTTTCGTGCAAGGTGAAACTGACATCGTTGAGGATGTGGCTCTTGCCGTAAAAGGTATTGATCCGGTCGACTGTGAGCAGGGCGTTCGTGCGGCTTTCGGTCTCGCGCGGGCGTGCGGCAATTTCGGCGGCGCCGGATCCGATATAGACCTCCTGAACCTTGGCGCTTCCGCGGGCGTCTTCGGCGGCGCCGTCGAGCAACACCCGTCCCTCGTTCATCACGGTAACGCGGTCGGCGAGCTGGAACACGCGATCGATATCGTGCTCGACCAAAAGCACGGGAATATCCGCCGAGATACGTTTGATGATCGCGGCAATTCGTTCCCGTTCCGCCGCCGCAAGACCGGCGAGCGGTTCATCCAGCAGCAGCACGCGCGGCGCGGTCGCGAGCGCCACGCCCATGTCGAGCAGGCGCTGGCCGCCATATGATAACAAGCCGGCTTCGGCCTCCTCGATGCCGGAAAGGCCGAGGTAACGGATGACCGCATCGGTCTCGGCATTGACGGCGGCGATCGAGAGCGCGCGGGTCCAAGGATCGAAGCGGCGCGGATGCCGCGCCTGCACGGCGAGGCGAATGTTTTCAGCCACGCTGAGCGCCGGAAACAGGTTGGTGATCTGGAACGACCGCCCGATGCCGGCGCGCGCGATCTGTTCCGGCGCATGTCCGGCGATGGGCTGGCCCATCAGCGACACCGTACCGGCGTCCGGTCGATAGAGACCGGACAGAAGGTTGAATGCCGTGGTCTTGCCGGCGCCATTGGGTCCGATCAGGGCATGGAGCGTGCGGTCGGTGATGGAAATATCGATGCCCTGGACGGCCTTGATGCCGCCAAAACTCTTGACGATATCGCGCGCCGAGAGCACCGCACCCGCGGTGCGGGATTTTGGACGCAAGAACTCCGGCAGCGGCAGCACGTCGATGCGGCGGGCCGCCATCGCAGCGTCTTCGACGACTTTCTTGCGGAAGGGCTCCATCAGCCGGCCGGCGACGCCGACCAGTCCCGTCGGTGAAAACACGACAAAGGCGACGAAGACGAGGCCGAACCAGAACAACCAGTTCTCGGTATAGATGCTGAGGAATTCGCGAAACAGGATGAAAAACAGCGCACCGAGAGCCGGTCCCAGGAAATTGCGCATGCCGCCGATCACGACCATCGCCAGCAAATCGCCGGAAAAGGCGACCGAGATCGGATCGGCCGAGGTCATGCGGTTCTGAAACAGCAGCAGGATGCCGGCAAGACCCGTGATCGAAGCCGACAGCACGAAGGCGATGAGCTTGTACCGGTTGGTCGGATAGCCGAGGAAGCGGGCACGCTGCTCGTTTTCGCGGATCGCGACCAGCACATGGCCGATCGGCGAGCGATGGAAGCGCCACAACAGGATCATCGTCACGAAGGCGATGGCGGCGACGAACCAGTAATAGACGGTGGAGGATTCCAGATTGAAGCCGAACAGCGCCGGGCGGGTGATGCCACCGAGCCCGTTCTCGCCGCCGGTGACGTCGGTCCAGCGAAACGACACGGAGTACAGCATCGCGGCCAAGGCCAGCGTCAGCAGTGAAAAGTAGACGCCACGCCGCCGCAGGATCAGAAAGCCAAACGCGGCTGCGATCACGGCGACCGCAACGACGCCCACGATCACCGGGCCGAAGAACTGATCGTGCATCCAGTTGCGCTGGAGAAGTGCTGCCGCATAAGCGGCGAGGCCAAACCAGGCGCCATGGCCGAACGACACCAGCCCGGTTTGCCCGACCAGAATGTTGAGCGCCATGCAGGCGATTGCAAAGATCACGACTTCCGAGGCCGATGTCATGGTCAGGCCGAGCGACAGCAGCACGGGAGGCAGCGCCAGCAAAGCGAGACCAGCGAGCAGCAGCGGAATCGGTGGAGGCTTCGGCATATTCCGGCGCCTCACTCGAACCGCGTGATGCGTTCGCCGAACAGACCGCGTGGCCGGAACAGCAGCACCAGAAGCATCAACAGGTAGATCGCTGCGGTGGAAGCCGCCGAATAGCCGATCCCGACCATGACGCCTTTGACGAGGCCAACAAGCAAGGCCGCGGCGACGACGCCCCAGAACGAGCCGAGTCCGCCGATCACCACGACGACAAAGGCCGGCGTGATGATTTCCTGGCCCATTGCCGGGTGGATCGCATAGATCGGCGCCAGCAGGACGCCAGCGAGTCCGGCAAGACCAATGCCGAGCGCGGCGACCGCCGACATATAGGGTTGCAGCGAAATGCCCAGCGCACCGACCATGTCGGGGTTCTGGACGCCGGCGCGCACCACGCGGCCGAAAGAGGTTTTTTGCAGGAGCAGCCAGAGACCGGCGATGCAGACCGCGGCAATACCCAGTAGCACCACACGGTAGAAGGAATAGATGAAACTTCCGATCGCGACCTGACCGCGCAGCCAGACCGGAATCGAATACGACAATGGCGGCGCGCCGAAGATCATCCGCAGCGTCTGTTCGGCCACCATCGCAAGGCCGAATGTCATCAGCAGCGAGAGAATGGGATCGGCACGATAGAAGCGGCGAAACAGCGTGGCTTCGATGATGATGCCGAGCAACGCCACAGCAATCGGTGCCGCGACGAAGGCGCCGCCGAAGCCGACATAGGGAGACAACACCAGCGTGAGGTAAGCGCCGATCGCGTAGAATGCGCCGTGGGCGAGATTGACGATGCCGCCGAGCGAAAAGATCAGCGACAGGCCGAGCGCGATCAAGAGATAATAGACGCCGTCAAGTAATCCGTTCAGAATTTGCTGCATCAGCAACATGGCGGACATGGATTCAATTCCGGATCGGCGTGGATTGCTCTGAAGGCGTCATTGCGAGCGAAGCGAAGCAATCCAGAATCGCAAAAGTGGACTGGATTGCTTCGTCGCCTTGCTCCTCGCAATGACAGGGCGTGTTGTGATCAAGTCGGGAAGGTGCAGCTGTTCTCTTCCTTGGTCGCGGCGATCACTTCGAGGTCCTCGTCGGCGCCGGGCACCGGCGCACTCGACGTGAAGATGTCCCACTGGTTCTTGATCTTGTCGGCCGGCAGCGCGGTCACCGCATACATCTCGTGCATCAGCTGGTGATCGGAGGCGCGGAAATATCCCTGCCGCGTCTTGAGCACGTCGAATTTTGCGCCCTTCTCCAGATGCTGGATGATGGCCGGGGAATCCGCGCTTTTGATTTCATTGACGGTCTGCGCCACGATTTTGGTGGCGACATATTCGCCCCAGGCCTGGTTTTCCGGTGGCTTGTTGTATTTCTTCGTGAATGCCGCGACGAAGGCCTTCGAGCCCGGCGTATCCAAAAGATGATGCCACACCACCGGCCAGGTGCCGACGAAATTGCCCTTGCCTGCGGCCCAGGCGAGCGCCGTGTCGAAGCCGAATCCGCCGACGGGGAAGGTGAGGCCGAACTCGGCATATTGCTTGAGGAAGTTGGTGATCTGGTTGCCGGAAAGGTTGATCACGACAAGGTCGGGCTTGGCGTCGCGGATTTTCAGAAGATAGGCGGAAAAATCCGTGGCGTCGGTAGGCACCAGATCGTCACCGACAAAGTTGCCGCCATTGGCTTCCATGAAGCGTTTTGAGACCTTCAGCAGGTCGTGACCGAACGCGTAGTCGGCCGTGAGCGAGTACCATTTCTTGCCCTTGACGAGACCATCGCGCAGAAAGGAGCGGCCGACGGTTTTGACGTACATCGAATTCTGCGACTCGACGTGAAACATGTAACGCTGACAGTCCTTGCCGCGCAGCGCGTCCGAGTTGGCGCCGGTGTTGATGAACAGCGTCTTGTTGCGTGAGGCGACCTGGGCGATCGTCAGGCAGGACGCGGACGATATTTCGCCGATGATGCAGGCGACCTTGTCGCGCTCGATCATGCGCTCGGCCTTGGTGGAAGCCGTCTGCGGATTGACAGAGTCTTCCTTCAACAGCTCGACCTTTCGCCCCATCATGCCGCCGGCCGCGTTGATCTCCTCCACCGCCAGGTCGATCGACATCACGGCATATTCGCCCAGCGGCCCAAGAAATCCGGTTCGCGGGGTGAGGTGCCCGATCCGGATGACGTCGGAGGTCTGGGCGCGCAGGATTGCCGGAGCACCAAGCCCCGATACCAAAGCGAGGCCGCCGGCTGTCCTCAACAGGCCACGGCGGGTAAATCGATTGAACTCTGACATCAGCTTTTTCCTCCCTGTTTTTCAGCCGTGTGGCCGCCTTTTCGGCGGCCGCAGCGCTCGTTTGGCGACGCTGTTGTGCGGCTTGCCGTGATCTGTGATCACAGTTAGAGTTGCAAAAGACGAAGCGCTTGTCGAGTCCCTCTCAAGATGCCTTCGACAAAGCGGGCGGGTGGAGATGACACGTTGAATTTGCCGGCCGCACTTAACCTGGTTGAGCCGCTCGATCGCCAGACCTTGGGCGAGCGCGCTTACGCGCAATTGGCCGATTTGCTGATCTCCGGCCGGCTCGCACCGGGCGAGAAATTGTCGCTGCGGGCGGCTGCCGACGTGCTCGGCGTCTCGATTATGCCGGTGCGCGAGGCGGTGTCGCGTCTGGTCGCCGACCGGGCGCTGGAGGTCGCGCCGAACCGCGCGGTGCGCGTGCCATTGATGACGGCGGCGCAGTTCCGCGACTTGACCAGGGTACGGATCGCGATCGAGGGCCACGCGGCCGCGGAGGCGGCGTTGCATCGGAACGATGACGATCTGAATGCGATTACGCAGGCCGAAGAAGCGATGCGGGCCGAAAGCCGGAAATCCAGGCCCGATCTGCCACGCGCCGTCGAACTCAACAAGAGCTTTCATTTTGCGATTTACGAAGCGTCACACTCCCCGATCCTGGTGGAAATCATCCGCGCGCTGTGGCTCAAGGCCGGCCCGGTGATCAATCTCGATCTGCGTGCCAACCCGGAACGCCTCGCCAAGGGCGATGCGATCCGTTTCCATGCCGATGTGCGCCGCGCGATCGCGGCTAAAGAGCAGGGCCCGGCGAAAGCCGGCGTCGCCGCCGACATCAGCGGCGCGGCGAAGGTCATTCTTTCGCGCGGCGGACTAGCGTCCTGATTTCCGAAGTTCGTCTGATCGTGACGCGACCTCGTTTGCGAACTTCGGAAATCGGAAGGACACTAGCAAAATAATAATTTCTAGCGTGGCTTTGGTTCAGACGTCCGCATGACGAACTAGCCCAGGGAATGATGCGGACGCCTGAACCGCCACGCTAGCCGACTAACTTTTTAACAATACTGGAGTGACCATGAATCTCGATATCAACGGCTTGCGCGTGCTGGTGACCGCAGGCGCCAACGGCATTGGGCTGGCCATCGCGCGCGCCTTCGTGCGCGAAGGCGCGAAGGTGCACACCTGCGATGTCGACGATACGGCGCTGGCGTCGCTTGCCAGAACCGATCCTTCGATCACGCAAACCAAGTGCGACGTGTCCGACCGCAAGGCCGTAAAGCACCTGTTCGATGAGGCGACCGGAAACCTGCGCGGCCTCGACGTGCTGGTGAACAATGCCGGCGTTGCCGGTCCGACTTCCAAGGTCGAGGAGATGAATCCGGAAGACTGGGACCGATGTCTGGAGATTTGCCTGACCGGGCAGTTCAATTGCGCGAGGCTCGCGGTGCCGTTGCTGCGTCGGAGCAAGAACGCCTC
This sequence comes from uncultured Alphaproteobacteria bacterium, assembly GCA_963748805.1. Taxonomy (GTDB): domain Bacteria; phylum Pseudomonadota; class Alphaproteobacteria; order Rhizobiales; family Xanthobacteraceae; genus Bradyrhizobium. The sequence goes on along the minus strand of CAVVLH010000046.1, from coordinate 32,196 downwards.
GATCGTCAATCTCTCGTCGGCGGCGGGACGGCTTGGCTTTGCGATGCGAACACCTTACGCGGCGGCGAAATGGGGGGTGATCGGCTTCACCAAATCGCTGTCGATCGAACTCGGGCCCGACAACATTCGCGTCAACGCGATCCTTCCCGGCCTCGTCGCGGGTGACCGGCAGCGCCGCGTGCTGGAAGCCAAGGCGCAGCAGCGCGGCATCTCTTATGCCGAAATGGAGCGCACCGCGTTTTCCTATACCTCAATCAAGGAATATGTGACGCCCGACCAGCTTGCCGACCAGATCCTCTTCATGTGCAGTCCGCGCGGCAGGACGATTTCCGGACAGGCGATCTCGATCTGCGGCGACACCCAGATGCTGGGGTAGATGAGGCCGTTTCGCGCTTGCGAAAAGGCCAATCGCTTTTCGATGTGTGCTACCGCAAAAACGCAACGACGCCGATCAATGCGAGAGATGACAGTCCGCCCGGTATTTGCTCAATTCGGGCACGGCTGAAATCGTCGCCCGCTGGAAACGCCAAATGCACTTTATGGAACTGGAAGGGATCGCGCTCCGCTACGAGCTGAGCGGCAAGGGCGAGCGTACGTTGGTGCTGGTGCACGAAATGGGCGGTTCGCTTGAAAGCTGGGACGAGGTTGTTTCGCATTTTGCGCCATCTCGCCGGGTGTTGCGTTATGACACCCGCGGTGCCGGCATGTCGCAAAAAGTCCGGGGCGAACTCACCTTCGAAACCATGGCCGCGGATATTGCCGCGCTGCTCGACGCGGTTGGAATAACCGGCAAGGTAGCGCTTGCGGGCGTTGCCGTCGGGGGCGCGATCGCGCTTCAATTCGCCGCCCAGTGTCCCGAGCGCGCAAGCGCCGTTGTCGTCGGCAGTCCGGCCACCGGCATCTCGCCGGCTCGCCGTGCGGCGGCGCTCGAACGCCTGGCCAGGATCGAAATCGGCGGGATGGCATTTGCCGTCGAAGACGCGATGCTCAATGGTTATGCTCCGGAATTGCGCGGCGATCCCGCGCGCTTTGAACGATTCCGGGCACGCTGGCTCGGCAACGATCCCTTAAGCTATGGAACGATCTGGCGAATGCTGGCGAACGCCGACATGGAAAAATCGCTGAGCGAGATTCGGTGCCCGACGCTCGTGATCGGCGGAAGCCTTGATCGCGTCCGCCCGCCGCCGATGGCGCAGGAAGTGGCCAACGCGATTCCCGGCGCGCGTTATGTCGAAGTCCGCACCGGACACTACATGGCTGTGCAAACGCCTGGTCTGATCGCAGATCGCATCGACGATTTCCTGAGATCCGTCGACGCCTGATAGTCTCTCCACATTGTCCACCTATCAAGGTCCTCCCATATGGCGCCACAACCGACCCAGCAGATCCCCGGCGTATATCATCGCAGGATCGGGGATATCGTCGTCACGGCCATCAGCGATGGTTACCTGGACGGCAATCTTGAAGTGATGCGCAATGTCGATCTCGACAAGGCGCGCCAGATTTTGCGGGAAGCATTCCGGCCAGCGCGGCGAACCAGCGTCAATACGTTTCTGATCCATTCGAAAGGCCGTCTGGCGATTATCGATACCGGTTCGGGCAATTATTTGCTGCCGACCGCCGGTTTCGTTCAACGCAACCTCGCCGCCGCCGGTATCGATCCGAAGTCGATCGATACCGTGCTTTTGACTCATATGCATCCGGATCATTCCGCGGGCCTGACCGAGATGCCGAGCGGCCGGTTGTTGTTTCCGAACGCGGAACTGGCCATGCATGAAAACGAGCTGCCACACTGGTTCGACGACGGCGCGATGGCGAAGGCCGACGATCGGGCGACGAAGCTGTTTTTCCAAGCGGGCCGCGAGCAGGTGGCGCCTTACAAGAATCGCACCCGGCTGTTCAAGCAGGGCGAAGTCTTTCCCGGCGTCACCGCCATACCGAGCCACGGACATACGCCGGGTCATACCGCCTATCTGGTTGCATCGGGCAATGATCAGCTGATGATCTGGGGCGATACGGTCCACGTGCCCGAAGTGCAAACCGCGTTTCCCGCTGCCGGCATGGGGTTCGATACGGACCTCGCCATGGCCGCGGCTTCACGCAAGCGCATGTTCGACCGGGTCAGCGCCGACGGCGTTCTGGTTGCCGGAATGCATCTGCATTTTCCGGCCTTTGCGCGGCTGGCGCGGCAAGGCGAGGGCTACGCGCTTTATCCCGAAGCCTGGGTTCACGCGCTGGATTAGAGACCCTTGTCTCTGCCCTAGGGACGTCCCGAGTACGAATCTGCCCGATGAACTGCTTTGCTAGGCGCAGGCTGATCCTGCAAGCGAAGCTCAAAAATGATCGAAGCATTCAATCTAGCGACGGCCCACCTTTTCCAGGACGCGTTGGCGTCACAAGCGCGGTTGCGCTTCAGAATATTCGTCGAGCAGCGTGGATTGCCGCACGCTCACTATCATGGTCTCGAATATGACGAATTCGATACCCCATCGGCCGTCTATCTGGTGTGGCGGGATCAGGAACGGGTCGTGCGAGGTCTCGTCCGTTTGTTGCGTACCGACCGGCCTTACATGCTGAAAAGCTTTTGGCCGTGGCTGGTGGTCTCCGGCCAGCTTCCGGACGCGACCGACGTCTGGGAGATGACGCGGGTATGCGTCGACAAGACGGTAGAGCCCTCCTTGAGAAGGACCATTCTTCCTGAACTGCTGGCCGCGGCCCATGAATTCTTCGTCGATCAGGGCTCGACCGGCATGATTGGCGTGACCCGGGCTCATTTACTCACGCATTTCATACGGCAGGGAATTGTGTGGCTCGGTGAGCCCGCGATGATCGAGGGCGAGACGGAGCGGGCGTTCTTTGTTCCAACCCGTTTCGTGAGGCCGGATCACCACTGCGCAAGATACGGGATTACGGCTTCCGTATTGACGGCGACCGCCGTGGAAGAGCGAAGGAATGCAGCATGAAGCTGGCGAACGAGGACCATGCGGCCTCGAGAGCGGAAATCGCCTATCGAATGGCCGACGCCGTAGCGTACTTGAGCAGGGTTGCGGCTGAAGTTGGCATGAAGAGCATCTCCGCCGAATTGCGCGCAATCCGGAAAAGGTTGACGAGGAGCGCCGAGGCCGGTCTGCCTAACTGTCAAAAACGCAGAGCCGGAGCCAAATAGAATTGAAGGGAAGCCGAATGGCGCACGAAGCGACGTTTTCAAAACTGGAGTTGCAAGTTCGTTCCTATTGCCGGGAAACGCCGAACCTGTTCGCAACCGCCAGGGGCGCCGAGATATGGGACGCAAACGGGACGCGGTTCGTGGATTTCCTTTCCGGCTGTGGCTCGCTGAATTATGGCCACAACCATCCGCACCTCAAGGAAGCGATCGTCGACTATATTCTGCAAGACGGCATAGCGAATGCACTCGATTTCCATACCGAGGCGAAGTTGCGGTTTGTGACCCGCTTCCATGAGGTGGTGCTCAAGCCGAGAAACCTGCCTCATGTGATGCACTTTACGGGGCCGACGGGGGCGAACAGCGTCGAGGCGGCGATCAAACTGGCGCGAAAATTCACCGGACGCTTTGCCGTCGCCGCCTTTACAAACGCGTTTCACGGCATGTCAATGGGGGCGCTGTCGGTCACGGGGGCGAGGTCCGCGCGCGGTTCGCTCGAAGCCGGCCTGCAAGGCGTCATTCGTCTGCCATATGACGGCTACCACGGCGCCGGCGTGGCGGACCTGGAACGCTTTCATCAGATGGCGCGCGATCCGTCGGGCGGCGTCGATCAGCTTGCCGCTGTTATCGTGGAGACCGTTCAGGGCGAAGGCGGTTTGAATGTCGCTTCCATAGCCTGGCTTCGCAAGCTGCGAGAGATCTGTACTTCGCTTGGGGCACTTTTGATCGTCGACGATATCCAGGCGGGTTGCGGCAGGACGGGGAGCTTCTTTTCTTTTGAGCGCGCCGGCATTGTCCCCGATCTTGTGTGTCTTTCGAAGTCGTTAAGCGGTTTCGGCCTGCCGATGTCGATGCTTCTGATCGATCCCGACCGTGATATCTGGAAACCGGCCGAACATAACGGCACCTTCCGGGGCAATGCACTTGCTTTCGTGGCGGCCGCGCGAGCTCTTGATTTCTGGGAGGATCCCAAATTCCAGATCCTGATCGGCGCCCGCGGCAGGACCGTCGACGCCTGGATGAAAAAAATGCTGGCACGATTCCCCCAGATGCTTTCCCGCCAGAAAGGCCTGGGGTTGATGACGGGTGTCGAATTCTTCTCCAGCGATGCCGCCCAGGCCGTGGCCGAAAAGGTGCGGCAGCGTGGCGTCCTCATTGAACGTTGCGGTCCTTACGATGAGGTGTTGAAACTGCTGCCGCCGATCAACATCGATGGCGATGTGCTCGAGGAGGGATTGCAACGCATGGATGCTGCTTTCGAGGATGCCGCTCCATTGCTGTCGAATGCGCCGCAATCCAAAGCTGCCTGAAGGCAAAGGCTGGCTGACGCAAAGCTTTTCAGAGCTTGATAAGTCCCAGCTGAAGAGCTTTGACGACGGCCGTAATCCGATTGCTGACCTCGAGCTTCCTGATGGTGTTGGAAAGATGGAATTCGACGGTCTTTTCCGAAATCGAGAGGATCTCGCCGATCTCCCAATTCGTCTTCCCTTCCTTGCACCAGTTGAGGCACTCGGTCTCTTTTCGCGTCAGTGCCTCGTGGGATGAAATCGTCTCGCCCTGCAATTCGCTGAGACGGGTGCGATATTGCACCGTGAAGGCGTGAACCAGCGGAAGCCGGGTCGCGTCAGTGGTCTTGTGCTGACGCAGGCTCAGGCTGATCAGGTCGACTTCCGATCCGGGCCCATGCATCGGGATGGTCAGACCGGAGTGCACGCCGAGATCCCGACACTCCTCAATGAACAACCGTTGGCGTCCGGTCAGGCGAGGGCTGGCAAAAACCTGCGACCACAGAAAGGGTCTTGTCGTTTGGCCGATATGCTGGACGATGGGATCGATCTTGTCCCATTCGTTGTCGAGATAGCTCTTCTTGTAGCCGTCGGGAAAATGATTCCAGGGGATTGCAGCCAGGCGCTTGCCTCTGGTCTTGGCGAAGACGGCGTTCTGATATCCCTCGTTTTCGACGGCTTTGAGATACAGATTCAGCAGTTCAGTCTCGGAAGCGGCCTTCGACGTTTCCGAAATGAATTCCTCGAGACAAATCCTCACCTCGCAAACCTCGCCAGTCTGGTCGTGCCCCGCGGCGGCAGTCTAATCCACTTGCGACAGGAATTTCCTCAAATGCTGGTTGAAGAGTTGGGGCTTTTCGAGATGTGGCGCGTGCCCGGCATCAACCAACATGGGTTGCCGCAACCACAGGTTATTATATTTCAGGGACTGTAAATAGGGGATATTTACAAAAGGGTCTCGTTTTCCCTGAACAATCCCCAGCGGGCGTTCGCATTCCCTGACGGCCTTCACCTGATCGGTGCCGATCCCGGCAAGGCTGTTCTTCATCATCCAGTGGCGTGCGTTGCCGTCGGTACGCGTAATGGCGCGCGCCAGCCGAGAGCGGCGGTCAAGCTTCACGCCCGTCATCGCGGTTCCATAGCTCACGACTTCGGCGGGCCCGAATTTTCGCGTCCCGGCGAGGTTCATCGTCGGGGAGTTGTTGAAAGCGCGGGCCGCCCCGCTTGGGCTCAACTGGGTCGGCGGCGTGCCGGTAATCAGCAATGACTTGGCGCCAGCATCCGAATACCATAGTTCGATGCCGATGTGGCCGCCGAGCGACCAGCCCACCACGTGATAGGTAGTTACCCCGAGCCTGTTCAGCAGCTTGCGAACGACATCGGCATAGCCTGGGAAGCTGTAGATGGTTTGCGGGTTTGCTGCGTCTTCCGACCGGCCGTGTCCGGGGAGATCAGGCGCGATGCACGCATGACCCGCCGCCCGCAGCGCGGCCACTTGATGCCGGAAAATGTCACCGTGCGACGAGTTGCCATGAAGCAGGAGCACCGGCGTCTTGCGGCCATCGAGAATGATGGCCGACATCTTGATCGAAGCCAATGCGATGACGGTTCGATGTTGTTGGACCGGCGTTGCCAAGGCCAGACCGCCCCTTACTGGAGAAAATAAATGCGATTGACCAGTAGTCTGGCTGCCGCCATCAAGCGACTATGCGCTGACGAGCCCTCCACCACTTCCGCGCACGCGTAGCGAAGCATTTGCAGCGCAACGGACAAATCGCCGCAACGGCCGTACCGGAAGTTTTCGTCAGGCGCGGTATCCAGTTCGAGCAGGTTGTGCACCGCCGATCCGATTGCGGGATCGGAAGTGAAACAGATCTCGATTATCTCGCGGATAAACCCTTCCAGCGTCTCGAAATCGCTATTCGCTTCCGCTGCGATATGGCCAAAAGAATGAATACGGATATCACGACCGCCCATGGAACCCTCCGCGCTGCAACAAGATAACGGTGGCGGGGGTGGTAGGGACCTCGGGAACACCCTAGTGTCGCGGTTCTTACATTCGTATCATTTCGCGGTAGGCACTTTTACGAATGTCAGAACCAAAGGGACACTTGCAACCATATGATTTTAGTGTGGCTTTGACTCTGACGTTCCTTCGAAGAACTCGCGGCGGCCCTTAAAGGAACGTCAGTGTCGTCACACACCAGGCCGGGTCGAATCCCGCGGTGCATAAACGGAAAGTTGGAAGCATACTAAATTGCTCTTAATACTAGAAATCTGCTAAACTGTTCAAGATTAGCTTGGAATCCGCTTGCTATGGCGAGACTGAGCACACGATTTTTGATCCGCCATTTGCAACATTTTTGATCCGCCATTTGCAACGTCAGTTAAGGAGTTATTTCGGTGCAGAACTCCGTTGATGTTCTCGTAGGCAAGCGGGTTCGGATGAGACGGCTGGAATTGTCCCTGTCTCAAAGTCAGCTCGCTGAAAAAATCGGTGTGACCTTCCAGCAAGTTCAGAAGTATGAGCGGGGCACCAACCGGATCAGTTGCAGTCGACTGACCCAGATCGCGTCGGCTCTCGATGTGAAACTGGCTTATTTCTTTGGGGAAGACGCTTGGGGGAACGCGCGGCCTGAAATGCTCGACGGCTTCGACGTCGAGCGCATACCCGAAGGGCAGAGATTGTTGTCTGCCTTCATGAGCATCAAGAGCCAATCCACGCGATCGAGAGCGATCAAGCTGCTTGAAAGCATCGCCAATACTTCGAAGTGATATTCAACTTCAGCGGCTGCGCAATGAACAGCGCGGCGCGTTGAGCATCTCCTTCTTCCGAACCATCCGCGGCTGTCCCGGCGGCGCGAGGCCGCCGGCGGGACAATAACCGTTAGACGGCGGTAAGGGGCTTGCCGGGCTGTGGGCTGGGTGGCGCCGCGAGATCGCCCGGAGAGATGTCGCTCTTTTTCGCCTTCAGCTTCCTGCCACTGATCTTGCGCGCCACCGTGTAGAAGGCCGGCGTGAATAACAGGCCGAAGCCGGTCACGCCGAGCATGCCGGCGAACACCGCGGTGCCCAGCGATTGCCGCATCTCCGAGCCAGCGCCGGTCGCAATCACCAGCGGGAAGACACCGAAGATGAAAGCGAGCGACGTCATCAGGATCGGCCGCAGCCGCGTGCGCGCAGCAGTGACGGCGGCTTCACCGGGGGTGGCGCCGCTTTCTTCGGTCTGGCGCGCGAATTCCACGATCAGGATCGCGTTCTTGGCGGCGAGGCCGACCAGCACGACGAAACCGATCTGCGCCAGCACATCGATCGCCATGCCGCGGATCAGCAGCCCGGTCACAGACGCGAGCAGGCACATCGGCACGATCATCACGACGGCCAGCGGCAGATTCCAGCTCTCATACTGGGCCGCGAGCACCAGGAACACGAACAGCGCGGCGGCGCCGAACACCAGAAGCGCTGACGTTCCCGGCAGTTGCTGCTGGAACGCAAGTTCGGTCCATTCGAAGCCGATACCGGGCGGCAGCACCTCGTGGGCAATCTCCTCCATCCGGTGCAACGCGCTGCCGGTCGCAACGCCAGGCGCCGCGACGCCCATCACTTCGGCGGCGGGAAACAGATCATAGCGCGGTACGCGATAGGGCGCGTTTTCCGATTTCAACCGCGCCACCGTGCCGATCGGCACCATCTCGCCCGACGAATTTCGCACTTTCAGCCGCGCAATGTCCTGGGAGTCCTGACGGAAGTTGCCGTCGGCTTGCGCGATCACTTCGTAAGTCCGGCCGAGATAGTTGAAGTCGTTGACATATTGCGAGCCGAGATAAACCTGCAACGTGTTGAAGACGTCGGTCGGCGTGAGTCCGACTTTTTCGGCCTTCTCGCGGTCGATGTCGGCATAGATCGAGGGCGAGCGCGTCCCGAACAGCGTAAAGACGCCGGCAAAGCTCGGGTCCTTGTTGGCGGCGGCGACCATCGTCTGTGCCGCCTTCGACAGCGCCTCCGATCCGAGACCGGCGCGATCCTGCAGCATCATCTTGAAGCCGCCGGCATTGCCGATGCCCTGGACCGGCGGCGGCGGGATCGTCAGCACATAAGCGTCTTGTATGACTGAAAGCCGCTTGCGCAGATCGGCCAGGACGCTGGCGGCGGTCACGCCCTCGACCTCGTGATTGTACAGCGAAGGCAGGCCCGAAAAGATCGTCCCGGCATTCGATGAGACAGTGAATGTGGTCGCATCGAGACCGGCAAAGGGCGCGACGTGCTCAACGCCGGGTGTCGACAGGATGATGTCGATCGCCCGCTTGACCACCGTCTCCGTTCGTTCGAGCGTCGCGCCGGGCGGCAATTGGACCACCGTGATCAGATAGCCCTGATCCTGCTCCGGAATGAAACCGGTGGGCGCACGGGCGAACTGGAAGCCGGCGATGCCGATCAGCACCGCGTAGGCCAACAGCACGACGCCAACCACCTGCACCAGCCGCCGCGTCAGCCGACCATAACTGGTCGATAGCCAGTTGAATCCAAAATTGAAGCGGTCGAATCCGGCCTGCACGATGCGCGCGATCCACGATCTCTGCACCTTGTGGCCGGGCTCGTGGGCCTTGAACAGCACCGCACAGAGGGCAGGGCTCAAGGTCAGCGAGACGAAGCAGGAGATCAGCGTGGAAGACGCGATGGTGATGGCGAATTGCCGGAAAAATTGCCCGGTGATGCCCGACAGGAACGCCGAGGGCACAAACACCGCGCACAAGGTCAGCGCAATCGAAATCAGCGCGCCGCCAACCTCGCTCATGGTGGTATGGGCCGCCTCGACCGGCGTCATGCCGCGCTCGAGATTGCGCTCGACATTCTCCACGACGACGATGGCGTCGTCGACCACGATGCCCACCGCCAGCACAAGGCCGAACAGCGACAGGTTGTTCAAGGAAATGCCGAGCACATAGAGGAAGGCAAAGGTGCCGAGCAGCGAGACCGGAATCGCGATCACCGGGATGATCGCTGCGCGCCAGCTTTGCAGGAACAGGAACACGACGCCGACCACCAGCAGGATCGCGACGAAGATGGTCTTGATCACCTCATCGACCGATTTGCCGACGAAAATGGTCGGATCATAGATGACCTTGTAGTCGAGGCCGGCCGGAAAGTCCTTGGCCAGCGTCTTGATGGTGTCGAGCACTTCATGCTCGACGGCGAGCGAATTGGCGCCGGGCTGCGCGAAGATCAGAAGCGGCATGCCGGGGCCACGGTCCGCGAACGCGGTCGCCCCGTAATCGGCGGCGCCAATCTCGACCCGACCGACGTCGCGCAGCCGCGTTACGCGGCCCTGGTCGTCTGATTTTAGGACGATGGAAGCAAATTGCTCGGGCGTGGAGAGCCGGCCGAGCGTTTGCACGTTGATCTGATAGGCCTGTTTTGAGGCGACTGGCGGCTGATTCAGGATGCCCGCCGAAACCTGGACGTTTTGGGCTTGAAGCGCGGCGAGCACCTCGCTCGCCTTCAGATTGTGCGCGGCGACCTTGTCGGGATCGAGCCAGATGCGCATCGCATAGTCACGGCCGCCAAATATCTGCACGTCGCCGACACCCGGCAGCCGCGCCAGCACGTCCTTCACATGCAGCGTCGCGTAGTTCGATATGTAAAGTATGTCACGGGAACTGTCGGGCGAATAAAGATGCACCGCGAGCAGGATGTTGGGTGTTGCCTTTCGTACCTGCACGCCGAGCCGCTGCACGTCTTCCGGCAAGCGCGGCAGCGCGTCCTGCACCCGGTTCTGCGTCAGCATCTGCGCGATATTGAGGTCGGTGCCGATCCTGAACGTCACGGTCAAGGTGAGCTTGCCGTCGCCGGTCGACTGGCTGTTCATGTAGAGCATGTTCTCGACGCCGTTGATCTCCTGCTCGAGCGGTGTCGAGACCGTTCGCGAAACTGTTTCCGCGGAGGCGCCGGGATATTGCGTGGTGATCTGAACGGTAGGCGGCACGATCTCCGGATATTGCGCGATGGGCAGGATGGCGAGCGCGCCGAGCCCGATCAGCGTCACGAAGACGCTGAGGACGGTGGCGAAAATCGGCCTGTCGATGAAAGCGTGGGTCATTGAAGTCTCCTGCCTGGGATCGGTTGCTGGCTAGCGGTCGCCTAGCCGTCGCCGTCCGCGGTGGCGTCGTAGTGGATGGCGCCGTCCTGCGGCGTGACCTTGGCGCCGGGCATCGCGCGCACGAGGCCATTGATGATGACGCGGTCGGTTGGCTCGAGGCCGGACAGGACCACGCGCAACCCGCCGCGAAGATCGCCTGTCGTCACGATCTTCGGCTTCACGGTTGAATCGGGCTGGACCGTCATGACCACGCGCTGCGACTGGTCGAGGATGACCGCGGAGTCAGGCAGGAGGTAGACCGACGTGGGCGGCGCGATCGCGACCCGCAGTCGGGCGAACTGACCCGGGGCCAGGAACAGGTCCGGGTTCGGCACGGTGGCCCGCGCATGAATGGTCCCGCTCGAGCGATCGAGCGCGTTGTCGACGAAGTCGAGCGTCCCCTGACGGGCGAAGTTGGTTTCGTCGCTGAGACCGAGCACGACCTTGTTGGCCAGCGGACCGCCGATGCGGGCGCGCTCGCGGTTAAAGGTGAGAAAATCGGATTCGCTCATGTCGAAGTCGAGATAGAGCGGATCCAGCGAGACCAGCGTAGCCAGGAGCGTGGTCGGGCTGGTGGCAGAGCGGCTGCCTGCAACGAGGCTTCCGATCGATACCTGGCGCGCCCCGATGCGGCCGGTGAAGGGGGCGCGAACTTGCGAATATTCGAGATCGAGCTCGGCGTCTCGAATGCGGGCCTTGGCGTCTTCGACCGCGGCCTTTGAGGAATCCTGGTCGGACGTGCGCTGGTCGACCGTTTCCTGGGTTGCGAATTCGTTGCGGCGAAGCGATTGCGCGCGCGACAGCTGGGTATTGGCGAGCTCGACGCGTGCGGCAGCCGTCTGCAACGCCGCCTTGGCCTGTTCGAGCTTGATCTCGTAGGGACGCGGATCGATCACAAAGAGAAGGTCTCCCTTGTGCACGATCTGACCGTCCTTGAAGTGAATCTCGGTCAGGGTACCGCCGACCTGCGCGCGTAGTTCCACGCGGTCAATCGCCGAGAACTGGCCGAGAAAGCCTGCCCGCATATCGACCTCGCGCCGCAACGGCTGGCTGACCGTGACCGGCGGAGCTGGCGCCGGCGCCGCGGCGGTCTGGCCGCCCCCGCGAAGTCCAAAACCGACGTAGAGAGCCGCAAGTACCAGCACCGCTATGACGGCGGCTACCGCGGTCCTCCAGCTTCGCCGGCGCGGCCGCGCCGACGATGCGTCGAGACTTTCTCTTTCAATCGCTGAGGGGTCGCTGATCTGATCCATGAGACTGTCCATAAGTCCTTGCCATATTGATCGGAATTCGGTCGCGGCGTTGCCGGGGAGGGGTGATGCGAGGGCGTTATTAAGAGGTGGAAGAGCTGCGCCTGGGATTGATATTTGGAGGAAGCACTCCAATATGATGGGACGCATATAAATTCGGGGAGGCGCCGTTCAAGGATTATTGGAGCGATGACACCAAAAATAATTCAAGGGAAGAAACGCGCGGAGAGCAAACGTGGCCGGGGACGGCCGGCGGTGTTCGATCGCGACGTTGCGCTGAGAGAAGCGATGAACCTGTTCTGGGAGCGCGGCTATGAAGGCACGTCATTCGACGACCTGATTGCCGCGATGGGAATCAGCGCGTCAAGCTTCTACAACTCGTTCGGCAGCAAGGAAGCGCTCTATTGCGAGGCCACGCGTTCCTATCTCGAATGGACGGGCCAATGGTTCTTCGCCATCCTCAACGACCCTTCGATCGATACCCGGACAGCCTTCGCGCATCTGTTCGAGGCGACTGCGGATGAGTTCACCCGCGGCGATCACCCGCTCGGCTGCATGATTTCGCTGGCCGGCACGCACTGTCCGCCCGGCATGACCAACATCCGCGACATGATGGCCGAGCATCGTGCCTTTTCGGAAAGCGCGATGGTGACACGCATCCGCAAAGGAATCGCGAAGGGTGACGTGCCCGAAGATACCGATGCCAAAATGCTGGCGGCGTACTATAGCGCCGTCGCGCGCGGTCTAGCGGTGCAGGCCCGCGATGGCGCGTCCCGCAAGACGCTGGCCGAAATCGGCCGGTTGGCCATGCGCGCTTGGCCGGTAAAAAGTGAATTGGCCGGCCGCGATTAAACCTGTGAAACGCCGAGGCGGCCTATGCCGGGAAATTTCAACGCAGGGCGGCGGATATCGACACCAATTACACCGCCAAGGACATTGAGTTCGATGCCTTCTATCCAGCCGATCGTGACGCCGAGATAGCCGCCCAGCGAAATAAATGCGCCGGTGCGGGAGGGCGTCAGTCCAACCCAGTTGCCGCGGTAGGGATAATCCTTGCCGATCGCAGTGGGAGGCAGGACGGCATCGAGTTCCGGGATCGCGTCCAGCACGGCCTGAACGAAGGTATTTGAATTTGGCCCCGGCCACGCGCTGTAATCTCCGTAGTCCCGAAACCTGTAGTTCTCGACGACGGAGTGGATGGTCGGGATCAGTTTCTCCGCCTCCTGTCCGTCGACGCTCACGACAGTCTGGGGGATTGCCCCAAACCATCTTCCGTCCGCCGTGAAACCATTGACGCGAATGGGCTCGCCCCATGCCGTGTAGTCATAGCGGGTATAGTGCGTGGCGCCGCGCTCCTTGACGACGATCCATGTATGGACAGCAAAGATTCCGCGCCAGCGTACTGTTCGTGCCGCGAAAACCCTGATCAGGGCCTCCGGATGTTCGGACGGCGCCGGCAGTAGTCCTGCGCTGGAACGGTCCGCCGTCTGCCAATTTCCGCGTCGATCGCCAAGCAGATAGCTTGCGGTTGACACCAGAAGGGGGGCTACGATCAGAAGCAGGAGAATGTACACGTATTTTTTCACGATCAAGCGGATTTCGTTGTCGGTGTCGATGTAGTTGGTCCCATTCCTTCTCGCCAGCCGCTAGCGGGCATCAGACGCTACCGGGCATTCCCGGCGCCGCCGGTAAATGCGCTGTCGAAAAGCTGCCCGATCGGTTGCCAGGTTCTGCCGTCGAACTGCACCAATCGCATTTCCTTGATGGGGCGGAAATCGGTCGGGCTGGTGGTGATCGCAATTCCCGGCAGTGTCACCGAGCTTCGAAAATCTTTCAGCGATTGCGCCTGCTTCATGACGTTTTCGCGGGAGAGGTCGTCGCCGCACTGCTTCAAGACCTGAACCAGGGTTTGTGCAACAGCATAGCCAAAGACCGTGTAGATATCCTCTTTGTCTCCCTCAGGATAATATTTGTCCATGAAAGACAAATACTCTTTCATGGCGGTGTCGTCTTTCCATGCAGGATCGTTGCCATCCTTCAGAAAGGCAGTCGATATCACGCCGATCGAGTTTTCAAGGCCGCCCGGCCTCAGCGCATTGGCGATAGACGCCGCCGCATTGTCCAGAAGGAGCACGGGATGCCAGTCGGACTCGCCCAGATGCCGGATCACCTGAGCAGCGATCGCGGGTGCACCGTCGAATACCAGAATCTCCACACCCGAATTGCGCAAGATATCCAGCTGCTGGTCGAGCGAGCGATCGGTTGCATCGAAGGCCGTATCGGCGACGATCATCCGCGCCGCGTCGCCTAGACCTTCCTCCAGGCCTCGAAAAAGGTCGCGGCCGAACTCATCGTTCTGCCAAAGCACGCCAATTTTCTTTTCCGAATAATAGGCCTGGATATAATTCGCATAGATACGCCCCTCGGTGCGAAAGGCGGGTGGCCATCCCATCGTCCAGGGAAAATCTTTTGGGTTGGCCCATTGATCATCGCCGGACGCAACAAATAGTTGCGGGATATGCTTATCGTTCAGATATTTTCGAACGACCAGGTTGCTCGGCGTCCCGAACGAACCGAATACAAAAAGCGCGTTCTCGGTCTCGACGAGGTTGCGTGTGAGATCCATGGCCTCCAACGGGTCGGAGCTGTCGTCGTAGGAAATAAACTCGACGTTTCGGCCGTTTATGCCGCCGTGTTCGTTGAGCATCTGGAAGTAGGCCGCCTCGGCTCGTCCAATGGCGCCGAACGCCGCCAGCGCTCCGGTATACGGCATGACATTGCCGATACGGATGCCTGCATCGCTGGTTTTGAGGACGGGATCACCGAGCGCCGCGAACGGCCACGCGGCGAACAGGCCCGCGGCCAATGTGGCAATCCATCTGATCATGTTCGTCTCCGCTTCGCACGAACTCCCCGCCGTCGCATCATATGATAGGACATGAATGTCAGAACCGCGACGCCACGGAACGAAACAAGGGATGACAGGGGCCGAAGTATTTGCTCAATTATCAAATACTTGCTCAATTATTCAGGCGCAGCCAAAACCCTCCCGTTGCGTCCTTCATCTGTCATTCGGAGAAACCGATGCCTTTCGATCTGGTCCTGCGCGGCGGCCGCGTGGTTGATCCCTCCCAGAAACTTGATGCGGTCACTGATGTCGCTTTTTCCGGTGGCAAGGTGGCCTTGGTCGGAGATGCACTCAAGGTCGACGCCGGCACCGAGGTGCGTGATGTGTCGGGTTATATCGTCACGCCCGGCCTGATCGATCTGCACACGCATGTGTATTGGGGCGGAACCTCGCTCGGCATCGACGCCGAGGAATTCTGCCGGACCTCCGGCGTCACCACGGCGATCGACACCGGCAGCGCCGGCCCCGGTAACTTCGCCGGCTTCCGCAAACATGTGATCGAACCGAGCCAGGTCCGTATCCTGGCTTATCTGCACGTCTCGCATGCCGGCATCTACGGTTTCTCGCACCGCGTGATGGTCGGCGAGAGTGAGGAAATCCGGCTGATGAACCCGATCGACGCGGTTCAGGTTGCAGACGCCAACCGCGATCTGATCGTCGGCATCAAGGTGCGGGTCGGCCGCACCTCGTCGGGCGCATCCGGCATCGTGCCATTGCAGATCGCACTGGAAGTAGCGAACGAAGTCGGTATGCCATTGATGTGCCATATCGACCATCCGCCGCCGACCTATGAAGAGGTGGTCAGCCTCTTGCGCCCCGGCGATGTGCTGACGCATGCGTTCCGTCCGTTTCCAAATGCGCCATGCACTGCGCAGGGCACGGTCAAGCAGGTGGTTCTGCAAGCGCGCGAGCGCGGCGTGTTGTTCGATATCGGCCACGGCCGGGGTTCGTTCGCCTTCAAGACCGCGCGCGCGATGCTCGCCAACGGCTTTTACCCCGACACGATTTCTTCCGATGTCCACATCCTCTGCATCAACGGCCCGGCTTTCGACCAGGTGACGACGATGTCGAAGTTCCTGTGTATGGGAATGCCGTTTCCGGATGTGGTCGCAGCTTCGACGGTTAATGCGGCGATGGCGCTGCGGCGCCCCGAACTCGGCAGCCTCAAGCCGGGCAGCGTCGGCGACGCCACGCTGCTTTCGATCAGGGAAGGCAAGTTCGATTATGAGGACGTCGTCGGTGAGCACCTGATCGGCGACCGCAAGATCGCCTCCGAGGGCGTCGTGATCGGCGGGCGTTGGTGGCATCCAACGGAGTCGCCCAAATTCAAACGCCTTGCCGGGTAAGCCGAAAATGCGGTGATCGGATTGATTTAACTGGGTTTTGTCGGCGGGTTGCTGGCATACCATTTGCAAGCAAATGGGGCTGTTCGCCATTGCCTGATAGGCTCGTTTAGCGCCTAATTGCTGTTGGCATTTTCGGAAAATTGGGAGGCCTTGATGGATCGCAGGACGGTGTTGAAGGGATTGGCGGGGGCGGGCAGCCTGGCGGCGACGGGAGGCCTGTCGATGCCGGCGTTGTCGCAAGGCGCCGCCGCGAAAACCCTGCGTTTCGTGCCGCAAGCTGACCTCGCCAACTTTGATCCGATCTGGGGCACGCAATATGTGGTGCGCAACGCCGCCGCTCTGGTGTGGGACACGCTCTATGGCTTCGACGACAAATTGCGGCCGCAGCGCCAGATGGTCGAATCCGAAGAGGTGTCCAGCGACGGCCTGACCTGGACCTTCCGCCTGCGGCCGGGGCTGAAATTCCACGACGGCGAGCCGGTGCTCGCCAAGGACGCGGTGGCCAGCGTGGCTCGCTGGTCGGCCCGCGATCCTCAGGGGCAGACGATCAAAGCGATGCAGAACGAACTGGTCGCCGTCGACGACCGCACGTTCAAGTGGGTTCTGAAAGCGCCGTTTCCGAAGATGCTGGTCGCGCTCGCCAAGAATAATGCGCCTTGCTCCTTCATCATGCCGGAGCGGATTGCCCAGACCGATCCGTTCAAGCAGATCACCGAATATGTTGGTTCTGGCCCGATGAAGTTCGTGAGAAGCGAATGGGTGCCCGGCGCCAAATCGGTGTTCGAAAAATTCACCGACTACGTGCCGCGGCAGGAGCCGGCCTCATGGCTCGCCGGTGGCAAACAGATGCTGCTCGATCGCATCGAGTGGGTGGTGATCCCGGACCCCGCCACGGCTGCGGCGGCCTTGCAAAACGGCGAGATCGATTGGTGGGAAAATCCGATCCCGGATCTCGTGCCGGTCCTGAAGAAGAACAAGAACATCGCCGTCGATATCGCCGATCCGCTCGGCAACATCGGTGTGTTCCGGATGAATCACACGCACCCGCCATTCGACAACGTGAAGATACGGCGCGCCGTGCTCACGGCGTTGAGCCAGGAAGACTACATGCGCGCGCTGGTCGGCGACGACAACGCGCTCTGGAAACCGATCCCCGGATTTTTCGCGCCCAATACACCGCTTTATACGGAAGAGGGGGGCGACATTCTCAAGCAGCACAATATCGATGCCGCCAAGAAACTTCTCGCGGAAGCCGGCTACGCCAACGAGCCGGTCTCCTGCATCGTGGCGCAGGATCAGCCAATTACCAAGGCGCAAGGTGACGTGACGGCGGATCTGTTGAAGCGCATGGGCATGAACGTCGATTTCGTGGCGACCGACTGGGGCACGGTTGGCGCGCGTCGTGCACAGAAAACGCCGCATAACCAGGGTGGTTGGGAGATGTTCCACACCTGGCATGCCGGCGCGGACTGCATCAGCCCGATTGGTTATGCAGCCATTCGCGGCACCGGCGACAAGGCATGGTGGGGCTGGCCGAAGAGCGAGAAAGTGGAAACCGAGGTCAGCGCGTGGTTCGCTGCCAAGAGCCTCGACGAGGAAAAGGCCGCGATCGGCCGCCTCAACAAGGCTGCGATGGAAGACGTCATTTACGCGCCGACCGGTTTCTTCCTGAGCTATACGGCCTGGCGCAAGAATGTGTCCGGTATCGTGAAAGGGCCGTTACCCTTCATGTGGGGCGTATCGAAGACCGCCTGACGCTGCGGTAGTCCACATGGCCTCGTATATCCTGCGGCGTATTCTCGTCACCATCCCCGTGATGGCGATCGTCGCGCTGTTTGTCTTCAGCCTTCTCTATATCGCGCCGGGCGATCCGGCGGCGGTCATCGCTGGCGATCAGGCGAGCCCGGCCGATGTCGAGCGGATTCGCCAGAGCCTCGGGCTCGACCGGCCGTTTCTGGTCCAGTTCGGAACCTGGCTTTGGCGAATTCTGCACGGCGATCTCGGCACCTCGATCTTCACCAACCTTCCGGTGACGTCGATGATCGCCCAGCGGATCGAGCCGACGCTCTCGCTGATGATGCTGACGCTCGTTTTGACCCTCGTCATCGCCATACCGCTCGGCGTGGTCGCGGCCTGGAAAGCCGGCAGTCTGATCGACCGCGTCATCATGGCTTTTGCCGTTTCCGCGTTCTCGCTGCCGGTCTTTGTGGTCGGATACGTCCTGGCCTATGTCTTCGCGCTCGAACTCGAATGGCTGCCGGTGCAGGGGTACACGCCGATCAC
The DNA here is from genome assembly GCA_963748805.1 of uncultured Alphaproteobacteria bacterium. GTDB lineage: Bacteria > Pseudomonadota > Alphaproteobacteria > Rhizobiales > Xanthobacteraceae > Bradyrhizobium. Next base: position 13,824 of record CAVVLH010000046.1, on the reverse strand, counting down.
CCAGGGTTTCTGGCCGTGGCTGCAAAACCTGATCCTGCCCGCCGTTGCGCTCGGTTGCGTCTACATCGCGCTGATCGCGCGCGTCACGCGGGCTTCCATGCTTGAGGTGTTGCAGCAGGATTATATCCGCACCGCGCGCGCCAAGGGGCTGGGGCAGCGCGGCATCCTGTTCGTCCATGCGTTGAAAAACGCCGCCGTGCCGATCGTCACGGTGATCGGGATCGGTGTGGCGCTCCTGATCGGCGGCGCAGTAGTGACCGAAAGCGTGTTCGCTATTCCCGGCCTCGGCCGTTTGACGGTCGATGCGATCCTGCGCCGTGACTATCCGGTTATTCAGGGAGTCGTGCTGATGTTCAGCTTCCTCTACACGCTGGTCAATCTGATGGTCGACCTGACCTACACCCTGCTCGATCCGAGGATCCGCTATTGACCGTCTCGCCCACCAGTTCCGTCGCCGTGCCGCCAGGCCTTGCGATCGCGCAGGCGTTGCCGGATTTGATGCTGCCGGTGAAAGTACGGCGCGGCTTCATTGGCTTTCTGCGCAACAACCCGACGGTTGCGATCGGCGGGGCGCTCCTTCTTGCGCTTGTGTTGATCGGCATCTTCGCGCCCTATCTCTGGACCGTCGACCCGACGGCGCTCGCACCGTCCAGACGTCTCCGCGCGCCATCGGCAGATCACTGGTTCGGGACCGATGCGCTCGGTCGTGATATCTATTCGCGGGTGGTGTACGGGACGCGGGTGTCGCTCACGGTCGGTCTTTCGGTGGCGCTATTGGCGACGCTGGCAGGGCTCACCATCGGCCTCGTCTCGGGCTTCGTGCGATGGGCCGACGGCCTCGTCATGCGCATCATGGATGGGTTGATGTCGATCCCGCCGATTTTGCTCGCGATTGCGCTGATGGCGTTGACGCGCGGCAGCGTCGGCAACGTCATCATGGCGATCACGGTCGCCGAAATACCGCGGGTTTCGCGGCTGGTGCGCAGCGTCGTGTTGTCGTTGCGTGAGCAGGCTTACGTCGATGCCGCGATTGCCTCCGGCACGCGAACTCCGATGATCATTCTTCGCCACATCCTGCCCAACACGATGGCGCCGATGCTGGTGCAGGCGACGTATGTCTGCGCCAGTGCGATGATCGTGGAGTCGATTCTCTCTTTCATCGGCGCCGGCACGCCGCCGACGATTCCGTCCTGGGGCAACATCATGGCCGAGGGCAGGGCACTGTGGCAGGTGAAGCCCTACATCGTGTTTTTCCCGGCCGCCTTTCTTTCCGTCACGGTGCTCGCCGTCAATCTCGTCGGCGACGGCCTGCGCGATGCCCTCGACCCCCGCATGGCCAAGAGCCTGTGATGAGCAAGGTCTGATCCGATGGCATTGCTCGAAGTCGAGAATTTGCAGACCCATTTCCGCACCCCCGACGGGATTAACCGGGCCGTCGATGGCGTCTCCTTTCATGTCGACGAAGGCGAGACGCTGGCGATCGTCGGTAAGTCCGGCTGCGGCAAGTCGGTCACCGCGATGTCGCTGATGCGCCTCATCCCTGAGCCGCCGGGCAAGATCGCGGGCTCGGTCCGATTCCGCGGCAGCGATCTTCTGAAACTCTCAGATCGCGACATGCGCGCCATTCGCGGCAATGACATTTCGATGATCTTTCAGGAGCCGATGACAAGCCTCAATCCGGTTTTGACGGTCGGCCGCCAGATCGGCGAGACGCTGCGGCTGCATCAGGGCCTCGACAAGGAAGCCGCCGAAGCGCGCGCCGTCGAATTATTGACCTTGGTCGGCATCCCGGCGCCGGCGCGGCGGGTGCGGGAATATCCGCACCAATTGTCGGGCGGCATGCGCCAGCGCGTGATGATCGCGATTTCGCTTGCCTGCAATCCAAAGCTTCTGATCGCCGACGAGCCGACCACGGCGCTCGACGTCACGATCCAGGCGCAGATCCTGCAACTGATGCTCGACCTGAAGCAAAGGGTGGGTGCCGCGGTGATCCTGATCACCCACGATCTCGGCGTCGTGGCCGAAGTCGCCGAGCGCGTCATGGTGATGTATGCCGGCCGCAAGGTCGAGGAAGCGCCGGTGGCTGAGCTGTTCCGCTCGCCCCGCCATCCTTATACGCAAGGCCTGCTCGGCGCGGTGCCCAAGCTCGGTTCCTCGCTGACCGGCGCGGCGAGACGCCTTGCCGAAATTCCAGGCCAAGTGCCGAGCCTCAAGCAGCGCATCACCGGCTGCGCCTTTGCCGGGCGCTGTGCCATCGCCACCGATCTCTGCCGTGAGGTCGCGCCGGGGCTGGAGGAAAAATCTTCCCGCCATTTCGCCGCCTGTCATTTTGCGCCTGGTGTGGCGGTTCAAAAGTCCGCATCACCTTTGCCGCGAGGTCTTCATGCGGACTTTTGAGCCAAAGCCACACCAGATGAATTTGATTTGCCAGTGTCCCTTCGATTCCGAACTTCGCAAACGTGGGTTCCGCAAATGATACGAACTTCGGAATCGGGACACTGGAAGGCGGTCGCGGCATGAACGCGCCTCTGTTGCAGGTCAACGACCTCAAGAAGCATTTCCCGGTCCGCGGGCACCTGCTCAAGCGCGATGCGAGCCGCGTCTATGCCGTGGATGGGGTGTCATTTGAAATCGCGCGCGGCGAGACGCTGTCCCTGGTCGGCGAATCCGGCTGCGGCAAATCGACGGTCGGCCGCGCCATCCTGCGCTTGTTCGATATCACCGCGGGCCAGGTGGTGCTTGACGGCCAGCGCATCGACGATCTTTCGCCGGATCGCCTGAAGCAGATGCGGCGGCGGGTGCAGGTCGTATTCCAGGATCCGTTCTCCAGCCTCAATCCGCGATTGCGCGTGCGCGCGATCCTGGCCGAGCCGATCCGCAATTTCGGTCTCGCCAAATCTTCGGCCGAGCTCGAATCGAAGATCACGGGCCTGATGGATACCGTGCGCCTGCCACGCGACGCGCTGGACCGAAGGCCGCATGAATTCTCGGGCGGTCAACGCCAGCGCATCTGCATCGCGAGGGCGCTGGCGGCCGAACCGGATTTGATCGTCTGCGACGAGGCGGTCTCGGCGCTCGACGTCTCGGTCAAGGCGCAGATCGTCAACCTGTTGCAGGATTTGCAGCGGGAATTCGGCCTCGCGCTGCTCTTCATCAGCCACGATCTGGCGATCGTCGAACACATGACCCATCGCGTCGCGGTGATGTATCTCGGCAAGATCGTCGAGATCGCGCCCCGGGAACGGATTTTTGCCGGTCCCAAACATCCCTACACCAAGGCGCTGCTCTCGGCGGTGCCGGTGCCGGACCCGACCATTCGCCGCACACCGATCATACTGAAAGGTGACGTCCCGAGCCCGATCAATCCGCCGAGCGGATGCCGTTTCCACACGCGATGCCCGTTTGTGTTCGATCGCTGTCGAACCGAAGAGCCGGAGCTTCGCCAGAGAGCAGAGGGGCAGTGGGCGGCTTGCCATCTCGATGCGTTACCGGAGACGCCGGCGGCTGCGACCTGACCGGGCGTCAGAGCTTCGGCAAGCCGGGTTCGAACCGCAAAACGCCTTCGGTCCACTTGGCGACCGAAAGCAGCCGGCGGTCTTGCCGGTAACCTCCAACGAGCTGGATGCCCAGCGGAAGATGATTTTTGCCACGACCCGCCGGAAGCGAGATCGCGGGCGCACCGGTCAGAGTCCATGGCGCGCAATATTCGGCCTTGCCGGTGAAATCGAGGCCGTTCGGCGCCTCGCCGAAGGCTGGCAATGTCAGGACGGCGTCAAAACCCGACATCTGTTCGGCCATTTCTGTCCGCAGTTTTTCCTGCCGTGACCTGGCCGCCAGATAGTCAAAGGTCGTCACTGTTTTTCCAGTCTCAACGAGCGTCTTGAGGTGGTTGCTGGTGCGGTCAGGATAGCGTTCTACGAGATTGCCAAAAATCAACGAAGCCTCGGAGGCAAGAATGGTGCTGATCGTATCCCAGTTGACGGCATCGAGTTCTTCCCACTCGCGCTCTTCCACAACAGCGCCGGCTCCGCGCAGCTGCGCAACGGCGGCCTCAAAAACCTTCTGCTGTTCGGCCTCGACGCCGGCCCAGTGTTGAAAACGCATCACGCGAAGACGTGGTTTTTCCAGCGGGGCGATTCCCCGGGCGGGATCGATGGTGAAGCCGGGGAGCGGCCGGCCATGAATATCGGCGTCGCTGGTGGCTGCCAGCAGGGACAGCGCAAGGGCCACGTCGTCGACCCGGCGGGCGAAGAACCCGACATGGTCGAGCGACGGGCTCAACGGATGCACGCCGATGCGCGGGATCGCGCCAAAGCTCGGCTTGAGGCCGACGACGCCGTTGAAGGCGGCCGGCCGGATCACCGAGCCCAGCGTTTGCGTTCCCAATGCCAGCGGTACAATGCCGGCCGCTACGGCAGCGGGGGAGCCCGACGACGAACCGCCCGGCGTATGCTGCGCGTTCCACGGGTTGGTAGTCGGGCCGGGATGACGCCAGGCGAATTCTGTCGATACGGTCTTGCCGAAGATCGTGGCGCCGAGCTGGCGCAGCCGTTCGACCACCCAAGCGTCCTGCGCCGGTACGTGATCGCGATAGATCGGCGATCCGTTGGTCGTCGGCATATCGGACGTTGCGATGATATCCTTGATGCCGACGGGGATCCCCGAGAGCAGACCCCCAGGGCGGCGGCTGACATCGCGCGGCAGATATTCAAACGCCTTCAGAACGGGCTCGGCGGTCTTTGCCCGCTCCAGGCAAGCGTAAGCGTAGCCATTGGCGAGCCCGTCATCTTTTTCGAAGCGGCGCAGCAGGTCGAGCACGCCGACGCTGAAATCGGAACCGGACGTCGTATCATTCATATCGTGGCATCTCCTGAGATGGCCGGCGTTTGCGTCGTATAGCCCGCATCAGGCCTTCGCAAGTGCCAGATGACTTGTCAGCCGCCGCGCCACGTCGCGCCGGAGCGCGTTGAATTCCGGTGATGACACGTCGCGCGGGCGAGGGAGATCGATGCGGAAGTCGCTGTCGATTTTCCCGGGGCCCGCGCTCATCACCAGCACGCGATCGGCCAGCAGCACCGCTTCCTCGACCGAGTGGGTGACGAAGATCGTGGTCACGCCGGTACGCTTCCAGATTTGCAAGAGTTCGTTCTGAAGCTGCTCACGGGTGAGCGCGTCGAGCGCGCCGAACGGCTCATCCATCAAAAGAATATTGGCGTTGTTGGCGAGCACGCGCGCGATCGCCACGCGCTGTTTCATGCCGCCCGACAATTGGTTCGGATAGCGGTCGGCGAAGCGCTCCAGCCCGACCATCCGGACGAACTCGTCCGTGGTCTTTTCGATTTCCTCGCGCGCGAGATGACGTTGCCGCGGCCCGAAGCTGATGTTCTGACGCACCGTCATCCATGGGAACAGCGCGTAGTCCTGAAATACCATGCCGCGATCGCTGCCGGGGCCGGTCACGGGCTCTCCGTCGATCGCGACCTCGCCGGTGGTCGGCTCTTCAAATCCGGCGATGATCCGCAACAGCGTGGACTTTCCGCAGCCGGAGGCGCCGATCATGCAGACGAACTCGCCCTTCGGAATCGCCAGATCGACCGGCGCGAGCGCGTCAACTTCGTCGTCGCCGACGGCAAAGCGTTTGGTGACGCCGTGGATGGTCAGAGTTTCCGGGTGCCCATTACTCACGGTGTTGCGGGCTCCAGCTCAGGAGATGATTGCTGATCGCGACGATGATGCGATCGGTGACAAAGCCGCAGGCGCCGATCACGATCATGCCGGTGATGACGAGATCGGTGCGCGACAGCGTGCGGCCATCCATCACCACCGAGCCAAGGCCGGTCGGAACGCCGGTCATTTCGCCGACCACGATCAGGATCCAGGCAAAGCCATGCGCGATCCTAAGGCCACTGAAGATCGCAGGCAGCGAGGCCGGCAGTACGATCTGCCGGAACATGCCGGCGCCGGAACAGCCGAGCATGGACGCCGCCTCGAACAAGCGCGGATCAATCGAGCGCACGCCAAACATCGTGTTCAGCAGGATCGGATAAAACGCGCCGAGGAAAACCAGGAAGATCGCGGCATTCGGCCCCAATCCGAAAAAGATCATCGACAGCGGCAGCCACGCGGTAACAGGAATTGGACGCAACAGCGAGATGGTCGGGTCGAGCAGTTGGCGCAGCACCTTGATGCGCCCGATCATCAGACCCAAGGGAATGCCGATCAACGCGGCAAGTAGAAAGCCGCCATAGACGCGCTGCATCGATTTCCAGACATGGATCAGAATGGTGCCGCTGAAGGCGTCGTCGTAAATGCCGCCGAACGTAAAATCGTACATCATCACGGCGACCTGATACGGGCTCGGGATCAACCGTGTGCCCGTGATGGCGACCGCGCGGTCCCAGATCAGGATCAGGAGGATCGGAAAGCCCGCGCCAAGAACGAAGGCGCGCAGGCTCTCCAGCCGCTGCCGCCTGCCGCGGCGCGGGGAGGCGGTCGCTGCGGGCAGACTTTTCTCGTCGTTGTCGGGCAAAGCTGCGGCGTGGTCGCTCACGTCGATGGCGCTTACATGAATTGTTTAGTGATGGCGCGCGCCATGTCGGGCGCCTGGCGGACCTGCTTCTTCTCGACCATCAAGTCGCTATAGGCCTTGGCGCGTTCGATGAAGACGTCGTCGATCTTCCAGGTCAGCTCGACATTCGGAACCGCCTTTTCGATCGATGCGCGCTGCTGGCCGAGTTTCTGCATCGCGACCTCGACCATTTCTTCCGGATGCGCCATCGCATAGTCCGTCGCCTTCTTGTGCATCTCGACGATCATTTTGAGCCGCTCGGGATTCTCCTTGATCATCTTTTCGCTGGCCGAGAGGATCATGTTGAGCGAGCCGATCGGCGTCGAATAGGGATATTCGACGAGTCGGCCGGTGCCGTTGGCGAGGCTGATTCCGGGGCCGGGTTCGGCACCGACATAGGCGTCGATATCGCCGCGGGCGAGCGCGGCCGGCATATCACTGAACGACAGCCGGATCGGCTGGATGTCGGCTACCGTCATGCCTTCGGCCTTCAACCGCTCGAGGATGACGACTTCCTGCGTCGAGCCCGGAGTGATCGCGACGCGCTTGCCCTTCAAATCCTTGATCGTCTTGATGTCGGATTTGGCGTCGGCGACGATGCCCATGCCGCGGTTGGTCGCGGCGGCGACGATCACGACCGGTTCGCCGGCCGCGGCCCCGAGCAGGAACGCAGCAATGCCGTGGACGCAGGTATCGACGGTGCCGGTTAGCACCGCATTCTTGCCGTCGGTCGGGCTTTCGAACGGAATGACCTCGATCTTGTAGCCGGGCGGGGCGAACTTCTCGTAGAAATAGGGCGTGATGCCGTGAATGAGTTTCAGCGTGCCCACCCGCAGCACCTTATCGTCCGCGTTGGCGCGAGGCGCGGACATCACCAGCGTGACGATTGCAAATAAAACGGGCAGCAGGCGGGTTAAAAGCGGCGCAGCGGGCATGGCAATCCTTTCAGCCAACACGATAAATCCTGATTTTAGCCCGGCGTCGCACCCTATACAGGAAGCCTCTCACCGAGGGAACACTCGATTGTGTGGGAGGAAATGCCGCGGGTGAAGGCCTTGCTGCGGTAACCTTGCCGGCCAAATTCACTGGAATTGGCAGCTTCAATCCCTAGATAGTGAGCATGGGCGGGAATCGGCTGTGGGAGGCCTCGATGGTCGTGAATTGCGTTAGCTTTGCCGCCTTTGGCGTGATGGTTTTGGCGTGGAGCGGCCTCTCGTCCGCGCAGCAATACCGTGCCGACGAGTACCTCAAGCTTGATCTCTCCCAGGCTGTGTTGTCGCCAAAGCCGCTTGGCCCTGCCGCAAGCTTTGCTCCGGGTCCACTGGATGTGACGGTCGATCGCGGTAACCACGCCGCACAGGCCAGTGCAGAACTCGCGGCCGATCCCAAGGCCATCGCCGCGGCCACGGTCCATGTCGAAAATAATTCGACTCCTCAGAACCCGACGCCCAAGACCGCCCTCAAGACCGCTGCTTCCGGCATGCGCGCAGCCCATATGCGGGCGGCGGAACGATCGGTGCCCCACAAGCCGCATGCGCTGGTCGCGCTTCACGGGCGAAACCCCGTGGAGGCGCAAGCCCGCGAGATCACCGTTCAGACCTGGCCCTGCAAGTCGGGCGGCATCTGCAACTGGAAGCGATAAGACGGCGGCAATGACGCCATCTTGATTTGTAGGCTGCGGTACCGGCACATTATCAGCAGCGGATGATCGATTTCATTCAAGGCTTCATCTGAATCATTTCCCTTGGGCTCCCGTGTCCGGACACGGTCCCGTTCGTCTTCGGAGTTCATGGACATGGAACAACTGCAAACGCAGGGCATCAGCCTGCCGCGCCTCGGGCTCGGCACCTATCGCATGCAGGGCGATGCCTGCCGTGCGGCGGTGGAAAGTGCGCTTGCGCTCGGCTATCGCCACATCGACACCGCCGAGATGTACGGCAACGAGGAGGCGATCGGTGCGGCAATTGCGGCTTCAAAGATCGCACGCAAGGATCTCCATGTCACGACCAAGGTCTGGAACGAAAATCTGGCGCCGGACGCGATGCGCCGCGCTTTCGACGCCAGCCTGAAAAAGCTCAGGCTCGATCAGGTCGATCTCTATCTCGTGCATTGGCCCGCGCCGAACATGAACCTGCCAGCGATGTTCGAAACCCTGATGAAGCTGAAGCAGGAAGGCCGCACGCGCGCCATCGGCGTCGCCAATTTCAACGTCGCGCTCCTGAAGAAAGTCGTTGAAGAGATCAAGGCGCCGATCGCCTGCAACCAGGTCGAGTATCATGTGATGCTCGATCAGACCAACTTACGCAAATATCTGGCGGCCAAATCGATCCCGCTGGTAGCCTATTGCCCGCTCGCGCAAGGTAGGGCGGCCTCCAATGAGACGCTTGTTGCGATCGGCAACAAGCATGGGGCGAGTGCTGCGCAAGTGGCGCTGAAATGGTTGCTGGACCAGGACGGCGTCGCGGCAATCCCGAAGGCCTCGCGGGCAGAGAGCCAGCGCGCCAATCTCGATGCGCTGAATATCGGGCTTGATGACGAGGATCTGCAAGCGATCGCGGGGCTTCCGAAAAACCAGCGCTACGTCAATCCGGGCTTTGCGCCGGCCAAAGCCGATCATCGCGGCCGGCGAGAAGGTCGCGTGAGCCCCGTGCACGGCCGGCACGGTGAGCGCGAAGGCAACCAGTCCGGCGGCGGTCAGCGCGAGGCCGAGCCACTGGCGCCGTCCCATCGGGAAGCCGAACATTCGCTCCGCCATCACGCCGATCAGCACGACGCCGCCGGCCAGCACGACCTGGACGATGCTGAGCGGCGCGAACGCCATCGCCGCGACGTGCAGCAGCCAGGCGAACACCGCGACCGCCATGCCGATCGCGAACCAGCGGGAGCGAAACAGCGCCCGCCCGGAGCGCAGCGGGTGGCTCGCGCAGACCCGCGCGGCACTGCGTGCGCCGCGCTGCTTGAAGAAGAACGCGAGGTTGGTGAGCACCGCGCAGGCGAGCGCGAGCAGGATTCCGAGTTGGATGTCAGGCCTCCATAAAGGGTGAGACGACGCGTCGCTCGCGCCTATGTTCCATATCGGACGACCTTGCCCTGCGCTTGACTTGCCGCTCGCAGAAGGCGGGTATCGTCACCGAGACTGCGCATCCAGCGTATCGCAACCGTTGCCGCACTCGCGCTGGCTGCGGGGGCGAGCAGCGCAGGCGCGAGCTCTCAAGCCTGCGCTCAGCTATTCGTTGAACGGCGGCGCACACCGGTCGGTCCCGCTGCGCGCGCTGGCCTGAGGTCAGGGTCACCCGGGTTGATCGCTCGCTCGCGGCAGGCGCTCGAGCCTCCACGTGTCGCGCGACAGCAGCGCCGCGGCGAGCGCCAGGCCGGCGAGCGTGGATCCGGCGATCAGCACCGCCACGGCGCCGAGCGCCGAGGCGAGCGGGCCGGCGAGGATCAGGCCGAGTGGCAGCAGACCGTTTGAGACGACCCAGTCGTAGGAGGTGACGCGCGAGAGCTTGTCGGGCGGCACCCGCTCGGCGAGCGCCGTCAGCCACCAGACGTCGAACAGCGCGACGCCGAGCCCGGCCAGCGCCACGGCGGGGAGGACGAGCCAGAGCGTGACGCCGGCTCCGAACAGCACGATCGACGGCGGCCAGAGCATGATCACCAGGGTCGCCATCCGCATCGGATGGCGCGGGCGCCAGTTGACGCCCGCGAGCGAGCCGGCGATCGTGCCGACGCCGAGGATCGCGATGACCGCCCCGTAGACCGCGGTGTGGCCGTAGCGCTCGCGCGCGACGATCGGGCCGAGCACGAACAGCGGCGCCAGCCCGGTGAGGTTGATCACGCTGAAGGCCAGCAGCGTCGCCCAGATCCACGCCCGCGAGCGCACCTCGCGATAGCCGGCGCGCATCTCGCTCCACAGGCTCGGCGCCACGCCATCCACGGGCGGTTCGCCGGGCGGGGCGGTGAGCTCACGACGGCGTGGCCGAACCTGGGTGAGACACGCGGCGCTGACGAGGAAGGTCGCGGCGTCGACCGCGAACGCCCAGCCGGCGCCCGCGGTCAGGACCAGCGCCGTCGCGAGCGCAGGACCCATCAGGGTCGCAGCGTTTCGCGACATCCCCATCAGCGCGTTCGCCTGCTGGATGTCGGGCTCGGGCACGGTCTGCGGCACGAGCCCGGATATCGCGGGGCGAAAGAACGCCTCGGCGGCACCGAACAGCGCCTCGATCACGACCAGCTGCCAGATCGTCACCTCGCCGGTGAAGATCAGCACGGCGAGCAGGGCGTGCAGGGCGAAGCGCGCGAGGTCCGTGACGATCACCACGGCGTGGCGGGGGAGGCGGTCGGCCCAGACCCCGCCGAACAGCAGGAACACGAGCAGCGGCACGACGCCGGCGGCCAGCACGAGCCCGAGGTCGGTCGGGTTGCCGGTGCGGTCAATCACGAACAGCGCGAGGGCCACGAAGACGATCGCGTCGCCGATCGCGCTCGTCGTCTGCGACCAGCCACAGGAAGCGGTAGTCGCGGTGGCGCAGCACGCCCGCGATGTCGCGAAGACTCCTCACACGGCCAGCTTGACGCAGCCGCGGGTCGCGGGCGTCCCGGCCGCTCAGACGGCGCTGGTGCCACCGCGCTCAGCGGGCCCGGCGGAGACGACTGGCCGGGCCGCGCGATCCGCGCGCGCCCCGGCCTCAGTCCAATCCCAGTCGACGTCCAGCTCGCGCAGCTCGTCGGCGAAGCCCGGGTCCGAGCCGAGGCCGATCTCCTCGAGCGAGGCGAGGTCCGCCGCGAAGTCGGCGAATCCGCTCCATCCCCAGCTCGCCGGCGAGTTCGTCCTCGCCGAGCAGGCCGAGCTCGTCGACGGCCCGCGGCAGCGGCTTGGCGGGCTCGATCTCGATCCGCCGGTAGCGCTTCAGGCCGGTTGCGGCCGGGATCAGCTTGCCGATGATCACGTTCTCCTTGAGCCCGTGAGGCGGTCGATCTTGCCCTCGAGCGCCGCGTCGGTCAGCACCTTCGTCGTCTCCTGGAAGGAGGCGGCCGAGAGGAACGAGTCGGTGTTCAGCGAGGCCTTGGTGATCCCGAGGATGATGTCCTCGACTCGGCCGCCTCGCCGCCTGCCTTGGCGACCAGCTCGCTGGCCCGCGCGAACTCGAAGCGATCGACGAACTGCCCCGGCAGGTAGTCGGTGTCGCCCTTCTGGTCGACGCGCACCTTCTTCAGCATCTGGCGCACGATCAGCTCGATGTGCTTGTCGTTGATGTCCACGCCCTGGGACCTGTAGACCGCCTGCACCTCCTTGACGAGGTACTGCTCGGTCTCGGTACGCCCGCGCACCGCGAGCAGCTCGTGCGGATACAGCGAGCCCTCGTTGAGCTGCGCCCGGCGTCGACCTTCTCGCCCGGGTGACGTAGAGGCGGGTCCGGCGCGGGAAGGGTGACGGTGCTCCTCGCCCGCCGCTCGGTGATCACGACTGTCAGCGCCTTGTCGGTCTCCTCGATCGAGATCACGCCGTCCTGCTCGGCGATCTTCGCCAGGCCCTTCGGCTTGCGCGCCTCGAACAGCTCGACGACGCGCGGCAGGCCGTGGGTGATGTCCGCGCCGGCGACGCCGCCGGTGTGGAACGTGCGCATCGTCAGCTGCGTGCCCGGCTCACCGATCGACTGCGCGGCGATGATTCCGACCGCGTCACCGATCTGGGCGATCTGCCCGGTCGCCATCGCGCGGCCGTAACAGGCCTGGCACACACCGGTGACGGCCTCGCACTTGAGCACCGAGCGAACCGGGACCATGCGCGTTGTGGCCGCGCTCGTAGTCCTCGCGGTGGCTCTCGACGATGTCAGCGAACTCGGCGCGATCGATCTGGCTTCCCGGCTCGACGAGCATCCGGCCGCGCTTGGTCTGGAATTCGCTCGCGGCGACTCGCCCGATCAGGTTGTCGTTGGGCTCGCCGCCGTTCTTGAACACCGGCATCTCGATCATCTCCTTGGTGCCGCAGTCGGGCTCGCGGATGATCACGTCCTGCGCGACGTCGACAAGCCGCCTCGTGAGGTAGCCCGAGTCGGCGGTGCGTAGCGCCGTGTCCGCGAGTCCCTTGCGGGCACCGTGCGTGGAGATGAAGTACTCGAGCACGGAGAGACCTTCGACGAAGTTGGCCTTGATCGGCCGCTCGATGATCTCGCCCTTCGGGTTGGCCATCAGGCCGCGCATACCGGCGAGCTGGCGGATCTGCTTGAACGAGCCGCGGGCTCCGAGTTGGCCATCATGAAGATGGGGTTCAACTCGTCGAGGTTCTCGATCATCGCTTCCGCGACCTCGTCGGTGCAGGCGTTCCAGCGTTCGACGACGCTTCGTGGCGCTCCTCCTGCGTGATCAAGCCGGTGTCGTACTGCTCCTGGATCTCCGCGACCTCCTCCTCGTAGCGCCCGAGGATCTCGCTGCTTGCTCGGCGGCACGACGACATCGTTCTTGGAGATCGTGATCCCCGCCTGCGTCGCGTACTTGAAGCCGAGCTCCTTGAACGCATCGAGCACGAGGGAGATCGTCGTCGCGCCGTAACGCTGGACGAGCGCGTCAATCAACCGGGTCGTGTCGCGCTTCTTCATCGACTGGTTGACGAACACGTAGGTGCGTCGGGTCGAACGCGCTCGCCGAGTGCCTCCTCGAGCGCCCGCTCGATGCGGTCGTTGTAGATGATCCGCCCGACCGTGGTGAGCACGTGCCCGCTGTCGCGGCGGAACGGCCGGAACTCGGCGAGGTCGTGCAGCTTCACGACGCCGCGCCTCATAAGACAGCTCCGCCTCCTGCGCGGTGCGGAAGGCGTGCGGCCGCGGCTGGTGCGACGCCCCGGTCGATCTTCGCCAGCTCCTCCGCCTCGGGACCGTAGGTCAGGTAGTAGGCGCCTAGGATCATGTCCTGGGTCGGTGTCGCGAGCGGCGCCCCGTGCGCCGGCGAGAGGATGTTGTTGGAGGAGAGCATCAGGATGCGGGCCTCCGCCTGAGCCTCTGCCGAGAGCGGCAGGTGTACGGCCATCTGGTCCCCGTCGAAGTCCGCGTTGAACGCGTGACAGACCAGCGGGTGACCTGGATCGCCTTGCCCTCGACGAGCAGCGGCTCGAACGCCTGGATGCCCAGACGGTGCAGCGTCGGCGCGCGGTTCAGCAGCACCGGATGCTCGCGAATCACCTCCTCGAGCACGTCCCAGACCTCCGGGATCATCGAGTCGACCATCTTCTTGGCCGCCTTGATGTTCTGCGCCGACTTGCG